>DATKBT010000131.1:0-106987 GCA_035546295.1 Thermoanaerobaculia bacterium | reverse complement strand
GCACTCGAGACGAGCTTGATCTTGTCGCGCATCGCGGTCTTCCTGCAGTCCGAGGCGCCCACGGGGAATCCCCGGACGCGGCATTTGTTGGGTGGCGGGGCCGACGGGACTCGAACCCGCGACCTCCGGCGTGACAGGCCGGCATTCTAACCAGCTGAACTACGACCCCGGTCCCCAATCAGTTCTCGCGGCGGTCGAAGCGGAACTCCCAGTGGTGGGAGGTGGGGGATTCGAACCCACGACCCCCTGCGTGTAAGGCAGGTGCTCTAACCGCTGAGCTAACCCCCCCGCCCGCCGCTCGGGCCGCCCGGGCACACCCGGCGCGGAGAAGGGATTCTAGGACGAGCCTCTCCGCCCAGTCAACGGAGGCTGGCCCGTCGAAGGGTCCCGAGAACGCCGCCGTCGCTCGCTCTCCCAGGTCGTGCCACAATCGGAACCGCACAGGCCCCGCCGACTCATCGGCGGGCAGCGGGCGGACAGCGTCGCTTCGGAACGTGCCGCCAGCCTTCACCTCAACGACGGGCCCTGCACTGTGCGAGCGGTGGGGGGCCGGACACGACGCGAAAGGACCTCCAGGGCATGCACAAAGTCCCAGATCTCCCCTATGCCTTCGACGCACTCGAGCCTCACATCGACGCCCGCACCATGGAGATCCACCACGACAAGCACCACGCCGCTTACGTCTCCAAACTGAACGAGGCGCTCGAAGGACACGACGACCTCGCCGGCAAGTCGGTCGAGGAGCTCCTCCGCGGCATCGACTCGGTTCCCGAAAAGATCAGGACCGCGGTGCGCAATCACGGCGGCGGCCACGCCAACCACACGCTGTTCTGGGAGGTGATGGGTCCCGGCGGCGGCGGCGAGCCGAGCGGCTCCCTCGCCGACGCGATCGACTCCGCCTTCGGCAGCTTCGGGGATTTCAAGGCCAAGCTGAAGGCGGCGGCGGCCGGACAGTTCGGTAGCGGCTGGGGCTGGCTGGTCGAGGGGGACTCGGGGCTCGAGATCCTCGCCCGCCCGAACCAGGATTCGCCTTTGATGGAGGGCAAGACTCCGATCCTGGGCGTCGACGTGTGGGAGCACGCCTACTACCTGCGCTACCAGAATCGGCGTCCCGACTACCTCGACGCCTGGTGGAACGTGGTCGACTGGGAGGCGGTCGCCGCGCGCTTCTCGGGTTGAGGCTTCGCAGCGCCGAGTCGACGCGTCGAGGAGCCTCGTCCAGGGCACTCTGCGCCTGTCCGAGTCGTGTCTCGGCGAGGGCTCCCCGCGCGCCGGGCCGGCGCTCTCTCTCCCCCAAGGATTGCAAGACCATCGAGCGCGCCGCCCAGGAGCACGCGCGGCTGGGGCGGCCGCTCTGCGGCGGCAACGCCCAGAAAGGTCGAACCGATCTCCTCGAGACGTAGGAGCTCTGGAGACTTCCGGTGGAGACGCCGCCGCGACTGGACTCGAACGGCGCCCGGAGGCCGGGCTCGGGCGCTAGGTCGAGGTCGAGGTCGGGCTCGTCACGCCCATCTCGCGAGGTCGTAACTGCCGCAGCTGGCTCGACCGGAAGCCAGGCCCCAGCCGAGGCAAGCCCGCGCGCTGCCAGGGCTCCCAGACGTTCGAATATTCGCAAAACTGTACGTATGTGCTCATTTCATGGTCGGTGATCGCCCACTTAGAGTGCACTTTTCAAGATTTTGTCAGGCACGATGCCCTATACTCCGTTCCGTGAACTCGGCCTCCGAATCCCTCGAGCCGCCCGCCCGGGCCCGAGGTCTCGGGAGAGGGGCCATACCGGCAAAGGCCGCTCCAGGACGGGGCGGCGGTGGAGTCCGACGGGAGACGGTGCCATGCAAGCACAAGCCATGACCAGCAACACTTTCGACGCGCAGCTCGAGAGCGGCGAGACTCGCAACCTGCGTCAGATGACGAAGGTCTTCAAGGCGCTCTCCGACAGCACGCGCCAGCAGATCCTCCAGTTGCTGGAGGAGCGCCAGCGCAACGTCGGCGAGATCGTCGACAACTTCGAGCTGTCGCAGCCGACCATCTCTCGTCATCTCTCGGTGCTCAAGGAGGCGGACCTGGTCATCGACCAGCGACAGGGACAGAACGTGGTCTATCGACTGAACCACGCCACGCTGTCGAGCTCGATGCTCCAGTTCTTCGGCCGCTTCAGCAGCTGCCAGGCCGCCCTGCGTTGACGTTTCCGCTCCGCGATCCGTAGCAGGCTCCCGCGGTCCGAGCCACGGCAGCGCAGCCAGGCCGTAAGGTCGGGCGCAAACCTGCCGCGGTCCGTACTGCGCAGCAGGAGCAACACGGGCAACCGGGCTGAGAGCAGGACCGTCACCCCGTGGCGCGGCGGGTCTGCGCTGCTGGCGTCGTCCCCGGCTGGGCGCTTCCCGGCGGCACGGGTTCTCCAGCCTTCGGTCCTTGTCGTTCGCCGGCGCCGGACGAGGCCTGGCCGCGGCTCGAATCCACCGCTCGATCCGGGACTCGCGGTTATACTGCGCGGCTCGCGAGGGCGGCGCACTGCGCCGTTCACGATGCGTGGCGCGCCGCGGCCGGATGGTCGCGATCCCAGCGCAACGGCTGGTCCTCGACGAGCCGGTCGTCGGTTCCGCGGGTCTTCTTCGGCGGTGTAGCTCAGTTGGTCAGAGCAAGCGGCTCATATCCACTGTGTCGGGGGTTCAAGTCCCTCCACCGCCACCACCATCCATTCTTTCCAGCACGAGCATGGTCGAGGTCCTGAGCGCAGTCAGCCTGACCTCGGCGCTCGCCGAGCGCTCGCAAAGCTCCGCGGTCGACTTCGGCGACCGCTCGCAGACCTCGGCGCACGGAGGCGACCGCTCACAAGGCTCGGCGCTCGGTGGGCTCGAGCGCCTGCTGAGAACGGCACTCGCCCGACAGCCCGCAAGCCACGGTCGCGGCCTGCTGGTCGCCTTCTCCGGTGGCCCGGACTCGACGGCGCTGCTGCTGGCGGCGAGGCGGCTGGCGGCCCGCCGCGACCTGCCGCTGTGGGCCATCCACGTCGATCACGGGCTCGACGCCGACTCGCCGCGACGCGCTCGGGCGGCGCAGCGCCTCGCCGATCAGCTCGGTGTCCCCTGCCTTTGCCGCTCCTCGGCGCGCGGCCCGCGACCCGGACGCAGCGTCGAGGCGGAGGCTCGTGCCGAGCGTTACCGCCTCCTGGAGCACGAGCGGCGGCGGTTGGATGCGGCCTGGATCCTGACCGCCCATCATCGCCAGGACCAGCTCGAGACCCTGCTGCTACGAATCCGCCAGGGCTCCGGCCTCCGCGGGCTCCGAGGCATCCGCTCGAGGTTGGGCGGCGTACTGCGCCCGCTGCTCGAGGCCGATCGCGCGCTGCTCCGCGCCGCGCTGGCCGAGCACCCAGAGCTGACCCCCGTTCTCGACCCCACCAACGACTCGCTGGCTCACGCCCGCAACCGCGTCCGGCATCGGCTGCTGCCGGCGCTTTCTCGGGGCGCCGGCACCGCTCCTTCCGATCTGGCGGGAAGCATCTCCCGCCTCGCCTCCTCGAGCCGCCGGCGGATCGACCTGCGACTCGAAGCTGCCGTGGAGCTTCGCTGTGCGACCGGCGACCGGCTGCCCTCGCTGTCGGTCGAGAGGCTCCTGACGCTCCCCGATCCGCTCCGGCACTGGTGCGTCGCGTTGCTCGGCGAGCGGAGCGGGGAGTCCTTTCCGCCCTCTCGGCGCGCGGTCGCGGAACTGCTGCGCCAGCTCGAGCGCCACGGCCGTGCCCGATGCGACTGGGGACCGTCGAAGTCGCTCGAGGCCAGCGGCGGACGGCTTCGCTTCCGCAACGCCTGAGCGTCGATCGGACCGGCAGCGAGCCACCGCCGAAGGTCGAGGACGAACGGCGGGGCGCATCCCGGTCTTTGGGGTGCCGTCGAGCCACGAAAACGGCTTTCCCATATACTCCGTAGGTTGCGGCGGCGGCCACGGCCCCCGCCGATCACGTCCATCTTCCCCGCTTGGCCGCGCCGGGTCCGGTCCGGCATTAGAGCGGAATCGCACTCGGAGCTGCTGCGTTGTCCCTTCCGGAGGCACCGCATCACCGAAAGGCGGCGGAATCTCGCATCTTTCCACCCGTCGCACCGACCGAGGCCATCGACCGAGGCGAATCGACCGAGGTTAACTGTTGAGCTCGACTCTCAAGACTCTGCTGCTCTGGGCCATCGTGTTCCTGATGGTCATCCTGCTGATCAACTTCTTCCAGCAGGGCCGGAGCGCGGGCAAGGACATCTCTTTCAGCGAGTTCCTGACCCTGGTCCGACAGGAGAAGGTGTCGCAGGTCACGATCCAGGGCGACAAGCTCACCGGCAAGTTCAAGCCGGGAATCGCACCCGACCGCAACGACGAGTTCACCAGCCAGCTTCCGCCGTGGGACGGTCTGGTCGATCTCCTGAACGAGAAGCGGGTGGAGATCTACGCCGAGCCGCAGCGGGAGAGCCCGCTGCTGACGCTGCTCTTCAGCTGGGGACCGATCCTGCTGATCATCGGCCTGTGGATCTTCTTCATGCGCCAGATGCAGACCGGCGGGAACCGGGCGCTGTCGTTCGGGAAGAGCAAGGCGAAGCTGCTGTCGACCAGCGGCAAGAAGGTGACCTTCAAGGACGTCGCAGGCGTCGAGGAGGCGAAGGAGGAGCTCTCCGAGATCGTCGACTACCTCAAGGACCCGCAGCGGTTCCAGAAGCTCGGCGGCAAGATCCCCAAGGGCGTGCTCCTGATGGGCCCGCCCGGCACCGGCAAGACCCTGCTCGCCCGCGCCATCGCCGGGGAGGCCAACGTCCCGTTCTTCTCGATCTCGGGCTCCGACTTCGTCGAGATGTTCGTCGGCGTCGGCGCCAGCCGCGTCCGTGATCTGTTCGAGCAGGGCAAGAAGAACGCCCCCTGCATCATCTTCATCGACGAGATCGACGCGGTCGGCCGCCACCGCGGCGCCGGGCTGGGTGGCGGCCACGACGAACGCGAGCAGACCCTCAACCAGCTCCTGGTCGAGATGGACGGCTTCGAGACCAACGAGGGCGTGATCCTGATCGCGGCCACCAACCGCCCGGACGTTCTCGACCCGGCGCTGCTGCGCCCCGGCCGCTTCGATCGCCGGGTGGTCGTCGACCGCCCGGACATCGCCGGCCGGCTCGGCATCCTGCAGGTGCACTCCCGTAGCGTCCCGCTCGACGACGACGTCGACCTCGAGATCATCGCGCGGGGCACCCCCGGCTTCGCGGGCGCCGATCTCGCCAACCTGGTCAACGAGGCGGCTCTGATCGCGGCGCGGCGCAACCAGAAGGCGGTCGACATGGCGGCCTTCGAGTTCGCCAAGGACAAGGTCCTGATGGGCGCCGAGCGCAAGTCGATGGTGCTCACCGAGGAGGAGAAGGAGATCACGGCCTACCACGAGGCGGGGCACGCGGTGGTCGCCGCCTTCCTGCCCCGAGCCGATCCCCTCCACAAGATCACCATCATTCCCCGCGGGCGCGCCCTCGGCCTCACCATGCAGCTCCCGACCGAGGACAAGTACACCTACAAGAAGACCTACGTCACGGCGCAGATCGCGATCCTGATGGGCGGGCGCGTCGCCGAGGAGCTGACCCAGGACGACATCACCACGGGCGCCGGCAACGACATCGAGCGCGCCACCGACCTGGCACGGCAGATGGTCTGCGAATGGGGCATGTCGGAGCTCGGGCCCCTGTCCTTCGGTGAGAAGAGCGAGCCGGTCTTCCTGGGCCGAGACTTCCAGCAACGCTCCGACTACAGCCCGGACACCGCGATCCGCATCGACGAGCAGGTCTCCCAGATCGTCACCGAAGGACACCAGACCGCGACCCGCATCCTCACCGACCACCGCGACGTGCTCGAGCGCATCGCTCAGGAGCTGCTCGAGCACGAGTCGCTCGACGGGGCGCACGTCTACGACGTGATCCAGGAGCTGACGGGCAAGGACATCCGCCCGAAGCGCTCGCCGATCGCGCTGCCCAAGCCGATCACTCCGGAGCCGGTGAGCGCCGCCGATGAGGCGCGCTCGGAGGAGGCCGGCGAGCGAGCCACGGCGAGCGAGACGGTCGGCCGGCGCGCGCGCGAGGCGGCGGAGAAGGCGGCGCGCGGCTCCCGCGACAAGAACGACGTGGAGGATGACGAGGCCTCGCCGGAGGTGGCCGCGGCGCAGCGACGGGCGCGGCCGTCCGATTCAGCAGGTCTTCGGGACGGCAAGCTCCAGGACAGCAAGGGCTCCCGTTAGCAGCAACCTCTGTTGTCGGACCCGACGATGACACCGACCGAGGCCACCTCGAGAGCACAGTAGACGGTTGAGCCTCAGCGACTTCTTCCAGACGATCAGCCTGCGGGACGTGATCGACGTGTTGGCGGTCGCTCTCATCGTCTACAACCTGCTGCTCCTGATCCGGGGGACGCGCGCCGTCCAGGTCCTGGTCGGCATCCTGATGCTGGTCGGGGTGGCGTTCCTCGCCCGCACCTTCGAGCTGGAGACGCTGGAGGCGGTGCTCAACGCCTTCTTCATCATCCTGCCGTTCGCGGTGATCATCCTGTTCCAGAACGAGATCCGTCGCGCGCTCACCGCCTTCGGCAAGAACCCGCTCAATCGGCTCGCGGCGGAGCGCCAGTCCGGGGTTCGCGAGATCGTGCACGCGGCGACCTCGCTCGCCTCCAAGAAGATCGGGGCGCTGATCGTCATCGAGCGCCAGCAGGGGCTGCGCGAGTACATCGAGAACGGCATCGTGCTCGACGCCGAGCTCTCCTTCGACTTGTTGCTGACGATCTTCAATCCGGCGACCCCGCTGCACGACGGCGCCGTCATCGTGCAGGGGCGCCGGGTCGCGGCCGCCTCCTGCTTCCTGCCGCTGTCGAGCAATCCCGGTCTGTCGATCCGATCCGGCACCCGCCACCGGGCCGCGCTCGGCATCACCGAGGAGACCGACGCGATCGCGGTCGTGGTCTCCGAGGAGAGAGGCGTGATCTCGCTCGCGATCGGCGGCCAGCTCAACGAGCGGCTCGACGGCGACGACCTGCACCGTCAGCTCGAGCGCCACCTGGGAGGCGACAGCGACGAGCCGAGCCCCACCCCTTCGCCGGCGAGGGCCTGAGCGGCGATGAAGCCGAGATCGGAGAGGCTCTGGCCGCTGCAGCTCCTGGCGCTGACCGCCGCGATCGTCGCCTGGTTCTTCGCCTCCTATCTCCCCGACCTCGAGCGCCGCACCGAGCCCCGGATCGAGCGTGAGCTCGAGGGCGTGGTCTCCTACGAGGTGCGCGAAGGCTTCATGATCCTCAACCCGGCACAGCGGGTGCAGGTGCGCCTCCGCGGTCCCGAGGAGCAGGTGAGAAACCTGCGGCCCGGCGACATCGACGTCGAGGTGCCGTTCCCGGATCCGGTCGACACCAACGCGCCGAACGTGGTGCCTCTGGGCCTCACCTACGTGACGGTGCCGGAGGGCCTCGAGGTCACCGGCCTGAGCCCCGAGCGCCTGACCCTGCTGATCGACGAGCGAATCACCAAGGAGGTCGAGGTCATCCCCGACTTCAGGGGCGAGCCCGCGGCCGGCGCGCGCGTGCAACGCGACAAGATCGTGGTGGTGCCGGCCACCGTCAACATCGAGGGCCCGCGCCAGAAGGTCGAGCTGCTCGACCGCGCGCGCACCGAGCCGATCGATCTGACGCGGCACGGCCTCACCTTCAGAGAGAACGCCCGCGTGACCGTGGAGGACCCCGACACGCGCGTGGTGGGCGCCAACGTCGTCACCGTCGAGGTCCCGATGACCACCCCCGGACAGTCCTCGCCGCCCGAGTCCGACCCGTGAGCCCTCCCCCACGCCTTTTCGGCACCGACGGCATCCGCGGCGCCTTCAACGAGCCGCCTCTCGATCGCGACACCGTGCAGCGCGTCGCCTGGGAGATCGGCCGGCGCGCGGTGCAGGACGCTGCGGCGGTGGGTGGCGCTCGGGTGGTGGTCGGAGGAGACACCCGCGACAGCACCTCGGAGCTCGCGACGTGGGTCGTCGGCGCGCTCCAGGCAGCGGGCGCTGACGCGGTCTGGCTGGGGGTCATCCCGACCCCGGGCGTCGCCTTCGCCGTCCGCGAGCTGGAGGCCGCCGCCGGCGTCGTGATCTCGGCCAGCCACAATCCCCATCCCGACAACGGCATCAAGATCCTCGACTCCAGCGGCTTCAAGCTGGGCGTCACCGTCGAGCGCGAGCTCGAGGCCCGGGTGGCGGCGGGCGCGAAGAGAGAGCTCTCCCCGGCAGTGCTTTCCACCGTCGCCGAGCCGATCGACCGCTACGCCGCCTCGTTGGCCGCCGCCGCCCGCGAGGGTCTGGGAGCCCGGCCGCTCGAAGGGCTGCGGATCGCGCTCGACACCGGCAACGGCGCGGCCACCTTTCTGGCGCCGCCGCTGATGGCCGAGCTCGGAGCCGTCGTCCCCGTCCAACTGGGCGCAGATCCCGACGGCACCAACGTCAACCTCGGCTGCGGCTCGACTGCACCCGAAGAGCTGGCGCGGCAGGTGGTGGCCGCCGGCTGCGATGTCGGCTTCGCCTTCGACGGCGACGCCGACCGTGTGGTGATGATCGACGACACCGGTGCAGTGCGCGACGGTGACGAGATCCTCTTCGTCTGGGCTCGCGATCTCCTCGAGCGCGGTCTGTTGGAGCCCCCCGAGGTCGTCGCCACCACCATGAGCAACCTCGGCCTCGCTCGAGCTCTGCGGGGCGTCGGCATCACGCTCCATCGCTGCGACGTCGGCGACCGCGAGGTGGTGGAGGCGCTTCGCACACGCGGTCTGATGCTGGGCGGGGAGTCCTCGGGGCACGTCGTCCACCTCGGGCTGTCGTCGACCGGCGACGGCCTGCTCACGGCTCTTTCCGTCGCCCGCATCGTCGCGACAGGAGGGCGCAGCGTTTCCGACCTGCTCGGCGGTTTCGAGCGGTTCCCTCAGGTCCTGCGCAACGTCCGAGTGCGTCACAAGCCAGCGTTCGAGACGTTGGCGCCCGTCGAGCGCGCTGCCCGCGACATCGGCCAGCGGCTCGGGGACGAGGGCCGGCTGGTCCTGCGCTACAGCGGCACCGAGCCGCTTGCTCGCATCATGATCGAGGGTCCCGACTCCGACTCGGTGATGGCGTGGAGCGAGGAGCTCGCCGCCGTCATCGAACGCGAGATCGGCCTCGGAGCGTGCGAATGAGCCAAGGGACAGCAGAGGAAGCCGCCGGATCGGCCAGCGGACGCCGCGCCGCGCTCAGCGTCAACGTCGACCATGTGGCGACCCTGCGCCAGGCGCGGCGGGCCAGCTACCCCGACCCGCTCGACGCCGCGACGCTCGCCGAGGAGGCGGGCGCCGCGGGCATCACCGTGCATCTGCGCGAGGATCGCCGCCACATCCAGGACGCCGACGTCGCGCGCCTGCGCGAGGCGATCCGCGGCAAGCTCAACCTCGAGATCGCGGCCACCGAGGAGATGCTCCGAATCGCGCTCCAGGTCCGGCCGCACCAGGTCACCTTGGTCCCGGAGCGCCCCGACGAGATCACCACCGAGGGCGGGCTCGACCTGTTGACTCAGCGGCGGCGGATCCAGCGCGCGGCGAGCAGCCTGGTGCAGGAGGAGATCGCGGTGTCGATCTTCCTCGATCCAGAGCCCGACCAGCTTGAGGCGCTCACCGCGATGGAGAACGTCGGCGGTTTCGAGATCAACACCGACCGCTACACCAAGGCCAGCGGTGACGACGCGCGACGCGAGCTCGACGAGATCGCGGCCATCGCCGACGCCGGCGCCGCGGCTGGTCTCGCGGTGTACGCCGGACACGGTCTGACCACCGGCAACGTCGGCCCGATCGCCGAGCACGGGGTGATCGAAGAGCTCAACATCGGCCACTCGATCGTGTCGCGAGCCGTGCTGGTGGGCTTCCGGCAGGCGGTGCGCGAGATCCTCGAAGCGATCGGCTGAGGCCCCAAAACCCGCCCGGAGATCGGGGACAGGTACCGATCTCAAAGGATTGGAGATCCGGTTTTACGGCTGTCCGCGGCGACGCGCCGCAGGCGCTTGGAGCCGCGAGGTATCGCTAGCCGGAGATGTGCCAAGAAGCGCGCGGAGCGCGCGGGCACATCGGAGGCTAGCGTTCGATCTCGGCGGCGTCGGCGACGACGTTGGGCTCGGGCTCCTGCTGGATCAACACCGTCCTCGCCACCGGCAGCAGGACGCGATGGAGGTTGCCGCCGAACTGCAGGTTGATCTCGTAGTAGCCGTCATTGACGCGGAGCAGGCGAGCGGCGACACCCTTCAAGTTGAGGGTGTCGTTGTGGACCAGGACGTCGGCGGGAATCTCCATCGCTCCTCCTCGATCGCCGGCTCGAACGCTCGACGAGACCCGTCGTCGCGACCGGGTCCGCGACTACTCGTTGTAGAAGCCCTGCTCCTTGTAGTCCTTGAGCTTGCGCTGCAGCGTCCGCAGGCCGATCCCGAGCAGGCGCGCAGCCTCGGTGCGCTTGCCATCGGTCCGCTCGAGCGTCTCGAGGATCGCCTGGCGCTCGATCTCGGCCATCGTCTTCTGGGCGCCCGCCTGGTGGCCGTCGCCGTTGGTCGAGCGATCGGTGATGCCCGCCGGGCTCGCCGGCGCGGCGATCGCCGTGCGCTGTGCGGCGCTGCCGAGGTCGGGCGGCAGGTCGTCGACGTCGATCTCGCCTCCGGGATGGAAGACGGCGACCGACTCGAGCAGGTTGCGGAGCTCGCGGACGTTGCCCGGCCAAGGTAGCACCGACAGCGCCTGAACCGCGTCCTTGGAGAGGGTCATCCTCGTCTTGCCCTCGCGGGTCGCGAACAGATCGAGGAAGTGCTCGGCGAGCAAGGGCAGGTCGGCGATCCGTTCGCGCAGCGGCGGGATTCGCAACGTCACCACCTTGAGGCGGTAGTACAGGTCCTCACGGAACCGCCCCTCGGCCACCTCGCGCTCGAGGTCGCGATTGGTCGCCGCGATCAACCGGAAGTCCACGTCGATCAGCTCGCCGCCGCCGACCCTCATGACCTGCCGCTCCTCGAGCACGCGCAGAAGCTTCACCTGCAGCTCGGGGTAGAGCTCGCTGATCTCGTCGAGGAAGAGCGACCCGTTGTGGGCCATCTCGAACTTGCCGATCTTGCGACCGACCGCCCCGGTGAAGGCCCCCTTCTCGTGGCCGAACAGCTCGCTCTCCAGGATCTCGTTCGGGATGGCGCCGCAGTTGATCGCCAAGAAGCGTTCCTGCGAGCGCGGGCTGGCCTGGTGCAGCGCCTTTGCCACCAGCTCCTTGCCGGTGCCGCTCTCGCCGACGATCAGCACGCTGCTGCGCGTCGGCGCCACCATCCGCATCTGCTCGAACAGCTTCTCCATCGGCGCCGACCGGCCGACGATCGCGTCGAAGCCGTAGCGCTTGTCGAGCATCTGGCGGAGGTTGGTGACTTCCTCCTTGAGCCGGCGGTTCTCGAGCAGGTTCATCACGCGCTTGCGCAGCTCGTAGAGGTCGACCGGCTTGGTCAGGTAGTCGTCGGCGCCGACCTGCATCGCCTCCACCGCCGACTCGATGGTGCCGAAGCCCGTGACCAGGATCACCCCCAAGTCGAGGTCGCGGGTGCGCACCTCGTGCAGGAAGCCCAGACCGTCCATGCCCGGCATGCGCAGATCGACGATCGCCAGCCGCACCCCCGGCTCCCGTTCGACGAAACTGAGCGCCTCCTCGGCGTCGTCGAACGTCCGCACGGCGAGGCCCGCCTTCTCGACCGCGATCGCCATGGACTCCCGGGAGCCGGTCTCGTCGTCGATCACCACGACCAGGGGGGGCAAGCTCATAGGAGTGCCATTCTGGCACACTCTGCGGTCCCGCAACAGGCTTCGCCGGGGCAGAAATCGAACCGTCGAGCGGGTGCTTCTCCCAGACGAGAGCTGCGCGATCACAAGAGGAAACCAAATAGAAGTCCCAGGTGAGAGGCTGCTGAAAGCTCCTACGGGCTGCTAGGACTTCGCCCGACCCGCCAGGAGGCGCTTCAGCCCGGCTTCGTCGATCACCGCGATCCCGAGGCTCCTGGCCTTCTCGAGCTTGCTGCCCGCCGCCTCGCCCGCGACCACCAGGTCGGTCCTGGCGGAGACGGAGCCGCTGACGCGCGCGCCGAGCGCCTCGAGCTGGGCGGTGGCGTCCTTGCGCGTCAGCCTGGAGAGCGTTCCGGTGAGCACCACCGTCTTGCCGGCGAGCGGCAGCTCGGCCTCCTCACGCGCATCGGGGGGGGCGTAGGTTGCGCTCTTCGTCGAGACCCCGGCGGCCTCGAGACGCTCGATGCGCGCCGCGTTGTCGGGATCCGCGAAGAAGGCTCGCAGGCTCGCCAGCACCTTGGGCCCGACCTCCTCGACCGCCAGCAGCTCCTCGTCGGACGCGGAACGCAGGCTGTCGAGATCGGGAAAGCTGCGTGCCAGGACGCCGGCGATCCGGTCCCCCACGAAGCGGATGCCGAGCGCGTGCAGCAGCGGTCCCAGGCCGCGCGTCCTCGAGGCCGCCAGCCGCTCCAGGAGGTTCTGCGCGGACTTCGCGCCCCACCCCTCGAGCCCGATCAGGTCCTCGACGCTGAGGTCGTAGAGCGAGGCATAGTCCGCGATCAGCTCGTGCTCGAGGAGCTGATCGACCAGCTTCTCGCCGAGCCCCTCGATGTCCATGGCGTTGCGCGAGACGAAGTGGCAGACGGACTCGCGCACCACGGCCGGGCAGCCGGCATTGACGCAGCGCAGCGCGACCTCCTCCTCGAGCCGCACGAGCCGGTGGCCGCACACCGGGCAGATCGTCGGCGGCACGAAGGGCTCGGCATCGCCGGCCCGGCTGTCGAGCAGCACCTCGACGACCTTGGGGATGATGTCGCCCCCCTTCTCGATGACCACCACGTCCCCCACCCGAACGTCCTTGCGGGCGAGGTCCTCGTAGTTGTGCAGCGTGGCGCGCTTGACCGTGGTGCCGGCGACGAACACCGGCTCGAGCTCGGCGACCGGAGTCAGCGCGCCGGTGCGTCCGACCTGGGCGTTGATCGCCACCACGCGGGTGGTCGCCTGCTCGGACTCGAACTTGTACGCCACCGCCCAACGCGGGGCCTTCGACGTGAAGCCGAAGCGGCGGCGCTGCTCGAGCTCGTCGACCTTGACCACCACGCCGTCGGTGTCGAACTCGAGGCCCCGTCGCTTCTCCTGCCAGCGCGCGAGGTAGTCGCGCACCTCCTCGAGGCCCCGGCAGCGCTCCCAGGAGGGATGGACGGGGAAGCCGAGCTCGGTGGCGGCCTCGAGCTGACCGGCGTGGGTCGGCTTCAGCACCGGCTCGACCATTTCGTACACCACCGCCGACAGCTCGCGCCTCGCCACCTCGCGACTGTCGAGCAGGCGCAGCGTGCCGGCCGCCGTGTTGCGCGGGTTCGCGTAGAGAGGCACGCCGCTCTCGCGCCGCTGCTCGTTGAGCCGATTGAAGACGCTGCGCGGCAGGTAGACCTCGGCGCGCACCTGCAGGCGCGCCGGCGCCTCGCGCACGCCGTCGAGCCGCAACGGCAGCGAGCGGATCGTGCGCGCGTTCTCGGTCACCACGTCGCCGATGCGCCCGTTGCCGCGGGTCGCCGCCTGGGTCAGGACGCCGTCCTCGTAGATCAGGGCCATCGAGATGCCGTCGACCTTGAGCTCGGTGACCAGCTCGATAAGACCACCCGCCTCGGCCGGGTCCTTCGCGCGCAGCCGCACCAGCCGCTCGTACCATTCGGTCAGCTCGTCCTCGTTGTAGGTGTTGTCGAGCGACAGCATCGGCGGGCGGTGCTCGGCCTGCTCGAAGCCCTCGACCGGCTCGCCGCCGACCCGCTGGGTCGGGCTGTCGGGCGCGCGGAGCGCGGGATGCTGCTCCTCGAGCGCGACCAGCTCGGCCATCAGCCGGTCGAACTCCCGATCGCTGATCTCGGGCTTCGCCTCCTGGTAGTAGAGGCGCTCGTGGCTGCGGATCTCGCGACGGAGCTCGTCGGCTCGGCGCTCGGCCGCCTTCGGGATCGCTGCTTCGGACATCGCGCTCCTCGACTCCTGCCGCCTGCCGGCGCGGCGATGCCCCCAAGGGCCCGGAAGCGCGTCGGCCGGGGCGCTCGCCGCCGGAGCCCTCTCTGGGCGAGGCGCGGCCGGCGGGCAGGCGGCGACTCTAGCTCAGCGCCGGATCCGGCTGAGCTCGTCAGTCTGGGGCGAAGCTCCCCGACCAGGCTGCGCCCGCCGTGCTGCCCGGCCCGGCGGAGGAGCCCCTGGCGAGCGCTCGCTCGATGCTGTGCGAACGGGCCTCTGACAGACTCACCGGCGCACACTCTGGACTCTCGGTCTCTCTGGACTCTCGGTCTCTCTGGACTCTCTGTCTCTCCGGTCTCTCCGGTCCCGATTCGATGGCAGAAGACGAGCAGCCGCCGAGCGCGGCGACCACGACGTTCGGCCCGCGGCGAGGAGCCTGGATGCTCGACGTCCTGGCGGTAATCGCGGGGGGCGCCCTCCTCGTGCTCTACGTCCGCCTCGGCCGATCGATCCCGACCGGGCCGGCAGAGTTCGTCTACTGGCCGCCGCTCGAGCCGCTCCCCTACGCCCCGCTGCGCGGCTTCACCTGGGAGCAGCTCCACCGGATCCTGGCCCGCTGGGCCGCGCTCGCGCCAGCGCTCCTGGCGCTCTCCTGGCCCGCCCGACGGCTGTTCCCAGGGCGGCCGCCCTCGATCCGTGCGACGCGGATCGTGACGGCGTCCGCCTCGGTTCTGGCGGTAGCCGGAGCGACCGTCCTGCTGTTCGGCATGCTCACCGATCGCGTCCTGGTCGACGACGACCTGACCTATCGCTTCCAGGCCGAGCTGCTGGCGAGCGGACGGATCGCCGAAGACACCGTCCCACCCTGGGCTCCGGAGCCCTTCACCATCGAGACGCCGATCGGATTCACGGGCAAGTACCTGTTCGGCGAGCCGCTGGTCCAGACTGTTGGGCTGCGGTTGGGCGGACCTCCGGCACTCATCCACCTTCCGTTCCTGACCCTGACCCTGATCTGCTGGTTCGAGCTGATGCGCCGCGAGAGCGGGACCAGCGTCGCGCTCTGGTCCACGGCCGCCCTTGCGATCTCGCCGATGGTGGTCCTCAACACGGCGACCGGCGGCACGCAGCCGACGTCGCTGCTGTGCGCGGCAGCGGGCGGGCTGGGGCTCTCCTGGCTGCGCGGCCTGCCGAAGAGCGAGACCTCGGAGGCGGGCTCCGCCGGCTCGGGATCCCGCGGCGAGCCGACTCTCCGCGAGCTGTGGCTCGGCGCCCTCCTGCTCGGCGGCTCGGTCGGCTTCCTGGCCACTGTCAGGCCGCAGGTCGCGCTGCCGGTCGGCGGCGTGCTCGGCCTCTGGGGCGCGCTCTCCCTGCTGCGCCGGCGCCGCTTCGGACAGCTGCTCCTGCTGGCGGGGACGACCGGGTGCTTCGTCCTGGCGATCGCGCTCTACGACCTCGCGGTGACGGGATCGCCGTGGCGGCTGCCCTGGTCTCTGTACTTCCCGAGCGAGCACTACGGCTTCGGGCTGATCTCTCCCGAGCTGGCCGACTACCGGCACACACCGTTCAAGGCGCTCCAGAACCTCCTGGTCGCAGGCGTCCGCATCGACCAGTGGTGGCTGGGATGGCCCAGCAGCTTGCTGCTGCCGCTCGTCGCCTGGCTCGCGCTGGGCCGGCCGTCGCGCGGTGCGGCGGTGTGGGGGGTCGCCGGGGGCGCTCTGATCGCGTTCAACGTCGGCTACTACTCGCCGGGGGTCTCGGACACCGGCCCGATCTACTACCACGAGCTGGCGCTCCTCCTCGCGGCGCTCGCCGGCGTCACCATCGCCGCCGGCTTCCGCCGTGTCCCGAAGCTCACCGCCGCCGTGCTCCTCGTCCACGTCGTGCTGGGGACCGGCACGTTCTGGTTGGAGAACGTGAATCGCCTGCATCGCTTCGTCACGCTGGTGCACGAGCCAGCCGAAGAGATCCTGGCGGCGATCGAGCCGCCGGCGCTGCTGCTCTACGAGACGTCGCCGCAGGAGTCGATCTCCCTGGGCTGGCTGCTCGGGGGTTTCCCCAAGCGCTACCGCGAAGAGGAGGCCCCGATCGTCACCTATCCACGGGGCAACGGCGGCTCCCAGGCGGCCCTGCGCCAGCGCTACGCGGACCGCGAGTGCTGGTACTACCGGGTCGAGCCGCGGACCCTGCGCAGGCAGCTCGACCGCTGCGAGGAGGTCGAGGAGCTGCTGCGGCGTCCGGCGAGGATCGAGGGGCCTCCCCTGATGCTGCAGCCGACGGCGTTGAGCAAGGGGGATCTGGTCCTGGTTGAGCCCGGATCTCCACCTCGCGATCCGCAGCCGTCCATTCCGCCGTGATCGTCGGTCGTCCGCAGCCTTCGTGGCGCACGAAGAGTCCGGGCTAGACTCCTCCCGTTCGAGAGCAGTCCTTCGACCTGCCCCTTCTCCTCGCCGTCGAACGACGGTCTCGAGGACGACGAACTTCTCGCCATGACTCTCGAGACCCCTCGCCGAGCAATCATCATCGGCGCCGGCCCGGCCGGCCTGACCGCCGCCTACCAGCTGCTGGTCGAGACCGACGTCCAGCCGCTCGTGCTCGAGAGGAGCGCACTGATGGGCGGCATCTCGCGCACGGTCGAGCACCACGGCAACCGAATCGACATCGGCGGGCACCGCTTCTTCTCGAAGTCGGACCGCGTGATGGACTGGTGGACGTCCATGCTGCCGATCGAGCAGGGGGCCGGAAACGACGTAGCGATCACCTACCACAACCGCAGCGCGATGCTCGAAGGAGAGTTCCCGAGAGCGGATCCGGAACAGACCGACGAAGTCCTCCTCGTGCGGCCACGGAAGAGTCGGATCTTCTACCGCGGAACCTTCTTCGACTACCCGATCTCGCTGAGTCCCCGAACCCTGGTCAACCTGGGGCCGTGGACGTCGCTCAAGATCGGACTCTCGTACCTCAGGAGCGCGGTGCTGCCGAAGCGGGATCCCCAGAACCTCGAGGAGTTCCTGGTCGGGAGATTCGGGCGTGAGCTCTACCTGACTTTCTTCAAGGACTACACCGAGAAGGTCTGGGGCGTCCGCTGCACGGAGATCAGCGCCGAGTGGGGCGCCCAGCGGATCAAGGGGCTGTCGATCGCCAAAGCGATCCTCCACTTCGTCAAGAGCGTGCTCCCCAAGCGGGCGAACACCGACCTCAAGCAAAAGGGCGCCGAGACATCGCTGATCGAGCGTTTCCTTTACCCCAAGCTCGGGCCGGGCCAGATGTGGGACGTGGTGCGGCGCAAGGTGGAGGCGATGGGCGGTGAGGTGGTCACCCACCGTGAGGTCACCGGGCTGGTGACTGACGGCAATCTGGTTCTCGCCGTCGAAGCTCGCGATCCCCACACTGGAGAGACCTTCACGTACGAAGGCGACTTCTTCTTCTCGACCATGGCGGTCACGGACCTCGTCCACGCGCTCGACAGGAAGCCGCCGGAGGAGGTGGTGGAGGTCGCCGACGGATTGCTCTACCGCGACTTCATCACTGTCGGGCTGCTCGTCGACCGACTCAAGATCGAGCACCGGCCAGGTAGCGGCCGGGTCGCGGACACCTGGATCTACATCCAGGAGCCGGGGGTCCAGATCGGCCGGCTCCAGATCTTCAACAACTGGAGCCCCTACATGGTCGCCGACCCCCACCACACGGTATGGCTCGGGCTCGAATACTTCTGCTACGACACCGACGAGCTGTGGCGCATGAGCGACGACGAGCTACGCGAGCTCGGCGAGCGGGAGCTCGTCGAGATCGGCGTCCTCCACCCGGACTCGGTCCGAGACGGCGTCGTACTGCGTATGCCCAAGACCTATCCCGCTTACTTCGGCACCTACGACCGCTTCCCGGTGGTCCGCGACTACCTCGACCGCTTCGAGAACCTGTTCCTGGTCGGGCGCAATGGCATGCACAAGTACAACAACCAGGACCACTCGATGCTCACCGCGATGATCGCGGTCGAAAACATCCGCGACGGCGTCACCGACAAGTCAAACCTGTGGGAAGTCAACACCGAGGACGAGTACCACGAGGAGAAGTAGAGCCACGAAGGACAAGCCACGCTCTCGGTCGGCTTTGGTCCCCAGTCTCCGACTGCAGGTCCTTGTCGTCCTCGGCTTGCGGGGCAGGCCCCTCTGGTGCGTCGGAGCTCCTCGACGATGTCCCTGCATCGAGTCCGTCGCTCCTCCTTGCATCTGGAACCACGGTGCTCGCAATACGGGCATCCTGACTTTCACCATGGGCTGCTACGGAGACGCAGCGGTCGAGTGAGCGGCTTTTTGGCCGCCGGCGGAGCGGAAGTCCTCGTCGTACGGACGTGCTGAGCTTCGCCGGGCTCCTGGGCACGTGCCGCGAGCTCATCGATCGCGACGCCGATAGAGAGTCGCCAGGCCCCGCGGTTGGGAGCGAAGCGTCAGCTCATAACCTGCCTCCAGTTGACGATCGAGCGCCAACAGTAACGAAGGCTCGAACCACTCCCGAAATCCCCAGACGACGACATAGTCGACGTCAACACCGGTCTCTCGCTCGTACGTCGCCAAGTCCACGCGGGGAGGTACCGCGTTGAGCCGGGCGTCTGCAATCAGCAGGTCGTCGCTGCCGCCGAGCAACCTGGTGGCGCCGACCCCGGATCGAAGCCGAATCGGATGTGACATCGACTGGCCTTGAAAATTCCTGAGGTCGATCGAGCTCGTCAACGTCGCGATCCTGCTGCCCACCTGGATCAACGGATCCACCCTCGCCGAATACGGACGTCCGCGGACCGGGGGATGCAAGCGAAGGCTGATCAAGGTGCTGTGTTTGTCGACCGCCGGCGCGACAGATGCGATCTCGTGGTAGACGGCGTTGACGTCAGCAATCGACCCCCACCGGAGGACCGTTGCCAAGACCACCAGCCCAGCTCCGGACCACGGCACGACGAACCGCCAGCGCCGTCTTGGAGAGCCCGGAGGCAACAGTGCAGCCAGCCACAACACGATCCAGCCGTATGCGAGCGGCTGAATCCTCGGCGGCATCCAGCGGACCACGAAGAGCGGCGGCACGAACAGGTAGAGCACGACGAAGAAGCCGCCGGCGGCCGCAACCGGCAAGGCCCGCCGCCAGGTCGCGCCCGACCGCAGGATCAGCAGGAAGGATGCCAGCAGCAGCACGACGAACGCCGAGCTCGCCGCCAGCTCGGTGCGAGCGTACGCCACCAATGAAGACGCGTAAGCGAGCTCCTCGAGCCTGCCGAGCTCGATCAGCGCTCCGGCGACATCTCCGCTGATCCTGTTGGCGCCCCGCCGATCGAGCAGGAAGGCGCCCGCCGCGATCAGCGCCGGAGCGCTGCCAACGAGGACTGGCCAGACAGGACGCCAACAGGCGACCAGGTGTGCGGAGATGGTCTGCGCGAAGGACCGCCGGGCTCCTTCCTCGTCCCTGGCCACGAGAGCGTGCACGACGAGCGTCCCTGCGACTACCGCAAGCCCGGCCGCCAGCGCAAAGACATGCGTGACGCAAGCCACGGTGGCGAACACAAGATGTCCGGCAGCAAGGCGGCCGCCGGATTCGGCTCCCCGGCGCCGCCAGGAATATCCGAACCACGTGAAGAGGACGACGGCGCTCAGGGAGAAGTTGTAGAAACCGAAGGCGAGTGGGAAGGTGAAGGAAGTGAACATCAGCAGCGGCAGCAGGAATAGAGCGGCCGGATGGAGAGCGCGCAGTGCATAGCCCCCGCCGAGTGCGAAGCCGGCGAAGTAGGCGCTGAGGAAGAGCTTCTCCGCAACCAACGGCGGCACTACCCACATCAAGGAGAACAGGATGAGTTGGCTGGCCAAGTTGGGCTTGAAGCCACGGCTCAGCTCGACGAACGTTCGGTAGAACTCATCCCCAGAGAGCGCTTGCTGGAAGGCATGAACCAGGTGCACGTGAGCCGGCCCATCGACCGTCGGGAACAGGTCGAAGCACCACACCAGCGCCAGATGCGCGAGGAGCGCAACGACCGAGGGGACCGCCACCAGAGACAGACTGAACCGGCGGTGGCCTTTCGGCGAGCCGCCGCCGGCGAGACTTGGTGAGCTCACGAGCCAGCCACCTTCATCGGTCGCGCCGCCTCACCGTGCTCACCGGCGGAGACTCTCCTCGTGGCGAACAGCCACAGCGGCAGGCCGGGCAAGCTCCAGGCGACGCTGATCACCCGCAGCAGCACTCCGACCATGAAGCCCTGGGCGAGCGAGCTCAGCCCCTGACGATAGAGGAGCTCCTGGAACGCCACCTCGAGAAGCCCCAACCCCCCCGGGCTGATCGGGATCGCGTTGGCCACGAGGGCGACCGGCACGGTCCTCAGCATGTCGAGCAAGTTCACCGCGCCGAGACCGAGGGCATGAGCGCACTGCACAGCGGCGCCCATGTTCGCGAGTTGGGCCACCACGCTGAGCCCGGCGGCGCTCGCGAGAGCCCCGGGAGCGCCGCGAAGCGCGACGAAGGCATCGTCGACGCGCCGGAGCTGTCCGCCGAGCGGCAGGCGCGCCAGGAGGCCTCCTACGTCGATGCGCGAACGCAGGAACGGCGAGAGGTAGATGCCGCCTCCGAGCACGAGAGCGACGCCCACCGCCAACACAACGGCCGCTAGACCACCGGTGTCCTGTCGCAGCAGGAGCATCGCCGCCCCGCCGAGCACGATCAGGACGAGCAGCCCGACGACGCGATCCGCGATCATCGTGCCGAGCGCCTCGCTCCTGCGGTCGGAATGGCGGCCGATCTCGATCAGCTTGACCACGTCGCCGCCTGCTCCTCCCGGGAGCACGGTGTTGAAGAACAGGCCGATCCAGGTCAGACGCGCCGTCGCAGCCCAGCCGATCGTGACGCCGACCGCGCGCAGCAGCAGGAACCACCGCACCGCGACCAACAGGGGGACGGGAGCAAACGCCAGCACAGCGGACAGGAGGACTAGAGGGTCGATTGACCGCATCGTGCTGATCAGGCCCGGCCGGATCGCGAAGGGGCCGCCGTGGCGCACCAGGTCGGGGTCGAGCTCGATGCGCTCCCCCTCCTGAAGGATCCAGATCTCTAAAGGCCGTCCCTCCGGCGCGAGCACCTCGATCGGCAGGCTCTCCCCCGTCGCCAGCATCAGCACCTCGCCGGAAAGGGTCCGGATCGGGATCTCGAGCGCGGCCTCGCTTCCCCCGTCGTCGGGCTTCGCCGGCGCGGCCGGCTGTTCCCGGAGCACCAGGCGATCGCCGAGGTCAACGCGGGTCGAGACGAACCAGACCACAAGCCCGAGGATCGCGAGCTTGATCCAGAGCGCCCTGCTGCCAGCTCGTCTCATCGCCGTGACCTGACACGCCGAGTCGGATCGTCAACACCCGACCACTCGAGCAGAAGCTGCGAACCTTCGTTTCCTTCACCTTTCGCCGGCGTCCCCGTCGAGCGCCCGAGCTCACCCGGTAGGACGGTGCGAAGCCTGCTCACACGTGGACCGAAGCAACTGCCAAACCCTGCCAACCTCGCACCGCCGGTCGCGAGACGCTATCGTAGTCGGCGACGAACGACCGGGCGATCCATGTCCCTCAAGGCTTTCTTCTGGCAGTACTTCCGCCGCTACACCGGGTGGGCGGCGGTGGCCCTGGTCGCTCTGCTGCTGTTCGCCATCATGTCGGCGGCGATGATCGCCCTGCTGCCGCCGCTCTTCAACGAGGTCCTGCTGACCTCACCGGACGAGGTGCCGGGCGCCGGGAACCCGTTCAGCGTCGCCGCGAGCCGGAACGGCGACGATGCGCCGGCCGCTCCGCCGGAAGGCGTCGTCGAGCGCGCCCGGGCGTGGTTCGGAGGCCTCAACGACCGCGTCCGCCTCGCGATGGCGAGGTCGTACCGCGACCTGCAGGAGGACCTCGGCGTCCGCGAGGGACGGCCGTTGCTCAACCCGACGACCTTCGCGCCGACCCTGTTCGTCCTCGTCTTCATCCTGCGCAGCCTGATGTCGTTCCTCTCGGCCTACAGCTTTCAGCGCATCGGCTTCGGGATCACCACCGCGGTGCGCAACGACCTCTACGAGTTCATCCTCCGGCAGTCGATGCGCTTTCACGCTCAGCACACCAGCGGCGAGCTCTACAGCCGCGTGGTCAACGACGTCGCCAAGCTTCAGAACGCGGTATCGAACCGGCTGCTCGACCTGCTCCAGCAGCCCCTGATGGTGCTGGTCTGCATCGGGGCGCTGATGGCCATCCACTTCAAGCTCGCTTTGATCTGCCTGGTGGCGATGCCGCTCATCGTCTTCCCGATCGTGCGTTTCGGGAAGGGCATGCGCAAGACGAGCCACCGCAGCCAGGAGCGGATGGCCGACCTCTCCTCCCTGCTCACCGAAGGGGTGCGCGGCAACCGCGTGGTCAAGGCCTTCGGCATGGAGGAGTTCGAGGCCGCTCGTTTCCGGCGCGCGACCGCCCGGCACCTCCGCGTCAACCTGCGCGCACAGCTCATCTCGGCCGCCTCGGGGCCGGTGGTCGAGGTGCTCAGCGGGATCGGCGCCGCCGCCCTGTTCGTCTATGCCGGCACCATGATCCGCCGCGGCCAGATCAGCTCGGAGCTGTTCCTGACCTTCCTCACCAGCCTGCTGCTGCTGTACGACCCGATCCGCAAGCTCAACAAGGTCAACCTCATCCTCCAGGAGGCGGTCGCCGCCGGCCACCGCGTCCGCGACCTGATGGCGACGCCGAACGAGATCGTCGACGCCCCGACCAGCCCGCCGCTGCCGGGCATCTCCGACTCGATCCGCTTCGAAGGCGTGAGCTTCGCGTACGGCAGCAAGCCCGTGCTCCACGACTTCTCGCTCGAGATGACCAGCGGCGAGGTGGTGGCGCTGGTCGGCCCCTCCGGCGCCGGCAAGTCGACCGTTGTCAACCTGCTCCCGCGCTTCTTCGATCCCGACGCGGGCCGCATCACGATCGACGGCGTCGACATCCGTTCCCTGCCGCTCGACAACCTGCGCTCGCTGATCGGCGTGGTCACTCAGGATACGGTGCTGTTCAACGACACCGCGCGCAACAACATCGCCTACGGTCGCTCGGAGCTGCCGCTCGAGCGGGTGCGCGAGGCGGCGGCGGCCGCCTACGCCGACGAGTTCGTGATGGAGCTCGATCACGGCTACGACACCGTGATCGGCGAGGGGGGCAACCAGCTCTCGGGCGGCCAGCGGCAGCGCCTGGCGATCGCCCGCGCCCTGCTCAAGAACGCCCCGATCCTGATCCTCGATGAGGCCACCTCGCACCTCGACACCGAGTCCGAGGTCCTCGTCCAGCGCGCGATCTACAACCTGATGGAGGGCCGCACCGCCCTGGTCATCGCGCACCGCCTGTCGACCGTCACCCGCGCCGACCGCATCCTGGTGCTCGACCAGGGCAGGATCGTCGAACAGGGCAACCACGAGGAGTTGCTGGCGATGGACGGCGCCTACAAGCGTCTCTACGACCTGCAGTTCCCGTGAACCGACGGAGACCGCCGCTCGGGCAAAGACCGCCGCTGGGGCGGCGGCCGCCGCTGAGCCGTAGATCCCGGATCGGCGTCGCCCCCTGAGACCGCTGGGTGCTTGCGCTAACCTCGCGCCTCCCATGAGCGCCCCCTCCCTCGACCTGCCCGGAGACCTGTTCGCGGGTCTCCGGCGCACCGCGGACGAACGACCGGAGCTGGCGATCCACCTGGTCGACAACCGGGGGCGGCCGGCGGGGCGGCGCACGTTCCGCGAGCAGCTCGATTCCGCGCGCGCGATGGCCAGGCGCTATGCGGCGCTCGGCGTCGAGCCGGGGGACCGGGTGTTGGTTTCGCTCGGGACCTCCTGGGAGTGGCTCGACGCCTGGCTCGGAGCGCTCTGGGGGCGCGCCCTGCCGGTGGCGATCGCGCCGCCGGGCGCGCTCGGATCGCCGGCGGCGCAGGTGGAGAAGACGCTGCGCGTCGCCCAGCGAATCGAGGCGCGCGTCCTGGTCTGCACCGACACCGTGGAGCGGGAGGCGCAGCGGGCGCTCGGCTCCGGCCTCGAGGAGCAGGCGCTCGGCGGGCCGCTGCGCACCGAGCTGCTGGAGATCGGTCGCCTGTGCAGCACGCCACAGAGCGGTGAGGTCCCCGAGCCGCGGGCCGACCCCGAGGACACCGCTTTCCTGCAGCTCACCTCGGGGTCGACCGGCCTGCCGCGGGCGGTCGAGATCAGTCACGGCGCCGCCCTGCACAACCCGATCGCGGTCGCCGCCAAGATCGTCGAGGTGCACGAGGGCCGAGGCACCGGAGCCCTGGTGAGCTGGCTCCCCCTCTACCACGACATGGGCCTGGTCGGCTGCCTGCTGAACGCCATGCTCAACGGAATCCCACTCGAGCTGCTCAACCCGCGCAGCTTCCTCGCGCGCCCGTGGATCTGGCTCGAGCGGGCCGCGGCATGGCCCGACGTCATGTCCCCCGCGCCCAACTTCGGCTATCAGCTCTGCTGCGAACGGGCCGCGGGCAGGGTTCCGCCCGGGCTCGACCTCTCGGGGTTCCGGGACGCGATCACGGGGTCCGAGATGGTTCGGCCGGAGACCGCCGAGCTGTTCCTGAGCACCTTCGCCCTCAACGGCTTTCGCCCGGCGCAGCTTCGTCCCAGCTACGGCCTCGCCGAGGCGACGCTGGCGGTGACCATCGATCCACGCCTCGAGGGCCCGCGTGCGCGGCCCGCGCCTGCCGGCGCCGAGACCCTGCTCGCCGCGGGCGGCGCCGCGATGGCCGAGGTGGTCTCGAACGGGACCCCGATCGGCGACACCGCGGTCGAGATCCGCGACGCCACCGGGCGAGCCCGCCCGGCGGGGGAGGTGGGCGAGGTCTGGATCTCGGGCCCGGGCATGATGAGCGGCTACTTCCGCGATCCCGAAGCCACGGCGACGACCCTCGTCGACGGGTGGGTGGACACCGGTGACCTCGGCTTCGTCGACTCGGACGGCGAGCTCTACCTGGTGGGACGGTCCAAGGAGATCCTGCTCCTGCGGGGGCAGAATCTCATGCCCCACGAGCTGGAATGGCTCGCCGACGGGGTGTCGGGCAGCGGTGGATCGACGCGCTCGGCGGCCTTCTCGGTGCCCGCCGCCAACGGCGAGCAGGCGGTGCTGGTGCTCGAGAGCAGCTCCGACGATCCGGAGGCCCTGGCAGGGCTCAGGCGGGAGGTCGCGAGCACGATCGGCCGCGCGCTGTCGATTCCGCTCGCCGACCTGGTGCTGGTGCGGCGGGGCGCCATCCCGCGGACCTCGAGCGGCAAGGTGCAGCGCGGCGCCGTGCGCGAGGCCTACCTGCGCGGCACGATCGAGCGGCTGGTCTCGTGAGGCCGCCGCCGCTGGTACCCACCGCCCTGCTCGCCGGCTGGCTGGTGCGGATCCTGAGCGCGACCGTGCGCGTCGATCTCGACCGCGAGTCCGCCGGTCGCCTCGAGGAAGCCGGAAGCCCGCTCATCCTGGCGTACTGGCACGAGCAGATCTTCCTCAGCGTCCGCTTTCTGCGCAAGCACTTCCTCAGTCGCCAACGGCCGCTGGCGGTGATGGCGAGCCGCTCGCGCGACGGCGAGCTGGTCGCCCGCATCGCCGCTCGCTTCCACGTCGAGGTGGTCCGCGGCTCGAGCTCGAGAGGCGGCCGCGAGGCCCTGCGCGCGCTGCACCGGGTCATCTCGAAGCAGCGGGCGTCGGTGGCCTTCCTCCCCGATGGCCCTCGCGGGCCCCGACACGAGGTGAAGCCCGGCGTCGTCGTCCTCTCCCAGCTCTCGCGAGCCGCGATCGTGCCGATGGCGTTCGTGGCGAGCCGCTCCTGGACTCTGCGCTCCTGGGACCAGATGGAGGTGCCTCGGCCCGGCTGCCGCATCCGGGCGCTCGCGGGGGAACCGCTGGTCGTGCCGCGCGAGCTCGAAGCGGAGGCTCGCGAGCACTATCGGCTCGGTCTGGCGTCGACTCTCGCCGACCTCAACGACGTCGCGGTGCGAGAGGCGACCGAAGAGGCCGCCGCGCGGCGCTGATCCGGCCGCATCTCCGGCCGGAGATCCCGGCGGAGATCGGCCCCTTCTCGCCGGGTCGCGTCCTCGCCGGGGAAGCGCACCAAGGCTTTCTTCCTACCGAGGAGTCCCCAATGATCGTTTGATGCTAGAATCCCATAGACGGCCCCGGAGTCGCTCCCCTTCCGATAGGATTCTGCGTTTCTCCTCCGGGGGGTACTCGCGTCGCGAGCCTCCCTCCGGCCGTCCTCGTTCGAAACGCTTCAAGGAAGGCCCTGCCATGCCGTTCTGCTGCTTCGCACGCCGCCACACCGAGCGGGGCCTCGCGCTGTCCTTGGTCGTCTGGTTCGCGGCCTCGAGCGCGCTGGTGACCACGCCGGCGAATGCCCTCACCTACGTGATGCCCACCGACCGGGAGCTGCTCGAGCGCGCCGACGTGGTGGTCCTGGCCCGAGTGCTGGCGGCCGAGAACGCGCCCGCGGATCGGCGCGCGGCGACCGACTACCTGGTCGAGATCGACGATCCGATCAAGGGCTTCGTGCCGGCGAGCACGATCCTGGTTCGGGTGCCGGGCGGCCTGCGCGCGGACGGCATGCGGGTGCGCGCCTTCGGCGTCCCCGAGCTCGCCGTCGGCGAGCGGGTCCTGCTCTTCCTGGCGCCTCAGGCGAGCGGCGCCTATCGGCTCGTCGAGCTGGGCCTCGGCGCGTTCCAGGTGATCGAGACCGGCGGCCGCCCGCTCGTCGTGCGCGACCTTGCGACCTCCTCCGAGATCCGCCTCGAGGGCGACTCGCAGGCGGCCGAACGCCGTCGCAGCCACCTGCCTCGCGACCTCGAGCGTTTCGTCTCCTGGATGCGCGACGAAGAGGCCGGAGAGGGGCGGCCCGGCGATTACTTCGTCGAGACCCCGATCGCGTCTTTGCGCAGCCTCGACGCCTTCACGCTCACTCGCAGCCCGGGCCAATGCGGCGCGAATTCGGGGCTGCCGGTGCGCTGGCGCGAGTTCGACAGCGACGAGCCGGTGAGGATCCTGGTCAACGAGAACCTCCAGCCGGGAGTCGACGACGGCGGGATCGGCGGCATCCAGCGCTCGATCGCGACCTGGAACACCGACGCCCAGAGCGTCGTGAGGCTCCAGTACGCGGGCACCACCGCGGCCGCGGGCAGCGCGCTGGTGGACGACAGCCGCAACCTGATCCTGTTCGAGGACCCGTTCGACGACATCCCGGGCTCGTTCAACGGTTCGGGGACGCTGGCGGTGACCTGGGTCGGATTCGATTGCAGGATCACGCACACCTTCGGCAACGAGACCGCCCACACCCTCTTCGAGGCCGATCTGGTGACCCAGAACGGCGCCGGCAGCTTCTACTTCTCCACCCAGGCCGCCAACGACTACGACGAGGTGGTCGGTCACGAGCTCGGGCACTTCATCGGCATCGGCCACTCCTGCACGTCGTTCGGCGAGGAGGGCGTCCCCCGCTGCAACACCTCGACAACGGCCGACGACGCCCTGATGCGGGCGACCGTTCACGGCGACAACCGCGGCGCCCGGCTCAACAGCGACGATCGCGCCGCCGTGCGCTTCCTGTACCCGCTGCCCTCCGCCTCCAACCAGGCGCCGTCGGCGCCGACGTCACTGACTGCGGTCGCTCTCTCGACCAGCGAGATCGAGCTCACCTGGTTGGACAATGCCGACGACGAGAGCGCGTTCGAAATCGAGGAGCGATCGATCGACGGCGACTTCGCGGTGATCGCGACGCTCCCCGCCAACACCACCAGCCTGATCATCGACTCGATCCCGCAGGGCACGTTTCGCGCCTATAGGGTGCGCGCCCGCAACGGGAGCGGATCCTCCGGCTACTCGAACGAGGCCTCGACCACCACCAGCGTCGCGATCGGGAATTGCGTCGAGGACGACACCACGCTCTGTCTCAACGACGATCGCTTCCGGGTCTCGATCGGGTTCGAGGACTTCGAGGGCGACGGAGGCGCCGCAACGGCAGAGGAGCTGACCGACGACACCGGCTACTTCACCTTCTTCGACCCGGCCAACGTCGAGGTCGTGGTCAAGGCCCTCGACGCCTGCGCCTTCTCGGATCGCTATTGGGTCTTCGCCGGCGGGCTGACCAACGTCGAGGTCGTGCTCACGGTCTCCGACACCACGACCGGGGACACCAACACCTACTTCAACTCGCTGGGCGACGCGTTCCTCCCGGTGCAGGACACCGACGCCTTCGCCACCTGCCCCTGACTCGGCTGCAGGACCCACCGCCATCGTAGGCCCCGCGCAGGTCGCGCTGGCGGTGGGCGGGCGAGCGGGCCTTGGGGGTCTCCTCCTGCTCGACTCGCGTGACGAGCTGCTGATGCCTACCTAGGGGCGCCGGTGCGCGCCGCGGTCGGCTCGCCCAGCGGGCGTTCTCTGCGCTCGACCGATGAATCCGGGATGCTTCGCAGGAGTCGATAGGCAGAGAGTGGATAGAATGTCGGATCAGCTCTTCTGGATCGCGCCGTGTACACACCGGCGCTCGAGGGGCCCGAGGCGGTGGCCGTCGTCCACTGCCGAACGGCCCGGGATGCCCAGCCGCGATGAAAAACCTGCTGCTCCGCTCTCCCCTCTCCGCTCACCTGCGCCCGCTGTTGATCGTCCTGTCGCTGGCCTCCACGGCGGCGCCGATGGGCGCCCTGACCTACGTGATGGCGACCGACGCCGAGCTTCTCGAGCGCTCGACGCTGGTCGTCGTCGGCCGGGTCGTCGAGCGTGAGAGCTCCCCTTCCGACAGCATCGAGACCGACTATCTGGTGGAGGTCGAGCGTCCCCTGAAGGGCTTCGTGCCCGCCACGACGATCCTCGTCCGCCTGCCCGGAGGCCGCAGCCCGGACGGTCGCGGTCTGTGGATCCCGGGCGCGCCGATCCTCGCCGAAGGCGAAACGACACTGCTCTTCCTCACGCCGGGCCCGGAGGGGACCTTCGAGCTGGCCGACCTCGGCCTCGCCGCCTTCCGCGAGGTGCGCGACGGCCAGCAGCGCCTGCTGGTCCGTGATCTCGGCTCCGCCCGCGAGCTGACGGGCTCGTCGAGCGGTCTCACCGGCGCCGAGCTCGCCGAACGAGCTCGCAGCCACCTGCCGCGCGACCTCGAGCGCTTCGCCGACTGGCTCGAGGATCGCTCGGCCGGCATCGTTCGGCAGGCCGACTACTTCGTGCCGAGCGCGCCCGCGCTGCGCCGGGAGGCGCTTCCCTTCACCTTCAGCCTGAGCGGGCCAAGCTGCGGCGCCAACGTCGGGCTGCCCCTGCGCTGGCGCGAGTTCGACGACGGCGTGTCGGTGCGGGTGCTGGCCAGCGACGCCGAGCAGCCTGGCGTCGCCGACCCGCTCGGCGCCATCCAGCGCTCGATCGCGGCCTGGAACAACGACAACCGCAGCGACGTCAGGCTGCTCTACGCCGGCAGCACCTCGGTCTCGAGCGCCAACGACAACCGCAACACGGTCCTCTTCGAGGACCCGTTCGGAGACATCGACGGGTCGTTCCGCAGCGGCAGCGGCGGCACCCTCGCCACCGCGTTCGTCTTCTTCTTCTGCAGCGGCACCTTCCAGTTCACGGGAGGCACCGCGCTCGAGATCGCCCAGGCCGACGTCATCACGCAGGACGGCAGCGGCGACGGCTATTTCGCGCGCCGCACCCAGGCGGCCTTCGACGAGGTCATCGCACACGAGCTCGGTCACTTCATCGGCCTCGGCCATTCCTGCGGCGACGACGAGAGCCCCTCCTGCTCGACCTCCGGGATCTTCGACGACGCCCTCATGCGCGCCCAGGTGCACGATGACGAGCGGGGCGCCCAGCTCAAGACCGACGACAGGGACGCGGTGCGAGCGCTCTATCCCCAGCAGGTCCAGAACACGCCGAACGCACCTAGAGCGCCGACCGGCCTGATCGCGACCCCACTCTCGACGAGCGAGATCCAGCTCGTCTGGACCGACGACTCGGGCAACGAGAGCGCCTTCCTGGTCGAGGAGCGAAGCGCCTTCGGCGAGTTCGTCGAGATCCGCACGCTGGGCGCCAACGCCACCTCGTTGATCGTCACCGGCGTCCCGGCCGGCACCTTCCGCGCCTACCGGGTGCGGGCCCGCAACGCCGGCGGCACCTCGGGCTATTCGAACGTGGCGTCCGCCACCACGCGCGTCCCCGACGGTGCGTGCGCGGCCGGCGACAACACGCTGTGTCTGAACGACGGTCGATTCCGGGTGACGCTGGTGTTCGGGGACTTCGAGGGCGTCTTCGGACCCGCGACCGCGCAGGAGCTGACCGACGACACCGGCTACTTCACCTTCTTCGATCCCGCCAACGTCGAGGTCGTGGTGAAGGTGCTCGACGCCTGTGCGCTGGCGCAGAGCTATTGGGTGTTCGCCGGCGGGCTGACCAACGTCCAGGTCACCCTCACCGTCTCGGACACGACGACCGGCGACACGAGGACGTATCTCAACGACCTCGGCGCCGCGTTCCTCCCGGTGCAGGACACCTCGGCGTTCGCCACTTGCCCCTGAGCCGGCCACAGAGAGTCGTGCCGAGCACCGACGGTAGCGCTGGGAAGAACTGATCCAGCGTCGAGACGGCTGTTCAGCGCTCCAGGATGCCGGAGTCGACAGCGTCTTCGAGGAAGCGCTCGGCGAGCGACCAGAGATCCCTCGAGCCGTCCTCGATCGGGCGGTTGCGCTCGAGCACCTGATGCTCACGCACGCCGTGCTGCTGCCAGGAGTGCCCTTCGGTCAGGTAGTTGAGCATCATCGGCTGCAGCCGATCGAGGGCTGCGGCGAAACGCGCCTCCGGCGTCTCGCGCCGCTCGAACTCGTCCCACAGCGACCTCAGACGCTCCCCCTGGTCCTCGGGGAGGAGTCCGAACAACCGCTCCGCCGCCCGACGCTCGCGCTCCTCCTTGTCGAGATTGCCGGTCTGGTCGTAGCAGAAGGTGTCGCCGGCATCGACTTCGACGACGTCGTGGACGAGGAGCATCTCGACGGTGCGCGCCAGGTCGATCTCGACCTCCGCGTGCTCGGCGAGCAGGATCGCCATCAGCGCCAGGTGCCAGGAATGCTCGGCCGAGTTCTCGTGACGGGAGCGATCGGAAAGCGTGGTTCGCCGCAGCACGGACTTTAGACGATCGACCTCGAGGACGAACTCGAGTTGGCGAGCGAGGCGAGCCGAGGCGAAGCCGAGCAGGCGGCGCAGCGGCTCCTGCGCCACCGAGCTCGACTCGCTCTCCTCGGCACCCTTCATCGCGGCCGCGAGCTTAGCAACCCGCCGCTCGACGAGGCGCACGGGCCGACACCGAGTCGTCGCGAGGGACTCGATCATGCCGCAGGGGACCGGCTCGACCAACCGCGGGGGCCCGCTGGAGACGTGCACGAGCGCCCGCGAGCGACGGGGTCGACCACTACGCTCGGAAAGACGGCGCGACGGGCCGATCGCCTCGGCCGGGCGGGAGCCGTCCGCGCGCCGGCCGCTAAGCGGTCGCCCGACGAGGCCCGCGCAACAGGCGGGCCGGCAGGGCCAGGATGCCGTGCAGCAGGCCGAAGACGCCGTCGACGGCGATTCCCAGCAGTCGGAAGGGAAGAAGAAGGAGCCAGACCACCGGGTAGAGAACGAGCGCCAAGAGCGCCACCGGCCAGCAGAGGACGAGAAGGATCAGCCAGAGGAGGAAGGCCCACATCGTCTCGTGATCTCTTGTTGCTCGACCGTGCGTTCTCTTGTGGTGGTCTGGCCCCGGTCGCCCCGTTGCGTCGTCGGGGCAACTGTCGGACATTACGCACGAACTCCTCAGGTTGTTTCGAGCCGATCCGAAAAACTGCGCGACGACCCGCGGTCTCCCCGTCGCGAGCTCGCTGCACTCCGCTGCTAACGTCGCCGCCGGATCGCGGCCCGCCATGAACCCTCCGATCGCCACGCCGCTCCTCCTCGAAGGGGCCACGCTGCTGACCCTCGATCCCGGCGCCCGCATCCTGCGCCAGGACCTCTTGATCCGGGACGGTCGGATCGCGGCCTTCGATCCCCCCGAGCCTCCTGCCGGCACGCGACGCCTCGACGTCGACGGCTGCCTGGTCCTCCCGGGCCTGATCCAGGGGCACGTCCACCTCGGCCAGACGCTGTTTCGGGGGCTGGCCGAGGAGAGGCGGCTGCTGCGGTGGCTGACCGAGCGGATCTGGCCGCTCGAGGCCGCGCACGACGACGAGAGCGCCTACTGGTCCGGGTTGCTGGGGGCCGCGGAGTGTCTGCTCGCGGGCACCACGACGATCCAGGAGATCGGGCTCGGCCCCGGCGCCGCGGGACTCCTGCGCGCGATCGAGACCGCCGGCTTGCGCGGCTTCGCCGGCCCCTGCCTGATGGATGAAGGGCAGGGCCTGCCCGCAGCGCTGGCGGCGGGCACCGAGCAGGCCCTGCTCGAGGCGGAGGAGCTCGGACTCGCCGTCCAGCGCAACGGCGGCCGGCTCCGGCCCGCGCTCAACCCGCGTTTTCTGTTGTCGTGCTCGCGCGAGCTGTGGCTGGGCGTCGTCGAGCTCGCGGCGGGGCACGGCTGGCCCGTCCACACGCACGCGTTGGAGCAGCTCGACGAGAGCGCCCTGGTGCGGGAGCGCTTCGGCTGCGACGAGATCGGGGTGTTCGAACGGCTCGGCCTGCTCGACCTCGACCTGCGCATCGCCCACGGCGTCCATCTCGACGCCACCCAGCGCGAGAGCGTGCGCGGGCGCCGCTTCTCGGTCTGTCACTGCCCGGGCTCCAACCTCAAGCTCGGCTCCGGCATCGCCGACGTCGTCGGCCTCCGCGCCGCCGGCATCCCGGTCAGCGTGGGGGCCGACGGGCCTCCCTGCAACAACGACCTCGACGCCTTCGAGGAAATTCGCCTGGCGGCGCTGCTCCAGAAGCTCGTGCACGGTCCCGCGGCGTTCTCGGGGCTCGACGCGCTGCGCCTGGCCACCTCCGGGGGCGCGGAAGCGCTCGGGCTCGCCGCCGAGGTCGGGTCGATCGAGGTCGGCAGACGGGCCGACCTGCTGGTGCTCGGCACCGACCGTCCCGAGCTCTTCCTGCTGAGCGAGGACGCTGCGGAGGGGGCCGCCGGTCCGCGCGCCGGCCTCCACGACCTGGTCGCCTTCGGCGCCTCGCGCGCGTCGGTGCGTCACGTGTTGATCGACGGAGAACCGGTCGTCGAGGACGGGCGGCTGTGTCGCCTCGACCTCGACGAGATCCGCCGCGAGGCCAGGAGATCGCTGGCCGGCGTCCTGGGGCGCGCCCGTCTGTGAGGTCGTGGCGGTGCCTCCTGCTCGCACACCACGGCCCGGGCTCGAGCTCGCCGGCTACCGGCTGATCGAGCCGCTCCCGCACGAACCGGGCGAGCTCGAGGCGCCGCTGTGGATCGGCGTCCTCTGACGAGCAGGAGGCTGTCCGACGACTCGAGATCCGGTTCCAGGGCTGTTCGCCGCGACGCGCCGGAGGCGCTGGGCTCGGCCCGCATCCCAGGCTCAGCGCGCCCCCGCTGCAGTCCGCTCGGCTGGAATGTAGGCTCAGGCGGGACCCGTTTCCCTTCCGTGATCGATGGGAGACGGGATCGACCGGGAGACTGACATGCGACGAACCTCGTGGAAATCGGCCCCCCAGGGCATCTCGCCGGGATCAGCGGCTCCGGCGGCCGTTCTCGCAGCGGCGCTCGCAGCCCTCTCGACCTTCGCGTCCTCCCCCCTCGGCGCCCAGAGGCAGCTCCCCGGCTTCGCCGAGGTCGTCGACGTGCGAGTGGTCAACGTCGAGGTCGTCGTCACCGACCGCCAGAGCAACCGTGTCCGAGGTCTCGACCGCGACGACTTCGAGCTGATCGTCGACGGCCAGCCGGTGCCGATCGACTATTTTGCCGAGATCGCCGAGGGGCGGGTCGTCGGCGACGGGGAAGCCCCGACCGCTGGCCAGATCGCGGGCGTTCCGGCGCTGGGCGGCGATCGAGCCCTGGTGACCAACTACCTGGTCTTCGTCGACGACTCGTTCGCCAACGCCCAGGATCGCGACCGAGTGATCGACCGCATCCAGGAGCAGCTCGCCGGCCTGCCCGCGCGTGACCGCGTCGCGGTGGTCGCCTTCGACGGCCGCAAGCTCGACCTCCTCCAGAGCTGGACCTCCGATCGCGCCGAGCTCGCGGCCGCCTTCGCCGAGGCCAAGCGTCGCCCCACCTTCGGCCAGCTGCGTCTCGCCGAGCTGCGCACCAACGACTCGCAGCGGACCGAGCGCCGAGATCTCGATCTCATTCTGCTGGAGCGCATCCAGGCGCAAGGGGGGCAGGAGCCCGAGCGTCCGTTCTTTCGCAGCCGGCTCGACCCGGTCGAGATCGACTACGCCAACCGCCTGACCGATCAGCTCGACCGCTCGGTGCTGGCGGCGGTCTCGGCGCTGCGCAGCTTCGCCGGACCGACGGGGCGCAAGACCATGATCCTGCTGTCGGGCGGCTGGCCCTACTCGCCGTCGGAGTACACGGTCAACGGGTTCTCGGCGACCCCGGTGGATCTCGCCGGCGCCGCCCTCGACCCGTCGAGCAGAGGGCGCGACGCGATCTTCGCCCGCCTCACCGACACGGCCAACCTGCTCGGCTACACGCTCTACCCCGTCGACCTCCCCGGTCAGGACCGGGACATCGGCCTGGTCGACGTGTCGCAGAGCCGCGGCGACTTCGAGCGCTTCGGCCCGGCGGTGGGCGCCGGCGGAGCGGTCCCCGCGCGCGAGCTGCAGGTCCACGCCAGCCTCGAGTTCCTGGCCGATCAGACCGGGGGACGGGCGCTGATCAACTTCGAGCGCGACGACGCGCTGGTCGAGGCGATCCAGGACACTCGCACCTTCTACTGGCTGGGCTTCACCCCGCAGCGCAGCGAGGACGACGCGCGCCACGAGATCGAGGTGCGGGTGAGAGGCGACGGGCTCCAAGCGCGCTCGCGCTCCGGCTACGTCGATCTCTCGCGCGACGCCGAGCTCGACATGATGGTCGAGAGCGCGCTCCTGTTCGGCGATCCGCCGAGCACCAAGCCGCTCCTGCTGAGGTTCGGACGCCCCCAGCGCGCGGGCCTCGGCAAGATGGCGGTGCCGCTCGAGGTCGGCATCCCGATGGACGAGATCACCCTGATCGCGAACGCGGGGCGATACGTCAACGAGCTCGAGATCCGGATCACGGTGATGGACGAGAAGTCCGGCAACCGCTCCGAGACCAGCTTCGACACGATTCCGATCTCGGGGGAGAGACCGCCTACGCCGGGCATGCTCTTCTGGTACGAGACCGACCTCCAGATCCGTCGCAAGGACCACCGCATCGTGGTCGCCGTCTACGACCCGCTGACCGGAGCGATCCTGTCCTCTTCTGGCGAGATCGAGGGGTGAGCAGGTCCGGGTCTTCGGGGATCCACGGCATCGATCCTTGGCCGACCGACTGTCGGCTGGACCCCCACCGCAAGCGAACGAGCCGCTCGCCGGCGCGCTGCGTGAGCTGCGCCAGCCGGTGGGAGCGGAGTCGCTGCTCCGAGGGGGGATCATCCCCGCCCGGCTCCGATCGGCTGAGACGGAACCCGATCCGACATCCACATCGTCCGGAGCCGGGTCGACATCGCGCGCGAGGACGGCGCAGAGACCCCTACCGCTCTTGGCGACGACGACGCCGCGCGGGGCCTTTCACCGGCTCCGCCGTCGCGCCGTCCTCCGGCCACTGGTGCTTCGGATACCGGCCGGCGAGCTCCCTGCGAACCTCGGGATAGGTCCGGCGCCAGAAGCCCGCCAGGTCGTCGGTGACCTGCTGGACCCGGAGGTTGGGCGCGAGCAGGTGGAGAAGGAGCGGGACGCGGCCACCCGCGATGGGCGGCGTCTCACGCCAGCCGAAGAAATCCTGGATGCGGGCGGCGAGCACCGGATGCTTGCCGCGCTCGTAGCGGACCTCGGCGCGGCGCCCACTCGGCAGGGTGAGGCGCTCCGGCGCCAGCTCGTCGAGCCGTCGCTGCTGCTCCCACGAGAGAGCGCCTCTGAGCAGGTCGAGGACCGGGGCGCGCGCCACCTCGGCGGTGGTGCGAGCACCCGCGACGGCGGCTTCGAGGATCGCCCTCCAGACCGGCGGCAGCTCGTCGAGGCCCGGATCGGCATCTGCGGAATCTGCGGCGCTCGGCCCGCTGCCGACCTCGGCGGCCTCGGGATCCGCTCCCCCGGCAGGATCGGCATCGCTGGAAGCGGCGCCCTGGGGAGCGGCGCACTCGGAGCCGCGGCCCTCGTCGGCGTTCCGCTGGGGACCCAGCCGGTCGAGAGAGGGCAGGTCGAAATCGGGCAGGTCGAGCTCCGGACGCCACGCGCGCAGGCAGGCGACGCGGGCGAGGAAGCGCTCGACTTCGGACCGATCGAGGGCGAGGACCGTGATCGGATCCCGCGAGGCTCGACGCAGGAGCAGAGCCGCCGCCCGATCCGCCGGAGCGAGGCCGGTCTCGACGTCGTCGAGCACGAGGTCGCGGTAGTGCCGTCGCCGCCGCAGCGTCACCCGGCCGCTCTGCTCGTCGAGCTCGGCGGTCTCCTCGGTGCGCGTGTCGAGCCACGCCTCCTCGACTGCCGACGCCGAATGCACCACCGTTTCGCGACCGCCACCGCCAGACGCTCCGCCCGTGGACCCGCCGACCAGGACACACACGAACAGCGGCTCGGCGCGCACCCGGCTCGCGGGGCTCAGCCGCACGCCGTGGCCACCGGTCATCACGGCGCGCGGCGCACGGGGCTCGCGGCGGCGCGCCACCCGATCGGGGTAAGCGGCGAGCAGCGAGCGAAGCAGGATCTCCTGGGTGTGCGGGTCTCTACTCAGGTCGTCGACCCGCCAGTCTGGAGCGCCGACCGCGGAGGCGATCTGTCTCGCCGCGCGCAGGACCGAGTGGGCGGCACCGCGGCGGATGCGGGGGTCCCGGGCGCCGCGGAGGGCGTCGACCAGCGCGAGCCACCGTTCGAGCACGTCCGAGCGCAGGTCCGACAGCGTCTCAGCCTCCTCCCTCGCCGATCGCCGGAAGGGATCCCGCTCGCCGATCAGGGCCGCGATCAGCGCTCCCTCCGCGGCGCGATCCCGCTCGGCTGCGGACAACACGAGGGCCCCGAGCCGCGGGTGGAGCGGCAGCACGGCCATCCGCCGGCCGCGCGCGGTGATCGAGCCGGCGGCGTCGAGCGCTCCGAGGTCGCGAAGCAGCGCTTCGGCCTGCACGAGCTGTGAGGCCGCCGGGGGATCGGGCCAGCGCAAGGTCGCGGGGTCCTCTCCCCAGGCGCGAGCGGCGAGCACCGGCGACGCGACGTCGACGCGCTGGATCTCGGGCTGCCGTTCTGCGACGCGCGCTCCCTGCTCCGACTCGGTCCAAAGGCGCACGCAGATCCCTGGGCCGGTCCGACCCGCGCGACCGGCGCGTTGGTCCGCCGAGGCCCGACTGATCGCGGCCAGCTCGAGGCGGTCGAGCCCGCTCGCAGGATCCAAGCGCAGGATGCGCTCCAGTCCGCTGTCGACCACGGCCCCGACCCCTTCGACGGTCACCGAGCTCTCGGCGACGTTGGTCGCGAGGACGACGCGCCGACCGCCGCGCAGCGCCGCCTGTTGCCGGTCGAGGTCGAGCGAGCCGTGAAGCGGCAGCACCGGCACGTCCAGAGCCGCAGCCCCGTCCCCCGCCAGCAGCTCGCGACAGCGTTCGATCTCGCCGACGCCCGGGAGGAAGGCGAGGACGGAGCGCAGAGTGCGCGAGTGCTCGATGGCCGAGCCGCCCTCGCCGCCCCCCTCGGCGCCCACCTCCGCCTCCCGCTCCTCGAGCTCGCGCAGCAGGCCGCGGATCGCGACCACCGTGCGTCGCTCGATCGGACGGTCGTCCGGACGCCGCGCGTAGCGAACCTCGACCGGATGCGCCCCGACCTCGCAGCGCACCACCGGAGCCGCTTTCGACGCGCAGCCCGACACAGGGCTTCCCGACACAGGGCTTCCCGACACAGGGCTTCCCGAGACAGGACATCCCGACACAGGGCTTCCCGACACAGGGCCGAGCAGCCCGGCGAAGCGCTCGGCGTCGAGGGTCGCCGACATCGCCACCAGGCGGAGATCGTCGCGCACCTCGCGCAACCGAAGTGCCATCGCCAGCGCGAGGTCGGTCGACAGATTGCGCTCGTGCACCTCGTCGAAGACGATGCAGCCGACCCCTTCGAGCAGCGGATCCTCCAGCAGCCAACGGACCAGCGTCCCCTCGGTGGCGGCGACCAGCCGCGTCTGGTGGCTCCAACGCCGCTCGAATCGCACCTGGTAGCCGATCTCAACGCCCAGCACGGCGCGCCGCCCAGCACCGAGCTGCTCGGCGCGTTCCTCGGCGATCCGACGCGCGGCCGAGATCGCGGCGAGGCGGCGAGGCTCGAGCAGCACGACGCGGCCCGCGACCTCGTCGAGCTCGGCGATAGCCGGCGCCACGCGCGTCGTCTTGCCGGTCCCGGGCGGGGCCGCGACGACCAGGCCGGTGCCGGCCCGCAGGGCCGCCTGGATGGCGGGCAGGAGGTCGTCGATCGAGAGCGCCGCGCGACCAGGGGGCGGCGGAGGGAGGGGGCGAGGTCCGGGCATGACGGCGTCGGCTGAGGGTCCATCATGTCCCGTGCCGCCGTCTTCGCCGGTCGCTCGGAACAGAAAGCTCGCGGGCGCAACGGCCGACCCGTTCGCCTCGTCTCCGGCTCGTGGAAACCTCGTCATCCGCGCAGGCGCCACCAGGCGTTGCGCAGCCTCCAGAACCGGCTCCGCTCCATCAGCTCGATCTTGCGGTGGAGATCGGCGTTGGCGCGGCGCAGATGGAGGTTCTCGCCACGCACCTCGTCGAGCGCCCCGGCGACCCTACGAGTCAGATCGGCGCCCTCGAGCGGCGAGAGGTGCAGCAGGGTCTGACGGCCCCCTTTCGAGGTCGCCCGGATCGCCAGGATCTGATCCGCCCGAAAAGCGCCGGCGCCCGAGACGATCTCGGCGACGAAGCCGGATCGCCGCGAGCTCTCGCCGCGAACCGCCGCGATGTCGGGCCGCTCGACGTCGGCGTCGAGCTCCGCCAGCACCTCGCCGTCGACCTCGACCGCGATGCGCGGCGGACTGTCCGAAGCGACCCGATCGACCGCCCAGCCGCCGAGCCGCACGCGATCCGGCGCCACCGGCAGGCAGACGTCGAGGTAGCCCTCGGGCGGCAGGTCGACCGCGCTGGCGTCGAGCGGCTGCGAGCTGCCGCCGCGCGCGACCACGTAGAGGTCCTGGAAGTTCCAGAGGCCGCGGGGGATCCTCGTGCTGGAGCTCACCCCGTCGCAGCTCTCGTCGATCGCTCGCGACACCCACGACTCGCCGACCCAGGTCGTCCCGTACTCCTCCGTGGCGAGCCCGGCGTTCTCGCTCACCGGCTCGAAGTGGAAGCCCGACTCGGGCATCGTGCGCCCTGGGAAGAGCACCGCCTCGTCGTTGACCGAGAGGACCAGCACCCCGCCCTCCTCGACCGCGCTCCACAGCCGCGCCAGCCAGGCGCGAAAGGCCTCGGCGGGCAGGTGGGTGAACAGCGACATCGCCGAGACCGCGGCGAAGCGGCGATCGAGGCTCAGCTCTCGCGCGCGTGGTGCAGAGACCACCCCTTCGACACCGAGCAGCCGGCGCTGGAACTCGATCGCGCCGCGGCTGATCTCGCCGACCGTGATCCGCCTCGCCTCGAGACGCTGTGCCAGGAACCTGGTGACCCGCCCGTAGCCGCTCGCAAAGTCGAGCAGCGAGGGGGTCCGCTCGGCGGCGCCGAACCGCCAGGCGAGGATCCGCTCCAGCGTCTCGGCCGCGGTCAGTCCCGAACGCAGGTAGGCGAACAGCGCGATCCCGCGGTGGTGGCTCTGCTCGGCGAGAGCATAGTGGAGCATCTCGTCGCCGGCGGCGACGTCGAGCCGCGGGCGGCCGCGCTCGCGGCAGCGCGCCGCGACGAAGGCCTCGACCAGCGGATGCCGCTCGCTCTCGGCGTAGGCGAGCGAGCTCGGCTCGGCCGCCGATGCACTCTCCGGCGCAGGGGTGCGCGCCTCGGTCATCGAGGGCTCCTACTCGGACGGCTCGGCAGGGAGCTCGGCAGGAAGTTTGGCAGAAAGACGGTAGATGGCGTTCTCGAGATCGGACGTGAAGTAGACCGAGCCGTCGGGGCCGACCGCCACGCCGGTCGTGACGTACGAGGGCGGCGCGCCGGGCAGGGCCGGCAGGCCGATCGGCAGGTCGGTCGCGAGCTCTTCGATCTCGCCGGTTCCCGGATCGATCGCGACCAGGCGGCGCTTGCCGACCTCGGCGACCACCAGCCGGCCGTCGGGCGCGAGGTCGATGCCCTCGGGGATCGCAAGCCCCTCGGCGATCACGCGACGGGCTCCGCCGTCGAGGGCGACCGCCGAGACGATGCCGGCCGCCGACTCGGTGACGAACAGCTCCCACTCCTCGCTCTCCTCGTTGCCGCCCAGCTCGAGACCGGCGGGGGCGCCCAGGCCCTCGACCAGGACCTCGCGCGTGCCGCCGTCGAGCGACACCACCAGCAGCTTTCCGGAACCGGCCTCGGCGACCACCAGCCGATCGTCGGGGAGCTCCACGGCCGCCGTCGGCCCGGCGAACCCGTGGAGCATCCGCAGGCTCTCGCCGGAGGCGCGATCGATCACCTGAACGGTCCCCGAGCTCCAGCCGGAGAGCACCACGTGATTGCTGTCGGCCCACGAGCCCAGCGGGTAGTCGAGCTGCTCGAGATCCTGGGCCCACATCCGGCGCACCGTCTCGACCTCGCCCGAGACGGGATCGACCGTCCGGTAGGCGAAGGTATCTGCGACGTAGAGCGTCGGCCGATCGCTGTCCTGCCAGAGCGAGAGGCCGGCCGGCATCGCGAGCAAGCCTTCGACCAGGGGGGTGACCTCTCCGCTCCTGGTGTCGACCCGATAGACGCCGTTGTCGGCCATGTTGGTCACGTAGAGCTCGTCGTCGGCCGACAGCGCCAGGTTGTCGAGGCTGGGACGAGTGCGCGCGACCACCTCGGTGGCGCCGCTCGCGACGTCGACTCGCACCACCTCGCCGCGCTCGGTGTCGACGACCCAGAGGTTCCCCTTCGAGTCGAAGTTGGCGGCGGCCGGGATGCCGAAGCCCTCGGCGACGGTCTCGACCGTGCCGCTGTCGGGGTCGATCCGGGCGATCTGCGACCGGAACCAGATTGGGCCGTAGAGCCAGCCGTCGGGGCCGACGTCGAAGCCGTTGAAGCCGCCCAGTCCCTCGGCGATCCGCCGCGGCGGCGACTCGCCGCCGGGATCGAGCTCCCAGACCGCGTCGGCGCCGAAAACTTGGGAGACGAACAGCCTGCCGTCGTCGCTCCATGCGATCGAGTTCGCCTGCGGCAGGTCCTCGGCCAGCACCCGCACCTCGCCGCTGGCGGAACGTGCATAGACCTTGCCGATCAGGAACGCCGTCCAGGCGAGGGTGCCGTCGGGGCCCACCTCGAGGTCGTCGGCCATCCCCTCGGGCGGGCCGATCATCTCGGTCACCGCGCCGGTTTCGCGGTCGACGCGGTACACCGCCTGGCCGACGACGCTGCCGACCAGGATCTCCCCCTCCGGAGTGACCGTGATGCCGTGCACGCCGTGGAAGGGCGAGCCGGGCACCACCAGCTCGAGCCCAGGATGGGCGGAGGCGCGCGGTTCGGCCGCTCCGACTGCGGGAGCGGGAGCCGGCTCCTGGCGGTCGCCGCATCCGACCGCCAGCGACGTGACCGCCCAAGCGAAGCTGCAGGCGACGGCAGCGCGTCGCAACGAGGTCGTGCTCATGAGGCCTCCTGTGTCTTCCGCAGCTCAGGATACGGCACTACCGCTCGCCCGCGGCCGGCGAGGCCGATCGAGCGTCTCGACTCCACCACGGACCAGGCGGAACCGACACGCGATGGCGGCTCCTGCCGGAGCCACCGCCAGCCGGGGCGCCAACAGAAAAGGGACGGCCGCATCGAGCGAACCGTCCCCAACCATCCTCCGCGGCACGAGTCCGCGGGCTGCTTCAGCCGTCGCCGCCGCTCAGCTCGCCGGCTCGACCTTCTGGATCGTGACCGTGGTCGTCCCATCGGCTTCCTTGGCGGAGCCGGTGACCTTGACGTTCTTGCCGCCGTGCTCGCGCAGCGTCTTGATCGCCTCGGCGTCGGAGGCGGCGGCGTCGACCTTGACCAGCTCGCCGTCGACCAGCAGAGCCACCTCGTTGCCGTTGTTGAGGCAGCGCTGCGCGCAGGAGGCGTGGTCGGGGCCGTGGGCGCCGTTGCGCTCGTAGCAGGTGAGGTCGAGCACCTCGCCGGTCCAGGAACCTTCGTCGGCGAACAGCGCAGCGCCGCCACAGAGCAGGGCGGCGATCGTAAACAGTGTGAAGAGCGGCTTCATGGGGTGATCCTCCTCGGATCGAGGCTAGGGGTTCTTCGAGTCCGACTCCCGAGTGTAGCAGGCCACCGGTCGCCCTTCTCGTGGGCCGCTCGCAGCGTCGCGCTCTGCGATAATCGGGGGCTTCATGATCAAGCTCAATCGTTACTCCGCTCGGATCACCGAATCGCGTGCCCAGGGGGGCTCCCAGGCGATGCTCCACGGCGCCGGCCTGAGCGACGACGACCTGAAGAAGCCCCAGGTCGGGATCGCCTCGGTCTGGTGGGAGGGCAACACCTGCAACCTGCACCTGAACGACCTGGCGGCCGAGGTCAAGGCCGGGGTCGACGGCGCCGGGTCGATCGGGCTGCGCTTCAACACCGTCGGAGTCTCCGACGGGATCTCGATGGGGACCGAAGGGATGAGCTATTCGCTCCCCTCGCGAGACCTGATCGCCGACTCGATCGAGACGGTGATGGGGGCGCAGTGGTACGACGCCTGCGTCGCGATCCCCGGCTGCGACAAGAACATGCCCGGCTGCATGATGGCCATCGGCCGGCTCGATCGTCCGGCGCTGGTGGTCTACGGCGGCACCATCCGCGCCGGGCGCTGGAACGGCCGGGCCCTCGACGTGGTCTCGGCGTTCCAGAGCTACGGCGAGGCGCTGGCCGGCACCATCACCGAGGAGGAGCGAAGCGAGATCGTCCAGCGAGCCTGTCCGGGTGCCGGCGCCTGCGGCGGCATGTACACCGCCAACACCATGTCGAGCGCGATCGAGGCGCTCGGCATGTCGCTGCCGGGCAGCTCGTCGACCCCCGCGACCGATCCCGCGAAGCGCGACGAGTGCCGGCGCGCGGGGGCTGCGATCCGGATGCTGCTCGAGCGCGACTTGCGGCCGAGCGCGATCATGACGCGCGCCGCCTTCGAAAACGCGCTGGCGGTCGTCATGGCGCTCGGGGGCTCGACCAACGCCGTCCTCCACCTGATCGCGATGGCGCGCTCGGTCGGCGTCGAGCTCGGGCTCGACGACTTCCAGCGGACCAGCGACCGGGTCCCGTTCCTCGCCGACCTCAAGCCATCCGGGAGCTATGTGATGGAGGACCTGCACCGAGTCGGCGGCACTCCCGCGGTGATGAAGCTCCTGCTCGAGCACGATCTGCTCGACGGCGGCTGCCTGACGGTGACCGGCCGCACGATCGCCGAGAACCTCGCGGGGCTCCCCGGGCTCGCCGAGGGGCAGGACGTCATCCGGCCGTTCGACGATCCGATCAAGGCGACCGGGCACATCCAGATCCTCTACGGCAACCTGGCCCCCGAGGGGGCCGTGGCCAAGATCACGGGCAAGGAGGGGGAGCGGTTCTCGGGCCCGGCGCGCGTGTTCGATCGCGAGGAGGCGATGCTGGCCGCGCTCGAGCGCTCCGAGATCCGCGCCGGCGACGTCGTGGTGATCCGGTACGAAGGCCCCAAGGGGGGACCCGGCATGCCCGAGATGCTGACGCCGACCTCGGCGCTGGTTGGCGCCGGCCTCGGCGACAAGGTCGCGCTGATCACCGATGGTCGCTTCTCGGGCGGGTCGCACGGCTTCATCGTCGGCCACGTGACCCCCGAGGCGCAGGTCGGCGGCCCGATCGCGCTGGTCCGCGACGGCGACCGGATCACGGTCGACGCGGTCGCGCGCACCCTCGAGGTCGAGGTCGGCGCCGAAGAGCTCGCCGCGCGGCGTGCGGCCTTCGCGACGCCGCCGCTCGCCGCCACGCGCGGCGTGCTCTTCCGATACATCCAGAGCGTCGCGTCGGCCTCCCAGGGCTGCGTCACCGACGCCGGCCCGATCTGAGTGCCGGTCGCGCCGTCCGCAACCGATCGACCGGTCCGCAAGAGACGAGACGAGCCGCTGAGCACGGGGCGATTCGAGGGCATTCCAGAGCAGTCGACAGCATTCGCGAGCACCCCTTGAGCAGATCCAAGCGCACCGCTCCCTTCGGCTCCTGGCCGTCACCGATCTCGGCTCACGACGTCGCCGCCCAGGGGGCCCGCCTGTCCGATCTCAGGCTCGACCCGGAGACCGGCGCGCTCCTGTTCATCGAGCGCCGGCCCTGGGAGCAGGGCCGCTGCGCGCTGGTCGAGGCAACGCGCGAACGAGCGGGCTGGCAGGTGCGCGATCGGGTCGAAGCCCCCTGGAACGTCCGCACCCGCGCACACGAGTACGGCGGCGCCCCGTACCTGGCCGCCGGCGGCGTTGTCTGGTTCTCCCACTTCGCCGACGGCCGTGTCTACCGCCAGCCGCGAAACGGCGGCGAGCCCCGGCCGATCACTTCCGAGGGGCGCTCGAGCTACGCCGATTTCGTCCTCGACGCGCGGCGGGATCGCGTCCTGTGCGTTCGCGAGCGACCGCGCGAGGGGAAGGAGCCGGAGTCGACGATCGTCGCCCTGAGTGCGGCTCCCGCGGCCGCCGCCGAGCCCGCCGATCCGGTGGTCCTGGTGTCGGGGCAGGACTTCTTCTCCGATCCCCGCCTTAGCCCCGACGGAGGTCGGCTCGCCTGGTTGAGCTGGAGCCATCCCGACATGCCGTGGGACGCAACCACCCTGTGGTGCGCTGACCTCGGCGCCGATGGCATGCCCGGCGAGCCGCGTCGCGTCGCCGGCGGTCCGCGCACCGACGGCTCGGGCGAGTCGATCTTCCAGCCACTGTGGTCGCCCGACGGCGTGCTGCACTTCGTCTCGGATCGGGACGGCTACTGGCGCCCGTATCGGCTGGGGACTTCGGGGCCCGAGGCGCTGACGCGGCGCGAGGCCGAGTTCGGCCTTCCCCAGTGGGTCTTCGGCATGTCCACCTACGCGATCCCGACGCCCGAGCTCCTCGTCACCCTGTTCACCGAGGAGGGGCTCTGGCGGATCGCGCGGCTGCGCCTGCCCGACGGCGAGCTCGAGCCGCTGACGCTCGAGGACACCGCGCTCGACGAGCTGGCGGCTTCGCCGACGCACGCGTTCTTCGTGGCCGCTTCGGCCCGCCAGCCGACCCGTCTGCTCGCGCTCGAGCTGGCCACCAGCGCGCACGAGCGCGCCGGCATCGAGACCGTCTACGCGCCGACCGCCGGCGCCCTCGCGGAGGGGTACCTCTCGGTCGGCGAGCCGATGGACTTCCCGACCGCCGGCGGCGAAGTCTCCCATGCCTTCTACTATCCGCCGACCAGCGCCGACTTCACCGGCCCCGAGGGCGAACGGCCGCCGCTCCTGGTCAAGAGCCACGGCGGTCCCACCGCGGCCACCGGCAACGGTCTCGATCCCGGGGTCCAGTTCTGGACCTCGCGCGGTTTCGCCGTGGTCGACGTGAACTATCGGGGCAGCACCGGTTACGGCACGGCGTACCGGCGCGCGCTCGAGGGGCAGTGGGGGATCGCCGACGTCGACGACTGCGTCGCCGCGGCCCAGGCCCTGGTCGAGCGCGGTCTCGCCGATCCCGACCGGCTCGCGATCCGCGGCGGCAGCGCCGGCGGCTTCACCACGCTCGCCGCGCTCGCCTTCCGCGACACCTTCCGCGCGGGCGCCAGCCACTACGGAGTCGGCGATCTGGAGGCCCTCGTCCGCGACACTCACAAGTTCGAGTCGCGCTATCTCGACCGGCTGATCGGACCCTATCCGGAGCGGCGAGACCTCTATCGCCAACGATCGCCGCTGCACTCGGCGGATCGCGTCTCGTGCCCCGTGATCTTCTTCCAGGGGCTCGACGACAAGGTGGTGCCGCCGAACCAGGCCGAGTCGATGGTCGCCTCGCTGCGCGAGCGCGGCGTACCGGTCGCCTACGTCACCTTCGCCGGGGAGGGGCACGGCTTCCGGTCGGAGCCCGCGATCGTGCGCGCGCTCGAGGCCGAGCTCTCGTTCTACGGGCAGGTGTTCGACTTCGAGCCGGCCGGCGACATCGAGCCGGTCGCGCTCGAGCGCTAGGCCAGCGGGAAGTTCTTGCCTGCCTAGCGGCAGGCGGCGGTCGTTGGCCTCGCGCAAGCGCGAGACCAAGGCTCACAGAGCGCGGTCGCAGTTTCGATCACGCAGCCCCCACACGACTGGGAATCAGCGGCTTCCGGCCGAGTCGACCTGAGCCCGCGCCGCGCACCGTCGCTCGATGGGGAGTGGTGACACCACGAGCCTGCTGCGCATCGGCTCGAGCGCTGCGCAGACGTGGCTATACTCGCTGTTCCAGCAGCGGAAGAGAAGGAAAGCGATGAGCGACACCGCCGGCCAGATCGAGACCACCTTCGCCCAGCTGCCCGAACGGCTGAACCCGACCGCGGCCCAGGGTCTGGACGCGGTGATCCAGTTCGACCTGAGCGGCGAAGGCGGCGGCCAGTACTACGCCATCATCGCGAACGGCGCGTGCGAGGTGAACGAGGGACGCCACGACTCTCCGACGATGACGGTGAGCATGGCGGGCAGCGACTTCGTGGACCTGATCCAGAGCCGCCTGGACGGCATGTCGGCGTTCATGAGCGGCAGGCTCCGCGTCTCGGGCGACATGGGGCTGGCGATGAAGCTGCAGAGCCTGTTCGCCTGACCGCTCCGGCGTGACCGCCTTCGGGCGCCGACTGCTGTCTGGGCGCGTACCGGTATCGCCGTGCATCACGCCGACCTGGTGCGCTCGCCGGCGGGGACGGAACTCGACCGCCACGCGATCCCGCTGGCCCGCCTCCTGTCAGCCGAGGGTCGCGCCCCGCGCCGCAACGACCGCGCCGTTCGCCCCGGCTGCTTCCTCCCGGCACTCGATGAGGCACGGGAGTCGTCCGCCTGGTCGGGGGCCGAGCCACCCGGGAAACCGATCCGATTCGATCGCGTAGTCTTCGACGGAGCGCGCCGGAGGCGGCGTTCAGCGAGCCATGTCGACCGCACCCCGCGAAACCCGACGCACCACCCGTCGGACCGGCGGCTTCGTCCGTGACTTCACCGAGGGTCTGCGGCCTCGCGACATCGCGCGGCTGTTCGATCGCGACGCTCCGGACGCCTTCACGCTGCTCGCCCGCGACCGGGCGGTGGGGCCAGAGCCCGAGGACGGCTTCCTCCGCGTCCTGCATTTCGCCCGTCTGGTCTTCCTCGGCGTCGCCTATCGGCTCAACCCGGCGCGCCGGATCCTGTTCGTCGTGTCGCTCGTCACCGCGCTGCTCGGCCTGGTCGACTTCGGCTTCGCCTTCAACTTCGGCGGCCGCTTCGTCTTCGATTCGTCGCCCCTGTGGTTCGTCTTCTCGGTCGCCGGCCTGGTGCTTCTGCTCGGGCTCGAGCTGGTCGACCAGGTGCGCGTGCGCGACGAGCTCGAGATCGCCCGTCAGCTCCAGGCCCAGCTCCTGCCGCGCGCCACGCCCGAGATGCGGGGGTACCGCATCACCCACGCCTACCGCACCGCCAACGCGGTCGGCGGCGACTACTACGACTTCCAGATCCTGCTCGACGGCCGCCTCGCGCTGATGGTCGGCGACGCCTCCGGCCACGGGATGGCGGCCGGCCTGCTGATGGCGATCGCCAACGCCACGCTGAAGCTGGCGATCGACCTCGACCCCCGCCCCGCGGCCGTCCTCGAGCTGCTCAACCGCAGCCTGGTGCGGATCGGCGGTCGGCGCTCCTTCATGACCCTCTTCTACGGCCTGCTCGAGCCCGACACCGGACGCCTGATCTACGCCTGCGCGGGTCATCCCTTTCCGCTCCTCCGCCGCGCCGATGGCGAGATCGTCGAGGAGCTCGGCGAGGGCGGCTTCCCGCTCGGCCTGCGCGCCTCGATCGACATCAGCGAAGGGGAGACGACCCTCGAACGGGACGACCTGCTGGTGCTCTTCTCGGACGGCCTGCCCGAGGCGGCCACCGAGGACGACCTCGCGTTCGGCTATCCCCGGCTGGAGAACATCGTGCGCGACGTCCAGACGCCGGAGGCCGCGCGCGACTCGATCCTGGCGGCCCTCGACCGTCACCTCGGCCACCAGTCCCTGGCCGACGACTTCTGCCTGGTGGTCATCGGCAGGACGACACCGCCGCCGCTGCCGAGCTGACCCCGGCGGCTCGGCTACACGTCGAGGCCGACTTCGCGCATCAGGGCCAGCGCGTTCGACCGCTTCACGACCCCCTCGCGCAGCCGGTAGTCGAAGCACACCTTCCCGCCCTCGAGCGTGTCCTCGAAGTGCACGTTGGCCAGGAGCGAGCCCGGCGCTTCGGCGATGCGCGCCAGCGCCAGGTCGTGGGTGGTCACCAGGCCGATCGCACCGCGCTCGATCAACGCGCGCACCACCGCCTCCGCGCCGATCCTGCGATCGTGCGAGTTGGTGCCGTGCAGGATCTCGTCGAGCAGGAAGAGCACCGGCAGCTCGCCGGCAGTCAGGTCGAGGATGTGACGGAGCCGCGTGATCTCGGCGTAGAACTTCGAAGCGCCCTCCATCAGCGAGTCCTGGATGCGGATCGAGGCGCCCACCGCGAGCGGCGTCAGCCGCAGCGAGCCGGCGCACACCGGCGCGCCGGCCAGCGCCAGGACGACGTTGACGCCGCAGGTGCGAAGATAGGTGCTCTTCCCCGACATGTTCGAACCGCTGACGATCAGGGCCCGGCGCGTGGCGTCGAGCTCGACGTCGTTGCACACCCGCCGCTCGGCGGGGATCAGCGGGTGTCCGAGCGCGGTGCCCTCCAGCACCGGCGCCTCCGGCGGCGAAGCGCCCGGCGCGCTCTCGACCAGCTCCGGGAAGGGATGATCCGCGCGCTCGTAGTGAAACACCGCGAGCGAGCCGGCAGCCTCGATCTCGCCGACGACCTGGAGCCACCGCTCCACCATCGAGCCCGAATGCCCGCGCCAGTCCTCGACCGCGAAGGCGAGCTGGGTCGTCCACCACAGCAGCGCCGCGAACGGTGCGAAGAAGGCGTTGCGGCGCGACTCGAGGAGGTCGACGAGCCTCTGTAGGCGCGCGATCTCCCGGCCGGGCGACTGCCCCTCCACTCGCAGCTCATCGACCCGCTGCCTCAACCACGGCGCTTCGAAAGGCTCGCGCTCGATGCGCAGCAGGAGCTCGGCGATCAGGGACAGATCGGCGCTCGCGCGATCGACGCCCCGAATCGACTCCTCGACCCTGCCTCGCACCAAGAGCAGCACCAACACGTCGAGCATCACGGTGATCAGGAGCGGCGCCGGCCCCCACCCCCACAGCCACCAGCCGAAGATGCCGGCCACGTTGGCAACGCTCAGCAGCGCCAGGATCGGCCGCAGGAGGCGCAGCCCCCCGAGGCGCGGCGAGCCCTGCGCCCAGCGAGCGAGCGCCTCCGACTCGAGCTCGGACTGCAGCTCCTGGCCGAGGGTGGAGAGATCCTCGCGAAGATCGAGGCGGGGCGCGAGATCGGCGACCGCCCCCTGGCGGAGACGGACCTCTTCGAGCGCGGCCGCCCCTTCCAGCCAGCGCGCCAGGGTGTCCGCGCCCGAGCGCGTGCGCGCCTCGCACAGCAGCTCGAACAGCGATCCCTTGCCGAACAGGTCGAGATCCGACGAGTAGAGATGTCCGCCGCCCGCGGCCTCCTCGGAGGCGTAGCGCTCTCCAGCATCCCCGACACCGATCCAGTCGCCGTCGAGACGGCGCAGTCCGCGGGCATAGAGCTCCACCGCCCGCGAATAGCGTCCTCGCCGGCGGAGGACGCGCTCGTGCACGACCAGCAGCACGCCGAAGACAACGACGAGAGGAACGCACCACCAGGCGGAGAACCACCGGCTCTGGATCGAGAGCCAGGCGACGACGATCGCGGCAACCGCGACGACGAGTCGCGAGATCGAGACGGTGAGCTCGTAGCGCGACCAGCGCCGGAGCTCGGCGAGGCGCTCCCGCCGCCGCTCCTCGTAGACTTGTCGCGGATCCTCCATGGCGGCGACATTCTGGCAGCTCGAGCTCGATGACCGATCGACCCGACGACGTCCGCCGCCGGCGGGCTGACCGCCCTTTCGGGGAAACCGATGCCGAGGCGAGCCCGAGCGGGGCCGCCGACGGGCTCGAGATCGCCGCGCCCAGCACGGCCCGGGCATCGAGGGGATCGAGCCCTTCGCACCCGAGCGGTTGGGTGCGGTGGTTCGCGATCGCCTACCTGCTCGTCCAGATCGGCCTTCCACTCTTCCAGCTCGCCCGACCGCGGCCGGCTCGCTTCGGCTGGCAGATGTACTCCGCCGTGCGCCCGGTTGACATCTTCTTCGTCGATCGGGCTGGCGAGAGACGCGCGATCGACGGTGCGCTCCTCGACCTGGTGCGCGCCGATCTCGACGCACTCGATGCGATCGCACCGGAATTGTGCGCGAATCCCGCCGTCGTCCGGGTGGTCGAGGTCGAGAGGAGCACCGGCGCCGAGCGGAGCTGGAGCTGTCGATGAGAATCCCGGCGGTCCTCGATCCTCTCCTCGACTCCCTCGTCGAGCGGCGCTGCATGCGTCTGACGCTCCGCCTGCTCGGGCTCGCAGCTCTGCTCAAGGGTCTCGACCTCTTCCTCGATCTTCCCTCCAGTCTCGTCGCCGTCGGCACGACGCCCTCGGGCTGGATCCCTCCGCCGCCGCCGGCGGCCGGCCCGCTGGTCTCGGGTATCTGGCTGGTCGCAGCAGGCCTGCTGTCTCTCGGCTTCGCCTCGCGGTCGGCCTCCGCGACGCTCGCGCTGCTGGGCCTGTGGCTCACGACGTCGAGCGCACGGCTGTACGGCAACCACCTCTACCTGCTCGCCCTGCTCTGCCTGTTGGCGAGCTTCGCCGACATCCGGGGGAGCGACCGGGCGTCGGAGCGGGAGAGGGTGGCCGCCTGGCCAGCGCGCCTGATGCAGGTCCAGCTCAGCCTCGTCTACGGATTCGGCGCGCTCGCCAAGATGAACTCTTCGTTCCTCAGCGGCCAGGTCCTCGCCGCGACCACGCGGGCGCCGAGCTGGCTCGAGCAGCCGCTCCTCTCGATCCCGGCGTCGATCACGACGGTGGCGATCGAGGGTTTCCTCGCCGTCGCGCTCTGGTCCCACGTGCTGCGCCCCTACGCCTGGGGCCTCGGAATCGCGCTCCACGTTGGCATCCTCCTGGTCCTCCCCTTCGAGCTCGACCTGATCGTGTTTGCGGTCACCTGTCTGGCGCTCTATCCTCTCTTCGACCTCGCCGGTCGGCCGAGAGCGATGGAGCCCGCCGAGCCCCGACACACCGAATCGCTGCCGGCGTGAAGCGTCGGGCGTTCCGCCGAACGAGCGGTCGCCGACGTCAGCGGCTTTCGACCCGCCGCCACGACGCTGCGCGAGCGTGCTCCGGGGGTCGAAGTCACCAAGGTCCTGGCGGGAAGCCCGAAGCATCTCGTCCTCGACGAGGCCGAGAGCTTTGGCGCCGACCTCCTGGTGATCGGCTCGCAGGGCCACGGGCGCGGTCGTGGCCATCGGTTCCACCTGGGCTCGGTGTCCCACGCAGCGGCGCTGTCACGCGCCCTGCTCGGTCGAGATCGTCCGGCCGAAGACGGGAAGGCGGGCCGAGGGTTCGGAGACCTGAGCCGAAGGAGACGGCGCGCTTTGTGCCGGCGCCTCACGAATCCGGAGAGTGGCTTCGTCTCTCAGCGACTCTTCCGATTTGGGATCGTGGGGAGTTGCGACAGAATCGGCGGCGGATCAGATCGCAAGGACTTCGACCACGGCGGTTTCACGCGCCTCCGCGGCGCTCCCGTGCTGCGGGGGCTCTCGGGTTTCGGCGCCAAGAGCCGCCTGCACACCGCGAGGTCGACTAGGCCAGCGATCAAGCAGCACCCGCACGACCTGCAATCAATGGTTTCCAGGCCTGGTCGACCTGAGCCCGCGCAGCTTGCGGCGCTTGGGCGGGAAACACGAGCTAGCGGGCTCGTGGTATGACCGCGCCTCGCCGCCGCCGCTCGTTGGGGAGTCGTGATCACCACGAGCCCGCTAGCATCCTCAGCCTGTCGACCGACCTGCCGATCGTCGTCGAGATCGTCGACACGCGCGAGAAGATCGACAGCTTCCTGCCCGCCGTCGACCGAGCGATCCGGGAGGGCCTCGCCACCAACGAGCAGGTCGAGATCCGCTTCTACCGGTGAGCATCTCGTCCTCGGCACCACACCCGTCCGCCGGAGTCCTGGGCGCCGACGCAGTGGCGAGGGCCCTGCGCCTCTCGCTGATCGAGGCGCCGTTCTTCGCGTTGATGGTCGGGTTCGGCGAGACCTATTTCGTCGCCTGCGCGGTACGGCTCGGCGCCTCGCCGCTCCAGCTCGGGCTCACCGTCGGGCTGCCGCTCGCGCTCGGCTCCGCGGGGCCGATCCTGGCGCTCTGGCTCCTCGCCCGTCATCGGCGTCGGCGCCCGCTGGTCGCGCTGTCTGCCGCGCTCCAGGCGACCAGCCTGGTCGCCCTGGCGGCGGCCGACATCGCCGGAGCGCTCGACCCGGCGTTGCTGATCGCGCTCGCCTGCCTCTATCAGACGTGCGCGCTGGCCGCGGGCACCGCCTGGAGCTCCTGGTACGGCGACCTCGTCCCCGCGCAGGGGCGGGGGCGCTACTTCGCTCGACGCAACCGGCGGGTCCAGGTCGCGACGCTGGCGAGCGTGCTGGGCGCCGGAACGCTCCTGCAGGTGGTCGAGGGCGGCCCGGTGGTCGTCTCCGAGATCGCCGGCTGGGGCTTTCGGTCGATCTTCCTCCTCGGCGCCCTGTTCCGGACGGTCTCCGCCGTCCTGCTCTGGCGCTCGCCCGAGCCGGCATTCGCGGGGCTCAGCTCGCCCGAGAGGACGCTCCGCTTCCTGCGCACCGACCGCGGGCGCGGCGCCTGGCGGCTGCTCGGGTTCGGCGCGGTCTTCCAGCTCACGACCTATCTGGCGAGCCCCTACTTCACACCGTTCATGCTCCAGGAGCTGCGCTTCACCTACTTCGAGCTGACCCTCGCCACGGCGACCGTGATCGCCGCCAAGATTCTGCTGCTGCCGAAGTGGGGACAGGTCATCGACGCGCACGACGCGCGGGTCGTGTTCACGCTGTGCGCGGTGATGGCGGCGCTGGTGCCCGTCCCCTGGATCTTCGGCCACGGCCTGGCGATGGCGCTCTTCGCACAGGCGTTCTCGGGCGCCTCCTGGGCCGGCTACGAGCTCTCGTACTTCTCGGTGATGCTGGCCTCCACCTACCGGCGCACCCGCCCGCAGTCCTTCGCGGCCCAGAACGCGCTCAACGGCAGCGCTCAGCTCCTGGGCGGCCTCGCCGGCGCCTGGCTGTCGAGCCGGCTCGGCGGCGACTTCCGGATGGTGTTCGCGGCTTCCGCCGTGAGCCGGCTGCTGCTCGCTGCCGCCGCCCCCGCCTGGCTGCCGCACATCGCGCCCGGAGTGCCGATCGGCCGTCGCGCAGTGCTGCTGCGGGTGGTCGGCTTCCGCCCGCACGGCGGCCTGATCCACCGTCTCGTCCTCCCCGGCTCCCCGGCCGAGGAAGAGAGCGGGGAGACGGCAGAGGAGAGCCGAGCAGACGGCGGCGCGGCACAGAGCCGCGATACGCTCGGCGCGCGGGACTGAGAAAAAACGCTTGCGTTCGGGCCCGAACATGCCTATTGTCTCGCCGCCCCCGCTTTTGGGGGCTTCGCTGCCTCTGGGCAGCGAGCAGCCAGGAGCCGCTAGAGAATGACCAACCAGCCCGTCCGAAAGACGGTGCCCGGGCTCACAACCGCGAGAGAGGAGCAGAATCCAGGGGTCGACGACTCCGACCCTGGAGGTACCCACTCCAGCGCTGCGGCCGGCTCGGTGACCGTCAACATTCCCCTGCCACCGACCCGTAGCCTCGCACCGCACGCAACTCACGCCAACGGCTCACCCCGCTCGCGCGCCTTCCGTCGCGAGCACTTTCCGAAAGCCACCGAGCGCGACTGGAACGACTGGCGCTGGCAGTCTCGACACCGCATCCGGACGCTCGCCGAATTCGAGCGCTTCCTCGACCTCACCGAGAGCGAGCGGGAGGCGTTCGTGCGCGGCGGCGCGATGCTGCCGGCCGGCGTGACGCCGTACTACCTGAGCCTGGTCGAGCGCGACGACCCCGACGACGGCGTGCGCAAGACGATCGTGCCTCGTGCCGACGAGCTGCGCCGCTTCCCCGGCGAGGCCGACGACCCGCTCGGCGAGGACAGCCACATGCCGGTGCCCGGGCTCGTGCACCGTTACCCGGATCGCGTGCTGTTCCTGGCGCTCGATTTCTGCTCGACCTACTGCCGCTATTGCACGCGCTCGCGCGTGGTCGGCCACGGCGAGATCACGCCCAACCAGCAGCGTCTCCAGGTCGCCATCGACTACATCCGCAACACTCCGCAGATCCGCGACGTGCTGATCTCGGGCGGCGACCCGCTGGCGCTGGCTGACGACAAGCTCGACTGGATCCTCGGGCAGCTGCGAGCCATCCCGCACGTCGAGTTCCTGCGCATCGGCACCAAGATGCCGGCGGTCCTGCCGCAGCGCATCACGCCGCAGCTCGCGCGCATGCTCAAGCGCCACCATCCGCTGTGGATGAGCCTCCACTTCATGCACCCGGCGGAGTGCACGCCGGAGAGCTACCGGGCGTGCGCGCGGCTCGCCGATGCCGGCATCCCGCTGGGCTCGCAGACCGTGCTCAGCGCCGGCGTCAACGACAGCGTCGAGACGATGAAGGAGCTGGTCCACCACCTGCTGCGCATGCGCGTGCGCCCGTACTATCTCTACCAGTGTGATCCGATCTCGGGCTCCGGACACTTCCGCACTCCGGTGAGCAAGGGGCTCGAGATCATCGAGGGCCTGCGCGGCCACACCACCGGCTACGCGGTGCCGACCTTCGTGATCGACGCCCCGGGCGGCGGCGGCAAGATCCCGCTGCAGCCCGGGTACCTGTTGGGGCGCGAGGGCGACGACCTGCTGCTGCGCAACTACGAGGGCCGCGTCTACCGCTACCCCGATCCGCCGGGGGCCGAGCTCTCGCTGGCGAGAGTCGAGGCGCCGCTCGCTGAGAGCGGCGTCGTCCACGGAGGCTGAAATGACGCGTGCCAGCGCCACGCCGCCGTCGCAACGCGACGGCGGCGCTCCGCTTCTCGTCGGCCTGACCTTCGACCTGAGGAGCGAGTACCTGGCCCGCGGGTTCTCCGAGGAGGAGACCGCCGAGCTCGACCAGATCGGCACCATCGACGCCCTCGACGAGACCCTCCTCGCCCTCGGCCACCGCACCGAGCGGATCGGCCACGTGGAAGATCTCGCCATCGCGTTGCTCGCCGGCCGGCGCTGGGATCTCGTCTTCAACGTCTGCGAGGGGCTCTTCGGCATGGGCCGCGAGGCGATGGTGCCGGCTCTGCTCGATCACTACCGCATCCCCTACACCTTCTCCGATCCGCTCACGCTGGCGGTCACCCTGCACAAGGGGATGGCCAAGCACGTGGTGCGCGGCGCCGGGATCCCGACCCCGGACTTCGAGGTGGTCGAGGACGTGGCGCAGGCTGGTCGCGTCGTGCTGCCGCTGCCGCTGTTCGTCAAGCCGGTGGCCGAGGGGACCGGCAAGGGCGTGTCGGCCGCGTCGATCGTCCGGCGCCGGAGCGACCTCGCGCCGCGCTGCGCGGAGCTGCTCGAGCGCTTCCGCCAGCCGGTGCTGGTCGAGACGCTGTGTCCGGGGCGCGAGCTCACCGTCGGCATCCTGGGCACCGGCCCCACAGCGAGCGCGATCGGCACCCTCGAAGTCCACCTGCTGACAACCGCAGAGGCGGGCGTCTACTCCTACGTCAACAAGGAGCGGTGCGAGGAGCTCGTGCGCTATGCGCTGGCTCCGGCGGCCGATCCGGTGGTGAGGGAGGCGGAGGCGATCGCGCTGTCCGCCTGGCGCGCGCTCGGATGTCGCGACGGCGGTCGCGTCGACCTCCGCTGCGATGCGCAGGGGCGCCCCCAGTTCCTCGAGGTCAATCCGCTCGCGGGGCTGCATCCCGAGCACTCCGACCTGCCGATCCTGTGCACGCTCGCGGGCCTGCCCTACCGCGAGCTGCTCGGCCGAATCGTCGACTCCGCCCGCGAGCGGGTCGGCGCCGGCTCGACGGCCCCGGTCGAATGCGCATCCTGATCCTCCACAACGAGGTCGGCGCCGAGGCCTCGGCGCTCGAGCGCGACGTGCTCGACCAGGCGGCTGCGGTCGCCGGCGCGCTCCGCCGGCTCGGCCACGACAGCGATGCGCTCGCCTGCACGCTCGACCTCGCGCAGATCGACCGGGAGCTCGCCTCCCGGGGCCCCGACCTGGTTTTCAACCTGGTCGAGAGCCTCGGTGGAGCGGATCGGCTGATCCACGTCGTCCCAGCGCTGCTCGAGGCGAGGGGGATCGCGTTCACGGGATCTTCCAGCTCGACCCTCCTGCGCAGCAGCGACAAGGCGAGGGCGAAGGAGGAGCTGGCGTCCGCCGGCGTCCCCGTCCTGCCGACCGTGGCGCGCTGGCCCGGCCGCGCCGGCGGAAGCGTCCCGCCGGACGAGCGGTGGATCGTCAAGTCGGTGTGGGAGCACGGCTCTCGGGGTCTGGCCGACGACGCGATCCTCGGGCCCGGGACTCGCGTGCGGGAGGCCATGGCGCAGCTGTCGGAGCGCCTCGGCGGCGAGCTGCTGGCGGAGCCCTTCGTCGACGGGCGCGAGCTCAACCTCTCCCTGCTCGCGGCCGAGGGCGAAGGGGGATTCGAAGGCGACGTCGACGTGCTGCCTCCCGCCGAGATCGACTTCGTCGGCTATCCCGCCGGCAAACCGCGCATCGTCGGCTACTCCGCCAAGTGGGAGGAGGCCTCGTTCGAGGCGCTGCACACCCCACGCCGCTTCGACTTCCCGCCCGGCGACCAGCCGCTCCTCGACCTGCTCTGTGAGATCGCTCGCCGCTGTTGGGCTACGCTCGGCCTGCGCGGCTGGGCGCGCGTCGACTTCCGGGTCGACGACGCCGGGCGCCCCTGGGTCCTCGAGGTCAACGCCAATCCCTGCCTGGCTCCCGACGCCGGGTTCCGGGCGGCGCTCGAGCGCGCCGGAGTCGATTTCGATCGGGCGATCTGGCGGATCTGCGCCGACGCGATCGGCGGCGACGCCCGCTCGCGAGACGTCGCCCTGGCGTCGCCACGATCCGCTCGCGGCTGCTGACCGCAACGAGCCGTCGAGCCGCGGTCGGGCCTCGAGGCTATCCACGATGTTTCGCATCCGACGCGTCCACGACGATCTGCTGCCCGCCAACCGGCGAGCGATCGAGGCAGCGAAGAGCATCCTGCGCGCTCAGCTCCCCGGCTTCGCCGAGGAGGACGTCGAGGCGCTCGGCGAGCGCCTGCGCAACCCCTTCATGGTCCGTTTTCATGCCTGGCTCCTGGTCGCCGAGGATTCGCGCGACCGGGTTCGCGGCTTCGCTCTGATCCTCCACGATCCCGATCTCCAGTTCGCGTTCCTCGACGCGATTGCCAGCGAACGGGGCGCGACCGGTGGCGGCATCGGAGGCGGCCTCTATCAACGGGTGCGCGAGGAAGCGGCCGCGTCCGGCTGCCGCGCCGTCTTCTTCGAGTGCTCACCCGACTCGATCCCCGATGCGCTCGCCGAGCAGGGGGTCGAGCTCCCAGCCGAGGAGCTGCGCCAGAACCGCAGGCGGCTGCGCTTCTACGAGGCGTTCGGGGCGCGCCCGATCGAGGGCACCGAGTTCGAGGCGTCGTTCGACCCGAGCTCGCCCGAGCCGATGCCGCACCTGATGGTCGATCCCCTGGGTGGCCCTCCGCCGGGGCGGCGCTTCACGCGCCAGGCTGTGCGAGCGATCCTCGAGCGCCGGTACGGCGGGCGGTGTCCGCCCGGGTACGTCGAGCGGGTGGTCGCCTCCTTTCGCGACGATCCGGTGCGCGTGCGCGCGCCTGCCCGCAGGACCGAGGAGTCGGCCGCGGTCACCGTCGGCCGCCGCGAGACGATGCCGCTGGTGGTCAACGACAAGCACGAGATCCATCACGTGCGCGACCGCGGCTACGTCGAGTCCCCGGTGCGCATCTCGCGGATCCTGGAGCGTCTGGAGCCCAGCGGCCTGTTCGAGCGGATCGCTCCGCGTCAGCGGTCGGTGCGCCACATCGAAGCGGTCCACGAGTCCCAGCTCGTCCGCTACCTGGAGCGGGCGTCGCGCGAGATGGAGGAGGGGCGCTCGCTCTACCCCTACGTTTTCCCGGTGCGCAACCCCGATCGCCTGCCCCGTGAGCGCAGCGTGCTCGCCGGCTACTACTGCATCGACACCTTCACGCCGATCCACCGCAATTCGTACCGCGCGGCGAAGCGCGCCGTCGACTGCACGCTGACCGCCGCCGACGAAGTCCTGGGGGGACGAGCGGCCGCCTACAGCCTGGTGCGTCCTCCCGGCCACCACGCCGAGCGACGCAGCTTCGGCGGCTTCTGCTACTTCAACAACGCCGGCGTCGCCGCCCACTACCTGAGCGCGCACGGACGGGTGGCGATCCTCGACATCGACTATCACCACGGCAATGGTCAGCAGGACCTGTTCTGGCGCCGGGGGGACGTGCTGACCGTCTCGATCCACGGCCACCCACGCTTCGCCTATCCCTACTTCGCCGGGTTCGCGGAGGAGACCGGCGAAGGCGAAGGGGCGAACGCGAACCTCAACCTCCCCCTGCCCGAATCGGTCGGCGGCCCGCAGTACCGCCGCGCCCTCGACAAGGCGCTCGCCGCCGTCGCCGACTTCCGGCCGGTCGTGCTGGTCGTGGCGCTCGGGCTCGACACGGCAAAGGGCGACCCGACCGGCACCTGGAGCCTGCTCACCGCCGACTTCGAGCGCAACGGCCAGCGGATCGGCGAGCTCGACCTGCCCACTCTGGTGGTTCAGGAGGGCGGCTACCGCACCCGCACGCTGGGCGCCAATGCGCTGGCCTTCTTCCGCGGCCTCGCCGAGGCCCATCCGAGACTTCGATGAGCGATTCTCCGCCGTTCCGCTCGCGCCCCGGACCCGCCGATCCGGCACGCGTCCACGACCTGCTCACCGCGACCGGCTTCTTCCGCACCGACGAGATCGCGATCGGCGTCGAGCTGATCGAGGAGCGCCAGGCGCGCGGTCCCGACAGCGGCTACCACCTGCTGTTCGCCGACGATCCCGAGAGCTCGCGTCTGCTCGGCTACTCGTGCTTCGGCGAGATCCCGCTCACCCTCGGGAGCTGGGATCTGTACTGGATCGCGGTCGCGCCGAAGCGCCAGGGGCGCGGGCTCGGACGCGCCCTGCTGGCGGAGAGCGAGCGGCGGATCACGGCGGCCGGGGGCCGGCGTGTCTTCGTCGACACCTCGGGACGCCCCGACTATGCTCCGACCCGCGCCTTCTACGAGAGCTGCGGCTACGGGGTCGCGGCCCGCCTGACCGACTTCTACGCCGAGGGCGACGACAAGGTGGTCTACTCCCGACGACTCCCTGCCGGCGAGGGCCGCGACTCCTCGCCTCCCTGGTCGCCGTGAGGACGGCGGCTGGCCGATCCCGACGGCCTCGCGTCGACCCCTTCGCAATCTTCACCGAGAGCGAGCGCCGGGTGTTCGACTCCTTCCGCTCGCTCACCGACGCGCAGGACTTCCTCGACGGTCTCGCCTACGACCCCGAGCCGGGCGCCCGCTCGCCGCGGGTGACCCTGCGCACGCGTCGCGCCCACTGCTTCGGCGGCGCGTTGTTCGCGGCCGCGGCCCTGCGCCGGTTCGGACACCCCCCGCTGCTGGTCGATCTGCGCGCGACCAACGACGACGACCATGTGCTCGCCGTCTTCCGTCACCGTGGACACTGGGGAGCGCTCGGCAAGTCGAACTGCACGACCCTGCGCTTCCGCGAGCCGATCTACCGGTCGTTGCGTGAGCTCGCTCTCTCCTACTTCGAGCTCTACGTGAACACGGCGCGCCAGAAGACCCTGCGCGAGTACTCGGTGACGCTCGACCTGCGCGGCTTCGACGCCGAGGGCTGGATGGTCGACGAGGAGCCGCTCGATGCGATCGAGGAGCGCCTGGAACAGATCCGCCACTACCGGCTGCTCGATCGGCGTCAGGAACGCGAGCTCTCGCTCACCAGCCCTGCCGTGCTCGAGGCCGTGATGCTGGGCTCCGATCCCGCCGGGCTCTACCGCCCGGAGTAGCCAAAGCCACCTCCGTCGAGCGCAGCTCGACAGAGGTTCCGGGCTCGCTGCGCGCGCTCGCAACCCCAGTGCAGCCTGAGCCTGTGACGGCTGCGCGGTCGGGGATCTCCGCGCCCCGGCGATCGCTCCCTCGCAGGACCGCCGGACCCCCGGGCGGAGCTCGACAGCTGTTCCGACCGCTCACCGGCTCGCCCGCTAAGCCGCAGCCCCGCCCAGCGGCTCGAGGACCAGCAGGTTGGCGTCGTAGGTCAGCACACCGAGCAGGATCGCGCCGACCAGCCGGTCGATGTCGATCCAGTAGCGCGACGCGCGGGCCAGCCGGTCGGGGCCATAGGGATCGGCAACGGCCGCCCGACGCTTCTCCTGGTCGTAGCCGCAAAGCACCACGAAGTGACCGGTGGGCACGCCCGCCACGTCGTCGTCCTCGAGACCGAGCTCGCGCGAGGATTGGTACAGATACGTCGCGCTCAGACCCGCGATCACGGGCGTGCCGGCGCGCAGGAAGCGGCGGAGCAGGCGTCGGGTCAGCGGCTCGAGCACGATCCGGCCCCCGAGCTCGAGGAAGCCGAGGTAGGCCTGGATCGCGCGCAGCAGCTTCGGCTCGCGTTTGACCTCGGCCTGTGCCCGGAGCTTGGCCGCGAGCGCGTCCTGCGAGAGACCGGCCCAGGTCGGATCGAAGACCTGCAGGTTGTAGGGCCGCAGCGAGGCGGCGAAGCCCCGCTGGCGCGCGTGCTGCCCCAGGAGAGCGCCGAGCGTACCCCCCTCCTCGAGCATCTCGACCTCCGTGATCACGCGATCGAGCGCGAGCGCGTCGCCGTAGAAGCCGTAGACCGCCTGCAGGCAGGTCGGCCCGCAGCTCGACTCGTCGGGCTGGGTGGCGATCATCAGGGTGTCGAGGTCGCGCATCGTGAGTCTGGCCAGAAACCTGTCCGGATCATCGGACAGCCGGTGGTTCTTCGCCGGGGATGGGCCGGAGAACGAGGCTCGAATCCTTCGGGGCTGGTGTCCGGACCTGCCAGTCCTCTTCGTGGAGCCTCTCCGCTCTCGGCTCTGGGTCCCTCCCCGAGCGGCGCCGAGAGATCCCGCTGCCGTGCGATCTCTCGATGCAGAAGCGCCGTCTGGGAAGGCGCGGAACCAAGATCCTACTCCCGACCGGAATGCCGGGCCGCTGCTGCGGGAGCCGCCGCGCCCGCCGAGGCACGTGCCCGCCGACCGGCGCCGCCAGTCGCTCGCAGATCGCCAGGCCTGCAGATCGCCAAGCGCTGGAGATCGCCAGGCACTACAATGGAGATTCGCCTGAAATCCATGAAACCTCCCGCAAGCGAACCCATGCCCGGCGAGTGGAAAGCAGCTGCACGGACCGCCCGTCGCCTTCTCTCTCTGGAGATTTCGAAGAGCAGCGAGACCGGAACCGAATGGAGGTTACGACCATGACCGGGCATCACGACGACGAAACCCGTCCAAAGATCGGCCATTCTCGGGAGGTTGCCTCCCGGCCCGAATCGGGTGAGCACGTGGCCAAGCGACCGCAGCAAGTGAGCCGGCGGTCGGTCCTGCAGCTCGGCGCCGCCGCCGGACTGGGCGCGTCGATGGGCGCCGCCGCCCCTCCGCCGGGGCGGCGCACCTCTCGGCCGGTGGCACCGTTCTTGGAGCTGGAGGAGGCGACGATCGCCGAGCTCGGCGAGCTCCTACGCATGAATCGGCTCCGGGTCCGGGGTCTCGTCAACCGTTACCTCCGCCGGATCGAGACGCTCGACACCGGCGAGGGTGGCGTCAACTCGATCATCGAGCTCAACCCCGATGCCTTCGACCTCGCGGACACGCTCGACGACGAGCTGCGCAACGGCATCGACCGCGGGCCGCTGCACGGCATCCCGATCGTCCTCAAGGACAACATCGACACCGGCGACCAGATGCTGACCACCGCCGGCTCGCTGGCGCTGGTGGGAGCGCCGGCGCTCCAGGACGCGACCGTCGCCGCGAAGCTGCGCGCCGCCGGCGCGGTGATCCTGGGCAAGGCCACACTCAGCGAATGGGCCAACTTCCGTGGCTTCAACTCGTCGAGCGGCTGGAGCGCGCGCGGCGGCCAATGCCGCAACCCGTACGTCCTCGACCGCAACCCGTGCGGCTCGAGCTCGGGATCCGGGGCCGCGGTCGCCGCGAGCCTCTGCGGCGCGGCGCTGGGCACGGAGACCGACGGCTCGATCGTCTGCCCCGCCTCCGCCAACGGCGTCGTCGGCATCAAGCCGACGGTCGGCCTCACCAGCCGCGCCGGGGTGGTCCCGATCGCGGCCACCCAGGATACGGTGGGGCCGCTCGGGCGCACCATTGGCGACGCCGCGGCGGTGCTCGGCGCGCTCACGGGCGTCGACCCCCGCGACCCGGCGACGCAGGCGTCGGAGGGCCGATCCTTCACCGACTACACCCAGTTCCTCGACCCTGGCGGGCTCGCCGGCAAGCGCATCGGCGTGCTGCGCCAGCTCACCGGCTTCAGCGCCGAGACCGACGAGGTCTTCGAACAGGCGCTGGCGGCGATGTCGGACGCCGGCGCGGTGCTCGTCGACCCGGTCGACATCCCCTCGTTCAACGAGTTCGCCAACGACAGCTCGGAGATCATCGTCCTGATCTACGAGTTCAAGCGCGACCTCAACGCCTACCTGGCCACCCGCACCGGCGTGCCGGTGTCGACGATGCTGGACGTGATCGAGTTCAACGTCGCCAACGCCGACCGAGAGCTCCAGTTCTTCGGTCAGGAGTGGTTCGAGCTGGCGGAGCAGGAGATCTTCAGCGAGCAGGAGTACCTTGAGGCGCTCGAGCGCGGGCCGCGCCTGGCGGGGCCGGAGGGGATCGATGCCGCGCTCCAGCAGAACGGTCTCGACGCCCTGGTGGCGCCGACCAACTCCCCGGCCTGGCCGATCGATCTGGTCAACGGCGACGCCTTCCTCGGAGGCAGCTCCTCGTTCGCGGCAGTCGCCGGCTATCCCCTGATCACCATGCCCGCCGGCTTCTCCTTCGGCCTACCGGTGGGGATCAGCTTCATGGGCACCGCCTGGAGCGAGCCCCAGCTCATCACGATGTGCAGCGGCTTCGAGAACGCCAACCCGGTGAGGCGGCCGCCGACCTTCATCGACAGCCTGCCGCTGCCGATCAGCGAGCTCGATCGTCCGCGCACGACGATCCGCGAGCGCCGTAGCGCCACGCTCCGGCTGTCGGATCGCCTGGCCGCGATGCGGTCCCTGGCTCGGGTGCCCTTCCACTCGCTGTAAGCTGCTGAACGAGACACGCCTCGGCGGCGCGCGGGCGCCGCCGAGGCGTCGGGGCCCGTCGAGGCGCGTCGGGGCCGCCGGGCGCAGCGGCGGAGGATCGGCGCCGCTTCGGCCGGGCTATGCTTCGCCGGTGCTCCCTGCGTCCCGTCTCGACCGACCTGCGGCGCGCACCGCGCTGGACCTCGCGCTCACCGTCTCGCTCGGCTCATGCGAGCCCCGCGACGACGCGGCTCCCGACCCCTCGCCGGGGCCGCTCGTCACCGTCGACCGCGCAGCCCCGTTCGCCGGCGGGACCGTGCACTACCTCGACTTCCACGCCACTCTCGAGGAGTTCCTGGCCGCTCACGACCTCCCCTGAACCAGCTCCCCTCGATCCGCTCGGCCACCCACCGCTCGACCACCCATCGCCCGACCTACGGCACGCTCGATCCCGGCTCGACGCGGCGGCGGCCTTCGCCGGTGGAAGCGCCCGGATCGGGGGCGCCGGCCCCTTGCGGAGAAGCATCCATGAAGGCAAATCTCGTCCTGCTCCCCGGCGACGGCGTCGGACCCGAGGTCACCGCGGCCGCGCGCGCGATCCTCGAGCGGGTCGCGCGCAATGGCGGACACCAGATCCAGGTCACGGAGGCGCCGATCGGCGGCTGCGCCATCGACGCCACCGGCACGCCGCTTCCCCGCGAGACGCTCGCGCGCTGCCGCGACGCGGACGCCATCCTGCTCGGCGCGGTCGGCGGTCCGCAGTGGTCCAACCCCAGCGCGCCCGTTCGGCCCGAGCAGGGACTGCTCGAGCTGAGATCCGAGCTCGGCCTGTTCGCCAACCTGCGACCGGTGCCGGTGTTCCCGGCGCTCGCCCCGCTCGCCCCCCTGCGCCCCGAGCTGCTCGAGGGCGTCGATCTGCTGATCGTGCGCGAGCTCACCGGCGGGCTCTACTTCGGGCCGCGTCAAGAGCAGGGGGAGGGACACGTCGCCTACGACACGATGGTCTACACCACGCCCGAGGTCGAGCGGGTTGCGCACGTCGCCTTCCAGGCTGCCCGGCGGCGGAGCCGCCGGCTGGCGTCGATCGACAAGGCGAACGTGCTGGCGTCGATGCGGCTCTGGCGGCGGACCGTGATCCGGGTCGCCGAGCAGTACCCGGACGTCGAGGTCGAGCACATGCTGGTGGACGCCATGGCCATGCACCTGATGCGCCAGCCCGCGCGCTTCGACGTGATCCTGGCCGGCAACCTGTTCGGCGACATCCTGAGCGACGAGGCCGCCGTGCTCGCCGGCTCCCTCGGCATGCTGCCGTCGGCGTCCCTGGGCGCGAGCAGCCAGGGGCTCTTCGAGCCGGTGCACGGCTCGGCGCCCGACATCGCGGGCCGTGGCGTCGCCAATCCGATCGGCGCCGTCCTCAGCCTCGCTCTGCTGCTCAGACACAGCCTCGGGCTCGAGGCCGAAGCGTCGGCGATCGAGAAAGCGGTCGCCGCGGCGCTGGAGACGGGCCTGCGCACCGCCGATCTGAGCGGCGACGCGCCCGCCGGCACCGAGGAGATGACGCGGGCGATCCTGGGGGGGCTGTAGGCAACATCGCGATCCGGCATCGCGCCGGGGAGGAGCACCGCTGCGGTCCCTACTCCTATTCGCCTCCAGCGCGCGTGGTATCCTGCGAGTCGATTTGCAGCTCCCGCCGGCCCCTTCCAGCCTCCGATTCGAGCCGCCTCTTGACCGTACCGTTTCGATCCTCGCCGTCCAAGACCGAACCCGCGCCGACCGACTCCACCGCCCTTGGCGCCCGTCCGCCGACCCGTAGGCTCGGTCACCTGCGCGGCGCCGATCCCGGGCCGACCCTCTTCTGCGTGGGCTCCCTGCACGGCAACGAGCCAGCGGGCTTCGAGGCCCTGACCCGCGTCGTCGAGGAGCTGCGCGCCTGGGAGGAGCGTGGAGCCGCGCTCCCGTTCGGCGACTTTCACGCGATGACCGGGAACCTCGAGGCGCTGCGCTCGGCGCGCCGGTTCGTCGCGCGCGACCTCAACCGCGGCTGGACCCACGATCGCCTCGAGCGCCTCCGCGACGAAGGACCGAAGGACGTCGAGGACCGCGAGATGCTGGCGCTCCAGGAAGCTCTCGAGGAGGCGCGCGGAGCGGCTCGCGGCGGTCTCTACCTGCTCGACCTGCACACCACGTCCGGAGACAGCCCTCCCTTCGCCAGCATCCTGGGCGAACCGGAGCGGCACGGCTTTGCGCTGCGTTTCCCGGTGCCGGTGGTGCTCGGGATCGAGGAGAACCTGGACGGCACGCTGATCGAGTGGGCGGAGCAGAATGGCTATCGAGGAGCGGTGTTCGAAGGGGGGCGCCATCTCGATCCCAGCTCGACCGACCACGACGAGGCCGCCGTCTGGATTGCGCTGGCCACGGTCGGCCTGCTGGGAAGTCTCGACGACTGGCCGGACGCGCAGCGCCGCGTCGAGTGGGCCGAGGCTGCTCTGCGGCAAGCGGCCGGCGACCTCCCCCACCTGTTCACCATCTCCCACCGGCATCCGCTCCCGCCCGACTCCTCGTTCCACATGGTGCCCGGCCTCCGCAGCTTCCAGCGAGTGGCTCGTGGCGACCTGCTCGCGTACCAGGACGGCGGCGAGGTCCGGGCGCTCCGCTCGGGCCGGATCCTGATGCCCCTCTACCAGGCCCAAGGGGACGACGGCTTCTTCCTGGTCAGAGAGCTCGACGGCGCGAGCTGATTCTCTCGGACTCCCACTCGCAATCGCGTCCGAGTCTCGCAGCGCACCGCTTCGGGTGCTGATACCGTCACCTCTTCGCGCGATGCCCGGCGCCGCGCGTCCCAGTCACTTCAACACGAGGTCCTCATGAACCGCGTTCGCCTCTCGTCCCTGCTCCCTCCTGCCCTCGTCATCCTGGTCGGTCTCGCCTGTGCTGAAGGCACGCTTGCGGAGGGTGAGAAGCCGGAATCGCTCGAAGATCGGGTCTCCTACACGCTGGGCTTCAACCTCGGCTCCAACCTCAAGCGCGACGGCGTGAGCGCCACGCCGGACCTCATCCTGCGTGGTCTCAAGGACGCCCTCGCCGGGTCCGACCCCGCCCTGACCCCCGACGAGATGGCGCAGTGCATGAGGGAGATGCAGACCCAGCTCCAGGCCGAGGAGGCCCAGGCGCAGCAGGTCCAGGGCGCCGAGAACCGCGAGAAGGGCGAAGCTTTCCTGGCCGCCAACCGCGACGCCGAGGGCGTCGTCGAGCTGGAGTCGGGGCTCCAGTACAAGGTGCTCGAGGAGGGCACCGGGCCCAGCCCGGAACCCACCTCGACCGTCCGCGTGCACTACGAGGGACGGACGATCGCGGGCGAGGTGTTCGACAGCTCCTACCGTCGCGGCGAGCCGGTCACCTTTGCGCTCAACCAGGTGATCGCCGGCTGGACCGAGGGGGTCTCGAAGATGAAGGTGGGCTCCAAGTGGCAGCTGTACATCCCGGCCCAGCTCGCCTACGGCTCCAACCCGCCTCCGGGAGCCTCGTTCGGTCCCGACGCGGTCCTGGTGTTCGACGTCGAGCTGCTCGGTATCGAGGAAGAGATCGAGGAGGAGTAGCCGCCGGAGTTCGCCGTCACGCGAACCGCGGAGATTCTCGCCGGGCCCCGAAGGGGCCCGAGACGACGAGGGCGGAACGGGGCGGACAGGTGTGGATTCGTTCGAAGGGACCCTCGAGCGCCCGGCGCTGGAGGGCCGCAGGCCTGGAGGTGTTCCGCCAGCATCCGTCCGCGGACCGGGCGGCTACTCCCCTTCCTCCTCCACCGTGAAGCGGTACCCCACTCCGCGCACTGTGTGGAAGTGGCGCGGGCGCTCGGGTCGCTCTTCGAATCGCTTGCGCAGTCGAACGATGAAGTTGTCGATGGTCCGGCTCGAGGGGAAGAGGTCGAAGCCCCAGACCCGATCGAGGATCGTGTCGCGAGAGACGACCGATCCCTGGCGCTCGGCGAGCACCCGAAGGATCATCGCCTCCTTGTGAGTGAGCTCGTGGATCTCGCCATCCCACGAGGTGGCGCGGTAGGCGTCGAGGTCGATGCGGTTGCCGCCGAACTCGAGGACATCACTGGCGACGCTCGGCTCGGACGCCGAACGGCGCAGGATGGCCTTGACCCGCAGCATCAGCTCCTCCAGGTGGAAGGGCTTGGCGAGATAGTCGTCGCCGCCCGAGCGCAGCCCACGCAGGCGATCGTCGACGCCCCCGCGTGCGGTGAGGAACAGGATCGGCGTCCCGACCCCCTGCTCGCGCGCCATCCGGCAGACGGCGAACCCGTCGAGCTCGGGAAGCATCACGTCGAGGATGCCGAGGTCGAATCGTCGCGTCAGCAGCCGCTTCAGCCCCTCGGCGCCGTCGCGCGCGATCACGGCCTCGTAACCCTCGGCCTCGAGGTTGTCGACGATCCCCTCGGCGAGGTGGGGCTCGTCCTCGACGACGAGGATGCGCGATCGCCGCGCATCGCTGCCCGTGGCGCTCGAGCGGCGCTCGCCGGCCGGGGTCACGACGCCGCCCGCCCGCGGGCCGGCCAGGTCACCTCGAAGCGCGCGCCCTGCCCCGGTCCTCCGCTCGAGGCGGTGACGGACCCTCCCTCCAGGTGGGCGAACCCGCGCACTAGGTAGAGCCCGAGACCGCTCCCGCGCTTGCGCCGCCGCAGCTCGTCTCCCGGCCGGTAGAACTTCTCGAACAGACGTTCGCGCTCCTCGGGAAGGAAACCCTCGCCGTCGTCGGTCACCGAGAGCGAGGTGCCTCGCTCGTCGCCACGTGCCTCGACCACCACGCGGCCCCGCTCGCCGGTCGCCTTCAGCGCGTTGTCGACCAGGTTGCGCAGGATGGTCGCGAGCGCCACCGGATCGGCCTCCACCACCAGGCCGGCCGGCACGCGGTTGTCCAGCTGCTTGGCGGCGTTCGACTCGGCGCCCGAGACCTCGCGCAGGATCTCGTCGACCGCGTCGCGGAGCTCGATCGGCTCGCGGTGCAGCGCGACCCTCCCCTCCTCGAGGCGGGAGGTGTCGAGAAGGTTGGAGATCAACCCGTCGAGTCGCCGCAGGTCCTCCAGGTTGCGCGCCAGGAGCTGCCTCCGCTTGTCGGCGTCGAGCTCGCGGCGCATCATCGTCTCGGTGGCGAGCAGCAGACTGGCCAACGGCGAGCGCAGCTCGTGCGAGACCGCGGCGAGGAAGTTCTGCTGTCGCTGCTGCAGGTGCGCCTCCTTGCGCAGGACGCGCCACAGGACGCCCATTCCGGCGAGCAGCACCAGCAGGAAGAAGGCGCCCTCCCAAAGATACTGGTTGTAGTGCGCGACGCGCTCGGCGCGCAGCCGCTCCACCGCCTCCGCGGCCAGTCTCGCCTCGGCCCCTTCGACGACGACGTGGGGCCAGGTCTGCTCGATGCGAGACGGGGGCTCGCCGCCGGCGAGCAGCCTCTCCGCGACGGCGACGTCCTGGCGGTAGACCCCGAGCAGACGCTCTTCCATCTGCCGGGCGAAGCGACCCTGGTCGAACATCCACCACAGCACCTGCGCCGCGGCGACCGTCATCACGCACAGGAATCCGACTTGGAGGATGCGCACGCGGTCGCGCCGCCAGCGGCGCCCGGTCCTTCGATGGCTGGTCTCCGTCTCCACGGCCCCTCTCTCTTCCCGAAGTCTACGAGCCGGGCGAGCTGGGCGCTCGACCTCTTCCGGTCGACGGCGCGCACCAAACACGGGAACCGCGGGGTCACGGTGCGCCCGGCGCGCCGGCGCGAGCGTGGATCAACGGCCTCCGGTGGCCGGCGGCGCCGGCACGCGCAGCAGCTCCTCGAACCAGAAGCCGCCGCGCTCCCGCGGGTGATTGCCGATCTCGTCCATCGTCCAGGCGTCGTAGAGGCGACCCCCGACCATCGTGTAGCGCACGCTCTCCGAGCTCCGGAGGTCCTCCAGCGGATTCTCGTCGAGCACGATCAGGTCGGCGAGCTTGCCGGCCTCGAGCGATCCCAGGTCGCCGTCGAGGCCGAGGTAGCGCGCGCCGGCGAGAGTGCCGGCTCGGAGCGCCTCGAGCGGCGTCATCCCGCCCTGCTCGAGCATCCACAGCTCCCAGTGGGCGGCGAGCCCCTCGCGCTGGCCGTGCGCGCCGAGCTGGATCGAGACCCCGGCGTCGTGCAGATCGGCGACCAGGCGGGCCACCAGGAGGTGGTTGTACTCCTCCTCGGGCGCCATGACGCGCCGGCGCGCTCGCGCGTCGAGTTGGTCGTTGGGCACGAAGCGGGTCAGGCGCGGGTGTTCGTAGACCTCCGTATGGTGGTACCAGTAGCGTTCGCCTTCGATGCCTCCGAAGGCGACGCCCAACGTCGGGGTGTTGCCCACCTCGCTCGCCCCCCAGAGCTGCAGCACGTCGTCGTACACCGCCGGAATCGCCAGCGAGTGCTCGATCCCGGTGTGGCCGTCCAGCACCATCGTCATGTTGTGCTGGAACAGGGCGCCCCCTTCGTTGACCACCATCATCTCGAGCTCGCGCGCGGCGGCGACGATCATCTGGCGCTGGTCGCGGCGAGGCTGGTTGTAGCTCTTGGCGGAGAACGCGCCCGCCGCCTTCAGCCGCCTCAGGTGCGCGCGCGCGTCCTCGAGCGAGTCGACCTCGGCCTTGAAGTCGCCGGCGGCCCCGTACAGGATGGTGCCGGTCGAGAACAGGCGCGGCGCGGTGATCAGGCCGGCGCGCCGCATCTCGCTGGCGGCGAAGAAGGTGCTGGTGTCGTTGGAGGGGTCGTGGATGCTGGTGACGCCGAAGGCGAGCGCCGCGTGCGCCTCCCACGAGCGCTCCGGGACGATCTCGGCGGAGCCCTGGCCGCCGTGGTAGTGGACGTCGATCAATCCCGGCATCACCACCTTGCCGCTGACGTCGACGCGGTGGGCGCCGGCCGGAACGCTCACCTCGGCCGCCGGTCCCACCGCTCGGATGCGGTCGCCTTCGACCACCACGGTGCCGTTCTGGACGATCCCGCCGTCCTCGCCGGCCATGGTGATCACGGTGCCGCCGACCAGCGCGATCGTGCCCGAGGGCACGTCCCTCGCAACGTCCATCCCCAGGTCGATCCCCTCCGCCGGCGGCTCCGGCAACTCGTCGGGCGAGCCCTCGAGAAACGCGAAAGCGTCGGCGAGGTCGCGCGAGAACAGCTCGGGACCGAGAGTCCAGTAGACGGTCGAGGAGTTTCCCGACCAGCGCAGGAACTCGCCGGAGTCCCGCGACAGTCGCCGTACCGGCAACGCCGAGACCCCGGGGGAGACCGCGATCGGCTCTGAGGCGGCGACCAGCGGGATCACGTAGGCGTTGAAGCGCTCGACGAACGCCACCCAGTCGCCGGAGGGCGCGACGCGCCACTCCGTGGCGTTCTCGCTGGTCAGGTGGGTCCGTTCCTCGGGATCGCCGTAGGCGTCGCCGGCGATGCGGACGCTGCGCAACACCCTCTGGTCGCCCTCGAAATCGGTGAAGTAGACCCGGTCGGAGGCGGCGCCGAAGTGGGGCGCGACGCCTGCCTGCCGCAGGCGCAACGGCTCCGCCGACGCGTCGGCCGGCACCCTGTACAGCCCGGGCTCCTTTGACCACAGCGGCGAGGTGAGGTAGCCGCCCCCGATCTTGCGGAAGATCACGGTCGAGCCATCGGAGCTGATCACGGGCTCGACGTAGTGCCCGGGCTCGCGGGTCAGCGTGCGCTCGGCGCCGGACTGAAGATCGCGCAGGCGCACCGATCCCAGCAGGTCATCGTCCCAGGTCACGTAGACCAGGCTCCGGCCGTCGCGCGAGAAGGAGGGGTAGAGCTCCCAATGCTCCTCCTGCTCGCTCACCAGGTGCGGCTCCCCCGGCTCGCCGCCCGCGTCGAGGTCGCGTAGCCAGAGCCGTCCGAGCGACTGGAAGACCACCCGATCGCCGGCGGGCGAGGGCTCGACCCAGCGCAGCATCTTCGTGTGGAAGGTGTCGGGAGCGACCTCCTGGGGGAAGCGCAGCGCCTTCTTCAGTGCGTGGGTCTGGCGGACGCGGAACGGGATCTCGTGGTGAACCCTGGTGTCGATGTCGACCCGGCGGATCTTGCCGCCCGCCCAGAACACGATCTCCTTCGAATCGGGGGTCCACGAGATCTGCGGGTACACGCCGTGGATCGCCCAGATCTCCTGCTGGTCCCGCTCGAGCGGCGCGTAGACCGGCGTGTTCTCACCGGAGCGGAGGTCGTGAACGAACAACGTGCTGACGAAGCGAACGCGCCGCACGAAAGCGAGCCTCGAGCCGTCGGGCGACGGCGTCGGGCGCACCGCGCCCCCCGGCCCCGAGATCACGCGCTCGATCTCGCCGGTCTCGCGGTCGATGCGCTGGATGCTGTAGATCCCGGTGTTCGCGTCCTTGCTGTACTCGAAGACGTCGCCGGGCGTGGTGTCCTGGGAGAAGTACACGTAGCGGCCGTCCGGCGAGAACGCCGGCTCGCCCAGGTCCTTCTGCTCGTTGGGCTTCTCGTTGAGCCGAAGGCCCGAGCCCGTGCCGCTCGAGTGCCAGAGCCAGATCTCGCCGGAGCCGAGCGAGCGGCGAGACGAGAAGTGCTTGCGCGCCGCGATCCACTCCCCGTCCGGGCTCCACGCCGGGCTGTTCGGAAGCCGGAAGCTCTCGTCGGAGATCTGCCGGGGCGCCGTTCCGTCCCGCCGGATGACCCAGACGTTGTCGCCGCCCGCGCGATCCGAGGTGAAGGCGATCTCGTCGCCGTCGGGCGAGAAGCGCGGCTGCATGTCCCAGACCGGACCCGAGGTCAGCGCCTTCGCCTCTCCGCCCTCGATCGGCAGCAGATACAGATCGCCGAGCAGGTCGAAGACGATCTCGCGGCCGTCGGGCGAGACGTCGACGCCCATCCAGGTGCCCTCCATGACGTCGACGGTCACTTCGGTGGTCTCGCCCGGGGTGACCGCGACGTCCCAGCTCTCCTCTTTCGCGGCGTCGTCGGCGTCGTCGTCTTCTCGTTCGCGCTGCGCGGCGGCTTGGGCGGCTTCGTCCTGGGCCATCGACGGCGCGGCGCCGAGAACGAGGACCGCCGCCAGCAGCGCGTGCGACGAGAAACGCACGACCGCGGGGACACGCGGGCGCAGAGCATCGGAGAGCAGGGCATCGGAGAGCACGGCGTCGGAGAGCACGGCGTCGGACAGCACGGCGTCGGAGGGTAGAGCGTCGGGAAATCGGTGCGTCATGCCAGAAAGCTCCAAGTCGGGGACCGGATGAGGCCACTGCCTGGTGAGAGCGGCCGTTCGCGAGTCTGCCAGAAGCGCGACCCGCGCTGTGCAGAGTCGCGATTCACGCGCGCGGCTCGCCCCAGCGACCGGTGCCGCCGGTACGTTCCTTGCACGAGAGAGCACGAGAGAGGAGCGAACGTCGCGGTCGTCGAAGGAGCACCGGCGTTCGCGGTGGCTCCATCGACGCCCGCAACCACAGCCACGCGACTCGAGAAAGGACAGATCACCATGACACGCCTGAAACGTTTACCCGCGAGCCTGCGCTGCCTCCTGGCGGCGGCAGTCCTCGCCTCCCCCGCGTTCGCCATCACGGACGCTTTGACCGACGACCCGGTCGCCCAGATGTTGGCGAAGCGGCTCGAGCGGCGCGGTCTCGACGAGGTCGACGTCCGCGTCAACGGCAGCACTGCGGTGCTCGTCGGCACGGTCGATACCCTCCGGCATCGTGACGAAGCCGAGCGGGTCGCGAGCTCGTTCGAAGAGATCGAGTCGGTCGACAACCAGATCGAGCTCGTCTCCAACGATCGCGTCCAGGCCGACATCGTCGCCGACGTCAGTCGCAAGCTGAGCAACCCGACGTGGCACACGGTCTTCGACTGGATCGAAGCCGAGGTCGAAGGCTCGGCGGTGCGGCTCCACGGCGCCGTGACGATGCCCTGGAAGGAGCAGTCGGCGATTCGCGCCATGCAGTCGATCCCGGGCGTCGACTCGGTGATGTCGACGATCGAGGTGCTGCCGGTGTCGATCCACGACGACCAGATCCGCCAGCGCGCGTACGAGGCGATCTACGGCGACCTCTCCTTCGCCGAGTACGCCAACCGGCTCGAGCCGCCGATTCACATCGTGGTCGATCAGGGCGACGTGAGACTCGAGGGCTCGGTGCGCAACCGCGCCGAGAAGATGCTGGCCCGCTCGCTCGTCTCGAGCTCGGCCCTCGCCTTCGACATCGAGAACAACCTGCAGACCAGCACCGACCAGCCCAGGTAGAGCACCTCCTTACAGGATCTCGGCGAAGTCTGCCTCGATGCGCTGCAGATCGAGCCGGCTCAGGAAGTTGGCGTAGCACATCCAGGCCGACAGCGCCTGGAGGTCCGAGAACTGCGGCGGCAGGAAGCGCGGCGTCTGCACCACTCCCTCCTCGACCAGGTGCTCGAGGAGCCGGAGGTCCTCCAGCGTCGTCTTGCCGCAGTACAGCAGCGGGATTCGCTGGAGGAGCCCCTTGCGCACCGCCAGCAGTAGGTAGTTGTAGATCATCACGAACCCCTTGCTGTAGGAGAGGTCCTTGGTGAACGGCCCTGCGTTCGGCAGGCTGCCGCGGAAGACCCTCGCGGCCTGCCGGAACGCCCCGTGCTCTCCGGCCCCCTGCTCCAGAAAGCTGCGATAGACGTCGAGGAAGTCGGCGCCGTCCTCGGCCATCTTGATCCCGCGAATCCGGTTGGTCAGCTTGCGCAGGCGCTCAGGGTACGAGGAGAAGGTGAGGATCTCCATCAGCACCGCCAGCCCCTCCTGGGTCACCGTCGACGAGGGAGGACCCTTGCTGAGGAAGGTACAGATCGGCTGGCTGCGGCCGTTGAGGCTCGTCCCCAGGTGCACCCAGCCCTCGTGGATCTCGAGCAGCCTCAGATCGCGGTCGGTGAAGCGGGCCTCGCGGCGGATCTTGATGTAGTCGGCGCCGGCGGCCGCATCGGCGACGATGCCGTCGGCGAGATCGACCCGGATCTCGTGGCCGGTCCCCGCGAACGCCGCCTCCAGGCGGTGGCGTAGGATCTCGACCGCGGCGTCGCCGCTGTGCTGGGGCTCCTCCTGGACCAGCGCCGGTGAGTCCGCAAGGCGCTCGAGCGAGCCGAACATCATGGTCCCGAGATCGGCGAGAGTGGGGTCGCCGGCGTGGAAGACGTCGTCGGCGGAGCCGTAGAGATCCTGCGACAACCTCGAGAACTCGGGAGTGCCGCGGGCCTGGAGCATCGCGACCACGATGTCGTACTCCCGGCACATGCGCGAGAGGATCTCGGCCACCGGGTTGATCCGGCCGAGCTGGCGACGGACCTGCCGGTCGAGCTCCTGGAGCTCGGCGCGTTTGGCGACCGGATCGAACGACAGCGGCCGCGCCTCGTAGAAGGCGAGATCGACCTCGGGCAGCTCGCTCGCGCCCCGCTCGAAGAAGCGCTCCTCGACCTCCGTACCCCATTTGATCGCATCGAGGATGCGGATCGGGCGTTGCAGCTCGACCAGCCGGTCGGAGAGCTCCTTGACGGTCGCGAGATACGACTCGGTGGCGATCATACGCTCCTCGAAGCTGCTCGAAGCTGTCGAGCGCGCAAGCTAGCACGAGCGGGTTCTCCCCGCCACGGCGGGCGAAAGCTCCGCCGAGTCACTCGAGGCCGCATCAGGCCCGCGCAAACGCCCGCCGATCCGAATCGACTCGACTGGACGGACGGCTTCGCTCGGCTGACCGGCTCGTCCGGCTCGAGGGCATTGACGGGCTCGATTCGGCTCGTTCGACTCGATCGGCTCGTTCGGCTCGACGGCGGCGACCGGATGATCGGCTCGACCGGCTCGGCAGGCTCAGCCGGAGAGCACAGGCTCGGCCCCGGGTGCTCCCTGCTGGCAGCGGCGGCACCAGTAGGTGCTCCGACGGCCCCGCCCGAGCCGCGCCGACACCACGGCCTCCCCGCAGCGCAGGCAGGGTTCGCCGGCGCGCCCGTAGACCCAAAGGCGCGGCCGCCGAGAGCCCCGTGCCCCTCGCTCACGCGTGGTGGTTCGCGAGCCACCGCCGACGTTCGCCCGCAGCAGCCGTGCCGCGAGCTCGTACAGCGTCGCGAGCTCAGCGTCCTCGAGATCACCCACCGGGGTCAGCGGCGCGATCCTCCTGAGGAACAGCAGCTCGCTCTTGTAGACGTTCCCGATCCCGGCCGCCACCCGCTGGTCGAGAAGCAGGTCGACCACCGGCGCCGTGCTCGGCTGAAAGCTGCGAGCGCGCTCGACCAGCCGACCGGCAGGCGTCTCCTCGGAGATCAGGTCCGGTCCCAGATCGCGGAGGCGACGGCTGGCCGACAGCCGATCGGCCTCGAGGAACTCGAGCTCCTCCGCGTCGAAGCAGACCAGGGTCGCCTCACCGGTGCGCAGCGACAGGCTCGCCCTCCAGGCGGCCTTGCGCCAGCTCGGCGCGTCCCGCGGGTAGCGGTGCCAGTCGCCGTGCATGCCGAGATGCACGCGCAGGACCTCGCCGCTCGCCAGCGACAGGAGGAGGTTCTTACCTCGCGCCTCGACCGATACGACCTCGACGGCCAGCGAAGGCACCGGCCGCCCATGCAGCTCGACCCGCTCGAGCCGACGGCCGACCAGGTCCTCGCGCAGGGCGCGAGCGAGGGTGTGGATGGTGTCGCCTTCCGGCATGTGACGCTCGACGGGCGCCGCGAAACGCGGCCGTCGGCCCCACCGTAGTGAGACCCGCGGCCGGGTGCAAGGCTCGCGCAGGACTTCGAGGCGCGCGACGCTCGACGTGGCATGCTCGCGGTCGGGAGCGCCGGACGCTTCCCCCTAGGCGCGAGGAAGCCTTACACCAGAGCGATAGCCTCTGCACGAGAGAGAGGTCGAGAGATGATGCATCCCCGCACGACCCCGCCCCCGCCGCCTCGCCGGCGCCCACCCACGCGCCGCTGGTCGAGCACGGCGCTGGCCCCCCTCCCCCTGGTGTGCCTGCTCGCCTGTGGCGGCGAGGGACCGCTGCGCTTCGCGGTGCTGTTCCAGGACGCCCAGGGCGTCGAGCGCGGCGATCATGTCGAGTACAAGGGGCTCGAGATCGGCGAAGTCACCCGCGTCGCCGTCGACGAGGAGGGCAACGTTCGCGTCGAGGCCGAGGTCCGGTCGCGTCACCGCGGGGCGCTCTCGATGAACTCCCTGATCGACGTCGAGCGGGCCGGCGTGCTCGGCGGCCGCAAGCTCGTCGTGCGGGACGGTGAGGGCGCCCGCATCCCGATGCTCGAAGGCGCCGAGTTGATCGGCCGCGAGAGCGAGGGGGACCGGGCAGTCGACTCTCTGCGCCGCGCCGGGAAGAGCGCGATCGAAAGCGTGAGCGCGCTCGGCGAAGGGCTCACCGAGCGACTGCGGGCCCTGCGCGAATCGGAGGAGGCGAACGAGCTCGCCGACTCGCTCACCCGCTTCGGCGAGGAGACCGCGACGATGACGCGCGAGCAGGCCGAGCGTTTTCGGGAGGAGCGCCTACCCGCCCTGCGCGAGCGCGCCGGGGAGCTCCGGCGAGAGCTCGAGGAGCAGGGGCTCGAGGAGGACGCGAAGGGAATGTGGCAGGACTTCGAACGCTGGCTGGAAGAGGCGAAGAAGCAAGGCTCCTGACGCGGCGCAGGGCGCCCGGCGCGACCTCCCGCTCGTCGCGGCGGCGGCCCGCGGCCCCGCAGCGCGGACGGCGTCCGGAGAGGCGCCAGAGATCCGGCCCGCCTCCGGGCGCATATACTCCCCGCTTCTCTCACTCGGCGCGAAAGGACCTCGGATCTCAGATGAGCCATCTCGATCTCGAAGACGGCCTGGCCTTCGGCGTCATCGCAATCGAGCTCGGGATGCTGTCGAGGGATCAGCTCACGGACGCGCTCGCCGCCCAGGCCGAAGCGGGGGGTGCCCTCGGAGAGATCCTGGTCGCTCAGGATCTTCTCACCGAGCGTCAGATCGAGGAGGTACTGGCCCTCCAACGGCTCCGCCGCGCCGGTCACGACGGGGCGGCGACCTTCGGATCCTCCCGCGGCTCCCCGGCGCAGACCCCCGCCCCGCCGCAGATCACCGACGTTGCGGGAAGTGGACCGGGCCAGGCCGCCGGCCTGGCCTACCTCCAGCCGCTGGCGACGGCCACGACGATCGAGCCGGCCGATCCGGTGGCCGCGGGTCTGGTGGCCTCCGGCGACCAGCAGGAAGCGAGCCCGGAGCCGGCCGAGTCCCCCGGGGGCCGGCCGCCGGCCGACGCGGCGATCCTGCGCACGCTGCGCCAGCTCGTCGAGGCGGCGCGGCGGCACGCCGCCAGCACCATCCATCTCCACGCGGGACTGCCCCCGAGCCTGCGCATCCACGGGGATCTGCGACCGCTCAAGGGCAGGGCCTTCGACCCCGCAGCCTGCGAGGCGATGGCGAGGGCTCTGCTCGACGACGACCAGCTACGAGCGCTCGAGGCGCGTGGGCAGGTCGACCTCGCCTACGACGTCGAGGGGCTCGCGCGGCTGCGAGTCAACGTGTACCGCCAGCAGCGCGGCGTCGACCTCGTGCTTCGGCTGATCCCGCGCGAGGCGCCGAGCCTCGATTCCCTCGGCCTCCCTGCGGCGGTCGGCGAGGTCGCCTCGCTGCCGCGGGGGATGGTGCTGTTCACCGGACCCGGGGGTTGCGGAAAGTCGACGACGATGGCCGCGGTCGTCGACCTGGTCAATGCCAATCGGCCGGGCACCATCCTGACCATCGAGGACCCGGTCGAGTACGTCCACACGCCCAAACGCTCGGTGGTTCGGCAGCGTCAGATCGGCCGCGACGCGTCGACTTTCGAGCGAGCCCTGCGCGCCGCGTTGCGGCAAGATCCCAACGTCATCGTGCTCGGCGAGCTGCGTGATCGCGAGACCATCGGGCTCGCCCTGACCGCCGCCGAGACCGGGCACCTGGTGTTGGCGACGCTGCACACCTCGAATGCGGCGGCCACGATCAGTCGTCTGGTCGGCGCCTTCCCGCCGGATCAGCAGCGCCAGGTTCGCACCATGCTCGGCGAGTCGCTGCGCGCGGTCGTCTCCCAGCGTCTGGTCCGCCGCGCCGACGGCACCGGGCGGGTCGCGGCTCTCGAGATCCTGCTCGGCACGCCCGCGGTGGCCAACCTGATCCGCGAGAACAAGCTCCAGCAGATTCCGTCGGCGCTCCAGAGCGGCTCCTCGAAGGGGATGACCTCCCTAGGCTCCTCGCTCGAGCGCCTGGTCGAGTCGGGGATCGTCGATCGGGCCGAGGCGGCGCTCCACTCGGAGAGCCCCTCCACCTTCGACGCTCCCCGCGTCGCGGCGGAGAGCTCCGCCTGATGGCGACCATCGACGCGCTCCTCGAGCACCTGACGAAGGTCGGCGGCTCCGACCTCCACCTCAACGCCGGGGAGCCGCCGAAGCTCCGCCTGCGCGGCGTGATCCAGACGATCGAGGACCTCGGCGCCCTCTCCTCCGCCGAGCTCGAGGAGGTCCTGCGCGAGATCGCACCGGCAGGACGCTGGCGGGACCTCGACACCGAGGGGGACGTCGACTTCGCGTACTCGCTCAAGGGCACCGGCCGGTTCCGCACCAACGTCTTTCGAGAGGAACGCGGCCTGGCCGCCGTGTGCCGCGCGATCCCGGACCAGGTCCCTGACCTCGAGACCCTCGGCCTGCCCCCTGCGGTGCTGCGCTGCGCCGAGCTCGACCGCGGCCTTGCGCTGGTCACGGGGCCCACCGGCTCGGGCAAGTCGACCACCCTGGCCGCGATCGTCGACCACATCAACCGCAACCGCAGCCTCCACATCGTCACCATCGAGGATCCAGTCGAGTTCGTCCACGCCAACCGCCGGTCGATCGTCTCGCAGCGCGAGATCGGACAGGACACCGGCAGCTTCGAGGAGGCGCTGCGCGCCGCCCTGCGCGAGGATGCCGACGTCATCCTGGTCGGCGAGCTGCGCGATCTCGAGACGATCTCGCTCGCTCTGACCGCGGCCGAGATGGGAAGCCTGGTGTTCGGCACCCTGCACACCAACAGCGCGACCAGCACGATCGACCGTCTGGTCGACGTCTTTCCGTTCGATCGCCAGGCCCACGCCCGCGCCTCGCTCGGCGACACGCTGGTCGCCGTGATCTGCCAGCAGCTCCTGCCGACTGTTGACGGTGGCGGTCGCGCGGCGGCGGTCGAGATCCTGTTTCGGGCCCGAGGGCTCGGCAACATCATCCGCGAGGGCAACACGCCCATGATCCGCTCGATCATCCAGAGCGGCCGCCGCGCCGGCATGCAGACCCTCGACGAATCGCTCGACGCGCTGGTGCGCGCCGGCAAGGTCAGCGTCGAGGCGGCGCGGTCTCGGGCGGCGGATCCGTCGCGGGTGGGGTGAGGCTCCAGGAACGGCCGCCGAAGCCCCAATTCGAGTCGAGCGAAGCAGTAGACTGAAACGGTGGCGATCTCCCTGCTCGACGACGTTCCGATCGCGCCACGGCAGCGGCCAGGGGGTGGAGGGCCAGGGGGTGGAGCGTTGGGTTCGACCGCCGCGCCGGCTACGCCGGGTCGTCGCGAAACGGGCTGCGCTCGAGCGCGTAGCGCAGGGACCCCTCGGGGACCTCGTAGCGCCTCAGGTACTGGTTTCCCTGGTAGCCGACGTCGGCGATCCCCTCGGGGGTCGTGAAGTAGGCGTCGACCACCAGCCGGCGCACCCAGTTGAAGAAGCGCACGCCGGGGAGCAGCGGGTGGTGCGCCGCCGTCGTGTAGTCGAGGAACCGCTCGTAATCGGTCGAGGCCTGGTAGGTGTCGTACTCCTGGCCGGGCAGCTCGACGCCCATGACGACGCGGTGCTCTTCGCGCTCGAGGGCGAGGCCGGAGAGCTCGTCGAGCATCTGCGCCTGCTGCTCGGGCGTCGCCTCGAGGAAGGAGCCGCCGGTGCGCTCGCGCATCTCGTGGTCGAGCCAGAGCATCCCCGAGCTCAGGATGCGCAGCATCTCGTCGCCCCCCGAAGCGAGGAAATCGATGAACTCGGGCGCTCCGGTCTCGACCGCCGAGGGTCCCCGCTCGTCGGCGGGCAGGATCATGTCGGCGAGGTGAACGAGCAGCTTCCATTCGTGCTCGTTGAACGCCTTCGGCTCGTAGCTCCCGGACTCGCGCTCCTGGGCGACGGCGCCGTGGACGTGGGCGGCGACCCGCGCGTCGAGCGGCGGCGGCGAGAGGGCGCCGAGGCCGGCGGCGCCGAAGGCGAGGCCGGCGAGGCGGATCGCCTCGCGGCGCGACAGCTCGTCACGAGGCCTGCGCTCCTGGTGGCCTGCGGCGTCGGGCGAGTCGTTCCGGCGAGTCGGCTCGTTCGCGGTGCTCACAGCTCCCCCTTCCCCAGCTTGTCGGCGAGGTAGTCCGACGTCCGCCAGGAGAGCGCCTGGATGGTCAGCGTCGGGTTCTTGTCCGGGTTCGAGACGAAGGTCGAGGCGTCGGCCAGGAACAGGTTCGGCACCTCGTGGGCCTGCCCCCAACCGTTGACGGCCGAGGTCCGCGGATCCTTGCCCATCCGCGCCGTCCCGAGCTCGTGGATGATCGACCCTCCGATCGAGATGCCCCGCCCCTCGCGCCCCGGCGCCGACAGCCCGCCGACCACGCCCCCCATGGTCTCGATGATGTCCTTGAAGGTCCGCTCCATGTGCCGCGCCTGTTTCCACTCGTAGTCGGTCCACTGGAAATGGAACCGAAGCACCGGGATCCCCCAGTCGTCGGTGACCACCGGGTCGAGCTCGCAGTAGCTCATGTGGTTGGGGATCATCTCGCCCCGCCCCTCGAGCGCGATCGTGGTCCCGTAGCGAGCGCGGATGCGGTCCTTGAGCTCGCGGCCCCAGCCGCCGTAGCGGTTGACGGTGCCCTGGAACGAGCCGAGCCCCGGCATCCCGTAGCCGCCGCCGATCTCGATGTGGTAGCCGCGCGGGAACTCCTTGTTCGGTTTGTCGAGCTCCCACCAGGGCATGTAGAGGTGCGCGCTGCCGACCCCGTCGGTGTTGTAGATGGGCATCCCCTCGAGCGCCGGCACCGTCCCCCACAGCCCGAACCCGACGGTGTCCATCAGGAAGCGGCCCACCACGCCGGAGTTGTTGGCGAGGCCCTTCGGGAAGCGCGGCGACTGCGAGTTGAGCAGCAGCCTCGAGGTCTCACAGGCGCTCGCCGCGACGACGACGGCTCGACAGCGAATCGTCTGCTCGGTGCGGGTCGCCTTGTCGACGTAGGAGACGCCGGTCACCCGCGCGTTGTCGTCGACCAGGATCTCGCGCGCCATCGCGCCCGTGATCAGCGCGAGCTTGCCGGTCTCGAGCGCCGGCAGGATCTGGACGTTCGACGACGAGTAGTTCGACGCCGACTGGCAGCCGCGCCAGCACTGGCCGCAGTAGTGGCAGGGCGGACGGCCGTTGAGCCGGCGCGTGATCACGGCGCGGCGGTTCGGGATGCAGGGGATGCCGAGCCTGCCGCACGCCTTCTGGATCAGGACCTCGTGGACCTTGGGCGGCGGCGGCGGCTGGAAGACTCCGTCGGGGGCGGAGCGCAGGCCCTCGCGGCTGCCCGTGATGCCGACGAAGCGCTCGATCTTCTCGTAGTAGGGGGCAACGTCCTCGTAGGTGATCGGCCAGTCGGCGCCCAGCCCGTCCATCGAGTAGGGCATGAAGTCGTAGTCGGAGAACCGCAGCGAGATCCGCCCCCAGTGATTGGTGCGCCCGCCGAGAACGCGCGAGCGGAACCACTGGAACTCGTTGCCGGGCGCCACCGTGTACGGCTCCTCCTCGATCGACCAGAAGCCGTTGGGAGCGTTGAAGTAGCCGTAGGGCGCGTTGCCGAAATACGACGCGCCGCCGGGAAACGCGCCGCGGTGATCGACCTCGTAGGGCCAGACGTGCTCCTTGAAGTCGACCAGGGGATCGATCCTCTCGCCCGCCTCGAGCAGCGCGACCTCGATCCCGTGCTGGGTCAGCACCTGGACGGCGGTGCCGCCGCCGGCGCCCGACCCGATGACGACGACGTCCCAGACCTTGGGGCTCTTGATGACTTGCATGGTTGGCTCGATCCTAACCCGCTCCGACCATGGGCGTGTCCACGGGCCTGTCGATGGGCGACCTGCTGTGGACGCCGATTCCCTCCTAGCAGCCCAGGGGAACCCCCTTCTCCGCAGGTCTGGACGTCCAGCACGTCGCATCGGCGGAGCGACAGGGTCCGACGAGAGCCACGCGCATCCGCGCACCCCCGCTGCCGCCGGACAACCGGCTACTCCTTGCGCACTTCGCCGTCGCGGTACAACTCCTGCACGCCGTCCTCCGCGATCTCCTTGCCCATCTTCTTGACCCACTTGAAGAACTTGGAGTCGGTGGTCGACCAGTTGGTGCCGCTGACCACCCGGTGATGGATCGCCATCACCACCTCGCCGCTGGCCTTGTCGGTGAAGCGAAGGTCGATTGCGGTGTTGCCAGCGCCGGCGCCGAACCCGACGAGTGCCTTGGCCGCGCGGTTGCCGGTGCTGCAGTCGACGATCCGCCCCTCGACGAGGATGTCGCCCTCGTCGAGCGAGGAGGGGAAGTCCCGCGGGTACTCGCGCTCGAAGACGTCGGAGAAGGAGCGCGCCATCTCACCCGCGAGCTGTCGCGCGAGCCGATAGTCATTCTCGTCGCGGTTCCCGCCATCCTCGCCCAGGAACTCCTCAGGCTCGGGCCATTCCTGCCAGTGCAGGGTCTTGCCACGCAGCTCGAAGCCATCGGCCACCCAGAGGTAGTCGATCTCGTCGGTCTCGACGAAGGTGATCGGCTGGTCCGAGAACCAGGACGGGACCAGCCGGCCTTCGTCATGGGTGCCGTCGGCGGCGTGAACCGCCGGCGGTGCTGGTCCCAACACCCACCCGGTTGCCAGGATCCCGATCCACGCCATTCGCGCCATCATCGGCTGCTCCTCCCCCATCGGTCGGTGGTGCACGCCCCGCGTTCGAGCCCGGCCCGCCCAGCGCGGCGGACGTCGGCGCGTCCCGGTCGGCGTACTCTCTACGGATGTCGCATTCTACGCCCCTCTCTCCGGGACCGGCCGAACGACGCGCCGCCGGCTCGATCCTGGCCCTGACCCGCGCCGTCTCGCCGCGCATCGCGGAGTGCGAGCTCACCCATCTCGCACGTGCGCCGATCGACCTCGATCGAGCCCGCGAGCAGCACCGGCAGTACGAGGAGAAGCTCCGCGAGCTCGGCGCGACCGTCGAGCGCCTCCCGGAAGCCCCCGAGCATCCCGACTCGGTGTTCGTCGAGGACACCGCGGTGGTGCTCGACGAGATGGCCGTGATCACGCGCCCGGGCGCACCCTCACGACGCGGCGAGGTCGAGACGGTCGCGGCGGCGCTCGAGACCCGGCGCCCGCTCGTGCGAATCGAGCCCCCCGCCACTCTCGACGGCGGCGACGTGCTGGTCCTCGGCCGGACGGTGTACGTGGGCCGGAGCCGGAGGACCAACGACGAGGGGATCGCGCAGCTCTCGGGCCTCCTCGACCGCTACGGCTACCAGACGGTCGGCGTTCCGGTCGATGGCTGCCTGCACCTCAAGACCGCGGCGGCCGCGATCTCCGACGACGCCGTCCTGCTCCAGCCGCGCTGGGTGGATCGCGGGTGCTTCGCGGGCCTCGAGATCGTCGAGGTCGAGCCGGGCGAGCCCGCCACCGCCAACGTACTGCGAATCGGCGACGCGCTGGTGGTCCCGGAGTCGAGCGTCCGCACTCGCGCACTTCTCGAGGCTCGCGGTCACCGCGTCCACACCGTCCCGGCGGACGAGCTGGCCAAGGCCGAGGCCGGGCTGACCTGCTGCTCGATCCTGCTCCGGGTCTGAGCGCGAGAGCCCCCGCTGCGCATCGAGCCGGCTCGACCCCAGATCCTGCCAGCCGATCGCCCCGCGCTCGCGCCGGAGCTGCAGGCCACGCCTCCGCTCTCTGCCGCTCCACGAAGCAGCCGGCCGCAGCGCCGCGCGCGGCCTCACTCCTCGCGCAGCGCGGCGACCGGCTCGATGCGCGTGACGCGACGCGCCGGGACGAAGCTCGCGACCAGCGCCACCGCGACCAGCAGCGGCGCCAGGATCGGACCCGCCAGCGGCGCGCCGTCGACCTCGAAGAGGAAGCTGCGCAGCGCCGCCGCCACCCCCCAGGACCCGGCGATGCCGAGCAGCAGGCCGATCACGGCCGGACGCATCGCCTGGCGCACCACCTCGCCGACGACCCGCCGGCGGCGCGCTCCGAGCGCCATTCGAATCGCCAGCTCGCGGCGGCGCAGCGCGACCGCATACGAGGTCACGCCGTAGATCCCGACCAGGCTGAGCAGCAGCGCGAGCACCGCGAAGGCGACCGTGATCACGGTGCGCAGCAGATCGGAGGAGACCGTGCGGTCGACCACCTGCTGCAGCGAGCGCAGGCTGGCCAGCGGAATCTCGGGGTCGATCGCCCACACCTCGCCGCGCACGGCGGCAACCAGGCCGCGGGCGGGGTCGAGCGGATCGGCGTCGGTCCGCAGCACGATGGACTGTCGGCGCACCTGCCAGGCAGCCACCGCCTGCTCGCGGGAGAGGTAGGCCTGGAGCGGCGCCTCCTGGTCGAGCGCGAGGTGCTTGGTGTCGGCCGCCACGCCGACGATCTCGACCTCGGCGCCGACGATCTCCACGTGCTCGCCGACGGGATCCTCACCGGGCCAGAAGCGCTCGGCGGCCGTCTCGTTGATCACGACGACCGGCGGCGCATCGCCGCGATCGCGGGCCTCGATGCCGCGTCCGCGCAGGATCGGCGTTCCGATCGCCTCGAAGTAGCCGGGGGTGACCGACCGCGTCTGAATCGACCATTCGCCGTCGGGATCGGGGCTCGGATGCCCCGGCACCGCGAGCCCGTTGCCGTCGAAGCTGCCGGAGAGGGGGACGATGTTGATCGCACCCGCCGCCTGCACTCCGGGAAGCGCGCTCAAGCGCTGGAGCACCTCCGCGTAGTAACGGTCGAGGTCCGCCGGCTCCGGGTAGCGCGAGGAGGGTGGCGCCAGATCGAAAGTGAGAACACCGCGAGGCTCGATGCCGGCGTCGACCTCCAGGAGGTTGACGAAGCTCGAGGTCAGCACTGCGCCGCCGCTGAGCAGGACCAGGGCGAGGGCGACCTGCATCGCCACCAATGCGCTGCGCAGTCGCAGCGCCGCCCGTCCGGCCGACGCGTTCGAGCGGAGTCGGCCGCGCAGGGCGCCCCTGATGCTCGAGATCGCGGGGAGGAGACCGCACAGGACGCCCGCAACGAGCGACATCGCGGTCGTGAACAGGAGCGTGCGGCCGTCGATCGCCACCCGGTCGGCTCGTGGCAGGTCGGCCCCCGCCAGGCCCAGGATCGTGCGCAGCAACGGTTGAGCGAGGACCAGGCCGAGCGCGCCGCCGGCCAGCCCCAGCAGGAGGCCCTCGCTGACCGCGGGCCGCAGCAGCCCCCACCGGCCGGCTCCCAGGGACGATCGGATCGCCGCCTCGGTGGAACGCTCGGTCGCGCGTCCGAGCATCAGGCTCGCGACGTTCACCAGGGCGATGGCGAGCAGGCACGCCATGGCGCCGAGGAGCATCAGCAGGGAGGGCCGCACGTCACCGACCAGCTGCTCGGCGAGCGGCACCATGACGACGCCGCGCCCCTGATTGGTGTCGGCGTACTCGCTCTCGAGCCGCGCCGCGATCGTCCCCAGCTCGGCCTGCGCCGCCTCCGGCGACACCCGCTCGCGCAGCCGACCGACAGCGGCGTAGCTCGACGAGCCGCGGTTCGGCAGGCGGTCGTCCTCGACGCCGAGGTAGCCGAGGGGTCGCCACAGCACCGGCGGCTCGAAGCTCTTCCCGGACAGCCCGGGATCCTCGAACGAGGCCTGGGTCACGCCGACCACCACGTGGGGACGACCGTTGAGCAGGATCGAGCGCCCGACGATCGCGGGATCGCCGCCGAATCGGCTCTGCCAGAGTCCGAAGTCGAGCACCACCACCCGGTCCTGACCGTCGACGTCCTCACTGGGGAGGAAGAAGCGTCCGATCGCCGGCTCGACCCCGAGCAGATCGAGGAAGTTCGCCGACACCAGCGCCGCCGGCAGCCGCACCGGCTCGCCGGCGCCGGTGAGGATCGGCGTCCACTCGTCGTACGCGGCGACCTCGGAGAAGGCCTCGCTCTGCTCCCGCCAGTCCATCACGTCGAGGTAGGCGACGGTGCCCGCCACCTGGAGCTCCCCCTGCTCCGTCCCCCAGAGCTGGTAGAGCCGATCGGGCTCGGCGTAGGGCAACGGCTCGAGCAGGACGCCGCCGATCACCGTCCAGATCGCGGTCAGGCCACCCAGGCCCAACCCCAGCGTCGCGATCACCAGGAGGCTGAAGCCGGGGCGACGGCGCAGCGCGCGCAGCGCGGTGACCGTATCGCGCCATCCTCCTCCCGGCGCTCGTCGTGCTGCTGTCAGCGCGCCGCCGGTCCGGGAGGCGATGCGTCGTCGCCGAGACCGCCGGAGCTCCTCGAGGTGAGCCGCAGGCGCGTCGCGCAAGGTGTCGAGCAGGGTGCCGAGCAGGCTGCCGATCACTGCGCGCCCGGCGCCGCGGCGCGCACCGGGCGCGCGCTCGTCGGCGAGACGCTGGTGGAGCTCGACCAGGTCGGCGCCGTAGCGCTCGCGAAAGCGCTTCGGATAGAGCCTCACCAGGAGCCGGGCCAGACGCCCACCCGATCCGCGGGGCGGGCGCGCGCGCCCGCTCACGACGCCGACCCCAGGCCGCGCCGGAGCGCGCGACGCAGGCTCGGCGAGGCGCCCAGGGCGCGGCCCAAGGTCTCTGCCTCGGATGCGATGCGCGCACGGCCGTCCGACGTGATCGAGAAGAAACGCGTGCGTTCCGCCCCCTTCGCGCCGGACTCGGCGCTCGGCGCCCCGGGCGGCTCGCTCTCGGCGACGAGCCCGGCGTCGACCAGCCGGTCGAGCACGCGGTAGAGATTGCCGGGGCGAACGGCCAGCGCACCCTCGGTGCGCTCACCGATCTCGCGCACCAGGCCGTAGCCGTGGTTCGGAGCGTCGTGGAGCACGGAGAGCACCATCAGCTCCATCGGCTGGAGCGGCCTGGCGAGCGGTCGCTCGCTGCCTCGTGGCGTCCTACTCATCGCTGCCTCCTTTCGCCGAGGTCGCTCTCGAGCCGGCTTCGACGATTCGAAGAAGTCTCGATTCGAGAATACTCGATACGAGAGCTCACCGAGGAGGGTTGCAGACGATCCCGCGATTCGGCAGTCCACTCCGTGACGACGAGCCAGGAGCGGAGCCTCTGCTAGATCGGTCCGCGTGAGCGGCCGACCGTCCGCCACCTACTCGTCGTCGAGCTCCGGGCGCCTCAGCAACAGCACCAGCGGCAGCATCGCGACGAAGACCCATCCGAGGAAACGGAACGAGTCGAGGAAGGCGAGCATCCCGGCCTGCTGCGCCAACAGCCGCCCTGCGGCGAAGCGGGCCGCTTCGCTCGCGTCCAGGATTCCGCCGCCGATGGCGAGAGCCATCTGGTCGCCGGCGGCATCGAGACGGGACGCCACCCACGGCTCGAGCTCGGAGGCTCGCTCGGCGAGCAGGGCGCGGTGTCGGATCTGTCCGCGCGCCAGCAGCGTCGAGATGATCGCGATGCCGACGCTCGACCCGAGGTTGCGCACCACGTTGAACAGGCTCGAGGCGTTGCCCATCTGCTCGCGCGGGATCGCGCTCATGGTCACCGTGGTCAGCGGCACGAAGAGCAGCCCGAGCGCCACTCCCTGGACGACTTGCGGCCAGAACAGGTCGCGCGCCCCGAGGCCGCGGTCGAGGGTCGCGAACCAGAACATGGTGATCGCGCCGAGCGCCAGGCCGGTCGCCAGCAGACGTCGCGGGTCGAACCGCGCGGTGAGCAGGCCCGCGATCGGGAACGCGACCAGCGACCCGGCGGCTCGGGCGACCACGATCCAGCCGGCGGCGAGCGGCGGATAGCCGAGCTGCGTCTGCAGCAGCAGGGGCAGCAGCACGATCGAGCCGTAGAGCAGCAGCCCCATCAAGGCGGACAGCACGGCGCCCGCCGCGAACGTGCGATCGCGAAACACCCGCAGCTCGACCACCGGGTAGGAGATCGCGAGCGAGCGCCAGACGAAAGCCGCCAGCAGCGCGATCCCGACGATCAGCAGCGCGGTCATCAGCCGCGAGTCGAACCAGTCCTCCTCCTGGCCGCGATCGAACAGCACCTGGAGGGCGGCGATGCCGAGCGCCAGCATGCCGATCCCCCAGCCGTCGATGCGCCGGATCGCGCTCCTGAGGTAGGGCGGGTCGTGCACGAAGAGCGCCAGCATGACCAGCCCGACGATCCCGACCGGCAGGTTGATGAAGAACACCCATCGCCAGCTCGCGTGCTCGGTGAGCCACCCTCCGACCAAGGGACCCGCGATCGGCGCCGCGATGATGCCCACCGACCAGAAGCCCATCGCCTTGCCGCGATCGCGAGGCGCGAAGCTCTCGAGCATCACGGCCTGCGACAGCGGCTGCATGACGCCGCCGGTGAGCCCCTGGACGATGCGGAAGAGGACCAACGTCTCGACGTTGGGCGCCAGGCCGCAGAGCAGCGAGGCGACGGTGAAGCTGGCCACCGCCGTCATCAGCAGCCGGCGCCGGCCGAGCTGGGAGGCGAGCCAGCCGGCGAGCGGCAGCACCACGGCGTTGGCCGCGAGATAGGAGGTGAGCGACCAGGTCGCCTCGTCGATGGAGGCCGAGAGCGAGCCCGCGATGTAGGGGAGCGAGAGGTTGACCACCGTGGTGTCGAGGAACACCATCAGCGTCGAGAACATCACGGCGACCGCGACCACCCACGGGTTGACCGCGGGCGCTCCGCCGGTGCCCGAAGCCGGGCTCATCGCGACTCGCGCGAGGCGTCGGCCGAGGCGGCGTCGCCGTCCGCTTCGCCCGAGCCCTCCGCTCGTGCGGAGGCCTCCTCCGGAGCGCCCGCGCCGCCGGCCTCGCTGCGCGCCTCTCGCACATCGCTTCGCACCAGCACTGTCGCAACCACCGACATCCCCGGACGCAAGGGCCGATCCTCGGCCGGGGGCTCCTCGAGCACGAGCTTGACCGGTACCCGCTGGACCACCTTGACGAAGTTGCCGCTGGCGTTCTCGGCCGGGAACAGCGAGAAGCGCCCGGCCGTCGCCGCCGCGACGCTCTCGACGCGAGCCCGCAACGTCGTCCCGGGATAGGCGTCGACCTCGACCAGCGCACGCTGTCCGGGACGCATGCGGCGGAGCTGGGTCTCCTTGAACTTCGCCTCGACCCAGACGCCTTCGAGCGCGACGATCGCGATCACGGGCCTCCCCGGCTGCACGACCTGGCCGACCTCGACCGACTTCATGGTGATCCGGCCGGCGGCGGGCGCTCGCACCCTCGTGTACTCGAGATCCAGCCTCGCCCGCTCGACCATGGCGCCCGCCTGCTCCGCATGCGCCGTCGCCACCGCAGCCTCGGCGCGGCTCACCTCGATCTGCTGCGGCGCGGTCTCGGCCGCCTCGAGCTCCGCTCGCGCCCGCTCCTCCTGGCCGCGCGCCTGAGCCAGCCGCTCCGCCGCCACCTCGACCTCGCGCTCCGCCGCCATCGCCTCGGCTTCCAGCCGCTCGACGCGCGCGCGCGCCGCGCGAGCCGCGGTCTGCGCCGCGTCGAGCTCGCGCCGCGAGATCTCGTCCTTCTCCGCCAGCGGCCGCAGCCGCTCGAGGTCGCGCGCCGCCTGCCCGGCGAGCACGCGCGACTCGCGCAGCGCGGCATCGACCGACGCCACCTGCGCGCGGGCGACCTCGCCCTGTCGACCGGCGAGACGAACACCGGTGGCGGCGGCCTCGAGCAGCGCTTCGGCGACATCGAGCCGGGAGGTCGCCGAGACCGACGCCACCGGCAGCCCGACCTCGGCGGCCAGCGCCCCGGCGCGAGCCGCCGCCAGGTCCGCCTCGGCCCGCTGCAGCGCGACCAGGGAGTCGCGCTCGTCGAGCTCGAACAGCAACTGCCCCGCCGCGACCTGCTCGTTGTCGCCCACGTGCACCGCGATCACCTGGCCGCTGATGCGCGCCGAGACCGGATGGACGGCTCCCTGGATCTGCGCGTTGTCGGTGCTCACGCGTCCCGACCGCCACCACCAGAAGAGGGCGGCCGCGATCAGCAACGCCAGCAACGCGCCGATCACCCGCCGATCGGTGAGCCGGAGCCTGGAGAACCCGAAGCGCGGCCGCGCCGCGGTCGGGGGCGCCGGCGGGGAGGCCGCGGGGCTCATTCGGAGCCGCCCGCCCCCGGCGCGGGTCGAGACGGCGCGACCAGCGGCTCGACTTCGTTCGCCAGCACCTCGAGGATCGAGTGCTCGTCCATGCCGATGGCCCGGGCGAGGGCACCTTTGGCGAGGCGATGTGAGAGCAGAGCCGCGATCTCGAGCTCGGCGGCGCGAGCCACCGTCTCCTGCGCCTCGACGACCTCGAGGTGAGCGCCGACGCCGGCCTCGAAGCGGTTGCGCGCCTGCTCGAGCTGGCGGCCGGCGAGCTCCACGGAGCTTGCCGCCAGCTCGACCTCGAGCTCGGCGGCCGCCGCGTCGAGCAGCGCGGACTCGATCCCGACGACCACCTCGTCGCGCAGACTCGAGAGCGTGGCTTCGACGCTGCGCAGCTCGGCATCGGCCTCGAGCAGCTCGCCCTTCGAGCGGCGTCCGTCGAACAGCGGAATCCGCAGGCGCGCCGCGGCCCCCATGGTGGTCCGGGTCTCGTCGGCAGCGGGACCGAGCTCCCCGACGTCCGCCTGCAGGTCGAGGACCGGGTGGCGGCTGCCGCGGGCGGCGCGCCGCTCGGCGAGCGCCGCGCGCCGTCGCGCCTCGAGCGCGCGCAGATCGAGGCGCGCGCGCAGGCCCTCCGCGACCAGCTCCTGGGAGTCGAGCTCCGGGAGCGGCACGTAGACCAGCCGCTCGGTGAGATGGAGCTCCTGGGCGGGCGGGAGCCCGATGGTGCGCCCCAGGCGGAGCTTCGACTTGGCGAGCTCGTTGCGCTCGGCGACCAGCCGCTGCTGTTCACCGCGCAGCCGCACCTCGGCACGAAGGGCGTCGATGGCGGGGGCGAGCCCGGCGGCGACCGAGTCGCGGGCGAGCCCGGCCAGCGACTGCGCGGTCTCGACCTGAGCCTCCACCGCTTCGACGCGCACCGCCTGGGCCGACACCTGCAGGTAGAGGTTCGCCACGAACAGGACCGCCGCGGCGCGGATCTCGCCGGCGGCGACCGCGGCGGCCGCATAGCGCTCGGCCGCCGCTCGCGCATCCCAGCGCGCGACCGCGTCGTAGAGGGGGGCTCGGAGGAACAGCCGGGCGTCGAAGATCTCGTAGTCGACGACGGGATCGCGGCCATCTCCTCCGAACGAACGAAAGGCGCTGGCGTCGAAGTTGAACTCGAGGCGGCGGTCGGCGACCTCGGCGGTGAGCTGCGGCAGGAGATCGGCTCGCGCTTCGATCATCCTGCCGCGAGCCGCCTGCTCGAGGTCGGCGCGAAGGAGCACTCCGAGGTTCAGGCGCAGAGCCCGATCGACGGCGGCGCGCAGCGACAGCGGCAGCGAGCCCGGCGTCGCCTCCCCCGACGGCACCGAGCCGAGCAGAGCGCGCTCGAGGCCGGCGGCGTCGAGCGCGGTGACGAGGTCGCCGGTCGAGAACGGGCTGCCCTGCCCAGCCGCGCTCGCACGCTCCGGAGACTCCGGCCGCTGTCCCCCAGGCAGCACGCTCTGCGCCCGAGCCGCGGAAGGGTCCCAGGCTGCGAGTGCGAGCAGCAGCAGGACGGCCACGATGGGCCGCGCAGCGTCGTAGCGCGGTTCGCTTCGCGCGCGCATGCCGCCCGGGGGCCGCGACCGACGGGAGATCAGTTGACGCATAGAACAGAACGCGTAGAACGGAACGCGGTCGAAGACGAATTGGACGGATCCGCTACAATTCGTCTAATTCTGCCATGTCCCCAGCCAAGAGACCACAGGCCGAGAGACCACACACGCTCGAGCGCCCGTCGAGGCCCACCTCGGAGCGGGCCGAGCGCACCCGCGAGCGGATGCGGCAAGCGGCCGGACACTGCTTCGCCGAGAACGGCTTCGCCCGCGCAACCGTCGACGACATCGCCCGGCGCGCCCAGGTATCGAAGGCCACCGTCTACGTCCACTTCGCGGGCAAGGAGGAGCTGCTGCGCGAGGTGCTCGAGGAGACGCTGCGGGACTGGCGGGAGACGATCTGGGGGCGCGTCGAGCGCGAGACACCCGACACGCGCGACGCGATCGCCGTGCTGATGCGCTCCTCGATCGCTTACGCCAGGAGCCACCCCGTGCTGCGCACCATCCTGGTGCTCGACGACCGCCTGCTGGTCGACAAGGACCTGTTGAGGCGGTCGATGGATGGCTGGCGCGGCCGGCTCGTTGCCCTGGTCGAGCGCGGCATCGCGGCCGGCGAGCTGCGCGCCGACCTCGATCCCGGCCATGCCGCCGACACCATCCGCCTCTGGCACCTCTCCTTCCTCGATCGCATCTATACCGAGACCATGATCGAGGTCGGCGACCCGGCCCTGCTCGAGGAGAGCATCGGAGTCCTGGTGCGAGGGTTGTCGGCGACGTAGAGACGCGCCGACCGCTCGCAGGTTCGCGGCGAGAGCGCGGCGCCGCTTCCACGAGCGCGCCGGGGAGACCTCAACGCGACAGGCGCAGCCCGGTGCTCTCCGCCACGAAGCCGGCGGCGAGGAGGCGCGGCGCCACGCTCGACGACGAAGCCGGCTCGCCGTCGATCCGGGTGAGCCGCACCGACCGGCGTCGCCCTTCCTGCGCCACGCGCAGCAGTCCCTCCGCCAGAACGCGCGCCGCCTCCTGGTCGAGGACGCGCGCCGCCTCCTGGTCGAGGGCGCGCGCCGCGCTGAAGGTCACCAGCGATCTCCCCCCGGCGTCGACAAAGCACAGCGGAACGCCCCGGCGCAAGACCACCCAGGCTCCCGCGACGCGGCGCGGCCGCGGGCCGTCCTCACGTCGTCCGGGCGGCCAGGGCAGGAGCGCGCCCCAGGGGCAGGCGGGATCGACCGCCGCCAGGACCGACAGGTCGTCGCTGCCGGAGCCGCCGCCCGTTTCGAGCCGCGGCGCTGTTTCTCCCTCGCGCTCCCGCCGCAGCAGCTCGATCGCGCCGGGCAGCGCGTACTGTCGCCCCGCCAGTCCCTCGACGAAGTAGCCGCGCCGCATCCGGCCCGCCTCCTCCAGCTCCCGAAGCACCGGCAGCAGCGCCTGGAAGCCGCCCGGAACCTCCTCGGCGAGCGCCGCCTCGCGGCTGACCAGGCCGTAGCGCTCCGCGAGCTGGCTCACGCGGGCCACCACGCGCTCGGTCTCGCTGACTCCCTCGCCGATCAGGTCGGAGACCATCGACCAGCGCCCGCCCGCGAGCGTGCCGCTCGACCGGCTGGCGAAGCGCGAGGCCGTGGCCGGCCGGCGAACGGTGCGCGAGCGCGCCGCGCGCGACCCGAGACCGGCCGCCGGCGCCGAGCGCCGATCCGCCGCTCCGCTCCGGGATCCGAGGGTGACCAGCGGCCGAAACGTGTCGTTGGTCACCAGCCCTCCCCAGACCAGGTCCCAGATTGCGGCCTGCACCTCCCGAGCGTCGCGACCTCTCAGGGCCGCCAGCCTCTCCAGCTCGAAGGTGAAGGAAGCGCCGCGGTCGCGCAGGTGATCGAGGATCGCGGCGTGGACCTCGCGCGTGTGAGCGGCGCCGTTCGTTCCGTCGAGAGCCTCCGGCGGCGGGGTGAGCAGCACGGCGGCGCGATCCCGGCGATAGAGCGCCACCTTGCCGTCCCGCCCGCCGATCGGCGAGCAGCCCACCCAGACCAGCTCCCCGGACGCGGCGCGCAGGTCGAGCTGCTCCACCCGGAAGCCGTCGACCCGGGCCGGCAGCACGTGCTGGCTGAGCGCCGACCACGGCAGCGGATAGCCCTCGAGCTGGGCCAGCGCCTCGTCGAGCTGCGCCTCGAGGCTGCCGACCCGCTTGCCCCCGAACACCCGCGCCGAGCCGCGCCGCACCGTCCTTCGAGGCGGCGCCTTTCGGCCCGCCGCGACCTCGAGCGTACTGTCGTCCGAGATCCGCTCGAGCCCCTGCCAGCGAGGCAGGAAGCGCGCCAGGACCTCGGCGCCCACCGGCGCCACCTCCCCGCGCAGCTTGGCGAGGGTCGCACGCTTGATCCGGCGCAGCACGCCAGCGTCGCACCACTCCGGAGCGCTGCCCCCTGGGCGGATCTCGCCGCGAACCAGGCGGCCGTCCGCCACCAGGCTCTTCAGCACCGGCTCGACCTGCCCGGCGGTCAGGCCGAAGCGCGACGCGACTCGTTCGGTGACGAAGGGACCGTGGGTCGCCGCGAACCGCGCCAGCAGGTCCTCGAGCGGAGTCGCCCGCGCCTCGAGCAAGGCGTCGGGCAGCCCGCTCGGCGGCTGGATGCCGAGCGCGTCCCGGTAGAGGGCGACGTCGTCGGTGCCGATCCAGCGCCTGCGCCCCGCGATCTGGACTGCGCAGGCGCGACGCTCAGTGAGCAGCCGGTCGAGCCAGTGCTCGAAGGTGACTCGACCCTCCTCCCCTGGCGCCACCTCGCAGCGCGCCGCGGCCTCCTCCTCGTCGAGATCGCCGACCCGCCTCAGCAGGTCGGCGAGCTCGTCGGCATCGCGGGCACGGGTCTCCTCCGAGAGCCGCTGGAGGTCCTCCTCGACCTGCTCGATGACCTGCGCGTCGAGCAGCTCGCGCAGCTCGGAGTGGCCGAGCAGCTCGCGCAGGAGGTTGCGATCGAGAGTCAGCGCCTGCGCCTTGCGCTCGGCGACCGGCGAGTCCTGCTCGTAGAGGTAGTTGGCGACGTAGGCGTAGACCAGCGATCGCGCGAACGGCGACGCCTCCGTCGTCTCGGCCTCCTCGACCCGCACCTCCCGGCGCTCGATCGAGCGCAGCAGCTCGATCAGGGCCGGCACGTCGAAGACGTCGCGCAGACACTCGCGGTACGTCTCGAGCACGATCGGGAAGTCGCGGAACTGCTGGACCGCGGCGAGCAGGCTCTTGGCGCGCAGCCGCTGCTGCCAGAGCGGGCTGCGCTTGCCGGGACGATTGCGCGGCAGGAGCAGCGCACGGGCGGCGTTCTCGCGAAAGCGGCTGGCGAACAGCGCCGAGGACCCGACCTGGTCGACGATCAGGTCCTCGACCTCGTCCGGATCCGGGAACAGGACCGAGGCGTCCGGCAGCTCCTCGGTGTCGGCGAAGCGCAGCACGATGCCGTCGTCGGTCGCCATCGCCTCGACCTCGAACCCGGCGCGTTCGCCGATCAGCCGCTCGAGCGCCATCGCCCAGGGGCCGTGAACGCGCGCACCGAACGGCGTCAGCAGGCAGACGCGCCAGTCGCCGAGCTCGTCGCGGAAGCGCTCGACCACCACGACCCGGTCGCTGGGGACGACCCCGGTCGCCGCGCGCTGCTCGGTGAGGTAGCCGAGGAGGTTGACGATCGCGTTCTCGTCGAGCGGCGTCGTCTCCCGCAGCCGCTCGGCTGCCGCCTCCTCGTCGAGCGCGGTGAGCTCGCGGAGGAAGGCGCCGAGGGCGCGGCCGAGATGGATCGGGCGTCCCGGCCCCTCCCCCCGCCAGAAGGGCATGCGGCCGGGCTCCCCCGGCGCCGGCTGCACCAGCACGCGATCGCGCGTGATGTCGATCACGCGCCACGTCGAGGCGCCGAGGAGGAAGGTGTCGCCGGTCCTGGTCTCGTAGACCATCTCCTCGTCGAGCTCGCCGAGGCGGGGTCCTTCCTCACCGAGGTGGACGGCGAAGAGGCCACGGTCCGGGATGGTGCCGGCGTTGAGACGAGTCATCATCGCGGCCCCACGCCGCGGCGACAGCAGGTCCCGGCCGCGATCCCACACCAGGTTCGGGCGCAGGTCGGCGAGCTCGTGCGACGGATAGCGGCCGGAGAGCATGTCGAGGACGCCGTGGAGGACCTCCCCGGGCAGCTCACGGAACGGCTCGGCGCGGCGGACGAGCTGCTCGATCTCGGCGACCGTGCGGGGCCGATCGCAGCAGGCAGCCACGATCTGCTGCGCGAGCACGTCGAGCGGGTTGCGCGGCACCTCGATCGGCTCGAGCGTCCCCTCCCCCATCAGCCGCGAGACCACCGCGCACTCGAGCAGGTCCCCCTTGAACTTCGGGAAGATCACGCCCTGCGAGATCTCGCCGACCGAGTGCCCGGCGCGGCCGACCCGCTGCAGGCCGCGCGCCACCGATCCCGGAGACTCGATGAGGACGACCAGGTCGATGGCGCCCATGTCGATGCCCAGCTCGAGCGAGCTGGTGGCGACGATCGCGCGCAGGCGGCCGGCCTTGAGCGCCTCCTCGACGTCGGCGCGCTTCTCGTGCGACACGCTGCCGTGGTGGGCCCGGACGAGGTCCGGCCGCACCAGCTCGGAGACGTCTGCCGCCCCTTCCTCGTCGTCGGCCTTGTGAAGCGATGCGGTCCGCTCGGCGTAGAGATCGTTCAGCCGCTGCGACAGCCGCTCGCACAGCCCCCGGCTGTTGACGAAGATCAGTGTGGATCGATGCTCGAGGATCAGGTCGAGCAGGCGCGGGTAGATCTGGGGCCACAGACCGGAGGTCTCCGCGCCGCGCGGCCACCCCCCGCCTTCGGCCTCCCGGGCGAGCCGCCCGAGGATGGAGCCGCCGGAATCGGAGCCGACGCTCCGGGGAACGTCGTCCATGTCGGGCACCGGCACCGTGACTCGCAGCGCCACGTGGGCGCGCTCGGAGGCATCGACGACCTCGACCTCACGCCGACCTGCCAGGAAGCGCGCGACGGCGTCGGGAGGACGCACCGTCGCGCTGAGGCCGATGCGCTGCGGATCGCTCTCGGCGATCTCGGCCAGACGCTCGAGCGAGAGCGCGAGGTGCGCTCCGCGCTTGGTCGGCGCGAACACATGGATCTCGTCGACGATGATCGTGTCGACCGTGCGCAGCGTCTCGGCGGCGCGCGAGCCGAGCAGCAGGAAGAGAGACTCCGGCGTCGTGACCAGGATCTCCCCCGGGTCGCGGACCTGCCGGCGGCGATCGCGCTGCGCGGTGTCGCCGGTGCGCACGTCGACGCGCACCGCGTGCCGCGCCTCGCCGAGCCGCTCCGCGGCGCGCTGGATCCCCACCAGCGGCGCGCGCAGGTTGCGCTCGATGTCGTAGACCAGCGCCTTGAGCGGCGAGACGTAGAGGACGCGAACGCCGCGCTCCGCGTCCTCCGGGAGCGAGCCGAGCCGGTCGAGCGCCCAGAGGAACGCCGCGAGCGTCTTGCCGCTGCCGGTCGGTGCGATGAGCAGCCCGTTGCGTCCCGCAGCCAGCACCGGCCAGCCGAGGCTCTGCACGCGAGTCGAGGCGGCGAAGTTCGACTCGAACCAGGACCGCACCGCTGGGCTGAATCGGTTCATTGCGACGTCCCCGCTTCTCGCACTGAAGATGCCCGCGCGATCGCGAGAGGGGGAGCCGATCATGCCTGGTGACGATCGGGAGTCAAGCCCTCGGCGCACCGGGCGATCCCCGGCGCCCGATCGCTGCATCCTGCGCCGACCCAGCGAAGAGCTCAGCCGTGGCCCCGAGTGGTCCAACCACTCGGACCTTGGTTCAAGGCATTGGAGGGACGAGGGCCGCCCGGCCGCCGCACCGCGCCCTGACCGCAACCGCACGAAGACCGCCAAACCCCTGAGGCGCAAGGGATCGAGGCCACTTCGAGCGGAGTCCGCGCGCTTGCGGAGCCCGTGGCATCCCGCTTGCTCCTGACTCAGGACGCCGAGCCGACGAGGGAAGAGGCTTCCGCCCAAGCTCCTTCCCAGCCGCTCCGGGTCATCCAAGACCTACGTGCTCGGTTCCGGAGCGGGTCGCCTCGGTGGCAGTCGTCGCCCGTCGCTGCCGCACCAGCGGCGGGCGGCGACCCCCTTCTTGTTCCGGTGAGCAGCTGTTCGCCCGAGCGCGCCGAGCCAGCTCCCGAAACCGCGGAGGCGGGAAGCTCACAGCTCGTGGGCGTGCAGCAGCGAGGTCGCGATACGGTCGATCAGCTCGCGCTGGTCGCGTCCGAGCGAAGTCGCCTGTTCGTCGAGCGCCCGGTCGACGAGGTCCTCGGGCGTCGTGCCGAGCACCCTGGCCGTCGCGTGCAGCCGCGCGACGACATGGGCTGGGAGCTGCAGCGTCAGGGGCGGGTAACGGGGGTCGCGCGAGCCGCGGCGTGCCGACATGCAGGTCGAGGCTACGCCAGTCGACGCCGCGGGACAACGCCGGAGGGCTGGGTCGGCGAGCCGGGCCGAGTGGAGCTCGGCCGCACCACCACAGCGCACACCGGCGCCGACCCGGAGGGAAGGGCAGGCGGAGGGGAGAGCGCGCGTTGCCCTTCCGCGAGTCGCACGGCGTTAATCTCCCGCGCCATGGACCCGAGATATCAAACCCTCGCCGATCTCCTGATCTCCTACTCCTGCGCGCTCGAGGAGGGGGAGTCGGTCCTGGTCGAGGCGATTGACGTCCCGCCAGCCTTCGTGCGCGCTCTCGTCCGGCGCGCCGCGGCGGCCGGAGCCCGCCCCTTCGTCCAGCTCCGCAGCCAGGCGGTCTGGCGCGACCTCCTGCTCGCCGCCGACGCCGAGCAGCTCTCGACCTTGGCAGCGTGCGACGCCGCGCTGATGCGCGAGATGGACGCCTACGTCGGGGTCCGCGGCAGCCTCAACGTCTCCGAGTGGTCGGACCTCCCCCCCGAGCAGGTCGCCCTCTACGAGACCCACTACTGGAAGCCCGTCCACCAGGACGTGCGGGTCGCCCAGACGCGGTGGGTCGTCCTGCGCTGGCCCACGCCGTCCATGGCCCAGCTCGCCCAGATGTCGACCGAGGCGTTCGAGGACTTCTACTTCCGCGTCTGCACGCTGGACTACGCACGCATGGCGGAGGCGATGAGGCCGCTGGTCGAGCTGATGGAGGCGACCGATCGCGTCCGCCTGGTCGCCCCCGACGCCGGCAACCAGGGTACCGACCTCCGCTTCTCGATTCGCGGCATTCCCGCGATCCCCTGCGACGGCAAGCTGAACATCCCCGACGGCGAGGTGTTCACGGCGCCCGTCATCGACAGCGTCGAGGGGACGATCGCGTTCAACACGCCGACGATCTACCAGGGCGTCACCCACGAGAACGTCCGGCTCTCCCTCGAGCACGGTCGCATCGTCGAGGCGACCAGCTCGAACTCCGAGCACCTCCTTCGCGTCCTCGACACCGACGTGGGAGCGCGCGCGATCGGCGAGTTCGCGATCGGCTTCAACCCGCTCATCACGCGGCCGATGAAGGACATCCTGTTCGACGAGAAGATCGCGGGCTCGATCCACTTCACGCCGGGGCAGGCCTACGAGGAGGCCGACAACGGCAACCGCTCGAAGATCCACTGGGACCTCGTCTTGCGCATGGACGAGGCGTCGGGCGGCGGCGAGATCTGGTTCGACGACCGGCTGATCCGCAAGGACGGCCGGTTCGTCGTCGAGGAGCTCGAGGGGCTCAACCCCGAGAACCTCGCGTAGCACGGGGGAATCCGCCTGCGGACTCTTCGGTGCTAGCAGCCCGTTGCTCCCGACGCGTCATCGGCGGCACTTCAGCGAACGATTGCGCTCCTGGGAGCCCGTGGTGAAAGTCAGGATGCCGGGATTGCGGGCGCCGCGGGTCCAGATGCAAGGCGGACCGACGTAGGCGATGCGCCTGTGCGGAAATTCGAGATGCGGTTCGGCGGCTGTCCGCGGCGACGCGCCGAAAGCGCATGGAGCCGCGAGAAATGGCTAGCCGGAGATCTGCTATAGCGCGCGCAGCGCGCGCAAGCAGATTGGAGGCTAGCGCGCGCAAGCAGATCGGAGGCTAGCGAACGATGACGCGCCGGTCCTCCATCGCGCGTTCCGCCGCCTCGGCGAGCGGCAGCGAGATCGACACCACGACCCCCTGCGGGGCCGGCTCGACGGTCGCCGTGCCGCCCAGATCGTCCTCGCGGACGAGCATTCGCGCAACCGCAGCCTCGAGCACCGACAGCGTCGAGTCGTCCGACGCCACGCCCGCGAGGGTCAGCGTGAGCTCGAGCCGCCCCTCGCCCCCGAACCTCCCGACGAGGGTGGCCGAGCGGGCGCGGTCGAGGACATCTCGCGTGTCGTCGTCGAGCACCACGTCGGGCACCAGCCGACCGAGCACGCGCGCCAGACGGCCGCCGTCGTCGTTGAGGACCGCGGCCCGGATCGGCGCCTCCGGCAGGCCGGCCACCAGCCGCTCGAGCGGCGATCCCGACGCCTGGGCGGGGCCTCCCTCGAGACCGTCGATCGCTCTACGCGCCACTTCCACCGTGGTGGAGAAGAAGACGCCGACGTCGCGCAGGAAGATGTGGGCGGTGAAGGGCTCGTCCGGATCGAGCCGCGCCCACTCCGCCTCGGCGTCCCCGTCGCCGAGCTCGCGCTCGGCGTTGCCGAGGTCGCGTTCGGCGTCGCCGAGATCCCGCTCGGTCTCGATGCGAACGCCGCCGGGCTCGACCCTGACCTCCGCCTCCGCCTCGGGCTCGTCGATCACCAGGATCCGCTCGCCGCGGTAGAGCTCGGTGACCAGCTCGGGCTGACGGCGCGCGACGAGCCCGATCCCCCAGTCGATCAAGGCGAGGGTGTGGGCCATGCGCGGAACGCTCGCCGAGATCAGAATCGGCTCGCGCCCTCCAGGCTCTCCCGGGTACAGAGACCAGACTGCGGTCGCCGGAAACAGCCGCCGCATCTGGCGCTGCTGGCGGCGGGAGTTGATCTCGGTGAGGAAGGCCAGGAACGGCGAGTTCTCGAACATCTCCTCGGGGGGCCGTGCGAGCTCGAACAGGGTGCTGGCCAGCGCTTCCGTCCCCTCGTCCTCGAGGTCGAGCCGGGCCTCCGCCCACCCGACCGCCTCGGGGTCGAGCAGGACGCCGGCCTCGAGCAGCTCGCCCGGTGTGTTGAGCCAGACCTGGAAGCCGATGCAGCTCGAGACTCCGACGATCACGAGTCCGACGCAGCCGAGCCCGCATCCGAGAGCGACCTTCTTCACACGACTGGCCATGATCTCGACCCTACGGCCCAGCAGGCCTTTTCGTTCCACGTCACCTTCGAGATCCCACCGCCGAACCTCACTTCCGAACCTTCTCGTGCCGCCCGCCCACCCGGCGAGGGGGGCTCACTCCCGGGAGACGAGCGCGCTCGGCCACCCCGCGCAGGCGCCAACCCGTCGCCGAGCTAAGATCGAGTGCGGGGCGAGATCGCGCCCGGACCGCCACCGATCCTGGGGCTCCCTCTCCCGCCGCCTCCCGACCACCACCGGCCGAGGGGTACCGTCGCGTGTCCGACCCCGGCGAGCTGATCCGCTTCCTCGACGCCACCGAGCTGTTCGGTGGACTGCCGCCGCCCGAGCTCGAGGAGCTCGCCGCAATCCTCTCCCCCCGGGTGCTCGCCGCGGGCGAGATCCTGTTCCGGGAAGGGGAGGCGCCCGACAGCCTGTACCTGCTGCGCGACGGCCGGCTCGAGGTGATCACGGGCGGAACCCACCAGCGCCCCGAGCGCCTGATCGCCCACATCGATCCGCACGAGGTGGTCGGCGAGGCCGGGCTGCTCTCGGGAGAGCCGCGCAGCGCCACGGTCCGTGCCGAGGTCGGCTCCACCGCGCTGCGCCTCGACGGCGCGGCCTTCGAGCGGCTGATCGCCGAGCATCCGGCCGTGCGTCGCCTGCTGACCCGGGTCGTCTCGCAGCGGCTCCCGGGCTTCCACCTCGCCGCCATCGACCTGTTCGGCACCTTCGACGATGAGCTGGTCGACTCGATCGAGGAGCACCTCTCGTGGCGGCGGCTGGTGCGCGGCGAGACCCTGTTCCGTCAGGGAGAGGTTTCGGACTGTCTCTACGTGCTGCTACGCGGGCGGCTCAGGGTGATGCGCGAAGGAGCGCTGGGGAACCGGCCGATCGCCGAGATCACCCGCGGCGAGACCGTCGGCGAGGTCGGGCTGCTCACCGGCGAGCCGCGTAGTGCGACGGTGATCGCGGCCCGCGATTCGGAGCTGGTGCAGCTCGATCGAGAAGGTTTCGACCGGGTGATCGAGAAGCAACCGAGAGCGCTGATGCCGATCGTGCGCGGCCTCGGCCGGCGCCTGGAGTCGGCGGACGCCGGTCGTCGCCGCCGGCCACGCCTCGGGACCATCGCCCTGCTGCCGCTAGGACCGCAGCGCGGCGTCGACTGGCTGCTGGAGGCGCTGGTCGCCGCCTTGCGACGCGAGCTGTCGATTCTCGTGCTCGACGCCGCGACCTTCGACTCGGTGCACGGTCCGGGTGCGTCGCGCACCGGCCGCGACAGCCTCCGCTGGTCCTCGCTCGCCGACTGGCTGCACCGCCAGGAGGATGAGCACGATCTGGTCGTCTACCTCGCCGATCGCGCGGCATCGCCGTGGTCGGCGCTGTGCCTGGGGCAGGCCGATCGCGTCGTACTCGCCTGCCAGGGCAATCGGCCTCAGGCCCACGAGTTGCTCGAGATGCTCGAGCTCGATCCGGGCGCGACTCCGCGCGAGCTGGTGCTGCTGCATCCCCCGGAGCGCGAGCCGCGCAACACCCGCCGCTGGCTGGACGCCTTCGGGATCGAACGCCACCACCACGTCTGTATCGGGCGCGTCACCGACGCCGAGCGCGTCGCCCGCTTCGTCTCCGGTCGCGCGGTCGGCGTCGTCCTGGGTGGAGGCGGAGCGCGCGGCTTCGCCCATGCCGGGCTCCAGCGCGCGATGGCCGAGCTCGGCATCCCCGTCGACTACGTCGCCGGTGTCAGCATGGGCGCGCTGGCGGCGGCGAGCTGGGCCGACGGCGGCGACTGGCGCGACACCGTCGAGGCATTCCGCGAGGTCTTCGTGCGCACCAAGACCTGGCGCGCCTACACCGTCCCCGTGATCTCGGTGTTCGACCCCGGCGCGCTCGAGGCGGCGCTCGAGCGCACCTTCGGCGACCGACGGATCGAGAACCTGTGGACCCACTTCTTCTGCGTCGCCTGCAACGTCACCCGCGCCACCCCCCACGTCTTCGAGAGGGGGCTGGTGGCGCGGGCGGTGCGCGCCTCCGGCGCCTTCCCCGGCTTGCTGCCGCCGGTGCCGAAGGCCGGCGAGCTGCTGGTCGACGGCGGGCTGATGACCAACCTCCCGGTCGAGATGCTGGCCGAGCGCTCGCCGGGGCCGCTCGTCGCCCACGACGTCTCGCGCAAGCACGAGATGGAGGTGGATCCGAGCCTCGAGGCGAGCCCGTCGCCGGCGGCCTGGCTGTGGCAACGGTTGCGAGACGGCAAGGGCGCGGCGCAGTTCCCGCGCCTCGGGCCGCTGCTGTTGCGGTCGATCGACTGTCGCGAGATCTCGCGACGGGCGGAGCGCCAGGAGTTGGCCACCGTCTACCTCATGCCGCCGGTCGGCCGCTTCGGCCTGGTCGACTTCGAGGCGCTCGACGAGATCGTGGAGGCCGCGTACCGCTACAGCCTCGAGTGCCTGGCGAAGTGCGAGCTGTGCGTCGCATCCAAAGCCGGCCTCTGAGCCCGTACGAGCAGCCCGCGTCTGGCGGCGATTCCCGGCGTCCCCGCCGGGCAGGTCGGAGAGCCTTGCGGCCCACTCCCGTCCGGCCGGCCGTCCGGTGCGTCGCATTGCGGCCCTCGGCCGGGACGGAGCCCGGCCGCTCCGACTGCCGGCTCGACGGGATCGGCAGGCAAGGGAGGCCGCGCGAAACGCGACCGGCTCACGCCGCAGCGGGCCGAAAGCCCGAGCGCCCCAGACACCTCGCCAACCAGCCGGCGACGTTCGGCCAGCGCGACAGGTCGAGGCGCGCCTGGCGGGACCAAGCCATCACCGAGGCGACGTTGAGGTCGGCCACCGTGAAGCGCTCGGCCACCAGGAACTCGCGGTCGGCGAGCACTCCGTCGAGCACCGCCAGCGGGCGCTCGAGCTCCTGCTCCGCGGCGGCCTCGATCTCGGGACCCTGCGGTACGCGTTCACGGAAGTAGCGCCCCTCGACGCTGTCCTCGGGGAGCTCCAGACGCGCCAGGGTGAGGCGCAGCAGCGGCTTCTCGATCTCGGTCATCACCCAGAAGCTCCACTGCATCGCCAGCGCGTCCTCCTCCAAGTCGCGCGGCGCCAGCCCCTCCCCCAGCCCGCCGGGACCGTACTTCCTGGCCAGGTAGAGGTTGATGGCCATCGACTCCCAGAGGACCAAGCCGCCGTCCTCCAGAGTGGGCAGCCTGCCGTTCGGATTGAGCGCCAAGTACTCGGGGGTCTTGTTGCTGCCGTCGGCGAACCCGATCGGCACGTGCTCGGCGTCCAGTCCCAGCTCACGCGCCATCCAGTGGACACGCGCCGCCCGTGACATCGGAACGCCGAAGATCCTGATCCGGTTCGCCTGCTCGCTCATCCTCGATCTCCTCCGCCAGCTCGTGGGGTTCGTCGTCCGGTCGCCCGGCCACCCGGGCTCCGGTCTCCAGGGGACGACCGGCGAAGCGTATCCAGATCCAGCGGGCGAGCGCGCCCGGAGGCAGCAGCAGCCAGGCGGAGAGGACCGCAGCGCCGAGGATCCAACGCACGCTGCTTCGTCGTCGGCTCCGGCTGGCTCGTCGGCTTCGTCGACATCCGGGGCTGGTCGGCGGATGGTTGCCGAAGATCTCGGGGAGTCCAGGCAAAGGACACGCGCTGCACGAAACACCCGAGCGGCGGACCTCGTAGGCCGAGGAGCGACGACGACGGCCGACGAGGACGATGGCCGCCGATGAGATCCGGCGCTCGCTCTGCGCACGCGCGGCTCGGACGACCGAGCAGGCGGCTGCGAGGTCGCCATCAAGTCGAGAAGGAGACGCTGCAATGTTCCCGACCTGTTCCCGCCAGACGGCCGCCTCGCTGTTGCTGGCCCTGCCGCTCCTCCTCGTGTCGTCTTCGGCAACGGCCGCCACGCTCACCCGCTCCACGATCGAGAGCTACGAGCTGCCCGCCGACGGCTCGCTCGAGCTGTCGAACGCCAACGGCGACATCATCGTCGTCGTCTGGGACCGTCCCGAGGTCGAGGTGGAGACGCTGCGCAAGGCGACGGCGACCTCCGAGTCGATGGCGCAGAAGGTGATCGACGGGCTGCTCAGCGAGGTCGAGCTCAGCGGCGGCCATCTCCGGATCCGCACCCGGCGGCCCGAGTCCGAGAGCTGGACGAGCTGGTTCCGCCCCGCCTCGGGGAGCATCCAATACGTCGTGTCGCTCCCTTCGTCGATCGCGGTCGAGGCGCGCTCGACCAACGGCAACGTGACGATCGAGGGCTCGGAGCGGCGCGTGCAGGCGCGCACCACCAACGGCAACGTGCGGCTGCGCGACGTCGCCGGCGAGGTCACTGCCTCCTCGACCAATGGGCGTGTCGAGGCCTCGCTCTCGGGCGCGCTCGACGGGGCGTCGCTCTCGACCACGAACGGGCGCATCCGACTCGAGCTGGCCGCGGGCTTCGGTGTCGATCTCGAGGCGCGCGCAGTCAATGGTCGGGTGGCTGTCGACGTGCCGATCCGGCTCAGCTCGCGAGACCAGCGCGGCAAGACGATTCGCGGCGAGCTGTGGGGGGGCGGCGCTCCGGTGAGCCTGCGCTCGGTCAACGGGTCGATCGCGGTGTCGCAGAGCGAGTGATCGTCGGCAGCGGAGAATGATTGCGCTCGCGGCGCGAGGGAGCGTCTCGCTGCGCGAGGGAACGTCCCCGCGGAGAGGTCAGACGACTGCTCGCCGGCACCCGACCGGCAGGCGCTTCGGGAATCTCCCGGCATTCTCCCGCGCAATCCCGGCTCCTCCTCCGGAGCTCGTCGCCACGTTTTCGTATCTCCTAGGCAGGAAGGGGGAGGTCGGATCGGCAACCGGAGACCGGTGTGCCCGATCGCCTCGTCCTCGTCCTCTCGTTCAGCGCCCTCTTCCACCTCTTGCTCACGGGCGATCTGAGCGCACGCGAGCCGGTCTGCCACCAGCCGCTCGCCCGGCCGCCGATCGCGGGCGCGTCGATCGGCATCGTCCATGACCCCGAGATCGGCCGTGGCGTGATCGAGGAGGCGATCGCGCTCTGGCGCTCCTGCCCCAACTATCGGGCGGACTTCCCGGCGCTGGTCCTCGGGGAGGCCGCCGCGACCCTGTTCGTCACGCTCGAGCCCGGCAACAGCGGCAGCAAGCGCTGCGGCTC
>DATKBT010000130.1:0-3390 GCA_035546295.1 Thermoanaerobaculia bacterium | reverse complement strand
CTCGAGGCTGCGCGCGGCCTAGCATCAGTTGGTGGCCGAGCGCCTCCTTCTGATCGACTCCAACAGCCTCATCTACCGCGGATACTTCGCGATCCCGCCGCTCACGACGACCAAGGGTGAGCTCTCGAACGCGACGTTCGGCTTCGCCTCGATCCTCCTCAAGGCCTTCGAGCTCGTGCGTCCGGAGCACGCGGCCGCTTGCTTCGATCTCCCCGGCAAGACCTTCAGACACGAGCGCGACGCCACGTACAAGGCGACGCGCAAACCGATGCCCGACGACCTGCGCCCGCAGTTCGAGCGGTGCAAGGAATTCCTCGGAGCGATGGGCATACCCATCTATGCGCTCCCGGGCTTCGAGGCCGATGACGTGATCGGCGCGCTCTCGAGGCAGGCCGAGGCCGCCGGGCTCGAGACCATGATCCTCTCCGGCGACCTCGATCCGCTCCAGCTCGTCAACCCGCTCGTGAAGCTGATGACCACGCGGCAGGGCTTCCAGAACACGGTCGTGTACGACGAGGCCGCGATCTTCGAGCGCTATGGGCTCCGGCCCGATCAGATGATCGACTACAAGGCGCTCAAGGGCGACACGACCGACAACATCGCCGGCGTCCCCGGGATCGGCGAGAAGACGGCGAGCAAGCTCATCGCCGAGCACAAGACCCTCGAGGGCGTCTACGAGGACCTGGCGCTGCTTCCGGACCGTCAGCGCAAGGCGCTGGAGGAGCACCGCGAGCAGGTGTTCCGGAGCCGCGAGCAGGCTCGGATCGTGACCGAGCTGCCCGTGACCCTCGAGACGGAGCGCACGCGGTTCGGTCCGTACGACCGATCGAAGGTGCTCGACCTGTTCCAGGAGCTCGAGTTCCGCAGCCTCGCTCCGCGGCTGCCCCCGGCTGATGGGAACCTGGCCTCGCCCGCGCCGAGCGTCGCCGCTCCCGTGGCGCGGAGTGGCCAGCTCTCGCTAGGCCTCGAACCAGCGCCGTCGGTAGAGCCGCCCGTCGCGACCAAGATCCTGACACCCGAAGCGGTCGACGAGGCGGTGGCCGCACTGGAGGCTGCCGCGCCGGTTGCGGTCTATGCCGACGCCGAGCCGGGTCGCCATCCCAAGCTCGTGGGCCTTGGCCTCGCCACCAACGAGTCGTGCTGGTACCTGCCGGTCGAAGGCCCGATCCCGGCGCGCATCGCCGAGCTGCTGCAGAGCGAGGTCGCCTTCGTGGCGCACGACGCCAAGACGGTGAGGCGCGCGCTCCGCCGCGCGGGATCGGACCTCGGCGGGGTCCAGATGGACACGATGCTCGCCTCCTATCTATCCAACGCGAGCCGCCGCCAGCACCTGCTGGATGACCTGGCGCAGGAGCGCCTCCAGCTCGGGGTCCCCGCACTACCCGCTCCGGACCGCAAGGACCCGAACCGCGTCGCCACCCAGTCGGAGCGCGCGGCGCGCGCGGGCGCCGCGGCCACCGCGACGCTGCGGCTGGCGACGCTGTTCACGGCCGACCTGGAGCGGCTGTCGCTCACGAAGCTGTTCGAGGAGATCGAGCTGCCGCTGGTGAGCGTCCTCGTGGAGATGGAGGAGGCGGGCATTGCCGTGGACGTGCCGTACCTGGCGAAGCTGGCGACCGAGTTCGCGGGTGAGGTCGCGCGCATCGAGCGCGAGGCGCACGCGAGCGTGGGCCACGAGTTCGGGATCACCTCACCGAAGCAGCTGGAGAGCTTGCTGTTCACGGAGCTGAAGCTCCAGCGCGGCCGGCGCAACAAGACCGGGTACTCGACGGATGCCGCGGTCCTGGAGGAGCTGCGTGGCGCTCATCCCGTCGTGGACAAGATCCTGGAGCACCGCGAGGTCGAGAAGCTGCGGACCACCTACGCCGAGGGGCTCGCCCCGCTGGTGGACCCGGCGACCGGACGGATCCACACCACGTTCGAGCAGGCCGTGGCCTCGACCGGCCGCCTCTCCAGCCGCGCGCCAAATCTCCAGAACATCCCGATCCGCACACCGCTGGGCCGTCGCATCCGCCGCGCGTTCGTCGCCGGCGGCGCCGATCGTGTGCTCGTGGCGGCGGACTACTCGCAGATCGAGCTGCGCATCCTCGCGCACGTGTCGCAGGACCCCGCGCTGCTCGACGCGTTCCTCGAAGGCGCAGATGTACATCGCCGCACCGCGGCCGCGGGCTTCCGGGTCCCCGAGAGCGAGGTGACGCGCCAGCAGCGCGACGTCGCCAAGATGCTGAACTTCGGGATCATCTACGGGATGAGCGACTTCGGTCTCGCGTGGCGGATGCAGATGCCGCGCGAGGAGGCGGCCGTCTTCATCGAGGAGTACTTCAAGAAGTACGGGCAGGTCCGCCGCTACATCATCGAGACAAAGGCCATGTGCACCGAGCAGGGCTACGTCGAGACGCTCCTGGGCCGCCGGCGCTACATCCCCGACATGACCAGCTCCAACCGCGCGGTGCGTGGTGCGGCCGAGCGCATGGCCATCAACATGCCGATCCAGGGCACCGCGGCCGACATCATGAAGATCGGGATGAACAGGGTGCGCGACCGCCTGCGCTCCGCGGGTCTCGATGCGCTGCTGGTCCTCCAGGTCCACGACGAGCTGGTGCTCGAGGTCGCTCGTGAAGATGTCGACCGCCTTGCCGGGTTGGTCTGCGACGAGATGATCGGCGCATACGCGCTCGACGTGCCGCTCATGGTGGACGTCCGCACCGGCACCAACTGGGACGAGATGACGCCGCTGCCCGCTCGCACCCCCGCGCGGGCCTGATCTCGATATGCCAGAGCTGCCCGAGGTCGAGACCATCGCACGTCAGCTGCAGAAGTACGTCGTCGGCAAGACCGTTTCCGGTTTCCGCTCGGAGTGGCACCGGCTAACGGAACCGGAGCCGGCCGAGCTCTTCGGCGCGCGGCTCGCCGGCCGGCGGATCGAAGCCGTCCGGAGGCGCGGCAAGTTCGTTGTGCTGGACCTCGAGGGCGGCGACGCGCTCATCGTCTCGCTGCGCATGACCGGCCAGCTGCTGTTCCGTCCGGCCGACGTCGAGGCGCATCCGCACCGCCGCGCTCGGATCGCCTTCGCCGACGGGACGGCCCTCGAGTTCGCGGACATCCGCAAGTTCGGGCGCATGTCCATCGTCGAGGGGCACACGCTCGACGGCGACGAGCACGCCAGGCGCCGCACCGGCGACCCGCTGCACAGCCACCTCGGCGTGGAGCCTCTCTCGCGTCGCTTCACGGTCCGCTGGTTCTGCGACCTGCTCCAGCGGCGCGCCCGCGCGACGATCAAGCCGCTACTGCTGGACCAGACGGCGATCGCCGGCGTGGGGAACATCTACGCCATCGAGGCCCTCTGGCGCGCCAAGATCCATCCGCTCCGTACCGCCGGTTCGCTGCAGG
>DATKBT010000129.1:0-18800 GCA_035546295.1 Thermoanaerobaculia bacterium | reverse complement strand
GCGCTCGCGGTGGCGTGTCGTGGATCGGACGCCGGTGGCCGCTCGAGGTGACGCCATGGAGGCGAGCGGCCCCTGAATGGCGCTGTTCGGGCTCTGGCACCGCTTCTGCAAACCATGGGAAGACGCACGAAGCGGGCCGTGAGAGCGGCAGGGAGGTCCAGCAGGGTGGAACCGAGCAAAATGGTGGAACCGAGCAAAATGGTGAAACCGAACAAGATGGTGGAGCCGAGAACACGAGACACACGAGATCCCCGGCCGGCAGGAGCCGGGTCGTCGGGCGCGCGTCGCCGGCGGCGACGGGCAGCAGCGTCGATCACTTCGGTCGTGGTGCTGCTGGCAATCGCGCTGGCGGTTCCCGCGAGCGCACAGGTGACGCTCTATCGTGACGTCGACTTCCGCGGACGGGCGATCTCCGTCGACGGTCCGGTCGCGGACCTCGGTCGCACCGCCATCGGCAACGATCGTGCGAGCGCGATCGACGTGGCGCCCGGGTGCACGGCGATCCTCTACCGGGACGTCGGCTTCCGGGGTCCGGCGCTCGAGGTGCGCGGGGCGGTCGCGCATCTCGGCCACACCGCGATCGGCAACGATCGCGTCTCCTCGCTGGACGTCCGTTGCGGCGATCACCGGCGACGCGGAGGGTGGGATGCGAGCGACCGGTGGGACGGAGGCCGAGACGACAGGGACCGCTACGACGGCGGTCGCTACGAGAGGGGTCGCTACGAGAGGGACCGGTACGACGACCGCGGCCGCGACTGGCGCCACCGTGACGACCGACATCGCGACGCCCGGTTTCATAATCGAGGGGTCGTCCTCTACCGCGACACCGGTTTCCGCGAGCCGCGGCTCGAGGCGCTCGGCGGCATCGCCGATCTCGGGCGCACGCCGCTCGGCAACGACCGGCTCAGCTCGCTGAGGGTGCCTCGGGGATGCTCGGTCGTCCTCTACGAGGACGCGCACTTCCGGGGCCGGGCGATGGAAGTGCATCACGACGTCCCCGATCTGCGACGGTCGGCGATCGGCAACGATCGCGTCTCGTCGATCGACGTGCGCTGCCGCTGAGTCTGCTGAGCCTCTGAGTCTGCTGAGCCGCTGAGTCTGCGAGAGCTTCCGAGCCGCTTCTGGCGAGAGCCGCTGTTGGCGAACCGGCGCGGTCGAGCGATCCTGCCGAGCCCGCCGCTCAGATCTGCCACCCGATCAGGTTCCAGATCCCGAGCAGACCGGTGAAGGCGAGCGCCGCGATCGCGATCACGGCCGCCGAGCACCGCCCTCCTCGATCCTCGCGCTCGCCGTCGGCCAGGGCGAGGCGCAGGAGAGCGAAGAGGGCGAGTCCGATCGCGAGCAGCGGCAGCGCCAGCAGGGCCCGCTGAACGGTCGTCGGTCCCGAGAACAGGACCTGCACGTCGGTCAGGAGCAACGACACGGCCCAACCGAGGACGAAGCCGAGCAGCAGCGCAGCGCTGGCGAAGCTGGCGAGCGCGCCCGCGGGGCGCGGCTCTCGCCGGCGTCTTCGGGACGTCACGATCCACGATCCGAGCGCCGCGACGACGGCGAGAGAGAGCAGCGCGGAAGAGCGCACGGTGAACCGTCGGGTCCGCCACCACGGAATGCGCTCCCAGGCCCCGGGTCCGAGCGTCACCCAACGAACCGCGCCCCCGTCGTCCTCGAGGAAGCGCATCAGGTTGCCGTGGTCGTCGCGGTAGGTGAGCGGCGCGATCTCCTCCCAGCTGGTGATGCCGAAGACCTCGAGGCCGCCTTCGCCGCTCGCGCGCCGCGCGCGCGAGACCTCGAGCTCGTTGGCGATCAGGAAGCTCTCCCAGGTGTCGCGGGGGTCGCTGGTCTCCCGGTAGGTCCCGACGAGGCGCTCCAGGGCGGTCGGCGATTCGACGCGCTGGGCTCCACTCGAGGCAGGCGACGGCGCTGCGGCTCCCGAGCTCGGCAGCAGCTCGCCGATCGCGCCGGCGAGATCTCGATGGAACCTCGCCACCGGCTGGAACGAGCCGGCGCGGCCGAAGATCGACAGATTGATGACGCTGAACCAGGCCAGCTCCTCCTCCGGCAGGAGCGCCATGCGGGCGGTGAAGCCCGAGCACTGTCCGTCCTTGGCGAGCAGCCGCCGGTCCGCGAGCGTGGACTCGACGAAGCCGTAGGCGCGCCCCCTCATCCCTTCGCCGTGTTGGAACCGGGTGGACAGCATCTCGGCCGCGAGCTCGGAGGAGAGCAGCCGTCGTCCGTCCAGCTCGCCCTCTCCGAGCAGCACCGAGAGGAAGCGCGCCATGTCGGCAGCGGTGGTGTAGAGCCCGGCGGCAGGCGTGGTCACCACGTAGTCGCGAGCCAGCGGCTGATGCGCGGCGCCGTCCCAGCGGTAGGCGAGCGCCAGGCTCTCCTCCATCGCGGGCGGCAGCTCGACCTGCTCGAAGCTGCTGCGCGTCATGCCGAGGGGCTCGAAGACCGAGCGCCGGACGCTCTCGGCGAAGGGCTCGCCGCGTGCCCGCTCGATCATCAGCCCGACCAGCGAGGTCCCGTGATCGTTGTACGAGACGACGCGCCCGGGCGGCTGGGCGCGTCTCGGGAGCTGGTGCTCCAGGTAGGCGTCGAGCGAGGGCAGGCGCCGCGGGTGGCGCCGATGCTGCGAGAGCAGCTCCTCGACCAGCCCCGACGTGTGGGTGAGCAGGTGATGGAGCGTGATCGGCTCGGCGTAGGTCTCGGGGATTCGCCAACCGAGCACCTCGGAGGCGTCCCGATGGAGGCGCAGGCGCCCAGCCTCGACCTCCTGCAGCGCAGTGAAAGCGGTCACCGTCTTGGAGTTCGAGCCGACACGGAAGACGGTGGTCTGCGGGTCGACTGCGACCTCGCCCTCGAGGTCGGCGAGCCCGAAGCCCGTGAGCAGCACGATGCGGTCGCCGTGGACGAGCGCGAAGGCGCCGCCCGGCACGTGATGCTCGGAGGACCACCGGTCGAAGAAGCCGCGAACCGTCTCCTCGAGGGCCTGGGGCGTGAAGGGCAGCTCGGCGCTCCGGTCGGCGCCGACGGCGAGCGCCGGGCTCGCCATCAGGACAGGGAGGAGTCCACGCGCCAGGAGCAGCAGCACCGGGCGCGGGCGAGCCGAGGGAGGACGGCTCGATCGGGGGTGCCTGAGGGGGTGATGGCCGCACGGGGTGCGCCTCGAGAAGAAGACTGAGAAGAAGGTGGAGAGTAAGGCCGAGAAGAAGGCCGAGAAGAGGGCCGAGAAGAAGGCCGAGAAGAGGGCCGAGAAGGGGGTGGAGAAGAAGGCCGAGAAGAAGCCGGAGTGCGGGGGGCTCTTGGTCATCGCGTCTCCCTGGGTGCTCTCCGACGATTCGTGAGCGAGGTCGAGGAACCGCCCAGGTACGCGCGCCACGACCGTGCGACTTCCCGGGCCAGCTGTGCATCGTCGAGCGGAGCCGTGGCCGCCGGACCTTCGGGGAAGAGCACGTGCTCGCGCACGGTGGTCAGGGCCTGCACCATCGAGAAGCGGACGGCGAGCTCCGGGTCGCGATGGGCGATCTCGTCCGCGTGCTCGAGCAGGGCGGGGACGATCCCGCCGCTCGCCGATTGCATCCGCCGCGTGCGCTCCGAGAACGGACCGCCGACGTGGAGTCGGGCGTGGAGCACCAACGCCCGGACCAGGCCGCGGCGGGGGCGATGGAAACGGACCAGGAACCGGGCGGCCTCGCCGATCTTCTGCTCGAGCGAGAGGGTGCGATGGCGCCACCCGCCGGCGAGGCGCGAGAACTCCTCGATCACGTCTCGTGCGTAGAGCTCGTCGAGGCAGTCGAGCAGGGCCAGCTTGTCGGCGAAGCGCGAGTAGAAGACCCCGACGGAGGAGCCGGCGCGAGCGACGATCTCGGCGACCGTGATCTCGTCGAAGGTGCGCTGTTCGAGCAGCTCGCGCGTCGCATCGAGCAGGCGTTCGAGCGAGCGCTGACTCCTCGACTGGTGCGGCGTCCTGGCCGCGCGGAGCCCGACCGCATCCGATGGGTGCCGAGGAGCGTTCACGCCAGGCGCGGCGACGGTGACGCTGGAAATAGAATCATGGTTCTATTTTCTACGCATCAGCGAGCGGAAGGTTTCCGTGGCATGTCGGGCCGGCCCGAAGCGGTGGCCCCTGCAGCGGTGGCTCCTGCACGCGCGAGGAGACGACGCCAGGAACGGCCCCGCTTGTCGCCGCGTGTCAGGCCTCGGGCCTCATGGGGCGCAGCGATCGCGCGACTGCTGGAGCGAGGTGGCTCCCGCTCGATCCCTCGAGGAGCGTCGCTACCGCTCGAGCAGATAGCTGAGCAGCGCGAGTCGCTCGCGCTCCGGCCACTCACCGAACTCGAGCGCGCCGACTCCGAAGTCTCGGTCCTGCCTCACCACGGTCGCCGGGAGCCGTCCGAAGTCGGCTCCCTCGAGGGTGAAGGTGAGCAGCACCTCGGAGCCTTCCTCGACCTCGGGAGGCAGCGCCATGGCCACGCCGTCGCCGTTGATGTCGACGGCATTGCCGGCCCACGTGAACTCCTCGGCGAACTCGGAGTCCTCGAGCGCGATGAACACACGCGGCGCCGGCCGGCGCCTGGAACGCCTCTGCCTCGCCTCGCTGGAGCTGGACGTCGCTGCGTTTTCCGAGAGCGCCATGACCGGCTCTCAGACTAGCACGCCGCCGGCCGACGCGAACGTGCCCCGATCGACCGAGGCCGCTCGCCCGCGCGCTCGAGAGGACGAGCTGGTCGCGGTCTCACGGCCCTCGTCGGCGGCTCTCCGGAGCGCGCTTCTCCTCACTCCCGGCCCGCGGCCGCCAGCAGCCGATCGGCCGCCAGCGTCGGGCTCAGCCGGCCGCTCTCGACCTCGGGCTCGAGCTCGGCGACGAGCTCCGCGACTGCGGGATGGCGGCGCACGCGTTCCACCGCACGCTCCTCGACCAGCGACCACATCCAGCGCAGGCGCTGCCGTCGCCGGCGCGCCTCGAGCTCGTCGCCGAGCGCCTCGCGGTGCGCCTCGACCCGCTGCCACAGCTCGGTGATGCCGCGGCCCTCGAGGGCGCTGACCAGGAGCACCTCGGGCGTCCAGCGGACGCCGCGCGGCGTCAGGATGCGCAGCGCGGCGCCGTACTCGGCGGCGGTGTCGCGTGCCCGTTCCAGGCTCGAGCCGTCGGCCTTGTTGATGGCAACCAGGTCGGCGAGCTCGAGCACACCCTTTTTGAGCCCCTGGAGCTCGTCGCCGCCCCCTGGCATCAGCAGCAGGAGGAAGAGATCGACCATGTCGGCGACCGCGGTCTCGGACTGACCGGTGCCGACCGTTTCGACCAGGACGACGTCGAATCCCGCGGCCTCGCAGACGAGCATCGACTCTCGCGTGCGGCGCGCGACGCCCCCCAGCGTGCCGCCGGTCGGCGAGGGCCGGATGAACGCCTCGGGGTCGGTCGCGAGACGCGTCATCCGCGTCTTGTCGCCGAGGATCGAGCCGCCGGTCTTCCGGCTCGAGGGGTCGATCGCGAGCACCGCCACGCGCAGCCCGCTCGCGGTCAGGTGTCCGCCGAGCGCTTCGATGAAGGTGCTCTTGCCCACCCCGGGAGCGCCCGTGATGCCGACGCGATGGGCCGCACCGGCATCCGGCAGCAGTCGCTGGAGAAGCTCCTGGGCGGGACCGTGATCGGCGGCGCGGCGGCTCTCGATCAACGTGATCGCTCGACCGAGCGCCGCCCGATCGCGCGCCCGCACGCCGGCCGCGAGCTGGTCGACGAGGTCCCGCCCGCTCATGCCGCAGCGCAGCTCAGCCCGCCGCCTCCGGATCGGCGAGGAGGGTGAGCAGCCGGGAAGCCGCCTCGGCGATGACGGTGCCCGGCGGGAAGATGGCGCTGGCGCCCGAGGACAGCAGCCGGGCCCGATCCTGCGGCGGGATCACCCCGCCGACCACGATCAGGATGTCGCCCCGCCCCAGCGACTCGAGCTCCGCCTTGAGCGCGGGGACCAGCGTCAGATGGCCGGCCGCGAGCGAGCTGACGCCCACCACGTGGACGTCGTTTTCGACCGCCTGCCTCGCCGCCTCCGCCGGGGTCTGGAAGAGCGGGCCGACGTCGACGTCGAAGCCGAGGTCCGCGAAGGCGGAGGCGATCACCTTCTGGCCGCGATCGTGCCCGTCCTGGCCCACCTTCACCACCAGGATGCGCGGCCGCCTCCCCTCGCGCTCCTCGAACTGTTCGATCCGGGCCTGGATGTCGCTCATCTGTCGATTCACCGAGTTGTTTCCCGGCGCGCCCAACAGGGTCTCACGATAGACCCCCTGGATGGTGCCGACCGGAGCGACGTGGCGTCCCCACACCCGCTCGAGGGCGTCGCTCGTCTCGCCGACCGTTGCGCCGGCGCGCACAGCGTCGATCGAGAGCGCGAGCAAGTTGCCCTCGCCGGTCTCGGCGCAGCGGGTCAGCGCCTCGAGCGCGCTCCGGGTCGCCTGCGGGTCGCGCGTCTCGCGCAGGCGCGCGAGCCGCTCGAGCTGACGTTCGCGCACCGCGCTGTTGTCGATCTGGCGCACCTCGACCGTCTCCTCGGTGGCCGGCGCGAAACGGTTGACGCCGACGACGACCTGCTCGCCGGAGTCGATGCGCGCCTGGATCCGCGCCGCCGACTGCTCGATGCGCAGCTTCGGAATGCCGGCCTCGATCGCGGCCGCCATCCCCCCTTCGGCCTCCACCTCGTCGATGTGGGCCTGCGCCCGCCGCACCAGATCGTGGGTGAGCCGCTCCACGAACCAGCTCCCCCCCCAGGGATCGATCGTGGCGCAGGTCGAGGTCTCGTGCTGGAGGAAGAGCTGAGTGTTGCGCGCGATCCGTGCGCTGCGCTCGCTGGGCAGCGCCAGCGCCTCGTCGAAGGCGTTGGTGTGCAGCGACTGGGTTCCCCCCTGAGTCGCCGCCATCGCCTCGACCAGGGTCCGGATCACGTTGTTGTACGGGTCCTGCGCGGTGAGGCTCCAACCCGAGGTCTGGCAGTGCGTGCGCAGCGACAGCGAGCGCTCGTCCCTGGGCTCGAAGCGCGCCATCAGGCGCGCCCATAGCAGGCGCGCGGCGCGCAGCTTGGCGATCTCCATGAAGAAGCTCATCCCGATGCAGAAGAAGAACGACAGTCGAGGCGCGAAGGCGTCGACGTCGAGCCCGGCGTCGAGTCCGGCGCGCACGTACTCGATGCCGTCGGCGAGCGTGTAGGCGAGCTCGAGGTCGGGGGTCGCGCCAGCCTCCTGCATGTGGTAGCCCGAGATCGAGATCGAGTTGAACCGCGGCATCCGCTCGGAGGTGAAGGCGAAGATGTCCGAGACGATCCGCATCGAGGGCTGCGGCGGGTAGATGTAGGTGTTGCGGACCATGAACTCCTTGAGGATGTCGTTCTGGATGGTGCCGCTGAGCTGCTCGGGGCTCACCCCCTGCTCCTCCGCCGCGACGACGTAGAGCGCCAGGATCGGCAGCACCGCCCCGTTCATGGTCATCGACACGCTCATGCGATCGAGCGGGATTCCCTCGAACAGGATCCGCATGTCGAGAATCGAATCGATCGCCACGCCGGCCATGCCGACGTCTCCCGCGACCCGCGGATGATCCGAGTCGTAGCCGCGGTGGGTGGCCAGATCGAAGGCCACCGAGAGGCCACGCTGTCCGCCCGCGATCGCGCGCCGGTAAAATTCGTTGGACTCCTCGGCGGTCGAGAAGCCCGCGTACTGGCGGACGGTCCAGGGCCTGGTCAGATACATCGTCGGGTAAGGACCGCGCACGAAGGGCGGAGCGCCCGGGATCGAGCGCAGATGCGCGAGCGGCTCGAGGTCCTCGGGGCCGTACAGCGGCGCCACCGGAATGCCCTCGGGGGTGTGCCACACGCGCTCCTCGACGCTCGCCCCCGTCTCGTCGGCGAAGCGCTCGCGCCACCGGGAGGCGTCCGCCGGCGCCTCCTCTCCGGCCGCGCGCCACGGGATTCTCGAGAAATCCGGAAGGCTCACCGCGCGCCTCCCGCCCCCTGCTGGCTGCGCTCCGAGGCGCGTTCGAGGGCGTCGAGCAGGATCTCGAGCTCGGCGACGAGATCGGCGCCGGCGACCAGGAACTGTTCGATGCCCGCCCTGCGCAGAGCGTCTGCGAGGTCCGAGTTACCTCCCGCGATCGCGAGGTGCCTCGCGCCGGCGGCGCGAAGAGCCTTCGCCGTCTCGACTCCGCGTTCGGCGTAGAGCGCGTCGCTCGAGCACAGGATCGCGACCCGCCGACCGCTGCGGCGCAGCGCCGCCGCCAGCTCGTCCGCGCTCTCGCACGGGGCGTCCGGCACGACCGCTTCCAGGCCTCCCACCGCCAGCCAGCCGGCGGCGAAGCTCGCGCGCGCCGAGCACTCGCCGGCGGCTCCGAGGCTGGCGAGGAAGACGGCGCGGTCGTCCCGCGGCAGCCTGGCGTCGACGGCCTCGCGCAACCGCTCGAACGGTTCCGCGGTGCGGTGCGGTGCGACCGGCTCGAAGGCCTCCTCGATCCGCGGCGTTCCGCGACCGAGCGCGGCGCCCTCCGAGAGCGCCTGGACGGCCTCCGCCACGCTCAGCTCGCGCAGGTCGGCTCCGGCCGGCCCGAGCGGCTCCGTCGCGCCGGCGGGGCCTCTCTCGGGCTCGACCACCACGTCTGCCGGGTCGCAGAAGTCGTTGACGCCGATCATCACCGAGCGCCGGGATCTCGCCGCCTCCACCCGGCGGCCGGCGGTCTCTGCGAGCTCGGAGCGGAGCCAGCCTTCGCGCAGACCGGCGACGATCCCCCCTCTCGCCTCGATCGCCTGGAAGCGCTCCCAAGTGCGCTCCCCGAGCCGGTCGGTGAGCTCCTCCAGCGCCCACGAGCCGCCCGCGGGATCGATCACCCGGTGGAGGTGGGCCTCCTCGGCGAGCACGAGCTGCAGGTTGCGCGCGAGCCGCCGCGCCAGGTCTCGCGACGGCAGCCCCAGGGCGTCGCCGTCCGGCAGGCCGACGAGCACGTCGGCTCCCCCGAGCGCAGCGCCGACCATCGCCGAGCCGACGCGCAGGAGGTTGGTCCAGGGGTCGACACGGGAGAGGCCCCGACGCCCCGGGACCGCCTCGACGATCGGAGGCGGGACGGTCCCGGAGTCCCCGGTCTCGCCCGCCGATTCCAGGCTCACACTGGCGACTCTGGCCCACAGCTCCCGCAACGCCCGGACCTTGGCCAGCCCGGTCAGGAAATCGGCGTCGACGGCGCAGCGGAGGACGATCTGGCGCAAGCCGACGGACACCACGACTCCGGCATCGACCATCGCGCGCAGGTAGGCGAGTCCGGTCGACAACAGGAAGGCGAGCTCCTGGTCCTCGCTGGCGCCCGCGTCGTGGTAGAGCGAGGCGTCGGCGCGCGCGCAGGTCACCTGCGGGTGGCTGTCGGCGACCGCCAGCACCAGCTCCGCGAGCCGGCTCAAACCGTCCGCATCGAAGCCCCCTCTGCGGGCCGCGACGCCGATCGGATCGGCGTTGAACGCGCCCCGGCAGCGGGCGCTCTCGAGACCACGCCGGCGCCACAGCGCGATCAGCGCCGCCCCCGCCTCGCGGAACCCGTCGCCGGCGGCCAGTGCGACCGGCGCGATCGCGACGTCGACGTCCGCGAGCGCGCGCTCGAGGTCATCGAGCGCGCCGAGCCGCAAGCCGGTGGACCCGCTGCTCGGGTCCTCGATGCCGAGCTCGATCGAGGTGGCGCCGCCTTCGAGGTCCTCGAGGATCTCGCGCCGGACGATCTCGGGGGAGGGCTGCCGGTGGATCGAGCGCAGATCCCATCCCCGATGAACACCCGCGGCGCGCGCTCCCCGGCGAAACGGTGCGACGCCCGGAGTCTGCGCGGGCTCCGCCGCGCGATCGTCGGGGAACTCGATTGCGGGCAGCAGGACTCCGTCGAGCCGCGCTTCCGCCAGGCTTCCGAGCGGCCTGCCGCGCAGCGATCGCTGCGCCAGCACCCGCCACTCGTCGCGACCGAGCTCGGCAAAGGCCGCGGCGGTGGAATCGGTGAGCGGACGGGACATCGCGAGGTCAGGACGCGGACGTGGGACGACGACGATCGATCCTATCCGCGCACCGCGCACCGCGCGCCGCACCCTGCGCCGGCGCACGCAGCCGGCTCGCTGCGACGGCGAGACTCGCGGCGTCGCCGATCCGGCCGTCGCCGGCGATCGTCGATTTGCTTTCTGCGAGCCGCACGCCGAGTCTGGGCCTCGTCCGCCTCGAGGTTGGGAGCGGGTTGCGGAAGCCGATAAAGTCGCGGCGGGAGACCGAGCATGATTCTGCAGGTTGGAGAGAAGGTCCACGTCCTGGTGCGCCGCCGCTTCGAGACCGACGTGCGGCGCCAGCTGGTCGGCGAGGTGCTGGCGGTCAACGAGTCGCTGGTGCGACTCCGCTCGTTCACGTTCTCGTTCGAGCCGGCGTTCAATCTCTACACACGATCCGAGAGAGCTCGCGAGCAGCTCGTCTCGCTGGTCGACGGGGCGAACCTGGTGACCGTGCTGCCCGGCGACGCCGATCTCGAGCGGCTCGAGTTCCGGCTCGACGGCAATCGGACGGTGCTCACCGACGGCGCGTTCGCGATCGAGGTCGAGGAGAGCCAGGGCCGACGCTAGCCTCGGATCCCGAAGACCCGTCTAGTCGACTCCTTCCCCCCTGCCTTGCTCTCACGCATGCGCGGGGCCCACGCACGCCGAGAGCCGCAGGCTCTCGAGAACCCCCAAAAAAGGGGAGCCTCGCAGGGCGCCCGACTCCGACGAGTCCAGCGCCGCTCGGGCCATCGAGAGGTGGTGAATTCGGCCGAGCTGGGGTCCGGCGCATTGCGCGCAGACGCCATGCTTCGACGGAGCGCCGCGGCCGATCCTCGGACCGGCTTCTCGTCCCGGCAGGCCCCATGTCTGCCGAGCGCGAGGAGGTGGCGACGCGCGACCCCTTTCTCTGCCAGCATAGAGGGGATGTCGACGCCGAGCATCCAAGTCCAGCAGCGCTACCAAATCGAGGGCGAGATCGGCTCGGGAGCCATGGGCACCGTCTATCTCGCCCACGACGCCGTGATCGACCGCCGCGTCGTGCTCAAGACGGTGCGCCGCGAGCGCATCGCCGAGGACGACGAGGAGCGCACGCTGGTCGACGAGGCGCGCAGCGCCGGTCGGATCAACCATCCCAACGTCGTCACCGTCTACGACGTCGTCAACGACCTGGAGGCAGATCGGATCTACCTGGCGCTCGAGTACGTCGAGGGACGAACTCTGCGCGAGGTGATCCTCGAGCTCGGCAAGCTCCATCCCGAAGAGGCGGTCGACGTCGCGCTGCAGGTGGCGGCGGGGCTCGCCCATCTGCACGAGGCCGGCCTGATCCATCGTGACATCAAGCCGTCGAACATCCTGATCGACGGCAAGGGAACGGTGAAGATCACCGACTTCGGGATCGCGCGAGCCGCCGGCGGCTCGCAGCTCGAGGACGACGGCTCGGTGTTCGGCACCCCACCCTACATGGCGCCCGAGCAGCTCCTCGGCCTCGAGGTGGACGCCCGCTGCGACATCTTCTCGCTCGGCGTCGTGCTGTACGAGATGCTCACGGGCGAGAAGCCGTTCGGCGGCCGTACGGCGAAGGAGATCGCCCGCCGCACGCTCGGCGGCGAGGTGAAGCCGATCTCGAGTTTCGCTCCCGACGTCCCGGAGCCGATCTGCGCTGTCGTCGAACGGGCGATGGAGCGCGACACGAGCTCGCGACACCCGTCGATGGCGGAGCTGGCGGAGGCGTTGGCGCAGGCTGCCGGCAGGCCCGAGGAGGATGCCGCCGGCAAGGTGACCTCGCGGCTGCTGGCGGTGCGGGCCGCGATCGCACCCGATCCGAGCGCGACGGTGCTGATCGGCGGACGCCGAGCCAAGGCGATGGTGGAGGGCTTGAGGCGGTGGGCGAAGGAGCCGTGGGCGGCCCGGGTCCGTCTGCTGGTGCTCTCCGCCCTGCTGGTGCTGGTCGCAGGAGTGGCCGGGAGCTGGTGGCTCTTCGAGCGTTTCAGCCCGGAGGTCGCCGCCGACATCGGGCCCCCCGGCGCCGAGCTGGTGTCGGTCCACGCTCGCCTGATCGGCGAGGGGAGACGATTGATCGAGGCGGGCGAGCTCGACGCCGCGGGCGCCGTCTTGACCCTGGCCGAGCAGTTCGGGCCCGATCAGGTCTCGACCCGCCGCCTGAGGCTGCGCTGGGAGGCGGAGGCGGCAAAGCAGGGGGTCGAGGCGAAGGCCGATCCCGAGCCGGTTCGCGGCGCCTCGAGCCCGCGCGAAGCGGTTCGAGCCGCCCGCGAGGTGCTCGAGGAGAGCGGGACCGATCCAGAGACCGCGTCGGTGCTCGACCAGCTCGACCAGCTCGGCGGGATCCTGGCGTTCGAGCTGGTGCCGACGGACGTCGCGCGCATCGATCTGTCGCTGCGCTCGGAGCGTCGGAACGGCACGCTGACCCTCTACGCCCGCGGCGAGCAGATTTATCAGGAGAAGTTCAAGGGGATGAGACCACGCCTCTTCGGAAGCAAGGGCGAAGAGATGGTCGAGGCGATCGACCTCGCCGCCGGGACCGAGGAGCTCCTGGTGTACCTGGCCGTCGGATCTGCCCCGGCGGAGCTCCACCGCTTGGCCGGCCCTTTCGAGGGGGGCCGGCGAACCGCCTTGGACATCGAGCTCGACGAGGAGGGGGCGGCGAGGGTGGCTCTGGTGCCCCCGCTGGCGGAGTAGGACGCTGGAGTCGGGGACGGCTGGAATCCTCAGCGAAAATCGTGGCTGGGGACGCGGGAGAGCTGGTCGATCGGCCAGAAGCGGTCGCCCTTGACCGACAGCGTCCCATCCCTCTTTTGCAGGACGCCCTCGACGATCAGGCCCGCGGCGCCGACCAGGACGCTGCGGTTCTGCTGCAGGACATCGGGCATCACGACCGCCTGACACATGCCGGTCTCGTCCTCCAGCGTCAAGAAGAGGAGGCCTCGCGCGGTGCCGGGGCGCTGGCGCACGACGACCGAACCCGCGGTCTTGACGCGGGCGTGGTTGGGCAGACGGGGGAGCTCGGCGGCGGACACGATGCCCCGGCGGTCGAGCTCCTCGCGGAAGTAGCTCATCGGGTGCGGCCCGGTGGTGATGGTCGAGACCCGGAAGTCGGCCGCGGTCTGCTCGAACGCCGTCATCTCGGGCAGGGGTGAGGGGAACGGGTCGCCGAGCCCCTCGAGCAGCGGTCCGCGCGGCTTGGCGGCGCGCGCCACCTGCCAGAGCGCGGCGCGCCGGCCGGTGACACCCTCGAGCGAAGCCAGCGCGCCGATCTCGGCGAGCGCGGTCGCTTCGTCCTCGCGCAGCCGGCAGCGCTCGATCAGGTCGTCGGTGCTCTCGAAGGGACGCAGCGCCTGCTCCCGCTCGATCGCCATCCCGGTCTCCTCGCGCAGCCCCTTGACGAAGCGCAGGCCGAGGCGGAAGGCGCCGGCGTCGCGGACGGACGCCACCTTTGAGCCGACGCCACGCGCGCCGGCCTCTCGGTCGTGGCGTCCGCCATGCCTGCCGGCCCTCCGCTCGCCCGAGGGAACGGCTCGCGCCTGCGCCGTCCTCGGCGCGCGCACGTAGCGGCAACGCCACCCCGAGGAGCCGACGTCGATCGGCAGCACCTCGACGCCCGCGCGCTGCGCCTCCTTGACCAGGGTCGCCGGGTGGTAAAAGCCCATCGGCCAGGCGTTGAGCAGCGACAGGAAGAAGGCGTTGGGGTGGTGGTGCTTGAGGTAGGCGCTGGCGTAGGCGATCAGGGCGAAGCTGGCGGCGTGCGACTCGGGGAAGCCGTAGAGCGCGAACGAGGTGATCGCCTGGACGATCTGCTGCTGCCCCTCCTCGCCGATGCCGCGCTCGGTCATCCCCGCACGAAGCCGCCGCTCGATGCTCTCCATCCGTTCCATCGACCGTTTGAACCCCATCGCGCGCCGCAGCTCCTCGGCCTCGCCCCCCGAGAACCCCGCGGCCACCATCGCCAGCTTGAGGATCTGCTCCTGGAAGATCGGCACCCCCAGCGTGCGCTCGAGCACCGGCACGAGCCGCTCGTCGGGGTAGGTCACCTCCTCGCGACCGAGCCGACGCGCGAAGAACGGATTGGCGAGGTTGCCCACGATCGGCCCCGGGCGGATGATGGCGACCTGGATCACCAGGTCGTAGAACTTCTCCGGCCGGTTGCGCGGCAGCGACGCCATCTGGGCGCGGCTCTCGATCTGAAAGGTGCCGACGGTGTCGGCGCGCCGGATCATCTCGTAGGTCTCGGGGTCGTCGGGGGGCAGGTGGGCGAGGTCGAGGTCGGAGCGCTCGTGGGTGTTGATCAGCGGCACCGCCTCCTCGAGCGCGTTGAGCATGCCGAGACCCAGCAGGTCGACCTTGATGATCCCGAGATCGGCGCAATCGTCCTTGTCCCACTGGACGATCACGCGGTCCTCCATCGCCGCCGGCTCGAGCGGCACCACCTCGTCGAGCCGCCCCTTGGAGACGATCATGCCCCCCGAGTGCTGGCCCAGGTGTCTCGGGTGGTTCTGCAGCCGCCTCCAGAGCTCGACGAAGAGCTGGAGGCGCGAATCGGCGGGATCGAAGCCCGCCGCCTCGAGCTCGGCGTCCATCTGCTTGCGATCGCCGCGCTGGAGGTCGTAGTGCCAGCTCCCGAGCCGCTTGGCGAGCGCATCGACCTGCTCTGACGAGTAGCCGAGCGCCTTGGCCACCTCGCGCGCCGCCATGCGGTCGCGATAGGTGATGACGTTGGCCGTCATCGCCGAGCCGTGGACGCCGTAGCGGCCGTAGACGTACTGGATGACCTTCTCGCGCTGGTCGCCGGAGGGGAGGTCGAGGTCGATGTCGGGCCACTCGCCGCGCTCCTCCGAGAGGAAGCGCTCGAACAGCAGGTCCATCTTCACCGGGTCGATCGCCGTGATGCGCAGCGCGTAGCAGACGGCGCTGTTGGCGGCCGAGCCGCGGCCCTGGCACAGGATCCCCTGCTCGAAACAGAAATGCACGACGTCCCAGACGATCAGGAAGTAGCCGGCGAGGTCGAGCTTCTCGATCAGCGCGAGCTCGTGTTCGAGCTGGCGCTGGGCCTTGGCGGTGAGCGGGCGGAAGCGCGCCTGCGCGCCGTTCCAGGTGAGCTGGCGCAGGTACGAGATCGGCGTCTCGCCCGGCGGCAGCGGGTAGTCGGGAAACTGATAGCCGAGATCCTCGAGCGTGAAGTCGAGCGCTCCGGCGAGCTCGTGCGAGGCGTGTAGCGCCTGCGGCAGATCGGCGAACCGCTCGCCCATGGCGCGGGCGTCCTTCAGCTCGCGCTCGCGATCGCGCGCGAGCAGCGCCCCGGCGTCGTCGATCGTCGTGTGGCGGCGGATCGCGGTCATGGTGTCGAGGAGCGGTTTGTCGCCGCCGCGCGCGTAGCGCACTCCGTTGGCGGCGATCAGCGGCAGGCGCAGGCTCTCGGCGAGCGAGATCAGCGCGCGGTTGCGATGCTCCTCGTCGCGCAGGCCGTGGCGTTGGATCTCGACGTGCAGCCGCGGCGCACGCTCGCCGCCGAAGATCGACCGCAGCCGCTCGAGCTCGCGGCGCGCCGTTGCGACTCCGCCCTCCTCGAGCCCTCGCCGCACCGGGTCGTCGCCGCAGCCGGCGAGGCACCAGAGCCCCTCGGCGTGGGCCTCGACGTCCTTCCAGCCGACCCGCGCTTCCCCCTTCTCGTGGCGCAGCGCGCCGGCGGTGATCAAGCGGCAGAGGTTGCGATAGCCCTGCCTGTTCTGGACCAGGAGCGCGAGGCGGGTCTCGGGAAAGCCCGGATCGCTGCGCTTCAGCCTGCCCCCGCCCTTCGGGTTGCCGCGCTTCAGCTCGCCGGCCTCGAGCTTCAGCTCACCGGCCTCGAGCTTCAGCTCACCGGCCCCGGGCGCGCCCATCCTCCGCGCGTCGTCCTCGGTCTCGAGCACGACCTCGGCGCCGACCAGCGCGCGGATTCCGGCCGCCTTCGCTGCCTTGAAGAAGCGTGGGGCGCCGTAGACGCCGCCGCGGTCGAGCAGCGCGACCGCCGGCAGCTCGCACTCGGCGGCCCGCTCGATCAGGTCTTCGGGCTGCGAGGAGCCGCGCAGGAACGAGAACGACGAGGCGGCGTGGAGCTCGCAGTACGGGATGGAGCGAACCGAGCGGCGGGAGCGGACCGGCTGGAAGTCGCGCTTGCGGAGCTGCTCCTTGCGCGCGCCCGGCGACAGGTAGCCACGCTTGCGCACCGTCTCCCAGTCGCCGAGCCCCCACACGTCCGTTTCATCGGGTCGAGAGCCGCCCGAGCCATCCTCGAGCCCGGGACCCATGTCCCGGCTGCCGGCGTTGGGGAGGGCGCTGGCCCTGCTGGCCGAGCGCCTCGTTCCTCGAGAGCGCGAGCTCCCTGCGGCGGCTCGATCTGCGTCCGCGTCCCGCGTAGGGCTGCCCGGCCTCTCGACGTCTCGTTCTCGAGTCATCTCGAGGAAGAGCTTAGCGCAAACGGGGCGTAAATAGCCGGGCCCCCGACGCCCCCGAGCCGCGCTCAGGGCTCCGATGGCTCAGGGCAGGACGACCCGCTGCCCCTCGTGGATCACGTCCGGCTCCTCGATGCCGGGATTCGCGTCGAGCACCCTCTCGAGCAGCCTCTCGTTGAAGTCCCCGTACACGTCCAGCATCAGACCGGAGAGGCTCTGGCCTCGCTCGACCACGATCACGTGACCGTCTGCTTCCGGCGCGGGCGCGTTCGCAGACGAGCGGCCGGTAGGCTCGCGGTCGTCCTCTACGGCGAGAGCCGCGCCCTCGGCGACCTCACGGCTGCTTGGCGGCATCGGTCCCGGAGCTCCGGTGAGCTCATCGGCTCTCCTCGCCTCGGTCTCGGCCGGCGGGACAGCCGCGCTCGTCGCCGCTCCAGACGCCCCTTGCGCCCGAAACGCCGCCAGGCCGATCAGCAGGCCGACCGCGATCCCGGCGGCGGTCAGGGCAGCCTGGCGCAGCCACTTCGGGCGAGGCGACCGATTCAGCCGAGGCCGCGGATCCCGGCGAGGCTTCCGATCGAAGCGCTTCAGCCGCCCCCCTCGCCGCTCTGCGATCGCTGTCTTGGCGTGCTCCTGCCCGACCTGCGTGTGGCCGTCGCCGTAAGCGAACAGCAGGGCGTTGTGACAGAGCACGTTGATCGCACGCGGAACACCCCGCGCCTCGAGCAGGATCCGATGCATGGCCTTGCGCGAGAACAGGTCGTGGCTGGCTCCGGTGCTCGCGAGGCGCGCCTCGACGTACTCCCAGGACTCCTTGGCCGACAGAGGGTTGAGCACGCACCGCACGGCGACGCGGTCGGCGAGGTGACGAAGCCGGTGCTCGGCCAGCCGGTCCTCGAGCTCGGGCTGGCCGATGAGGACGAGCTGGAGGAGCTTCGCCCGGTCATTCTCGACGTTGAGCAGCAGCCGCAGCTCCTCGAACACCTCCGGGCTCAGGTTGTGGGCCTCGTCGACGATCAGGGCCACGACCTCGTCGCGTTGGTCGCAGGCCGTCAGCATCTCGGTCAGCCCATAGATCAGGCGGGCCTTGTCGCCGAGACAGTCGGTGAGGCCGAGGTCGACGAGCGCGGGTCGCATCATGTCCAGGAAGCCGAGCGTCGTGTTCGCGGTGTAGCCGATGTGGACGCGCTCGTCCATCGCTCGGATCACGGCGTGAGCGAGCGTCGTCTTCCCCATGCCGACCTCGCCGACCAGGACGATCAGGCCACGGCGGTGGCGGATCCCGAGCTGGAGGCCGGCGAGCGCCTCGGCATGCTGCTTCCCGAGGTACAGGTGCTCGACCCCGGGAGTCAGGCCGAAGGGTTCCCGCTCGAGCTGGAAGTGACGCAGATAGGGGTCTTGGGAGAATGGCATGGGACGACGACCTCGCGCAGCTTGGAATGAGCCTGAGATCCTTGAGCAGAGCTTCCCTCGACGTACGGCGCCCGACCCCGGAGGAACCGGGGTCGAACGCCAGCGACTGATCTGATCCCTCTGCAGGAGCTGGGCCGACCTGCTTCGAGCCTGCAAGCTCTAGCGGGCTCGTGGTGGTCACCACTCCCCATCGAGCCGCGAAAGCGAGGCGAGCTCATACCACGAGCCCGCTAGTCGATCACTCGTGCGCCGCAAGCCCGCAAGCGGGCGCGGCTGGGTCGACTAGGCCACAGCCGTTTCTCTGGGCGAGCGCAGCGGCTTGATCGAACTTGGACCTTACTGTGAACTTCCTTTTGGCCTAGTCGACCTAGTCGACCTAGCCGGCGATGCCGCGCCAGCTTTGTAAGTCGTTCCCCTCGATCGGTCAAAGTGACAATCGAGGCCGAGGCGCGGCGAGCTCCGCAGTCGGATCACCTCCCGCAGCGACTCGTGCCACGGCGACTCGTGCCGCAGCGACTCGGGACGTGGGCCGCCGCCACCCCGCGAAGCGGCTGTCGCGCCCAGCGAGCACGACGGGCTCAGGGGTCACCGCTCGTCGCGATAGCGGATCGGATACACCCTCACCTCCCGCTGAGCGAGATCGCTCTCCAGCACGGGAGAGCCGAGCTCCACCCGGGCGTCCTCCTGCAGGACCCGGAGGGTCTCGTGGCCGGGCAGGGTCTCGCTGAAGACGAAGTAGTCGGCCCTCAGCTCGACGATCGACTCCGGCGAGTTGTGATGCGCCACGTAGAGCGCCCGCAGATCGCTGCCCAGGGCGAAGAAGGGCGCCCAATCGCCCGCGATGACCGCTCCCTCCGGGAGCAGCTCGTCGATCTGCCGCGCGATCTCCACCCCCCGAAAGCTCGGCCGCAGCCAGAAC
>DATKBT010000128.1:0-64094 GCA_035546295.1 Thermoanaerobaculia bacterium | reverse complement strand
AACGGCTGTGGCCTGGTCGACCCAGCCGCGCCCGCTTGCGGGCTTGCGGCGCACGAGTGATCGGCTAGCGGGCTCGTGGTATGACCGCGCCGCGACCTCGCTGCTCGTTGGGGAGTGGTGAACACCACGAGCCCGCTAGCCGCCTTGCCGCCGAGATTCGAGCCAGCGCCGATAGAGATCGGGTCGCTTCTCGCGGGTCGCCTCCACGGCGCGCTCGTGGCGCCAGGCCGCAATTGCGGCGTGGTTGCCGGAAAGCAGCACCTCGGGAACCTCGAGCCCCTCGACCACCGGCGGTCGCGTGTAGTGAGGGCAGTCGAGCAGCCCCTCCCGAAACGAATCGTTGTGGACCGATTCGGGGAGCCCGACGACCCCCGGGATCTGTCGCGAGATCGCCTCGATCAGGACCATCGCCGGCAGCTCTCCCCCCGAGAGCACGTAGTCGCCGATCGAGATCTCTTCGTCCACCACCAGCTCGCGCACCCGCTCGTCGATCCCCTCGTAGCGTCCGCAGAGCAGGAGCAGGTGGGAATGCTCGGCGAGGCGGCGCACCAGGGCGTCGTCGAGCGGCGTCCCCTGAGGCGACATCAAGATGCGGCGGGGAGCGGCGCCGTCGCCGGGCGCGCGCTCCCCGAGGGGCCGCTCGGTGAGCGCCCGGACCGCGCGCAGCCAGGGGGGGGCGGTCATCACCATGCCGCCCCCGCCGCCGTACGGCACGTCGTCGACCGTGCGATGGCGGTCGTCGGTGAACTCCCGGAGGTCGTGGACGGCGATCTCGAGCCGTCGGGCGGTCTGCGCGCGACCGATCAGGCTGGCATCGAGAAACCCCGAGAACATCTCGGGGAAGATGCTCAGGACGTCGACCCGCATGCCTCGATCAGACCCGCCGGAAGAGTCACGTCGATCCGGCGGGACTCCACGTCGACCTCGTCCAGGTAGGCATTCACGAACGGCACCAGGACGCCCCGATCGCCCCCCACCTCGAGCAACAGACCGCCGCCGTCCTCGAGGACGTCGGTCACCTCTCCCAGCAAGCCCGCGACCCGGTCGACGACCGCGCAGCCCACCAGCTCGAAGTGGTAGTAGGAGCCTTCCGGGGCGGGCGCGACGAGATCCCTGGAGACGCTGAGGATCCCGCCACGCAGCTCGTCGGCGAGATCCCGGTCGGCAACGCCCGCGAACCGCACCAGGAGGCGGCCCTTGTGGGCACGGCTCGACTCGACGACGAGGCGAAGATCGCCGGCATCGAGCTCGCAGGTGAGCTCGGCGCCGGGGCAAAAGCGGTCATCGCGGTCGGTGTGCACTTCCACGACCGCTTCGCCCCGCACTCCATGAGGGCGGAGCACCCGACCGACCACCACGGTCTCCGGAAGGCTCGGAGCGAAGTCGCGACGGTGACGGCTCGCCATCGAGGTGGGCTGGTTGCCGCGGCGCCGCGTCCGAGGGCCCTACGCCGCAGCGGTCTCGTGGTGGTCACCACTCCCAATCGAGCTGCGAGAGCTGGGCAACGCCATACTGCGCGCCCGCGACTCATGCTGCCCGTCGAGGCGCCCGCAGAGGCGGGCTCGGTCGAGTCGGCCGAGACCGAAGCGGTTTCGGACATCGCCGCCACTTGATCGGCTCGTCAAACCGCTCAAGACTCGTCGACCTCCAGCTCGTAGAAGGTGTCGCTGTCGCCACCGCGGACGTCGAGCAGGGTCCGCAGGGCCTTGACGGTGCTGCCCTGACGGCCGATCACACGGCCCACTTCGTCGGGATCCACCCGCACCCGCAGGACGATCGCGTCGTCGACCTTCTCTTGCGCGACCTCGACCGAGTCCCGATCGTCCACCAGCGCCTGGACCACCCGCTTCAGTTGTTCGGTGACTTCCGTCATGAGAGGCTCCTACGAAGGACCACGCGATGGGCCGGAATCAGGCTTCCGCGCCGGCGGTGACCGGTGCGGTGGAACGGCCGCGCAGCTTGCCGACGGTCTCGGACACCTGGGCTCCCCGCTCGACCCAGTACTGCACCCGTTCCTCGTCGATCGAGATGGTGGCCGGCTCGGTGGTCGGGTCGTAGTAACCGACCTCTTCGATGGCGATCGAGGTCGGGACCTTGCGAGCGTCGGACACCACGACGCGGTAGAAAGCGCGGTTGCGGTGGCCCATGCGGCGGAGTCGGATCTTCAACATCGGACTGGCTTCTCCGTTCGTTCGTGCGATCTTCTCGTTCGTGCGATCTTCGTTCGATCCGGGACCGAAAGCCCTGCCGAGCTCGGATCTCGGAGCGGACGGCCCGGCTCGGGCACCTCGGCGCGGGAGCTCGGACTGGGTTCGGGTCTTCGGCTTCGGGTCCCGGTTCCGCGGGTGCGGCTGCGGCGTGAGCGCGCCGAGGGGCGTCGCTGCGAGGAAGGTTCCCGAGAGCGGCCCGGCGCAGAACGTCGCATCCTAGCAGAATCGAGCTCGATCAGGCTGCGAGCCGCCCTTCTGGATCCGGTTGGTGGGCACCAGCGCAGCAGTGCCCACGCTGCTCACAGACCCGGGGGCAAGGGCCCCTGCCCCGGCCCCTGGCCCATCATGTCCCGCAGGAAGCTCCCCTTCATCTTCTTCATCATCTTGCGCATCTGCTTGTACTGTTTGAGGAGCTGGTTGAGCTCCTGGGGCTTACGGCCGGAACCCCTGAGGATGCGGCGCTTGCGGCTGACCGTGAGCAGGCCGGGGGCCGCTCGCTCGCGGGGCGTCATCGAGTTGATCAGGGCCTCGATCGCGACCAGACGGCTCTCGTCGACCTCCGCGCCCGCGGTGTCGAGGCCCTTGAACGGACCGGTCTTGGGCAGCAGCTCGAGGATCTGGCTGAGCGGACCCATGCGCCGGACCTGTCTGAGCTGGTCGCGCAGGTCCTCGAGTGTGAATTCGCGGCGCGCGATGCGTCCGGCCAGGCGCTCGGCCTCCTGCTGGTCGATCGCGCGCTCCGCCTTCTCGATCAGCGACAGCACGTCTCCCATACCCAGGATCCGCGAAGCCATGCGCTCGGGCTGGAACAGCTCGAGGTCGTCGAGCTTCTCGCCGACGCCCGCGTAGCGGATCGGCACCTGGGCGACGGTCCGGATCGAGAGCGCGGCGCCGCCGCGCGAGTCGCCGTCGAGCTTGGTCAGGATCGCACCGGTGAGCGGCAGCGATTCCGCGAAGTGGCCGGCGCTCTTGACCGCGTCCTGACCCGTCATCGCGTCGCAGACGAACAGCAGCTCGTCGGGTCCGATCGCGGCCGTCAGCTCCTTCAGCTCCCCCATCAGCTCCGCGTCGACGTGCAGACGGCCCGCGGTGTCGAAGATCGCGACGTCGTAGCCCGCGGTGCGCGACTCCTTCAGCGCACGCCGCGCGAAGTCGACCACGCCCTCGCCGTCACGAGCCACCAGCACGGGGACCTCGGTCTGGCCGCCGACCTGGCGGAGCTGCTCGACGGCCGCCGCACGCTGCAGGTCGCACGCGACCAGCACCGGGTTGCGTCCCCTGCCGCGCAGACGACGGGCGACCTTGCCCGCGGTGGTCGTCTTGCCCGAGCCCTGCAGGCCGCACAGCGCCACCACGGCGGGGCGCCCCTTGAGCTGCAGCTCCTCGCCCGGCTCGCCGAGGAGCTCGATCAGCTCGTCGCGAACGATCTTGAGCACCTGCTGATCCGGGGTGAGGCTGGCGAGCACCTCCTCGCCGAGCGCCCGCTCCTCCACCCGGCGCACGAACTGCCGGACGACCTTGACGTGCACGTCCGCCTCCAGCAGGGCGAGACGGATCTCGCGCATCGCGCGCTGGAGGTCGTCCTTGCCGACGCGCCCCTCGGAGCGCAGTCGCGCGAAGACCCCTTGCAGCTTGTCCTGTAGTCCGTCGAACATCGAAACCTCGATTCCGTCTCGATTCAGCTCGTCGTCTTCGCTCGTCTCGTGTCCGCCCGCCGGTCGATCGAGCGACCTACTCGGCCGTCCGCACGCGGGCGCGGCGGGCAGCCCGCACCGTCTCCGGGTGGCGCAGGCCCAGGAACGCCGGCAGCAGGGTGACCGCGACCAGCGCGGTGGCGAGCGCCCCCATGATCGCCACCAGACCCATGGTACGCAACCCCGGATAGTGAGAGATCGCCATCGAGCCGAAACCGACGCTGGTGGAGAGCGCGGCGAGCACGATCGCCTTGCCGGTCTCGCCCATGCCGTCGAGCAGCTCGACGCCGGTCTCGTCACGCTCCACACCGACCTCGCGATAGCGATGCATCATGTGGACGCCGTAGTCGACGCCGATCCCGATGATCATGGTGGTCACGAACACGTTGAAGAAGTTCATCTGCAGCCCGCACGCCCCCATCAGACCCAGCATCCAGACGATTCCGACCACGAGCGGCGCCAACGACAGGAGCGTGTCCTCGATGCGCCGGTAGTCCGCCCACAGCAGCAGGGCGACGATCACGAAGCCCACGATCGCGGCCACCACGGCGTCCTCCTTGACCTGCGTGCGCAGGCGCGCGCTCACCAGGTTGACCCCCGAGAGCAGCACGTCCGGCCCCAGCCGCTCCGCCAGGTCCTTGACCTCGTCGGGAGCATCACGCTTCCAGACGCGGGGGGGCGGATACAGGTAGACGACGCTCCTCCATCCGTCGTCGAGCTCACGGACGTACCGCTCGACCAGCCGCTGCGTCTCGCGGTTGACCACCAGCGAATCGGTGTCGAGCGGCTCGTCGACCGCCGCGGCCTCGGCCAGCAGCGCGAGACCGTGCTGGAAGGGCTCGGGGTTGAGCCCGGCCTGGACTGCCTCCCGCTCGAACAGCCGGGGGACACGCCCGGGCGCCAGCAGGCCCTCTCGCCGTGCCTCCAGCCACTCGATCGCCTCGCGCTGCGCGCTTCTCGCCGGCAACACCGAGACGATGCTCTCGACGTTGCTCAGCACCCCGTCCTCGACCAGCTCACGGGCGGCCGCCGCGACCTCGGCGGTGCGGTCGACCACCGCCTCCTCGGACTCGCCGCGGATGATCAGCATCATGTAATCGAAGCCCGATCCGAACCGCGCCGCCACCTCGTCTTGGACCTGCATGCCGCGGTTGCCTTCCGGGCGCATGGACCGGATGCTGTCGACGAACTCCAGGCGCAGAGCGAGCAGCGCGGTGACGACGGTGACCACCGCGCCGACGGCCAGCACCGGCACCGGATGGCGGAACGAGAAGCGGATCAGGCGCGAGGCTCCGAAGCCATACACGTACAGCACCGGCTGCGTACGCCGGCGGGTCTCGCCAGCCGCGCGGCGCTTCGCGTAGTGGTCCTCCCGCCACGCCAGCATCGCCGGCAGCACCAGGAGCACGCATCCCATGCAGAAGAAGATGCCGGTCCCGATCAAGAAGCCCATCTGGCGAAGGCCGCTGAACTCCGTGACCATGAAGGCGTAGAAGGTCGCCGCCGTCGTCACGCCGCCCGTGACCACTGCCCGTCCCGAGGAGCCGGACATCCGGCGCAGGGCGGTCGCCAGCCGCTCCCCCCGGTTACGCTCCTCGACGTAGCGGCCGTAGGAAACGATGACGAAATCGATGCCCAGTCCGACCAGCAGCGCTGCGAATCCGCTGGTGATGGCGTTGAGGGTGCCGACCGTCGCGCCGGCGAAACCAAAGGCGAGGATCAGCCCGCAAGTCAGGGGCAGGAAGGCGTAGAGCACCAGACCGAGCCGGCGGAAGGCGAGCGCGAAGAGCAGCAGCACGCCGACCATCGAAGTGATCGCATTGGTCACGATGTCGCGCGTCAGGTAGCCGGCGTCCTGAACCGCGATCGCCGAGGTGCCGCCGAGCTCGACCACCGGTGCCGGCGGGACCGGCTCGCCGGCGATCTCGGGCCACTCGGCGACCGTCGACTCGACCACGTTTTCCACCGCCGCGATCAGACGGCGGGCGAACTCGAGCTCCTGGGCGGGCTCGCTGGGCTTGGCGACCATCAGCAGCATCTCGCGGTCGCGAGACAGCAGGTAGCCCTGGGCCCAGTCGATCTTGAGCCCCCCCTGGGAGATGTCGAGGCGGTCGATGAACACCTCGGCCAGACCGAGCGGATCGGCGATCATCAGCTCGCGCAGGGCGAGCGCTTGCGGAGTTTCGAGCCGCGCCCGCAGCTCGGCGACCTGCGTGGCGATGCCCTCCTCGGTCAGCCGCGACTCGACCCTGCTGCGCCCATCCTCGTCGAGAAACAGGAAGGCCTTCGGGTAGAACTCCTCGATCAGCTGATCGAGATCGCCGATCCGGTAGTCGACGTACTGGATCTCCGAGAGCTGCTCGAGCCGTGGCCCCAGGACGTCGGCGAACTCGAGATAGGGATCGATCACCGCGCTCGGGGGAATTCGCACGGCGATCAGCAGGACGTCGAGGCTGCCGAACTCGGCGAGCGTCTCGCGAAAAGAGACCACCACCGGATCGTCCGGCGGCAGCAGGTTGAGGATCTCGGTGTCGAACCGGATCCTCGAGCCGAACCCGATCGCGACGACGAGGGCGACCCCCACCGTGACGAACACCCTGAAGTAGTGCCGTCGTGCATACAGCGCCAGGCGCTGCAGATAGCGCTCGATCATGCCGTGCCGGGCTCTCCGCCGATCACCCGCCGCCCCAGCCGGAAGAAGTACTCGAAGCCGGAGTACACGGTGGCGATCACGGCCACCCACAGGGCGATCGGGGCCAGCTGACCGAGGCGTCCCAACTCGCCGGAGACGATCGCGAGCGAAATCGCGATGATCTGGGTCGTGGTCTTGATCTTGCCCGACAGCGCCGCCGGCACCACCAGGTTCTGGGACGCCGCCAGCGAGCGCAGCGTCGAGACCGCGAACTCGCGCGACACCACCACCACGACCATCCAGGCCGGCGCCAGGCCGAGGCCGACCAGCGAGATGAACGCCGCCGAGGTGAGGATCTTGTCGGCGGCCGGATCGAGCAGCTTGCCGAGGTTGGTGATCTCCCGCCGCCGGCGGGCCAGGAAGCCGTCGAGGAAGTCGGTGAGCGCCGCCAGCAGGAACAGCCCCAGTCCGATGAACTCCTTGCCGTCGAGCTCGGTGAGCAGGACCACGACGAGCACCGGAACCAGCAGGATCCGACCGAGGGACAGGAGATTGGGCAGGTTCCACATGGGAGGAGGGGGTCGAGCGGCGCGTCGAGCGCCGGCGGAGGTGCGCACCATCGCTCGAAGCATAGCGGGCGTGGAGCCGAGCTCGTCGCGCCCCGCCGCCGCCCGCCACCCGATCGCCTGTCCGAGTCTTCGGACCGGTGAGTAGCTCTTTGGCGGGGATGGGGGCTACTGCGGCGTCGAGAAGACCAGTCGGCCGGCGGCGTCCCTACGAGTGCGAACCGTTCTCAACGGTCCCGCCGAGGCGGCCGGCGCGGCGCTCGGAGAGCGCATCGACCGTGCCGGGCTCACGCTCACCGGGCGCCCGTGGTACAGACCGAGCACGCGGGAGACGTAGCTCGTGGTCTCGCTGTAGGGTGGAATCCCGCCGTAGCGCTTCACGGCTCCGGGCCCGGCGTTGTAGCCGGCGAGCGCGAGTTGGAGATCACCTTCGAACGAGTCGATCAAGCGGCGCAGGTAGAGGGTGCCGCCACGTACGTTCTGCTCCGGATCCCAGGGGTCGACCCCGAGCTCGCGAGCGGTCTCGGGCATCAACTGCATGAGACCGATGGCGCCCTTCTGCGACACCGCACGCGTGTCGTAAGCGGACTCCGCCTGGATCACCGCCTGAACCAGCACCGGATCGAGCCCCCGCGCTCGCGCGTAGCGATCGATCACCGGCTCGAGCTCCCGCGCCGGCTGCCGGCGCACCGGCGCCCTCGCGACCGTGCTGCGGGGCGCCCCTTCGTTGGTCAGCACCAGGGTGCCGTCGGCGGCGCGGCTCGCCCGGATCTCACCGGCGCCGGCGGCAGCCGGAAGGATCGCCAGGAGCAGCGCCGCCGCGAGGGATCGGCCGGCCAGGGGGGCGCGGTGCGTCACGAGGCCTCCAGCAGTCGCGAGACCGCGTCCTTGGCGGCGTCGAAGGCGGCCGGGAGCTTCTCAGGGCTCTTGCCCCCGGCCTGCGCGAAGTCGGCGCGCCCGCCGCCGCTGCCGCCGACCGCGTCTCCCATCGAGCGGGCGATCTGGCCGGCGTTGACGCGCTCGCGCAGGTCCTCGGTGACCGCCGCGATCAGACTCACCTTGTCGGCTTCCCGCGTTCCCAGCACCACGATCCCGGAGCCCAGCCGGTTGCGCAGGACGTCGGCGAGGCTGCGCAGCTCGCCGACCGACGCCGGCGGCACCTCCCTGACCAGGACCCGCACTCCGCCGACCTCGGACTCCCCCTCCTCGACCTCCGCCGCGGGCGCGCTCGCGCCCGAGAGCAGCTTCATGCGGACCTGCGAGAGCTCGCGCTCGGTGTCGCGCAGTCGCTCCTTGAGCGCGGCGAGCTCGGCGCTCGCGCGCTCGCCGGAGACGCCGAGCTGGGTCTCGAGCGAATGCAGCAGGCGCTCCTGCTCGCGCCGGTGGCGATCCGCGGCGGCCCCCGCCAGGGCCTCGATCCGGCGCACCCCCGAGGCGATGCCGCGCTCCTGGGTGATCACGAAGCTTCCGATCTCTCCCGTGTTCTCGACGTGGCAGCCGCCGCACAGCTCGAGGCTGATCTGGGGCACCCCGACCGTGCGCACCACGTCGCCGTACTTCTCGCCGAAGAGCGCCATCGCGCCGGCCGCGACCGCGTCCCCGTAGGGGCACTGCTCGATCTCGACCGGCACCGCGCGCCGCACCCACTCGGCGACCGAATCCTCGATCGCGGCGCGCTGCTCCTCGTCGAGGGGGTCGGGATGTGTGAAGTCGAAGCGCAGGCGCTCGGGATGGACGAGCGATCCAGCCTGTCGGACCCCGGGGCCGAGCTGCTGCCGGAGGGCTGCGTGCAGCAGGTGGGTCGCGGTGTGGTGGCGCTGCGTGGGCTCGCGCAGCTCTCGATCGACCTCGAGAACGAGCTCGTCGCCGACCGCGAGCTCGCCCGCGGTCACTGTCGCCCAGTGGAAGACGACGCCGGAAGGATCCTTCTGGGTTTCTTCGACCTCGGCTCTGCCCTGCGGCCCGACGACCGTGCCGCGGTCGCCCACCTGGCCGCCGGACTCCGCGTAGAAGACGGTGGCGTCGACCACCAGGACACCACGCTCGCCGCTGCGCAGCCGATCGACCCGATCGGTCTCGCCGCCCTCCCCGAGCCGCGCCAGCCTCAGCAGTCGCGCCCCCTCCGAGCGGAGCTGGTGATACCCGATGAACTCGGTCGGCTCGAGCGACCCTTCGAAGTGCAGGGCCTCGCGGAGAGCCGTCATCTGCCTCTGACGCCCAGAGGTGGCGCTGCGCGAGCGCGCACGCTGCTCTGCGAGCTCGCGCTCGAAGCCCGCCTCGTCGATCGAAAAGCGCTCCTCCTCGGCGATCTCCCGGATCAGCTCGAGCGGCAGGCCGTGGGTGTCGTACAGCCGAAACACCACCGGGCCGGGCAGGATGGGCTCGTCCCGAGACCGCCGGCGCTCCTCGATCGCGTCCTGGACCTGGCGAGCCCCCTCCGCGACGGTCGCCAGGAACTTGCCCTCCTCGGCTCGGATGGTCGCCTGCGAGGCCGCCCGGGTCGATGCGATCTCGGGGTAGGCGTCGCCCAGGATCGACTCGAGGGTGGGCAACAGCGAGCCGAGGAAGGGACCGTCGAACCCCAGGCGCATGCCATGGCGCACCGCGCGCCGGAGGATCCGACGCAGCACGTAGCCGCGACCCTCGTTGCTGGGGATGACGCCGTCGGCGAGTAGGAAGGCGACCGCGCGTAGGTGATCGGCGATCACCCTCATCGCCACGTCGGTCTCGCCGTCCCCTCCAGCGTAGGCGACGCCCGCGGCCTCGGCGGTCGAGCGGAGCAGCGGCTGGAACAGATCGGTGTCATAGTTCGACTCGACCTGCTGGAGGGCGGCGGCAACTCGCTCGAGGCCCGAGCCGGTGTCGATCGAGGGCTTCGGGAGCGGGGTCAGGATCCCGTCCTCCGAGCGGTCGAACTGCATGAAGACCAGGTTCCAGATCTCGAGGTAGCGCCCGCTGTCGGCGCCCTCGAGGAAGGTGACCGCCGGGAGCTTCGGCGAGCGGTCGATGAAGATCTCGCTGCACGGACCGCAGGGTCCGGTGTCGCCCATCGCCCAGAAGTTGTCGTCGGCGCCGCAGCGGATCACCCGCTCTTCGGGCAGGCTCGACAGCCGTCGCCAGAGGTCGTAGGCCTCGTCGTCCTCCTCGAAGACGGTGCCGAAGAGGTGCGCGGGAGGAATTCCCCACACCCGCGTCACCAGGTCCCAGGCGAGCCGGATCGCCTCCTCCTTGAAGTAGTCGCCGAAGGAGAAGTTGCCCAGCATCTCGAAGAAGGTGTGGTGTCGGGGGCTGGGCCCGACGTTCTCGAGGTCGTTGTGCTTGCCCGAGACCCGCAGGCACTTCTGGGCGGTGACCGCGCGGGTGCGCTCGAGCTTCTCCCGGCCCAGGAACACGTTCTTGAACTGGACCATCCCGGCGTTGGTGAACAGCAGGGTCGGATCGCCGTGGGGGACCAGCGGCGAGCTCGGCACCGCGAGGTGGCCTCGCTCGACGAAGAAGTCGACGAAGCTCTGACGGATGTCTCGACTCAGCATGGGGTCACCAGGACGCCGCCGCGGCCGGCGGCGTGCGGCAGCGGCGAGCTCGCCGAACCGCTGTGCGGAGAACTCGGAAGTCTATTCAGAATCAGAGGTTGCAGCCTCGAATCCCGAGCTCGCGGAACTGTCGGAGCGTTCTTCGAGAACGACCAGAATAGCACGCTTGCCGAAGCCCCGTCCGTCGAGATGGCGCGCGAGACGCCGAGGGTCGTAACCGTGCCGACGGGTCCAGTCATCGGCTGCGCGCCGCGCCTCCTCGAGCTCCACCGACTCGTCGATCCCGTCGAGCGCCGCCGCCACGATCTCGGGATCGACTCCCTTGCGCTCGAGCCGGTGGCTGAGCCGGCGCCGTCCCTGCGGCCGGCGCCGACGCTCGCCGGCGACCCACTGTTCGGCGGTGGCCCGATCGTCGAGGTAGCCGAGGCCGCGGAGCTTCTCGAGGGTCCGATCGATCTCCTCGGCTGGATAGCGGCGCGCGCGCAGCTTGCCCCGGATCTCGGACTCGAAGTGCGAGCGCCGCGACAGCAGAGCGACGGCGCGGTCGAGGCACGAGGGTTCGGAGCGTGACAGCGGTCCGTCCGGGCTGTGCGAGCGCGGCTTCACGGGATCGACGGTCGCGCCCGAAAGCGGGAGGCCGCACCACGGGCTAGCAGGGCGTCAGCGCTCCAGCTCGAGCGAGGGATCCTCGATCAGGAACGGCGACTCCTCGAGGCTCATCATCTCGTGGTCGCTCGCCAGCGAGAGCTTGTCGTCCATCTCCTCTCGCGACAGGTCGGCGGTCGACTGAACGCCCTCGAGCTTGAGGCGGAACTCGTTGGGATTGGAGGCGCGGAGCATCGCCTCCTCGAGCGTGATGTAGCCGCCGCGGTAGAGCATCAGCAGAGACTGGTCGAAGGTCTGCATCTTGTACTGGCTCGTGCCCAGCGCGATCTGATCGCGGATGAACTTCGTCTTCTCCTTCTGCTCGATGCAGTCGCGGATGTACGGAGTCACGATCATCACCTCGACCGCCGGCACGCGCCCGAGACCGTCGGCGCGAGGCAGCAGGCGGAGCGACAGGACGGCCTTGAGCACTTGGCCGAGCTGTATGCGCACCTGCTTTTGATGGTGGGGCGGAAACACCGAGATGATGCGGTTGATGGTCTCGGTGGCGTCGAGGGTGTGCAGCGTCGAGAACACCAGGTGCCCGGTCTCGGCCGCCAACAGGGCGGTCTCGATGGTCTCGAAGTCTCGCATCTCGCCGACCAGGATGACGTCGGGGTCCTGGCGCAGCCCGGCACGCAGCGCGCTGCCGTAGTCCCGGGTGTCGACGTCGAGCTCGCGCTGATTGACCAGGGACTTCTTGTCGCGGTGGAGGTACTCGATCGGATCCTCGATGGTGACGATGTGCTCGGCGCGGCTGGCGTTGATGTGATCGATCATGGCCGCCAGCGTGGTGGACTTGCCGGAGCCGGTCGTGCCCGTGCACAGCACCAGCCCCCGGCTCTCGGCGCAGATCTCTTCGAGCACCGACGGGAGCATCAGCTCGCGGATGCTCGAGACGCGCGCCGGGATGACACGCAGCACCAGCCCGACCGCTCCGCGCTGCTGGAAGACGTTGCAACGGAAGCGACCGAGCCCGGGGACCGAGTAGGAGAGATCGAGCTCCAGGTCCTCCTTGAACCGCTGCTTCTGGCGGGCGTTCATCATCGAGAACGCCATCGCGACGGTGTCCTCCTGCATGAGGCGCTTCAGCTCATTGAGCGGCTTGAGCTTGCCGTCGATCCGCAGCACCGGCGGGCTGCCGACCTTGAGGTGGACGTCCGAAGCCTTGTTCTCGACGCCGATCTTGAGGATGTCGTTGATGTTCATCCCGCTGCCTCCTGGTCGTCGCGAGGCCTCGAACCTGTCGCTCGCGACGGCTCGCCGCCTCGCGTGTCGAGCCCTTGGGAGCTCGTTTTGCCGAATTTCGACCCCTCATCCTACCAATCGTGCATCCTCCTGCCGAGCTTGGAGGGAGAACGGATCCCGCCGTCGTCCTCGGCGGGCGCTGCATCACCCACACAAGGCCAGCGCGGAGGCGACGATCGCGGCGGTCTCGGCGCGCACGATCGTCGGGCCGAGCCCCCAGCGGGTTGCCCCGCGCGCAGCGAGCGCCGCCACCTCCGCGCTCGTCAGGCCGCCCTCGGGCCCGACGATCAACAGCAGGTGCTCGGCTCCGCCCGGCGGCCGCCGATCGCCCGCCGGGTCGAGCACCGTGCTCGGCAGAGATCCCGCCAGCTCCAAGAGCGCCTCCCAGCTCAGAGTGCCGACCGCGGGCACGACCGATCTCGCGCACTGCGAGACCGCCGAGACTGCGACCCGCCGGAAGCGCTCGAGCTGACGCTCGCCGTAACGGCGCGGCGCTCGCTCGCTCCCGAACCAGTGGATCGCGACGACCCCCACCTCGGTCGCTTTCTCGACCGCCCAGGCGGCCCGCTCGGGACGAATGGCGGCGATCGCGAGCTCGACTCGCCGCGCCGGCTCGCCGTCGGGCGCGGAGCCTTCGAGGACGACTCCCGCCCGCCGCCGCTCGACCGTCTCGACCCGGCCGAAGCGCGCGCCTCCCCGTCCGTCGACCACCCGCAGGCGATCGCCGACCGACAGGCGAAGCGCGCGGAACAGGTGGCGATGCTCGTCCCCCTCGATCTCGATCCGTTCGCCCGCGAGCGCGCCGGCGGCGACCACCACGGTCACCACCGCCCGCTCTCCGCTGGTCTCTTCCCGGGCAACCTCATCGCCTCACCAGATGCAGCAGCGTCCACTCGCCGCGGCGGCGCACCACCACCGGACCCAGGCCGAGCGCGCGCCAACGCTCCGTGATCTCGGTCGCGCGCTCGGCGAGCACACCGGACAGCACCAGCTCGCCGGCGGCGCCGAGGCGGAGCGCGATCTCGGGCTCGTCCCCGCCCAGGTTCTCGGGCAGGACGTTGACCAGAACGAAGTCGAAGCGCGCCGCAGGCGACAACGCCCGGACGCCGCCGGCCAGGAACGGAACCCGCAGCCGATTGAGCTTCGCGTTCTGGACCGCCAGGAGGGCGGCCGCGGGATCGAGATCGACGCCGATCACGGGCGCGGCGCCGAGCTCGCGCGCGACGAAGCAGAGCACGCCGGTCCCCGAGCCGACGTCGAGCACGCTCCGGCCCCCGAGCTCGAGCTCCTGGAGCGCCTCCACCATCAGACGCGTGGTCTCGTGCGAGCCGGTGCCGAAGGCATTGCGGGCGGGCAGCAGCAGACGGCGGACGTCGTCGCCGCCGGGCGGCCGCATCCCTGCGCCGGGCTCCCGCGGGTCGAGCTCGAAGCGCCCGATGCGGACCGGCCGCGCCGAGCGGCGGTACTCCTCGAGCCAGTCGCGCTCCTCCGCCGGCTCCCAGGAGATCAGGACGGCGCCGAGCGCACCGAGCGCTTCGGCGAGCCCCACCGGCAGGGCTGCGCTCGCGAACCAGGCGTCGACCTCCTGCGGACCTCGCTCGGGCACCGAGCCGGTCTCGGACCTGCCGGCCGCCCGGCACCTGGTGCCGCGGCACGAACGGTCGCGGCACCAAGTGCCGGCGCTCCCGCTCGCGGCGAGCAGCTCCAGCACCTCCTCGACCGCCTCCGCCGCCACCTCCAGACGCAGCCTCCAGGAACCACCCTCATCGCTGCGGGCAGGCACTCCCGGGCGCTCCGGCGTCAGGTGAACAGGTCCTTGACCCGGTCCAGCACGCGGCGCTCCCGGACCGGCGTCTCCTTGAGCTCGGCGAGCCGACGCAGGAGCTCGATCTCGTCGTCGTCGAGCTCGCGCGGCGCCGGGATCGCCAGCCGCACCTCGACCACGTGATCGCCGTAGCCGGAGCGTCCGAGCCGCTGCGCGCCCTTGCTGCGAATCGTGAAGCGGCGCCCCGGCTCGGTCCCCGGCGGGATCTCGAGCCTGGCCGGTCCGTGCAGCGTCTCCACCTCGATCTCGGCGCCGAGCACCGCTTGCGGGTAAGAGATGCTCTCCTGCGAGATCACGTCGGCTCCGTCGCGCAGCCAGCGCTCGTGCGCCTCCACGTGCAGAACGACGTAGAGATCTCCGGGCGGGCCTCCCCGCAGCCCGTGCTCGCCCTCGCCGGTCAGGCGCAGGCGCGCCCCATCCTCGACGCCGGCCGGGACTTTGACCTCGATCTGACGCTCCCGTTCGACCCGCGCCGTTCCCCGGCATTCGGGGCAGGGGTCGGAGATCAGAAAGCCGCTGCCCTCGCACTGGGGGCACGGCCGTGCCACCGTGAAGAAGCCCTGGGAGAAGCGGATTTGACCCCGCCCGGAGCAGGCGTCACAGGTGCGGGGCGGCGCGCCGCCGGCGCTGCCGGTCCCGGAGCAGGCACCGCACCGCTCGAGGCGCGGGATGCGCAGCTCGACCTCCTTGCCGAAGGCCGCCTCATCGAAGCCGAGAACCAGGTCGTACCGCAGGTCGGCGCCGGCCACGGCGCTCGCGGGCCGGCGCCCGCGGCCGCGGCCGAACGGGTCGCCGAAGCCGAAGAGGTCTCCGAGGATGTCGGAGAAGTCCGCGAAGATCGTCGGGTCGAAGCCCGGCTGCGCGCCGACGCCGGCGTGTCCCAGCCGGTCGTAGCGCGCCCGCTTCTCCGGGTCGGAGAGCACCGCGTATGCCTCGGCCGCCTCCTTGAAACGCTCCTCGGCGCCGCCGTCGCCGGCGTTGCGGTCGGGGTGGTACTGCACCGCCAGCCGGCGATAGGCGGACCTGATCTCCTTGACCGCGGCGTCGCGCGCGACTCCGAGCACTTCGTAGTAGTCGCGTCGAGTGGTGCTGCTTGGCATGAGGATCCGAATCGAAAGACGTGCCGAGCTTCCCGGCGCGAGTCTCACCCTCTCGCTCCGCCGGGAGCTCGGGCGGCGGGCCGATTCACCCGCTCCGGGAGTCTAGCCTGGCAGAGAGCCTGTCCGCGGAGTCCCAGCGGCAATCGGGCCGGTCGGCCGCGAGCGTCGCGCGCAGCGGCTTCGGCTACCCCGCGTCGTCGGCGGTGTGCCTGAGCATCAGGTCGGAGAGCATCTGGGCCACGGTGTTGAGGTCGAACATCGCGGTCTCGATCTCGACCCGATCGCCGCTGACCAGAGCCATTCGCGCCTGGACCATCATGTCCTGGATCTGGCGGCGATCCTCCTCCGCGAGGGTCTTGCCGAACTGCTCGATGACGCGATCGTTGGTGTGGATCATGCCCTCCAGCCGATTGCGCACCCGCCGGAGCTCGCGCTTCTCGCGATCGGAGTCGGCGTACTGATTCGCCTCATTGACCAGGCGATCGACCTCTTCCTGGCTGAGACCGCTCGCCGGATTGATCTCGATCGTCTGCTCCTGGTCGCTCGCCACGTCGCGAGCGGTCACCGTGTGGATGCTGTTCGAGTCGATCGCGAAGGTCACCTCGATCTGGGGCACGCCCTTGGGTGAGGGTGGAATCCCCACCAGCTCGATCTTGCCCAACGACCGGTTGTCGCCTGCGAGCTCGCGTTCCCCCTGCACGATGTGGATCTCGACCGTGTCCTGGTTGTCGACGACGGTGGTGAAGATCTGCGTCACCTTGGTCGGAATCGTCGAGTTGCGGTCGATCAGCCTGGTGAGCAGGCCGCCATGGGTCTCGATCCCCAGCGACAGGGGAGTCACGTCGAGCAGGACGACGTCCTTGATCTCCCCCTGGAGGATTCCCCCCTGGATCGCGGCTCCCATCGCCACCACCTCGTCGGGGTTGATGTCGCGATTCGGCGGCCGCTCGAAGATCTCCTCGACCATCCGTCCGACGATCGGCGAGCGCGTCTGACCGCCGACCAGCAGCACCTGGTCGATCTGATCGGGGGTCAGCCCGGCCTGCTCGAGCGCGTCCATGCAGGGCCCGCGCGTGCGCTCCACCAGATCGCCGACCAGCTCCTCGAACTTGGCACGGGTCAGAGCGCGCGAGAGGTGCCGCGGGCCCGACTCGTCGGCCGAGATGAAGGGGAGGTTGATCGAGGAGGACTCGCTCACCGACAGCTCGCACTTGGCGCGCTCGGCGGCCTCTTTGAGCCGCTGCAGCGCCATCCGGTCCTCGCGCAGGTCGATCGAGGTCTCGGCCTGGAACTCCTCGACCAGCCAGTCCATGATCCGGCTGTCGAAATCCTCGCCGCCGAGATCGGGATCGCCGTTGGTCGCCTTGACCTCGAAGATGCCCTCCGCCAGCTCCATGATCGAGATGTCGAAGGTGCCGCCGCCGAGATCGTAGACCGCGATGTTCTCGTTCTCTCCCTCACGATCGAGCCCGTAGGCCAGCGCCGCGGCGGTCGGCTCGTTGATGATGCGCAGCACGTCGAGGCCCGCGATCTTGCCGGCGTCGCGCGTCGCCTGGCGCTGGGAGTCGTCGAAATAGGCGGGGACGGTGATGATCGCCTCGGTCACCGACTCCTCGAGCACCTCTTCCGAGAAAGCCTTGACCTCCTGCAGGATCATCGAGGAGATCTCCTCCGGGCTGTAGGCGCGATCCTGGATCTGGATCTTCACGTCGCCGTTCGACGCTTCGACCAGCGGGTAGGGCAGGTGGATGTCGAGCGCCCGCTGGACGTGAGGATCCTGGAACTTCCGGCCGATCAGCCGCTTGACGGCGAAGACCGTGTTCTGGGGATTGGTCAGGCCTTGGCGCTTCGCGATCTGGCCGACCAACCGGTCCCCTTCCGGGGAGAAGGCGACGATCGACGCGGTGGTGCGGCTCCCCTCACGGTTCGACAGGACCCGTGGAGTCGAGACGCCCTCGACCACCGCCACGCAACTGTTGGTGGTGCCGAGGTCGATGCCCAGGACCTTGCCCACCGCTCAGGCCTCCCGATCCTCTGGCCGAAGGAGCGAGCGGGAGCCCCAACCGCGAACCTGCTCCAAGGTCGCTCGCACAGGAGAGCCCGCGACCCCGGCGGCGCCAGAGAGAGGGGTCTCGGCGATCAAGTCTCGTCTCCCGGCGGCTCATCGGAGGAGGTCGGAGTCTCCGCCGTCTCGTCGCTCGCGGCCGAGCTCCTGGAGCGAGGGATGCCGACTCGCACCATCGCCGGCCGGAGCAGCCGGTCGTGCATTCGGTAGCCGCGCTGGTACTCCTCGAGGACCGTCGGCGCGGTCACCGACTCGTCCTCGAGACGCGCCACCGCCTCGTGGACCGAGGGATCGAAGCGCTCACCGAGGGCGGCGACCGGTGACGCGCCGAAACGCTCCAGGAGATCCAGCATCTGCCGGTGGATCATCTCCACGCCCTCGCGCAGGTCGTCGGCCGAGCCCTCGGCCCGCAAGGCGCGCTCCAGGTTGTCGACCACCGTCAGGAACCCGGTGAGCGCTTCGGCGGACGCGTACCGCCGATGATCGGCGCGCTCGCGCTCGACTCGCCGGCGGAAGTTCTCGTAGTCCGCGAGCGTCCGGATCGACCGCTCCCGAAGCTCCTCGAGCTCGTGCTCCATCTCCTCCGCCGCATCCTCGACGGACGCGTCGCCGCGGCTCCGGTCCGCGCCGGAGCCGGCGCCGGCTTCGGCGTCCGTGTCTTCGCCTCCGGCACCGCGCTCGCGGGCCTCGACCGCCTTCATGGCCTGACGCATTGCCTCGTCGGCGTCCGTCACCTCGTCGTCGATCTCGATCTCGTACACCTCTCCGGTCTCGTCGCTCTTCGAGTCGTTGCCGTTGCCTCTGGCCATCCCGATCGATCCCCGCTACGGGGCCCAGAGCTCGCGCGGGCGCCGGTGCGGAGCGTCGATCGACGCCTCGGGCCCGGGCTCGAGCCGAATCGCCCCTCCCGCTCCGATTCGCCCTCGTTGCGGAAGGCACCGCGATCGCTGGATCATCCCGAGTCTCCGTTCGTCGCTCACATGGTGGCGGAGAGCGCAGCCGACAGCCGCTCCCCGAGGTAGTCGACCAACGGAATCAATCGAGCATACTCCATGCGCGAAGGGCCAAAGAGGCCGAGCGAGCCGATCGATCTGCCGTCGACGCCGTAGCTTCGCAGGATCAGGCTGAAGTCGAGCTCCGAGGTCAGATCGCTCTCTTCTCCGATGTACACGCGGACGCCGCTCCCCTCCACCGAGCGGTTGAGCAGAGCCACCACCCGCGCCTTGTCGGTGAAGGTCTCGAACAGCCGGCGCACCCTCGGCAGGTCGGCGAGCTCGGGTTGTCCGAGCAGCGACTCGGTCCCCTCGACCACCAGCCGCGGTTGCTGGTCGAGGTCGAGACCGCGGCGCGCGAGCCGGATCGCCCGCCCCAGGAGCTCGTCGACCTCAGCCCGCTCGTTGGCCATCAGCTTGAGCAGCCGATCTCGGATCTGCTTGAGGGTCAGACCCGCGAAACTCTCCGTCAGGTAGTTGGAGACCCGCACCAGCTCCTCGCGATCGATCGGAGCATCGACCTCGAAGACCTTGTGGTCGATGAACCCGTTGGAGGCGACCGTGACGCACAACAGCTTGCTGCCGCTGAGCGGGACGAACTCGACAGAGCGCAGCGACGAGTTCCCGAGATCCGGGGTGACCACGATCCCGATCTGGCTGGACAGCCGCGACAGGATCTGGGAGGCGGCGGTCGCCAGCTGCTCGGCGTCGGAAGACCCCTCGAGCTCGTCCTCGATCGCCCGGCGATCTTCGTCGGACGGCCGGCGAGCCTCCATCAGGGTGTCGATGAAGAGGTGATACCCGGCCGCGGTGGGCACGCGCCCGGCCGAGGTGTGAGGCTGCTTGAGCAGCCCGAGATCGTCGAGGTCGGCCATGACGTTGCGCAGGCTCGCCGCCGAGAGACCGAGCTGGTCGCTCTTGGCGAGCTGGCGCGAGCTCACCGGCTCGCCGGTGAGCAGGTACGCCTCGATCACCCCGCGGAGGATGTCGCGGTCGCGATCGGTCAACTGTCGATCGACTTGCATCTGCCGGACACTCGTGTCGCTGCGCGCATCTGCCGCCATCCACCTCCCTACGAAGCCCGAATGGCTGGCATTGTACCTCCAGCAGCCCCAGCGAGCCGCTCCCCACCCGGCGCGGCGCGGCCACCGCCCCCGGGCTCCTTCCGGCCAAAAGCCTCCGCAGTGTTGCCGCCCGTGAAGGCAGGGTGTTATCCTGAAATCTTCGGGCGAAGTCTCTTTGGGCCCAAGATGTTGCGCGCCTAGCCAACTGTCATGGTTTTTTTCAACTACAGCACCATGCAGATGGCCGCGAAGATCGTGTACTACGGTCCCGGCCTCGGTGGAAAGACGACCAATCTCCAGCACATCTACGCCCACACCAGCCACGGGTCGCGGGGCGAGATGGTGTCGCTCGAGACCGACAGCGACCGCACGCTCTTCTTCGACCTGCTGCCGCTCGACATCGGCAACATCCAGGGCTTCAAGACCCGCATCCAGCTCTACACGGTGCCGGGGCAGGTGTTCTACAACACCACCCGCAAGCTGGTGCTCAAGAGCGTCGACGGCGTGGTGTTCGTGGCCGACTCGCAGCGGCCGATGGCGCAGGCGAACAAGGAGTCCTTCGAGAACCTCATCGAGAACCTGGCCGAGATCGGCCTGACTCTCGACGACGTCCCGCTCGTGCTGCAGTACAACAAGCGGGACCTCAAGGACGTGATGACCGTCGAGGAGATGGACGCGGAGCTGAACCGGGGCAACTGGCCCTCGTTCGAAGGGGCCGCGATCCATGGACACGGCGTCTTCGAGACGCTCAAGGCGATCTCGAAGATGACTCTGGTGTCCCTCAAGAAGCGGCTCGCCATCGGAGCTCCCGGCAGCGACAAGCCGGCGGCTCCCACCCGACCGAAGACCGCGCGGCCGTCCGCGGCGCCTCCCGCGCCCGCGCAGCCGGCGACGCCTCAGGCGGGGGCGCCCGCGCCCCCCGAGCCGTCTCGGCAGAAGCAGCAGAGAAGCGGCGACATCCTGGCTGAGCTGGAGAAGATCCGACAAGAGACCTCGAGCCGCAAGGACGTGTCGGCGAAGCAGAACGGCCGCCGACGCATCGAGCAGAACCTGCGCTTCCTGCTCGACCGCGAGCACCTGCACCGGGCGCACCGGCTCAGTCTCAACCTGCAGCTCGAGGACGCCGATCGCCAGGTCGTGGAACGCTTCTCCGACGCCATCGAGGTCGACGACCCAGCGACCCTGGAACACCTGCTCCTCCGACTGCAGATCGCGCTCCAGCCGCGCGAGTGATCACCGGCACCGAGTGTCCTGGAATCGTCACCTTGTCGTGCGGGCATGCTGACTTTCACCACGGGCTCCTAGCCGACATGCGGTGCCCCTTCTGTGGCGAGAACGACGACCGCGTCGTCGATTCCCGCGAGAGCCGAGACGGGCTGACCATCCGGCGGCGTCGCGAGTGCCTCCGCTGCGAGCGCCGGTTCACCTCCTACGAGCAGATCGAGGACATCGCCTACCGCGTCGTCAAGTCCGACGGCCGGCGCCAGGAGTTCTCCCGCAGCAAGCTCCTGGCGGGCCTGCTCAAGGCGTGCGAGAAGCGTCCGGTGGCGATCAAGGAGCTCGAGCAGCTGGTCGACGACTCCGAGGCGCTGCTCCACGACCGCGAGGACCGCGAGATCACGACCAAGGAGCTCGGCGAGTTCGTGATGGAGCGCCTGCGCACTCTCGACCAGGTCGCGTATGTCCGGTTCGCTTCGGTCTATCGCCAATTCGAGCACGTCGACGCGTTCATGGACGAGCTGCGTAAGCTCCTCGATCAACGGACTTGAAGGCCGGGCTCCGGCCCTGCGCCGCTGGCGCAGCGATGGCGCGCCGGCCGGAGCGCACCTGCCGCACCCGGTGACCGCCCCCGATCACGCCGTTGGGATCGCGGTCGGCCCGGGTCGAACGGCGCAGGCGCCGGGAGTCGAGCGCGCGGGGGAAGCGCCACCTCGATACGATGACGGCTCGCCCGGCGAGCAGGACGGCTCGCTGGAGCGGGCGTCATGAGCGACACCTTCCAGACCGAGCCCGAGGACCGGCCCGAGATCCCCGACGTCCTGCCCGTGCTGCCGCTCAAGGACACGGTGCTGTTCCCCTTCATCATCGTGCCGCTCTCGATCACCAGCGACGCGAGCGCGCAGGCCGTCGACCACGCCCTCGCCAACAACCGCGTCGTGCTGCTGGCCTCCCAGCGCGACCCGGGGGTCGATCAGCCGGGCGCCCAGGATCTGTACGAGGTGGGCACCGCGGCTCTCATCATGCGGATGCTCAAGCTGCCCGACGGCCGCATCCGGGTGCTGGTCCAGGGGCTGAGCCGCGCGCGCATCCGGCACGTGGGCCAGACGACGCCCTTCCTCAAAGCGCGGGTGGAGACCCTCGAGGAGTCGCAGGCCGAGGACTCGCTCGAGGGCCAGGCCCTCCTGCGCACCGTCCGTGAGCATCTGGAGAGGGCCGTTCACCTCGGCAAGACGATCTCGTCCGAGGTGATGGTGATCGCCACCAACCTCGAGGACGCCGGCCGGCTGGCGGATCTGGCGGCATCGAATCTCGAGCTCAAGGTCCACGACGCGCAGCAGATCCTCGAGATCTGCGACCCCATCGCTCGCCTGCTGCGAGTCAGCGAGCTGCTCCACCGCGAGGTCCAGCTGCTGACCATGCAGCACGAGATCTCGAGCCAGGCGCGCGGCGAGATCGACCGATCGCAGCGCGAGTACTTCCTGCGCCAACAGCTCAAGGCGATCCAGGAAGAGCTCGGCGAGACCGACGACCTGAGCGAGGAGCTCGCCGCCTACCGGGATGCCGCCGACGAGAAGCAGCTCTCGGAGGAGGCGCGCGAGGAGCTCGAGCGCCAGCTCCGACGGCTCGAGCGCTCCCATCCGGACAGCGCCGAGAACTCGGTCATCCGCAGCTACCTCGACTGGCTGGTCGGCCTGCCCTGGACCCACGCCAGCGAGGATCATCTCGACCTCGAGCACGCTGAGGCGGTCCTCGACGAGGATCACTACGACCTCGAGAAGGTCAAGGAGCGCATCCTCGAGTACCTCGCGGTCCGCAAGCTCAAGCCCGACGCCAAGGGCCCGATCCTCTGCTTCGTCGGGCCTCCGGGGGTGGGCAAGACCTCGCTCGGACGTTCGATCGCCCGCGCCCTGGGCCGGCAGTTCGTGCGCCTCTCCCTCGGCGGAGTGCGCGACGAGGCCGAGGTGCGCGGACATCGACGCACCTACGTCGGCGCCCTGCCCGGTCGGATCATCCAGGGGATCCACCAGGCCGGCACCGCGAACCCGGTCTTCATGCTCGACGAGATCGACAAGGTCGGCGCCGACTACCGCGGCGACCCGTCCTCGGCCCTGCTCGAGGTGCTCGATCCCGAGCAGAATCACGCCTTCCGCGACCACTATCTCGGCGTCTCCTACGATCTCTCGACGGTGATGTTCATCACCACCGCGAACCTGCTGGAACCGATCCAGCCAGCGTTCCTCGACCGCATGGAGGTGATCCGGCTGTCGGGCTACACCGCCGACGAGAAGCTCGAGATCGCCAACGGGCACCTGATCCCCAAGCAGATCCGCGAGAACGGGGTCGAGTGTCATCAGCTCCGCTTCACCCGCGGGGGGTTGCGCAAGGTGCTCACCGACTACACCAAGGAGGCCGGAGTCCGCTCGCTCGAGCGCGAGATCGCCTCGATCTGTCGCAAGGTGGCGGTGCGGGTGGCTCGCGGCGATCGTCCCGGCGGTCCGATCGACGCCGCGCGGGTGGAGCGCATGCTGGGGCCCGCCAAGCACTTCACCGAGGACCTGCTCGACCGCGACCGCGTGGGGGTCGCCACCGGGCTGGCCTGGACCGCGAGCGGCGGCGACATCCTTCTGGTCGAGGCGGCCCTGCTCCCCGGCAAGGGAAACCTCTTGCTCACCGGGCAGCTCGGCGACGTGATGAGAGAGTCGGCCCAGGCGGCGCTGAGCTACGCCCGCGCCTACGCGTCCGACCACGGCGCCGACCGCACCACCTTCGCCGAATGCGACGTGCACATCCACGTGCCGGCGGGATCGATCCCCAAGGACGGACCCTCGGCCGGCATCACGATCGCCACCGCCATCATCTCCCAGCTCACCGGCCGGGCGGTCGATCGCTCGCTGGCGATGACGGGCGAGCTGACGCTGCGCGGCGAGGTCATGCCCATCGGCGGCCTGCGCGAGAAGATCCTGGCCGCGCTCGCCGCCGGTGTGCGCACGGTGGTGATTCCCGAAGCCAACCGCCGCGACCTCTCCGAGGTGCCGGCCGCGACGCGCCGTCGCGTCGACCTGAAGCTGGTCGAGCACGTGGAGCAGGTGCTCGAGCTGGCCCTGCTGGATGCAGCAGCCCCGGAGATCGCGGCCGGCGTGAGCCCGTGAGCTCGGGGGCTCCTCCGGCCCGTGCGATCAGCGAGCGTGCGCTGGTCGAATGGCTCCGGCGCGAGTCGGACCGCGGGATCGGCGACGACGCTGCGATCGTCGCGCTCGACGGCGAGGTGGTGGTCACGCTCGATGCTCAGCACGAAGGCGTCCACCTCCCCGTCGGCCTCGACCCTCGCCTCGCCGCGCGCCGCCTGCTCGCCGTCAACCTGTCCGACCTCGCCGCGATGGGCTCCTTGCCGGTGGCGGCGTTCCTCTCGCTCGCAGCGCCACCCGACTACGACCGCCGCAGGTTCCTGCGCGGCCTGATCGACGCCTGTGCTGCGAACGGGCTCCGGCTGCGCGGCGGCGACCTCAGCACACTGGGGACGCTCAGCGCGACCCTGACCCTGCTCGGTCGCCGGCCCCCCCGCGGGCGATGGCTCACCCGCTCGGCGGCGCAGCCCGGAGACGAGCTGTGGATCGGCGGCACGCTCGGCGAGGCCGCCGCAGGCCTCGCGGTCCTGAGCTCGATCGAGCCGCCGCAGCGGGGGCTCCCGAGCCCGCCCGCGGCGCTACGGTCCGTGCGGAGCGCTGCCGCGCGGGCGTTGCGCCGCCAACTCCAGCCAACGCCTCAGCTCGGCCTCGGCGCCGAGCTCGGCCGGCGCGCGAGGGTCGCCGCCATCGACTGCTCGGACGGACTCGGCATCGACCTGAGCCGCCTCTGCGCGGCGAGCGGGGTCGGTGTCGAGGTCGAGCTCGGCCGCGTGCCGATGCCGGATCGGGCACTGTGCGCGGCGCTCGACCTCGAGCCGGCCGAGCTGGCGCTGGGCGGGGGAGAGGACTACGTGCTCGTCTTCTCTCTGCCCGCCGGTGCGCGGCCGCCGAGGACACCCGGGGCCCGCTGCATCGGACGTTTCGTTCGCGGCTCCGAGGTGGTGGCCGTCGGCCCCGGCGGTCGCCGGCTCGACCTCTCGGAACGCGGGTTCGATCACCTCGCCCGCCGTCGAGACGATCGGGTGAGTGACCTCGGGTCGCAACGTCACCGAGGACGCCGGTGATCCGAAAGGTAGCGCGCGCGGGCGACGACGATCGGCTGCTTCGCCGTCGCCGCCGCCAGCCGGCCCCTCCTCCGTCTCTTCGAAGCGGTGCGACGCCTCCGATCGACGGTGCCCGATCGCGAGCAATGGCGCTCCACAGAGCTGCTTCGAGATGCGCCGCTTTCGAGATGCGCTGCTTTCGAGATGCAGCTCTCCAGCCTGATGCAGGAGGCGGCCCCGTTTCGCGCGCCTATTGACGCTGCAGCTTCACGGTCACCGGCTTCTTGAGCAGGCGAGTCACCTCACGGAGCTGACGCTCGAGCGCCGCGTGGGACCGCTCCAGGCCCTCGAGCCGACGCTCGACCGTCTTGAGGGCTCGGCCGTCGGCGCCGCTCGCGGAGGCCTTTCCGGCGCCGGAGCCCTTGCGCCGGCCTCTCGGGCTCTGGCTCCGGAGCTCGCGGAAGACATCGACCGCCTCGGGCTTGTAACGACGGCGACGGCCGGTTCCCTCGTGGGGGATCCGATCGAGATGAAGTCGAACGTAGCGCAGCAGCGTCGGATAGGAGATGCCCGTGATCTCCTTGATCTGTTGGAGCGACAGCAGCCCCTCGGCAGTCCGCGAGCCGCTCTTGCGACGACGCTTTGACGCCGACCGCGACGAGCTCCGGCGGCGGTTCTCAGCGCGCCTCGCCAGGCTCTCCTCCTTCAGCTTCGAGAAGACGGCGAACGCCTCGCGCGGATACCGCTGACGGCGTCCGTCGCCGACCGACGGAATCCGGTCAGCGTGTTCCTTCTTGTACTTCTGAAGAGTCGGCATCGAGATGCCCGTACGCTTCGAAACTTCGGTGAGGGTGTACAACTTCTTCTTTGCGCCCACGGTGACCGTTCTCCCAAGAATCTGAGATTGGAAGACAAACAACGCCCTGCTGGCGTCAAACGCGGGAATCATAGCCGCTCTTTCAAAGAACAGAAAATCGAAGGCGAAACGCTCGGCCAGAGAAATGCCGCTTTAACTGCTCAACCTTGGACTGTGCTCAGCTGCACAAGACCAGCGTGCGAACGATTCCTTCGACGAGCGCGCACCGATTCGCGCTGCCGTCCGCGCTGTCGCAGCAGGGGTCGCTCCGGCGCTGGGTCGCGACGACCGGCGTCGCGCTCCGTCGCCGCTCGATCGAGTCGACGGCGCGATGGCCGGTTCCGGGGTCGAGCCCGATCGCGCCCGAGACGCGAAAGCGATTCGCAGAACGGCGGGGGCGCAGCAGATCGCTCACGGAGGGTCCAGGCGAGGAGCCCGGCCGCCGTAGCGACGCGCTCGCGACCTGCTGCGTTCGGCGATCGAGATGTCGGCTCGAGCGCTCGGCGAGATCGGGTTGCGCTAGCCCGGACGATTCATGAGCGATCGACTCCGAAGCGCGCATCCTCCCGGTGGGTCCGCAGACCAGCACCAGCCCCTCTGGACTGGAGGGCCTTCGGCCCTCGGTGTTCCTGGTCTCGCGCTCAAGCGCGAGACCGAGGTTCATCCCGTCTGGCGGTCCTCGGCTCTCAGCTCCTGCGACGTACTGCAAGTACGCGTCTCGCTGCGCGAGGGATCCGTCGGAGCCCTCGAGATCTGCGGGTGCCCACCAGCCGGGCGACTGCGCGCTCTCGCTACGATCTTCATCGAGAGTCCGGGCTAAGGCGTCTCGGTCTGGGCCGCGATGCCCGAGGGCCAGGTGAAGAAGAACCCGCCCAGCCAGACGATGTCCCGGTCGTAGTCGGTGACCAGGAAGGCATCGTTGTCGTAGGTGCTCGAGTCGAAGCTGCCGTGACGGCCCGGCGACCGGATGCCGATCGGGAGGAGCACGTCGAGTCTCTCGGCGCGACCGAACTGCAGGAGGTGACCCCAGCCGTCCCGGTTCGGAAGCTCGTTGATGTAGATGGGGATCAGATCGTCGGTGAGCTCGGCGAAGCTCACCTGGGTCAAGGTCCCGAAGTCGAACGTCGAACCGGCGCGTCCCGCGGACGGCGCGCCGGCGTTGTCGGTCACCCAGCCGAACCAGGCGAGACCGATGCTGCGCACGTCGGCGAGGGTTCGCTTCTGCTTGGCGCGCTGGATGGAATCCAGCAGCGCCGGGATCAGGATCGAGGCGATGATCCCGATGATCGCGACGACCACGACCAGCTCGATCAAGGTGAACCCCCGGCTGTGCCCGGACCTGAATCCCCGGCCGTGCCGGGGCGTACATCCCTGGCTGTGACGGAGCCTCGGATCTGCCATGACATCCTCCCTCTCCAATGGGATGTGGAGCGGCCGAGAATCGCGTGCTCTAGAACCTACTCTCTAGAAACTGCTCCTTAGCAATCGACGTACCAGCCAGCAATCGACGTACCAGCCTCGCCGAGGGGACGTCTCGCATGCTCCCTCACCCGAAGAGCTCGTGGGACGCTCGACGAGCCTTGGATCGCCAAGCCCGGGCGAATGGGCGTAACGGTGGCAAACAGCCACCACGACCGCCGCTCTCGCGCGAATTGTCAGCTTTTCGAACTGTCTTCGGCTTCTTTGCTTATAGACATTCGGTCACGAGTCACTGACTCTGTCAACCTTTCGCTCGTCGCCCCGGTGAGAGGGTGACTGACAAGGAATGGCATCGTCTCTGACATTCAGCGCTGTGAGTCGAAGGGGCCGAGCTGCTTGACCAGATACGACAGCGCCTGCCGCGTGAGCCCGAGCCGCCGGGCGGCCTCCGACTGGTTCCCGCCGCAGCTCCGGAGCTCGCAGCCGATCCGCTCACGCTTCAGTTGCTCGAGCCACTCGTGATAGGGCGCGAGGTCCGCGACCCGGCGAGGCAGATCGAGGTGATGCTCACGAATCACTGATTCGACAGGGGGATCGAGCAGGGCGGCGGCGCAGTCGACGACGCCCTTGAGCTGACGGACGTTCCCCGGCCACGGCTGCGCCCGCAGGCGCGCCAGCGCCGCCGGCTCGATCGCAACACCAGACCACGACTCGAGGAAGTGATCGACCAGCTCGTCGAGATCCTGGCCGCGCGCACGCAGCGGAGGCAGCACGACCGTACCGACCCGCAATCGATACAGCAGATCCTCACGAAAGGCGCCGTCGGCGACCCGCTCGGCGAGGTCTCGGTGAGTGGCCGCCACCACCCGGACGTCCACCGGTCGAGGAAGGCTCTCGCCCAAACGCCTGACCTCCCCTTCCTGCAGGACCCTCAGCAGCAGTCCCTGGGCGGGTAGCGGGAGATCTCCGATCTCGTCGAGGAAGACGGTTCCGCCCCGAGCGGACTCGAAGACGCCGGCGCGATCCCGGTCGGCGCCGGTGAAGGAGCCCCGGGCGTGACCGAAGAGGTCGGAGAGCCCCAGAGTCTCGGAGAGCGCGGCGCAGTTGATGGCGAGGAACGGCTGCTCGGCCCGGGCGCTGCTCTGGTGGAGCAGCCGCGCAGCGAGCTCCTTGCCGGTGCCGGTCTCGCCTTCGATCACCACCGGCACGTGGCGTCGCCCGAGCCGCCGAAGCCGCTCGATCGCCGCGCGCAGCTCCGGGCTCGAGCCGACCATCCCGCTCTCCGCCGACGCCCTGCGCACGGCGCGCGGCGGAAGCGGCTCCGCCCGGCTCGCGCGCGCCGCCATGACGATGGCGCGCAGCAGGGTCGACGCCGCTGGATCCTCCCGCGCGTGGAGGATGCGCCAGCCGGCGGTTCGATCCGCCACTTCCGACACGACCTCGCCGCCCCGGCCCTCGACCAGGACTTCCCAGTCGAGCGAGCCGTTGTCCCGCCGCTCGAGTCTGGCGTCGGAGAGCCCGATCCGGGCCAATAGCCTCCTGAGCCGCCCCGGATCCAGGGACGGGCTCTCGAGAAAGGAGTCGAGGGCGGCCCAGGCGCCCCCCTCGAGCGATTCGAGACGCTCGGCCAGCGATCGGGCGCCGGCAGCGCGCAGCACGCGCGCCGCGCGGGAGCGCCGCACCCTCGAGGTCGCACCCGGGAAGACCTGCTCGACGTCGAAGACCAGCCGCGCCAGTCGATAGGAACCCAGAGGCTCGAGCTGGCTCCAGGCGCTCTCGGAGATCGGCCGCGCCTCGATCGCCGCACGCCAGACGGCGCCGCTCGGCATGGAGCCCGCCAGGTCGAGAGCGCGCTCGCTCTCGCCGGCCAGAGCGTGCACGGCTGGTCGCTCCTCCGGCTCGAGAATCGAGAGGGTGCGCTGCGGAATGCCGGCCAGCAGCTGGGCAGCGGCTGCCGGCCTCCCCAGCCAGCCCAGCGCGCGAGCCGAGAGGAGCTCGAGCTCCGGTCGGTTGTGGATCTCCAGCTCCCCGTCGAGCATCTCCCGACAGCAGTGGAGCGCCCGCTCGACCTCGCCCCGGGCGAGCTCGAACCGCGCCCGCAGCTCGACGTCACAGGCCAGGCCGCGGACATTCGAGGAGAGTCTGTTGGCGGCGATCGATCCCTCGATGATGGGCTCGATCCCCGACAGGCGGCCGCGACGGACCCGGATCTCGGCCAGGTTGTACAGCGCGAGCGTTGTGCGGGCAGGACCTTCGCAGCCGGCGAGCAGGCGCAGACTGTGGCGGCAGGCGTGCTCCGCCCCCTCGAGGTCGTCGGCCATCACCCGCGCGAGCACCAGGTCGGTCCACAGGCGGCCGGCCTGGTAGCGGCGCAGCGCGCGCCGGTCGGTGCGCAGCGCCTCCTCGAGACAGGCGACCGCCTGCAGACCGTCCGCCCGCAGAGTCGCCAGCAGCCCGCGTGCCTGGTGATAGCTCCACGGCAGCTTCCGCTCGCCGGCCAGCGCCACCGCCTGGGAGAGCTCTCTGGCCATCGAATCCGCGTCGCCGAGGTCCCAGAACCCGACCGCCGCGACGACTCGCGCCGAAACCGCGGCGGCGCCTCGGCGGATCGACTGGACGCGCGCGATCCAGTGCCGCGTCCCGTCGTGATCGCGTTGATTGGCCGCCACTCGCAGAGCGATCTCGGCCGCCTCCAGCAGCTCGCCGGACGCCAGCTCGAGGTCCGCGATCTGTCCCAAGCTCCGGCGCGCAGCCCGGAGCCTTCCGAGCTGGAGCTGGCACTGGAGCCTCAAGACCCGTGCCGCGGGGCTGGTCAGCCCCTTGAGCGCAGAGACCGCCGCCTGGAACCGGCCGAGGGCGAGCAGGCTGCGGGCCAGCTCGAGCCGTTCCTCGATGGAGGTCGGCGGACGCAGCCCCCACGCCCTGACCGCCTCCGCCCAACGACGCTCGCGGTACAGCGAGGCGCCGTCGCCTTCGACCGACCCCAGCCAGAGCTCGAACGCGTCCGCGCCGCACACCGACGCCCGCACCTTCGCAGGATCGCCTGCCGCCAGCGTCCGCCGCCGGAAGGCCCCCGGTCCGGCGACCCACCAGCCGTCGGAGTGCTCTCCGACCAGCGCTTCGCGATGCACCGAGTACGCGCCCTCCCAAAGGAACGGTGCCTCGTCGAGGATCCTCGCCACCTCGGCGTCGGGAGAGGCGGCGACCAGATCCTGCCGCCAGTGCTCGAGCAGCGACCGCGCAGCGCGCCGACCCTGGCCGCGGCCCGCGATACCCACCCCCCGGAACAGCGCCCTCAGCAGCCGGCGAAGAGACTGCTGGGGCGCAGCGGTGAGCGGACCGGGTCCGATGTCACCGACGCGCAGCCGTCCCGTCGTGTCGACCGATGCGCTGCTCAGCTCGCGCAGGGGCCGCCAGCCCGCGCGTTGGAGATGGGAGAGCAGGCAACAAGCCTGAAGCAACAAGCCGACGCGCTGCCGATCGGTGCCCTCGTAGGACGCCACCGGCACCGAGGACGCTTCGGCGGTGCCGAGGCAGCCGTGGGCCAGGGCCGGCTCGAGCGACCGCTCGTCGCTCGCCGCGCCCTTGGCGCCCGGATCGCCGTCCGCCCTCTCGCCGCGGCCCGCCTTTGCCGCCGTCCGTTGCGAGCCGCGCCCGGGACGCACGGGGCTCACAACGCGTTCGCTCATCTCTCCGAATCGTCCAGTGAATTCGATGACACGAGAACCGCGAGATCGCGCCAGAAGCCGGGGTAGGACTTCGCGACCACACCCGGCGCCGCGATCGCCAGGCCCGGCCGCATCAGGCCGACCAGAGCCAGGCTCATCGCGATCCGATGATCGTCGTGGGTTTCGACGACCACCGGCTCCCTCGGAAGCTCTCCGGCTCCGCCCGCGATGCGGAGGAAATCCGGCCCTTCCTCGACCTCGAATCCGGTTTCTCGTAACTCTAGCGTAACACTGGAAAGCCGATCGCTCTCCTTGTGGCGGAGATGCGCGACGTTCCGAATCACCGTCTCGCCCCGAGCGAAGCAGGCCACGGCGGCCAGAGTCGGCACCTGGTCGGGAAGCGCGGAGAGGTCCACGTCGACGCCGCGCAGCCGGCTGCCGCGAACTCGCACCCAGCTCTCGCCCCACTCGACTCCTGCCCCCATCTCCAGCAGCAGCTCGAGGAAGCGACGATCCCCCTGCGCCGATCCGGGGTCGAGGCCCTCGATGACGACGTCGCCGCCGGTGAGCGCGGCGCCGGCCGCCGGGTAGGCGACCGCAGAGTAATCGGCTTCGACCAGAACCGTCCCCGGCCCGCCCGCGACCTCGTCCTCTCGCGCCGGCCGTACCGACCAGCGATCCGAGCCCGGCGCGGTCGAGCCGGAGGAGACCGCCGCCAGGCCGAAGGTCGTGAGCCCTGCGGCCGTGACGTCCACGTAGGGATCGGAGCGCAGCGCGGTCACCTCGATCTCGAGCGGGCGGCGCGCTCGGCTCCCCGCCATCAGCAGCGCCGAAAGGAATTGGCTCGACTGCGAGGCGTCGAGCGAGCACTCCCCTCCGTCGAGCGTTGCGCCGTCGATCGCGAGCGGGGCGTGGCCCTCGACCTCGAGATAGCGGAGCTCGGCGCCGAGTTGACGCAGGGCGTCGACCAGCGGCGCGATCGGGCGCTGGCGCAGCCGCGGCGTACCGTCGAGGACCCAGCGGCCGGGGATCGCGGTGAGGGCGGCGGTCAAGAAACGGAACATCGTCCCGGCGTTGCCGCAGTCGAGCCGGACGGCCTGGTCGCGCCGCGCCGTGGGCGATCCGCCGAAGCCCGGGCTCGCTGCGGCGCCCACCACCACTGCGCTCCCCTCGCGCCGCACCGGCCGCCCGCAGCGCTCGAGCGCAGCGAGGAACAGGTCGAGGTCGTCGGCGCGGAGCAATCGTTCGACCCTGACCTCGCGGCCGGCCAGCAGGGCGAGCGTGAGGTAGCGATGCGAGACGCTCTTCGAAGGCGGAGGCTGGACTCGTCCGCGCAGCCGCCGCCCGGCAGGGATCGGGAGCGGATCCGGCAGCTCGATGCTCTCGCCGGCCGCGAGCGAGCGCCACCAGGATCGATCCGGCGCGGGCAGGCTCATCGAACCACGCCCTGTTCGACCAACGGCTGGCTCGCCGCCAGCGCGTCGAGCCACAGCACCTCGGGTCGCTCGTACCAGGCGGGCAGGATCCATGCCTGGCCGCCGTCGAGCGCGTAGCGACGCTCCTCGTGAAAGTGACCCAGCAGCACCACGTCGTAGCCCTCTCGCAGCCGGCTCTGAGCATAGGACCGGATGACCTGGTCCGGGATCCTCGTCTTGTGCCGAAAGTTGGTCCGCGCCAGCCGCCGCTCGGTGCCGTGGACCATCGTGCGTGCGAGGGACGAGGGCAGCCGACGGAACAGGGCGCGGCTCGGCCGGCTCTTGGAAAGCCAGCGCCAGAACCGGTAGCGGCGGTCGCGATCGTTGAGCCCGTCTCCGTGCACCGCCAGGAAACGCAGGCCGTCGCTCTCGAGCACGATCTCCGTACCGAGCACGTCGAAGGCGTCAGCGTAGGGACTGGTGTCGAGGAAGAAGTCCCGGTTCCCCTCCACGTAGCCGATCCACACTCCCGCGGCGCGCAGTGCCCGCAGCGCGGCGACCACCCGTCGGATGTCGGCGGTCTCGTACCGCGGGTCGCCGACCCAGACGTGGAACAGGTCGCCGAGCAACAGGAGCCGCTCGCAGCCGCAAGCAGGCAGGCTCTGCAGCTGATCGATCATCGGACCTGCCGCCCCGCCGGGGCCGCCGAGGTGAGCGTCGGCGATCAGGGCGACGCTCACGGGGAGGTCGACGAACGGTCGCCCGAGCAGGTGCCGGCGGTCTCCGCACCGGGAAGCCGCCGGCTCCGGCCGAAAGAGCTTTCCTCCATTGCCGCCGTCGCTCAGACGATCGTCAGCGAAGGCGGCGTCATGGCGGCAGTCGCCTCGACGACCTGGCGCGCGACCTCGCGGAAGGCCTCGGCGTGCGGCCCCTCCTGGCGGGCGACCACGATCGGTGTTCCCGAGTCGCCGCCGGCGACGATCTCGGGATCGAGCGGGATGCTGCCCAAGAACGGCACCCCCAGCACCTCGGCCGTGCGCTCGGCGCCACCGTGCTTGAAGATCTCGGTGGTTCCGCCGCAGTGAGGACACGAGAACATCGACATGTTCTCGACGATGCCGATCACGGGCACGTTGACCTTCCTGAACATGGCGAGTCCCTTGCGCGCGTCGATCAGGGCCATGTCCTGGGGTGTGGAGACGATCACGGCGCCCGACAGCGGCACCTTCTGGGTGAGAGTGAGCTGGGCATCGCCGGTTCCGGGCGGCAGGTCGACGATCAGGTAGTCGAGCTCCCCCCATTCGACGTCGCCGAGCAGCTGCTCGAGCGCTTTCATCACCATCGGCCCCCGCCAGATCACGGGGGTGTCGACGTCGAGCACGAAGCCGAGGGACATCAGCACGATGCCGTATTTCTCGAACGGCAGGAGCCGGTTGTCGATCACGCGCGGCCGGGCGTCGATGCCGAACATCAACGGCACCGAGGGACCGTAGATGTCGGCGTCGAGCAGGCCGACGCGGTGACCCATCTGACCGAGCTTCACGGCGAGGTTGGCGGCGACCGTGGACTTGCCCACGCCTCCCTTGCCGCTGGCCACCGCGATCACCGCGCCGACGCCGGAGAGCAGGCGCGGGTCCCGCGAAATCGCCTTCTGCTGAGCCTGCTCGGGCCGCTGCGCCTGCACCACGTCGAGTCGGACCTCGAGCTGGGCGCACCCCTCCACGTCGGCGAGGCTGCGCTCGACCTCCTCGCGGATGCGCTCGGCCGCCCCGGGGTTCGAGGTCGGCACCCGCAGATCGACGACCACGCGTCCGTCCTCGACCTCGACGGCGCGCACGAAGCCGAACGACACCACGTCTCTGCTCATCCCCGGGAACTTCACCTCCCGGAGCCGATCCATGACTCGTCGCTCGAGCTCCTCGCTCATGCTCCTCACTCTATCGCGGCTCGCCGAGCCCCGGCTCGCGCTCCGCCGCATCGTCCACCTCGGCGTTCTCGGCCGCCATCCCCGAGAGCCGGACGACATCGGCGCGAAGCGCCTCGAGGAGAGCCCGCCTCTGGGCCGGGGATCCCAGCCGAGCCGGCCGGGGGGGCCCGATGCGGACGGTGACCACGCCCGGCCTCACCGTCAAGCTGCCCTTGGCCTGGATGGTGCGGGTGCCGAAGACGCCGATCGGCGCGAGCGGAGCGCCCGCGCGCACCGCCATCAGCAGGGCTCCCCGCTTGAACGGCAGGACCCGGCCCGTGGCGGAGCGCGTCTCCTCGGGGAAGACCAGCACCGAGCGTCCCTGCTCGAGGTGGCGCAGCGCGCCGGCGAAGGCCTCTCCTGCCCGCGCCCGATCGCCGCGATCCACCGGCACGAAGCCGGCGGCCGCGAGCGCCTGTCCGAACACCGGAATCCTGAACAGCGAACGCTTCGCCAGGATTTGTGGCGGGCCCGGCAGCGCGGCGAGCAGCACCGGGATGTCGAGCAGGCTCTGATGGTTGGCGACGAAGACGAAGGGCCCTTCCGAGCGCAGCGCTTCCGCCGCCTCGTCCTCGATCTCGACCTCCAGGCGCACCCTCGCACTGGCCAGCCATCCCCTCGACCACCACACGGCGCAGCGCAGCGGCCAGTGCCCGCGCGGCGGGAGGAGCACACCGAGGAGCGCCCCGATGCTGAACACGAGGGTGCCCAGGAACAGGAACAGATTGGCGGCGAGGGTAGCGAGCAGCGACATTCCCGAGCGATCTCCCGGCGCTCTGACCGCTAGAATCCGCAGCGGCCCAAATCGTCCAGACAGAATCGTCCAGACGGAACGTCCAGACAGTGCGGCTCACGAGGCCGACTCCCAGGAACCGTGGGCCGAGGATCGTCGCCCGAGGAGCGCAGTGAACCTAACAGAGCACAGCCGGCCGGATCACCACGTAGCAGATCGACTCCTCCGGCGCGGGTGTGCGGCTCGACGATCGTCGGGACGGCTCCGGACCGCGTCGCGCTCCGGCCGTCGGACCGGCGACACCGCGGGCGACCGCAGGCGGCGGCGATGACGACGGCCACCGGAATCCGGGCCGTTCGGGTCGGACCACCGGGACCGTATGCTGCGTGACCTGCGGGCGGTCCTCCGCGACTTGGGCGAGCTCGCCCTGCTCGGCTGGCGCGCCCTGGTCGCGCTCCTGCTTCCCCCATGGGAGCTCGGCGCCTGGCTCCGGCAGATGGACCTGCTCGGTGTGCGCTCCCTCGCGGTTGCCGGCGTCACCACCCTGTTCACGGGCATGGTGCTGGCGCTGCAGACCGCGTTGAGCCTGCCCGAGCTGGGGATCAAGTACTACATCGGCAGCGTCGTCGCCAAGTCGCTGACCCGCGAGCTCGGTCCGGTGCTCACGGCGCTCATCGTGGGCGGCCGCATCGGCTCCGGAATGACGGCCGAGCTGGGAACGATGAAAGTGACCGAGCAGATCGACGCCATGCGCTCGATGGCGGCGGACCCGGTCAAGAAGCTGGTCGCGCCCAAGCTCGCCGCCACCGTCCTCATGCTGCCGGCACTGACCATCCTGGGCGACGCCCTGGGCATCCTCGGTGGCCTGCTGATCGCTGTCTTCCAGCTCGACGTGTCGCTCGGCCTCTACTGGAACGACGTGCTGCGCGGGCTGACGCTCGAGGACGTCCTCAGCGGCGTTTTCAAGTCCTTCTTCTTCGCGTTCTGCCTCTGCATCATCGCCTGCCACAAGGGGCTCACCGCGCGCGGCGGCGCCGACGGGGTCGGGCGGGCGACGACCGATACCGTGGTGTGGATCTCGATCATGGTGATCGTGCTGGACTTCTTCCTCACCAAGCTGTTCTTCATCTTCGGATAGACGCCTGTTGGACGATTTGCGACTGATTTCCCTGGCGATTCTCTCGCGACGCACGGTGGACGCCCGGTGTCGGGACCGGGCCGGCAGGCCGCAGACGTGCGTCCCAGAACGCGGGAGGCTGGCCCCGGAACAGCAGCCGCCAACGCTCCGACCGTGGCCGACCGCGACCGCCCTGGACCCCGCCCATCGATGACCTCTCCAGCGTCCTCCTCGCTTACCGCGCAACGCCCCCTGGTCTTTCGCGTTCGGGGCCTGGTCAAGGCCTACGGGGCGAAGCGGGTGCTCGACGGCCTCGACTTCGACGTCGCCCGCGGTGAGTGCCTGGTGATCATGGGCCGTTCCGGCTCGGGCAAGAGCGTGACGCTGCGCCAGCTCAACGGCCTGGAGACCACCGACGAGGGCTCGGTGCTGTTCGACGGCGAGGAGGTCGCCTCGCTGCACGAGCGCGAGCTGTACCCTCTGCGGCGTCGGGTCGCCATGCTGTTCCAGAGCGGCGCCCTGTTCGACTCGATGGACGTCTTCGAGAACATCGCGTTTCCCCTGCGCGAGCACACCGATCTCGACGAGGACGCGATCGCACGGCGGGTTAGCGAGAAGCTGGCGGTGGTCAAGCTCTCGGGAGTCCAGCAGCTCATGCCGTCGGCGCTCTCGGGCGGGATGCGCAAGCGGGTCGCGCTCGCCCGCTCGCTGGCCCTCGACCCGGAGGTCGTGCTGTTCGACGAGCCGACGACTGGGCTCGACCCGGTGACCTCGGCGACCATCGGCCAGCTCATCGCCTCGACGCAGCGCGAGCTCGGCATGACCAGCGTCGTCGTCACCCACGACGTGCCGCTGGCGCGGCGGGTCGGCGACCGGATCGCCTTCCTCGACGACGGCCGGTTCCGATTCATCGGCACCTGGGCCGAGGCGCGGAGCTCGGCGGACGAGACCCTCACCCGCTTCCTGGAAGGCAAGGAGGAGACCCTCGATGAAGTCTGAAGGCAGCGCTCTCCGGGTCGGCTTCATGGTCGTGGCCACCGCCGCCGTGCTGGCGCTCGGGATCTTCCTCATCGGCCAGCAGAACTTCCTGTTCACGGCCACCAACTCCTACTTCGTGCGTTACGGCAACGTCGGCGGCCTGGCGGAGGGCAACCCGGTCCAGCTCAGCGGCGTCAACGTCGGCAGGGTCGAGCGGATCGTCCTGCCGGAGGAAACGACCGAGCCCGGGATCGAGGTCTGGATCGAGATCGAGCGTCGCTACGCCGAGCGCATCCGGCAGGACTCGGTGGCCCGAATCAAGAGCCTCGGCCTGCTCGGCGACAAGTACGTCCAGATCACCTCCGGCTCGCCGCAGGCGCCGGCGGTCGAGCCGGGGGACGAGATCGCGGCCGATCAGCCGACCGACGTAGACGCCCTGATCGCCAGCGGCGAGGACGTCATGGGCGACATCGTCTCCACCGCCCGCTCGCTGTCGACCATCCTCGAACGGATGGAGGCCGGGGAGGGGCTGCTCGGCGAGCTGGTCAGCGCGCGCGAGGGCAAGCGGGTGACGGACACCGCGATCGAGACGCTCGAATCGGTCCAGCGGGTGGCGGCCGACGTCGAGGCCGGCAGGGGGATGCTGGGCCGCCTCGTCGCCGACGAGCAACTGGCGGATCGCATCGGCGACGTGGTCGAGCAACTCGACAGCGTGCTCGGCGAGATCCGCACCGGCGACGGCCTGCTGCCGGCCCTGATCAGCGACTCCGAGACCCGAACCGCGTTCGAGCAGACCGTCGAGGGAGCGCGCTCGACGCTCGACGACCTGTCGGGGGTGGCCGCCGACATCAGCGAGGGCGACGGGCTCCTGCCGAGGCTGATCCACGACGAGGAGGTCGCTCGCCAGCTCCTCGACGAGACCAACGAGCTGCTCGAGCGGCTCAACCGAGTCACCGAGAAGCTCGACCAGGGCGAAGGGACCGCCGCGCAGCTGATCAACGACCCCTCGGTCTACGAAGCGCTCGAGGACGTCGTGGTCGGCGTCAACGAGTCCCGCTTCCTGCGCTGGCTGATCCGCAACCGGCAGAAGGCCGGGATCGAGAAGCGCTACCGAGAGGCGATCGAAGACGCAGACCAGGTCGAGGAGCCCCCGCCGCCCGAACCGCCGAAGGGTTAGGGCGCCGCTCGGGGCCATCGAGGAGGGCCGGACACGCGATACGGTATCGTTCGCCGGCCGGCGCTGTCGTCCATCCACGGTCCTTCCCAGTCCGCCCGACCGCGCCGCCCCCGCGAGCGAATCGCCGCGCCGCCGTCCACCACAACCACCGACACCACCCGAGACCCGCCCATGAAGATCTGTGTCGTCGGCAGTGGCTACGTCGGCCTGGTCACCGGCGCCTGCCTGGCCGACTTCGGCATGACGGTGACCAACGTCGACAAGGACGAGAGGAAGATCGCGTGTCTGCTGCGCGGCGAGATCCCGATCTACGAGCCCGGCCTGCGCGGCCTGGTGGAGAAGAACGTCGAGGCCGGGCGCCTCGCGTTCTCGACCCAGCTCGGCAGCGCGGTCGAGAACGCGGCGGCGGTGTTCATCGCGGTCGGCACGCCGCCGCGCGACGACGGCTCCTCCGACCTCACCTTCGTGCGCGAGGTCGCGGAGTCGATCGGCCAACACCTCAACGGCTACAAGGTCATCGTCACCAAGAGCACCGTGCCGATCGGCACCGGACGCATGATCGAAGAGATCGTCTCGCGCGTTTCGGAGAACGGCCAGGAGTTCGCGGTGGTCAGCAACCCCGAGTTCCTGCGCGAAGGCTCCGCCATCGAGGACTTCCTGCATCCCGACCGCCTGGTCATCGGCAGCCGCGATCCCCGCGCGATCGAGATCATGCTCGACATCTACTCCCCGCTGCGGGTCGCCGACGTACCCTTCGTGGTGACCAACGTCGAGAGCGCCGAGATGATCAAGTACGCCTCCAACAGCTTCCTCGCCACCAAGATCTCGTTCATCAACGAGATCGCGTGGCTGTGCGAGAAGCTGGGCGCCGATGTCGAGGTCGTCGCCCGGGGCATGGGACTCGACTCGCGGATCGGCGGCAGGTTCCTGCACCCGGGACCGGGCTTCGGCGGCTCCTGCTTCCCCAAGGACACGCGAGCGATCGCCCACATCGGCGCCGCGCACGGCGTGCCGTTGCGCATCGTCGAGTCGGTGCTCGAGGTCAACGACGCGGTGAAAGCGCGGATGGTGGAGAAGATCGACGCAGCGCTCGGCGGCGTCGAGGGCAAGACCATCGCGACCCTCGGGCTCGCCTTCAAACCAGACACCGACGACGTGCGGGAGTCGCCGGCGATCCCCATCCTGCGCGAGCTCAAGGCGCGCGGTGCGCGGGTGCGGGCATACGACCCCGCCGCCATGGAGACCTTCGCCCAGGAGCTCTCTGAGATCGAGATGTGCGAGGACTCCTACAGCTGCGCTCGCGACGCCGACGCGCTGCTGATCCTCACCGAGTGGAACCAGTTCCGCAAGCTCGAGCTGCAGAAGCTGCGCGACATGCTGAAGCAGCCCCTCATCGTCGATCTTCGCAACGTCTACGATCCGGAGAAGATGCGAGCAGAGGGCTTCCGCTACCTCTCGGTCGGCCGGCCCGAGGGCTCGGCATGACCCTCACCCTGATCACGGGCGGCGCCGGCTTTCTCGGTTCGCACCTGTGCGACCGTGCCCTCGCCGAGGGGCACCGGGTCCTGTGCCTCGACAACTTCCTCACCGGGCGTCGCGACAACATCGCCCACCTGATCGAGCGCGAAGACTTCCGGCTGATCGAGCACGACATCACCAAGCCGTTCGACCCGCCCGACCGGATCGACAACGTCCTCCATTTCGCTTCGCCCGCCAGCCCCATCGACTACCTGGAGCTGCCGATTCAGACCCTCAAGGTCGGATCGCTCGGCACCCACAACACGCTGGGCCTCGCGCGCGCCCACCGGTCGCGCTACCTCCTGGCCTCGACCTCGGAGGTGTACGGCGATCCGCTGGTCCACCCCCAGCCCGAGAGCTACTGGGGCAACGTCAACCCGGTCGGGCCGCGCGGCGTCTACGACGAGGCGAAGCGGTTCGCCGAAGCGATGGTGATGGCCTACCACCGCTTTCACGAGATCGACACGCGGATCGTGCGGATCTTCAACACCTACGGCCCCCGAATGCGCCAGCGCGACGGCCGGGTGGTGCCCAACTTCATCCGCCAGGCGCTTCGCGGCGAGCCGCTGACCGTCTACGGCGACGGATCGCAGACGCGGTCGTTCTGCTACGTCGAAGACCTGATCGAGGGGATCTGGCGCCTGCTCGAGAGCGAGATCCACGATCCGGTGAACGTCGGGAACCCAGAAGAGATGACGATCAAGCACTTCGCCGAGCGGATCCTCGCGCTCACCTCGAGCTCCAGCACGATCGCGCACGAGCCGCTGCCGGTCGACGATCCCAAGACCCGGCAACCCGACATCGCGAAGGCCCGCCAGATGCTCGGCTGGGAACCTGCCGTCGAGCTCGACGACGGGCTCGAACGGACCATCGAGTACTTCAGCAGCCTCGAGCCCGAGCCGGCCTGACGGCCGAGCACCAGGAGAAAGCCGCCATGCCAGCCGATCCACCCGCGCCGCTCGAATCGCCGGGCTCGCCCTCGGCCACCCTGCGCCAGGCACTCGAGCGTTTCCCCGACAAGGTCGACGTCGCCGACGTGCGTCGGCTCGTGCTGGACGCCGGCAGGCGCAACGACAAGCGGCCCGCCTACCTGCAGGTGGCGGTGCCCGACGAGGTGGTCAAGGACCTGCGCGGGCGCCCGGAGAAGTCGGACCTGCTCCTGTTCGTGAGGATCCCGCGCGAGACGCTGCAGCGGCTCGAGAGCCGGATCGTGCTACCGACCGAGCTCTGATCGATGGCCACGCTCGAAGCGCCCTGCGCCCGGTGCCAGGAACAAGGAGAGGCGCTCGAGCGCGCTCCGCAGCCGGGACCTCTCGGAGAGCGGATCTTCCGTGAGATCTGCGCGAGATGCTGGCGCGAATGGACCGAGATGGAGGTCCGGCTGATCAACGAGCTCCGGCTCAACTTCATGGATCCCGAGGCGCAGGAGGTCCTGGAGCGTCACCAGCGCGAGTTCCTGGTGCTGCCCCGCTCGAGCGGGGAATGACCGCTCGGCCCGAGCCCCGCCGCATCGCTCGAGCCAACTGGCTGCGATTCCTGTCCCTCGTCGGCCTGCTCGCCGCGGCCGTGGCGGTGCTCCGCTTCTCGCCGCTCGCCGACTGGCTCACCAGAGAGCGGCTCCTCGACTGGCTCGATGCCTTTCGCGGGCACCCGGCGGCGCCGCTCGCCTTCTTCCTCGTGTTCATCGTCGCCGCCTCGTTCGGATCGCCGATCGTCCCGCTGGTGGTCGCCGGCGGCGCCGCGTTCGGCGTCCTCGAGGGGGCGGCGCTGAGCCTCGGCGCGGTGCTCACCAGCGCCGCGCTCAACTGGATTCTGGTGCGCAGGCTCGGCTACACCTTCGTGCTCGAGCTGATCGGCGACCGGCTGAAGCGCGTCGAGCGCCTGATCTCTCGCCGCGGCTTCTGGTCCCTGGTCCGTCTGCGCTTCGTCCCCATCCCGTTCTTCGTGACCAACACCAGCATCACGCTCGTCGGGGTGCCGCTCGGCCTCTTCCTGGCGTCGACCGCGGTCGCCATGGTCCCGGTCCTGCTCGTCTGGTCGGCGTTCGCCTCCGCCCTGGTGGAGTCCGCCGAGGGGTCGCGTGCGACCGCGGTGCGGAACCTGGTCGTGATCTTCGTGATCCTGCTGGCGCTGTCGTTCCTGCCTCCGCGCTTGGCGGCGTGGCGCCGTGCCCGCAGGCTCCACGCCCTGCGTCATCAGCGGCGGCGGCGCTCGTCCCCGCAACGCGTCCGCGGCTGATCGATCAGGCGCGCTCGAGCGCCGCCTCGACCTCGTCGGCGTCGACCACCAGAACGCCACCCTCGACCCGCGACGGGTCGAACTCCCAATCGCGCACGACCAGGTGGAAGACCTCGCGCAGCGCCCGCGCGCCCATCCGTGGCCTGCGCAGGGCGGCGCGCGCAACCTCGCGCGCGCCGGCGGGCGACAGCGCCAGCTCGATGCCGTGCGCCTCGAAATAGCGGCGCGCCTGCGGGTACCCGGAGTCCGGAGCGCGCAGAAGGATCTCGATCAGCGCCTCCTCGGACAGCTCGTCGAGCAGCACCTTCGAGTCGAAGCGTGAAAGAAACTGCGGGCTCATTCCGTACTCGTAGAGGTCGTCGTTGCGCAGCCAGTCACGCAGGCGAAAGGGCAGCTCCTGCCGGGCGCGCCCCGCCTCCATCACGGTCACCGGCTGCAGCGAGCCCCGATCTGCGCCGATCGTGACGCGATCGAAGACCGCGTCGTAGAGCCCTTCGAACGCGCCGGCGGCGACGAACAGGAGGCCGCTGGTGTCGAGCTCGGCGCCACCGCCGCCGAGCGCCGGCGGCAGCTCGACGTCGATGCGCTCCCCCTCGGTCAGCGTCAGCAGCGCCTCTTGAGCGCGAATGCCCCGTACGTGGACCTCGGCGCCCAGGCGCGTGCGGATCTTGTCGACCTCGTCGACGAAGACCAGGCCGCGCGACGCGAGCGAGAGCACTTCGCCGGCGTCGGCGCCCGGGTTGCGCTCGAGCACTCTCGCCATCAGCGCCCGCACCACCGCCGCGCCGGGATGGCCGGCCTCGGCCACCTCGCCCAACACGTTGGCGTGGAGCCGGACCACCGGAGAGCGGTGGGAGGGAAGCTCCTCGAGCAGGGTCTCGACCGCGCGCATCAGCGTGGTCTTGCCGGAGCCGGAAGAGCCGATCAGCAGGACGTTGCCGGTCGAGATGCCCGACAGTTTTTTGGCCAACGCCACCGCCGTCTCCCGGACGGCGATCTCCTGACCGACCACCCGCCGGGCGAGTCGATCCGCGATCTCGACCGGGGTCGGCGGCCGGACTGCGCTCTGCGTGGACATCGCAGCTCGGATTGTAGAGGACTCACGGAGGGAGCCGACGATTGGAGTCGGAGCGAGCCGAAGCCCCGCCCAGTCGCCCCGAGCCCGGACGATTGATGAGGATCGCGGGCGAGGGCGCTCCATGCGCGTCCGCAGTCGATCGTTCAGGAACACTCCGGGCTAGAATCGATCGACTTCCCAGACAACGAGCCGTCGACTCGCGCCGTCTCCGTTGGTCTCCCTTCTCTCGATCGCCACCGACGTTCGGGGTCCCCGCCCATGAGCCCGCTCTCGAGACTCGTCGTCCTCCTCCTGCTTCTCGCCGCCACCACGACCGTTGGAGCCGGCGCCGCGAGCGCTCAGGGCGGCGGCGACCAACTCGGCCGGGCCGAAGGGCTGATCGAGGAGGGACGCCCAGCCGAGGCGATCGAGATCCTGGACACCCTCCTGGCGAAGCAGAAGAAGTCGGCCGAGGGCTTTCTGCTGCGCTCCACCGCCCTGTTCATGACCGGCGAGCTCGAGCGAGGCTCGGCCGATCTCGACCGCGCTCTCGAGCTCGACGCCTCGCTGCGTCAAGGATGGCTCAACCGCGCCGCGCTGGAGCTTTCGCAGGAGCGTTACGAGCAAGCAGTGGCGGCCTTCGAGCGCGCCCGCGAGCTCGATCCGAGAGCGCTCGACAACGACCTCAACCTGGGCGCCGCGCTGCTCCTGCTGGGCAGGGTCCCGGAGGCGACCAGCCACTTCGAGCGCTACGTCGAGGCCACCGGCGCCTCGACCGAGGCGCTGCTGCTGATCGCCAAGAACTACGCGCTGGCGGGTTACCAGGCGCTCGCCCTCGACCACCTCCGGCGCGCCATCGGCGCCGACGAGCGCACCCGGCTGCTGGCGCGCACCGATCCCGCCTTCGATGCGCTGGCCACCACCCGGGAATTCCTCGAGATCCTGGCGACCGACGCCTACCAGCCTCCGGCCGGAGCCTTCGCGGCGACCCAGAGCTACGACGTCCCCTACGAGACTGCCCAGGGCAAGCTGCTGGGCGCGGTGATCGACGCGCTCCGCGGCCAGCGCCTGCCCTTCGATCCGCGCATCGAGGTGACCGACACCTGGGCGCTGATCTGGTCCGATCTGCGGATCAAGGTCGGAGTTGCGGACGATCCGGCGCGCGGCAGCGTGAGCCTCTCGGCGCCGCCCGGCAGCTTCACGCCCGCCGACTGGAAGCGGATCACCGAAGAGCTCTTCGCACGAATCCGCTACGAGCTGGCGCCCAAGATCCCGGGCTAGCCTCCGATCTGCTTGGCGCGCTGCGCGCCCGATAGCAGATCTCCGGCTAGCGATTTCTCGCGGCTCCATGCGCCTTCGGCGCGTCGCCGCGGACAGCCGTAGAACCGAATCCCGAATCTCTGGACAGCGTCCTGGCTCCGATCTGCTTGGGCGCGCTGCGCGCCCGATAGCAGATCTCCGGCTAGCGATTTCTCGCGGCTCCATGCGCCTTCGGCGCGTCGCCGCGGACAACCGTAGAACCGCCTTTCGAATTGTCGGACAGCTCCGAGGAGCCTGTCCAGGGAGTCGAGTTCCGGTTCAGTACGGGGGTGGGCGCAGGGGGTCCGGACGGCGACGGCGGCGAACGTCGGGATCGTTCGGATCGCCCTTCTGGAAGCGCACCGTGACCTCGCCCCAACGAATGAAGCGGTAGATCCGCTGCGGCTCCTCGCCGTCGAGCCCGGGCGCTGCCTTCTTCGGGTATCGCCAGAGCTCCACCGGCGGGTCGTCGATGTCGCGGTGCTGCTCGTACTCCGTCTCTTCCGGGTCGCCGTAGAGGATGTAGATCGCGCCGCGATCGGTGCGCCGGCCGGGCACGGTCCCCTCGGTGAAGCGCTTGTCGGCCTCTTCGGCCCGCTGCTCGTACACCTGGCGCTGGGGCCCGCGACCCTGCCAGAACTCGTCGATGAACCGCTGGGCCGCCTCGTCCTCCTCGAGCAGGAGATACTCGCGGCGCTCCTCCTCGGTCGCGATCTCTCCGAGCGCGCCGACCAGAAACTGGGCATAGCGCGGTCCGAGGAAGGGATTCGTGAGCTCGAGGGTCCGGTCGTCCTGCCCGCCGGCGACGCTCGCCACCAGCCCGCTCAGCAGCAGCGGGGCGCACCACCGCAGTCGTCGCCGGCTCGCGACCGAGCGGGACGAGATCGGATCAGGTCTGGAGCAGCTCGAGGAACTCTTCACGGATCGGCCTCTCGTGGAAGATACCGCGGATCGCCGAGGTGATCGTCACCGCCCCCGGCTTCTTGACGCCTCGCATCTCGACGCAGAGGTGTCGGGCGTGCATCACCACCATCGCCCCCTGGGGCTCGAGCTCCTCCTGGAGGAAGGTCACCACCTGCTCGGTCAGGCGCTCCTGGAGCTGCGGGCGCTTGGCGTAGAACTCGACGATGCGCGCCAGCTTCGACAGCCCGACGATGCGGTCGTTTGGCACGTACCCGATGTGCGCGTGCCCGTAGAACGGCACCAGGTGGTGCGAGCACATGGAGTAGAACGGGATGTCCTTCTCCATGACCATCGCGCTGTAGCCCTCGTCGTTGGGGAAGACCGTGACCCGGGGTCGCGCCCCCTCCTCGAGCCCCCGGAACATCTCGAGGTACATGCGCGCCATCCGCTGGTCGGTCTCCGACAGGTTGGCGTCGCTGAGATCGAGGCCGAGCTCCTCGAGCAGCGCTCGCACGCGGCGCGCAATGCGATCGACGCGCTCCTGCGGTACGTGCGCAGCGTCGGTGCCGACCAGCTCGAGATCTGTTGTCGCCATGGCAGTCTCCGCGCTCGCGCGGTGGTCCCCCGCGCGCAGGCGCAGGCGCAGGCGCCGGATGATAGCCGAGCGAGCACGGCGCTCGCTCGGACGTCCGGTCAGAGCGGAGCGCTGTACGCGCAGCGCTGGCCGTCGGTCTCCTCCACCACCACCGCCAGCCGATCGATTCGTTCCGCCGGTCCGTCCTCCAGTGCCGTCCTCAGCTTCCGCCACAGATACAGGGCCAGCGCCTCGATCGTGATGTTGCGCAACGGCAGCAGGCGAACGTCGGCGCTCGGCAGGTCGTAGCGCCGCTCGGCGAAGCCGACCCGGATGCGGTCCCCCAGCTCCTCGACGACGACGTGGGGGCTGTCGGTGGGGACCAGGGTCCTCTCGTCCAACGCATCGCAGGCCGCTCGCACGCACGACTTCATGCGGTCGAGGTCGACGAGGAAGCCCTCCTCGTCGAGCGTCTCACCGGCGAGCTCGACCTGCACGCGGTAGTTGTGGCCGTGCAGGAGCTCGGCGCGACGGCGGTCGAACACCGTGAAGTGGGCCGCCGAGAACTTGAAGTCCTCCTTGGCGAGGAGGATCGTGAATCGCCCGCGTGTCATCGGCTGGAATGCTACCGGTAGCGGGCTCGCGCTGGTCATCTCTCCCCCAACGAGCGGCGCCAGCGAGGGCGGTCATACCACGAGCCCGCTACCCATGTTCTTCTCCGCCTCCGGCCCTTCGGGCCTCAGCGGAGTGTGCTCGTTGGTCCCGCGCAAGCGCGGGACCAAGGTTCTTCTCCGCCTCCGGCCCTTCGGGCCTCAGCGGAGTGTGCTCGTTGGCCCCGCGCAAGCGCGGGACCAAGGTTCCCCGCCCAAGCGCCCGCAGACGGGCGCGGGCTCAGGTCGACTAGGCCTAAACACCGGATTCAGGTCGTTTGGGTGCTGCTTGATCGAACCTTGACCATTCGGTGAGCTTCCCGACGGCCTAGTCGACCTAGTCCCGCAGGACGAGCTGGACGACCGTCTCGAGGTGGGCGCTCTGCGGGAAGAGGTCGAGGAAGACGACGTTCTCGAGCTCGTACCGATCGCCCAGCTCTCGCAGGTCGCGGGCCAGGGTCGCCGGCTGGCAGGAGACGTAGGTCAGGCGTCGAGCGCGGCTGCGCAGCAGCTCGCGGCGGACGCGCTCGGCGAGGCCGCGGCGCGGAGGGTCGACCACGACCCGTGCCGGCTCGTCGGGCAACGACTCCACGAAGCGCTCCACCGTCCGGTGCTCGATCTCGAGGTTGGCGATCCGGTTTCGGCGGGCGTTGATGCGGGCGTATCGCGCCGCCACGCGATCACCCTCGACCGCGACCACCGTGCGATAACGAGTGGCGAGCGGGATCGCGAACAGGCCGACGCCGGCATAGAGGTCGAAGGCAGCCCCCTCCTGATCTTCCCACGCACCCACCGCCACCTCGACCAGGTCGGCGACCAGGTCCCGATGAGCCTGGAAGAAGGAGCGGGCGTCGAAGCGGTAGCGATGGCCACCGATGGCGATCTCGAGCTCCTCGTTGTGCAGGCCCGGGATCGACGGCGCGAAGCTCAGCCGATCGGCGGCGGCCGCCAGGTCGATGCGCCGCGGCGGGTCGTCCATCTCGGCGAGGACCTGCTGCAGGCGCGGCAGCACCGCTTCGAGGCGAGGCTCGAGGATCGGACACTGCACGGTCTCGACCAGCCGGTCGCTGCGCCGCTCGCGGTATCCGATCGCGACCCGCTCCGAGCCCTCCTCGCGCTCACTGCGCTCGGCGTGGACCTGGGTGCGGAGGCGGTAGCCCCAGGCGGCGCCGCGCACGACCCGAGCCTGCTTCGGGACGATCACGCCGCCGAGGCGCTGCAGCGCCTCGCGCGCCGCCTCCACCTTGAGACGGGTCTGCAGCTCGTCCTCGAGGTGCTGGAGGTCGCAGCCGCCGCATCGGTCGAACACCGGACACGGGGGTGGGCGACGGCCCGGCCCGGGCTCGAGCAGCTCGACGACCTCGGCCCTCCCGTAGTCGGGTCGCCGCTCGACGATCCGCACCAGCACCCGGTCGCCGGGCGCGACCCTCGGCACCAGCACCGGAACGCCCGCGACCCGGCCGAGGCCCTCGCCCCCCTGGACCAGCTTCTCGATCACCAGCTCGGTCTCCTCGAGCTGCGCGAGCACCGAGGCTCGGGAGCGGCGGGGGGGAGGATCGTCGTGCACCGTCATCGATCTGCGGTCGGTTCCGCCGGAGCTCCCGGCGCTCTCGTGGCCATGCTGGGGAACCCGCTCCCTCGGCCGCTCAGATGTCTCGATACACCCACCGCTGGATCGAGGTGAGCCGCTCCTGCACGTCGTCCCAGTCGGGGTTCATCCTCCACAGCGTGGCAGCCACCGAGGACAGCAGCGAGTTGCCGTCCTGGGGCGTGAAGCAGAAGCCGTACACGTCCCGCTTGCGACGCACCATCACCGTGGGGAGCACGACCACGGTCTGCGAGAGGATCCGGCCGTAGTAGCCGTGATCGCGGCCGAAGGAGAAGATCAGGTTCGCGTCGCGCTTCTCGGTGATCGCGACGCGCGGATTCGCCATCAGCCGCTCCACCATCTCCTCGCGCGAAATGTCGCGCGACATGCGCAGGTGGAACCAGATCGAGTGCATGTACTGGGTGTTGACCTTGAGCGCGCTGGAGAAGAGGTCGAGCTCCAAGCCCTGCGTCTTGAACAGGTGATAGGCGTCGCGCGCGTGGTGGGTGCCGAACTCGGGATCGTCGTGCTTGCCGACGTTGGGCGAAGGGATGAAGTCGCCGGTCTGGCTGATGTCGTTGGCGCGACGGATGCACACGAAGTCGGCCTCGGACAGGGCCATGCCGCCGTCGGGCTCCTGGCTCAAGGTCTTCACCAGGGTGGTGATGTTGTGGGTGTTGCAGGAGACGATCTGGATGAAGCGGTCCTGGTCGGAGACCAGGACGTCGTCGTTGACCCCGCGCGCGTACGGGCGTCCGAACCCGAACTCGCTCCCCTGCGCGAGGAAGCCCTGCGGCCCGTCGAGCTCGGTGTAGACCTCCTCCTTGTGCCGGTTGCCGCCCGGTGTGCAATCGACCACCACCGCAGCGCGCGAGAGCGCTTCGTCGGTCTGATAGCTGACGGTGTGTCCCAGCTCCTCGAAATCCTCGACGCGGTCCGCATCGACCGCAAGCTTGGCGCCGCGAGCCATCAGGTGCTCGAGCTTGGCGCGATCGGAGCGCAGCGGCGTCCGCTTGTGAAAGGTGACCTCGTCGATCCCCATCTTGCCCGCGAAGTCGGTGAACAGACCGATCAGCGGCTCGCCGATGGTGCCGGTCCCCACGATGTGCACGATTCTGCTCATCTGATCCTCATCGTCTCGGCTCGCCTGCGAGCACGTCTGGAGTGTTCCTCGGAGGAGCCGCGCGCACGCGTCCGCGCCGCCCGCGAAGGGGAATGCTAACGCGGAGTTCCGTCGAGCGAGCCCGGCGATTCAGGCGACTCGTCCGCCCGGGGACACCGGCAACGAGACGGCAGCGACTCAACCGTCTTCCGGCTCTGCCCCGATCCGGCCGTGGCGGCCGCCGCCGCGCCAGGTCGGATCTCGATTCGCGAACTCGTCGAGCTCCTCCGGCACCTCCACCAGGGTCCTGGTCACCGCCGGATCGCAGATGTCGTTCTCGCACTCGTAGGTGTAGACGTTCCACTCGTCACGGCGCGAGAAGGAGCTCAGCGTCTGGTAGGTGCCGCAGTGACCGCACTTGATCGACAGGTTGCGGATGTTGATGCGCGATCGATCACCCATCGCCGCGTCAGCTCTCGCCGCCCGTCGATGCGAGCGCATCGTCGATCGCGGTCCGGAGCGCGCGAGTTCCGGTCAGGCCCGGGCTGCGATCGACCAGGCGCCCCTCGCGATCGAGCACCATGACGGTTGGAAGGCCGAACACCTCGAGGCGAGTGGACAGCGCAGCGTCCCGGTCCAGCAGCGTCGGCCATTCGGCCGGCTGCTCGGCGAGGAAGGTCTCGACCAGCTCGTCGGGTTCGGCGACGTTGACGCCGAGCACGGCGACGTCCTGGCGGCGGTACTCCTCGAGCAGTGCGGTCAGGATCCGCGACTGCGCGCGGCACGGTCCGCACCAGGTCGCCCAGAACTCGAGCACCACGACCCGGCCACGATAATCGGGCGGACCGAGCTCGCGGCCCTCGAGCGTCGGCAGTCGAAAGCTGCCGAGCAGGGCGTTCTGCTCCTCGACCGACAGCACCGCCAAGTCGCCAACCATCGCGCCCGCCGGCCGGGCGGCCGTGATCCGCGCCACCCACCAGCCCAGGACCGCGGCACCACCGAGCACGGCGACCAAGCCGACTCCCGTGAGCCCGTGCCTCCAGGTCCACCACGTCCCTGCGCGGTCCTGGCCTTCGTTGCGCTCACCGTCCACACCGGAAGGATAGTCGAGTCCCACAGGCCGCGAAAGCCAGCGGCAGCTCGCGGTCGGGCGCACGTCGAGCAACCCGGCCGCGACACCCCAGCTCGCCCCCCGCCCGGTCGCCGATCGCTCCTGCGCTCACTCTGCGGCTCGCGGAGCAGAGGAGCTCGGTGGACGTAGCCGGGAGGAGACGAGACCCCTGCTCCCGAGGTCCAGGAGGCGGTCGGCCCCGACGGCGAGGCACCGGGTTCTCCGGCACACAGGTCTCGCGCAGGCGTTGGTCACGCGCCCATCGAGAAACGAGGAGCCGATCGCGACAGCTTCCAGAGACAACCGAGCCAGACGCGGCCTCAGTGACGACCACTCGGAATGATCGCTCAGTAACGGTCGCTCAGTAACGGTCGCTCAGTACGACCGCTCGGTAACGCCGCTCAGCAACGGACGCTCGAGAGACGAATGGAGGTCAACTCGAGCGGCAGGCCGAACGTAACGCAGGCCACTCGAGGCCTCCGCGACCAGCACGACCGGGCTCCGGCGGCGCGCTGCCGACGCACCGCCCCTCGGCCGACCACCACGGCCGGGCGAGGGGCGGTCCACGCCACAGTTCCAGCAGCGCTACTTCTTCTTGGTGGTCTTCCTGCGAGTCGCGCGCTTGGCGACCTTCTTCTTGGTCGCCTTCTTCTTCGTGGCCTTCCTCTTGGCTGCCTTCCTCTTGGCTGCCTTCTTCTTGGCTGCCTTCTTCTTGGCAGGCTTCTTCTTCGCGGCCTTCTTCTTGGCGGCCGGCTTCTTCTTGGCCGTCTTCTTGGCGGCCTTCTTCTTGGTTGCCTTCTTCTTCGTGGCCATCTCTTCAATCTCCTGCCCACTACGGGCTGTGTGGGCCGCCGGTCATCCCGTCGGCCGTGGCTCAACGTTCAGAGGAACCGGCGGCCCCTCCAGTTCTCCGTCGGAATGGATCGACGGAGCATCTCCCAACTTCGTGATCTGTTGCAACCCCCGAGTGCGCGCTCTCCCTCGAGACGATCGCACCTGAGCTCGGCGATCGCGCCGCCCTCGTTCGCCGGCGAGCACGTGCGTCGCGATCGGCAGCGAACCGAAGAGCCGTCGTGCGCGCCGCGCGCCGGACGGCACGCGCGATCTTGCGCGACCAATGACACTCGACTCGATCGGGCGCGATACCACCGGCCCTCCGTGACGGCATCGCCCCGATGCGCGACCTGCTGAGGCACGAGAAGAATCGCACGACAGTTCTCGTGATGTGCGGCGGGTCGGCGATCCAGCGCGCGGCTGCGTGACGAGCCGCAACCACGCTCTTCCCGAAGGGCATGCGAGACACACGGAGGCGACGGCGAACGGGCGTGAGACTCGTGATCGCTGTGCAGCTCATCGACGTCGTCTTCAGGTGTCGGGCTCTTGGGTACTCGTGTCGGGAAAAGCCATCGAAGAAGGTACGTGAAGCGCGCATGAAAAGTCAAGGCGAACCCCAACATCTTGTGTTGAGCGTGACGTGCGACCACCACCGCTGGGCTCCCTCGCCCCGAGTCTCGTCTCCCTGAGACGGCCGGCAGGAGCGCGACGTCGCCTGCGCGCATCGCGAGTCACAGCGCGCGGAGCACGGCGCCGGCGACGTCGACGAGGGCGCCGACGTTCACAAAATCTGCCGCGCCCGGCCCCCACGCGATCAGGGGCACCGCGTTGCGGGTGTGACGTCGATGCTGGCTCTCCTCGAAATTGCCGTGATCGCTGGTGAGCACCACCGTGAGGCCTTTCCCGGCCGACACTTCCCACAGGCTTCCCAAAAAATCGTCGAGACGTCGAACTGCCTCCGCAGGCCCGATCGCACCTCGACGGTGTCCGGCGAGATCGGTGAGGAACGTCTCGTAGAGCGTCAGGTCGTGTCGCGACGCCAGCTCGTGCAGATGACGGCCTGCCTCGGCGGCGTCGACGCGCTGCACCCGACCGTCGCGATCGGCGCGAGCGAACAGATCCCGCTCGAGATCCCAGGTCAGCGCGCGGCCCGCGCGTAGGTCGTTCATGTCGCGCAGCCGCACACCGGCGCTCTCCGCGAGCACCACGCTCGCCGACCTCCGGAGGCGGCGGCTCTCGAGTAGCTCGTAGTAGCGCTGCGAGAACGCGTTCGCGAACGCGCAGTCGAGACCGGCTTCGCGCGCTCGCCGGAACAGACCGTGGTCGACCAGGACCCTCCTCAATCGGGGACCGGGAAAGGCGACCACGTGCCGTCCCACGAGCAACGGCGCGTTGACTCCCGTGAACAGCGCGGTCTGACCGGTGCCGCTCTGCGGCAGGCCGGGCACGCCGAGACACGCGTCGACGGCGCGCAGCAGGACGTCTCCGCGCCAACCGACATGCGAGGAGATGAGAGGACCGTCGAGGATCCGATCGAGGGCCGGCGTCGGAGTCGCTACGAAAGGGTTGTCGCTCGCGGCCGCGCCCAGGCCGACGCCGTCGACGAAGACCAGCAGGAGCGGATCGGCCAAGGTCTGGGACTCGTTGCTCTGGCTCGAACCTGGAGGCGCGGCGCGCGGCGGGCAAGGACCGAGCGTGGCGGCACAAGCGGCTTCGGCGAAGGCTCGCCGAGGACTTCGCGATGGTATCGTGAGCCTGATGTGGGAGGCGTTCTCATGAAATCCGCATACGAGCTCGCGCTCGAGCGCATGGCCGCCGAAGGAATCGACAGGCCGCGCGACGGGGGTCTCGACGACGACCTCAAGCAAAGGATGGCCGAGACGCGACGCAAGGCCGAGGCCCGGCTCGCGGAGCTCGAGATCCTCGAGCGCGAGAAGCTCGCCGCGATGCGCGATCCGGCCGCCCGGCGACAGGCGGAGGAGCAGTACGTCGCGGAGCGGCGCCGCATCGAGCAGGCTCGCGACCGCGAGCTGGAGAAGCTGCGCGGCGGTAGCAGCGTCTCGGGCGACGAATCCAGCACCCCGTGAGCGACGCCGAATCGGTTCGGCTCGACCGCTGGTTGCACGTGGCGCGCGCGTTCAAGACCCGCAGTCAGGCGTCGCGCGCGTGCGCGCTCGGTCGAGTGCGCGTCAACGGAGCCCGCGTCAAGGCGCATCGGGCGCTGCGCATCGGCGACCGGGTCGAGATCGAGCTGCGTGACTGGAAGCGTCTGCTGGTCGTGCGCAAGCTGGCTGACCGTCCGGTGCCCAAGGCTCTGGCGCTCGAGCTCTACATCGACGAGAGCCCGCCTCGCCCTGAACGCGACCCCTCCCACCACGCGAAGACGCCGGCGGCGCGACGCGATCCCGGCGCCGGCCGACCGACCAAACGCGATCGGCGCAAGATCGAACGCCTCACTCGCTAGCCTCCGATCTGCTTGGCGCGCTGCGCGCGCGATAGCAGATCTCCGGCTAGCGATCTCTCGCGGCTCCAAGCGCCTCCGGCGCGTCGCCGCGGACAGCCGCAGAACCGGATCCGAATCGTCGGACAGCGTCCTGGCCTCCGATCTGCTTGGCGCGCTGCGCGCGCGATAGCAGATCTCCGGCTAGCGATCTCTCAAGGCTCGCAGCGCCTGCGGCGCGTCGCCGGGAAACGGACATCGACCTGACGGCGGCTCACTTCGATCCGGCGAGCGCCCCTCGCCCACCGCCGGGGAGCGCGAGCTGGCGCGGCTCGCCGTCCTCCACGAGCTTCGCCACGCCGACGCCGAGGAGGCGCACCGCGCGTTCGCCGGCCTGAGTGCGTCGCAGCAGCTCCCGCCCCAGCTCCGAGATCACCGAGCCGTCGTCGGTCGGCGCCGACAGCGTCGCGGAGCGCGTGATCGTCGTGAAGTCCTCGTAGCGCACCTTGATCTGGATCGTGGCTCCCGCGAGTCCTCGCCGGGTGAGAGCCTCGGCGACGCCGCGAGCCTGCCGATCGATCTCGGCGTCCATCACCTCGAGACCGACCAGGTCCTGATCGTAGGTTCGCTCCGAGCTGAGGCTCTTTCTCTCGGTCTCGGTCAGCACCGGACGATCGTCGATGCCGAGCGCGTAGCGGAAGAGCGTCTCCCCGAAGCGACCGAAGCGGCGCGCCAGAGTCGCCTCGCTGATCGATCGCAGCTCCCGCACCGTGCGCACGCCGAGCTCGTCGTTGAGCACCCTCTCGGTCGCCGGGCCGACCCCCTGGAGGTTGCGAACCTCGAGCGGCGCCAGGAAGTCGAGAACGCGGGCGGGCGGCACCACCGTCAGCCCGTCCGGCTTGTTGCGGTCCGACGCGATCTTGGCGATCAGGCGGTTGGGGCCGACGCCGACGCTCACCGTCAGCCGTCGCTCGTCCCGAATGCGCGCCCGCACCGCCTCGGCGATCGCAGTCGCCGAGCCCCACGCCTCCACCTGCTCGGTGACGTCGAGGTAGGCCTCGTCGATCGAGACCGGCTGGACGACGTCGGTGAACGAGCGGAAGATCTCGAAGACCTTCCTCGACTCCTCGCGGTAGCGCGAGAACTCCGGAGGCAGGAAGATCGCCTGCGGACACAGCCGGCGCGCCTGTGAGGACGGCATCGCCGAGCGCACGCCGAAGCGACGGACCTCGTAGCTCGCGGCAGCGACCACGCCTCGCCGATCGGGGCTGCCGCCGATGACCAGGGGCTTGCCGGCGAGACTGGGATCGTCGCGCTGATGGACCGCAGCATAGAAGCAGTCCATGTCGCAGTGCAGGATGCGGCGCACGTCGGAGGGCGCCGGATCGGAGACCATCGCGCAGAGACTATCGCCGGCGACGGCTTCGGCGCCGGGAGACACCCTGGCCCGCACCATTCATGAGCGATGGCGCCCTCTCGCTTCGATCTTCACTAGCCGGTCTGGCGGCGCGGATCGAGCACCTGCTCCAGCTCCTCCTCCTCGAGGACGCCCCGCTCGCGGGCGACCTCGCGCACCGTCCGACCGGAGACGTACGCCTCCTTGGCGATCTGGGCTGCCGAGTCGTAGCCGATGCGCGGCGCCAGCGCGGTGACCATCGCCAGCGACTGCTCGACCATCTCGGCGGCGCGCTCGCGGTTGGCTTCGAGACCCGCGATGCAACGCTCGGTGAACAAACGGCTGACATTGGCGAGGAGCTCGATGGAATCGAGCAGGTCGTGCGCGATGACGGGCATCATCACGTTGAGCTCGAAGTTGCCGGAGGCCCCCGCCCAGGCGATCGTCGCGTCGTTGCCGATCACGCGAGCGGCCACCATCGTCACCGCCTCCGGGATCACGGGATTGACCTTGCCGGGCATGATCGAGCTCCCCGGCTGCAGCGACGGCAGGATGATCTCGCCGATGCCGCAGCGCGGCCCCGAGCTCAGCCACCTCGTGTCGTTGGCGATCTTGGTGAGCGAGACCGCGACGGTGCGCAAGGCGCCCGAGGCCTCGACCGCGGCATCGCGCGCGGCCAGCGCCTCGAACCGGTTCGGGGCCGGGACGAAGGGATGGCCGGTGCGCTCGGCGAGTCTCGTGATCACGGCGGCGGCGAAGCCCGGCGGCGCGTTCAGCCCGGTGCCCACCGCGGTGCCACCGAGCGCCAGCTCGGCGAGCCGGGGCTGCGCCGCCTCGACGCGCGCGACGCCGTTGCGGACCTGCTGCGCCCAGCCGCCGATCTCCTGGCCGAGGCGCACCGGGACCGCGTCCTGGAGATGGGTGCGCCCGATCTTGACCACGTCGTCGAGCTGCCGCGCCTTCGCCTCGAGCTCGCTCGCCAGGGCGTCGAGCGCCGGCAGGAGCGCTCCTGCGAGCGCCTCGTAGGCGGCGACGTGGAGCGCGCTGGGGATCGTGTCGTTGGACGATTGACCGAAGTTGACGTGGTCGTTCGGGTGCACGGGCCGCTTCGAGCCGAGCTCGCCGCCCAGGATCTCGATCGCCCGGTTAGCGAGGACCTCGTTCATGTTCATGTTGGTCGAGGTGCCGGAGCCGGTCTGGAAGACGTCGACCGGGAAATCCTCCGCATGCTTCCCGACCGCCACTTCCTCGGCGGCCGTGCGGATCGCGCCCGCGAGCTCCGACGGGATCGCTCCGGACTCGCCGTTGACGCGCGCCGCTTCGGCCTTGATCAGCGCCAGTGCGCGGACGAAACGCGCTGGCATCCGCTGGCCGCTGACCGGAAAGTTCCGGCGCGCACGCTCGGTTTGAGCCCCCCAGTACGCGCCGCTCGGCACCTCGATCTCGCCGAAGCTGTCGGTCTCGGTCCTGGTCTCGGCCCTAGTCTCGGCCATGGCGGGCTCCTTGTCGGTGGATGGGACGCCGTGGGCGCTCGCCGGCGCCCGCACTGTATCGAGGCGGGCGAAGCGGTGGCGCCGTTCACCGGCTCTCGGTGATCGTGGCGACGGAGAGCACCGCCGGCTCGCTGCGCATCAGCTCCTGGAGCGCCATCGGATGCAGCCCCTCGCGCAGCCCCGCGATCCCCTCCACCGCCGCCTGCGCTCCCGAGAGCGTCGTGATGCAGGGGATGTCGAGCTTGAGAGCGGTAGTGCGGATCTCGGCGTCGTCGAGGAAGGACTCGCCGCCGAGCGGCGTGTTGACGATGAGCTGGACGTCGCCGTTGATCAGGTGGTCGACGACGTGTGGCCTGCCCTCGGAGAGCTTCTTGACCCGGCGAACCTCGAGCCCCTCGCGCCGCAGGAACTCGGCGGTACCGGCGGTCGCGATCAGCTCGAAGCCGAGCGACGCCAGCGCGCTCGCGACCGGGAGCAGCACGGTCTTGTCGCGGTCGTTGACCGACAGGAACGCGGTCCCTCCGGACGGCAGCTTGTGGCCCGCCCCGAGCCAGGCCTTGGCGAACGCGTTGCCGAATCGTCGCGCGATGCCCATCACCTCTCCGGTCGACTTCATCTCGGGGCCGAGCAGCGGATCGTGATCGGGGAAGCGATCGAACGGAAAGACCGGCACTTTGACGAAGAAGCGTCGAGGCACCGGCTCCTCGGTCAGACCGATGTCTTCGAGGGTCCGCCCCGCCATCAGCTCGGCCGCCATGGACACCAGCGGGAGGCCCAGCGCTTTGGCGATGAACGGAACGGTGCGTGACGCGCGCGGATTGACCTCGATGACGTAGATCCGTCCTTCGAAGATCGCGAACTGGACGTTCATCAGCCCGACGACGCCGAGGCGCAGCGCCAGGCGCTTGGCGATCTCACGCATCGGCCCGAGGTGCTCGGGACCGACCCGGTAGGGCGGCAGCACCGCGGCCGAGTCACCGGAGTGGATGCCGGCCTCCTCGATGTGCTGGAGGATGCCGCAGACCACCGCGTTCTCGCCGTCGGACAGCAGGTCGAGGTCGAGCTCGAAAGCGTCCTCGAGGAAGCGGTCGAGCAGGACCGGGTGCCCGGGCGACACGTCGGTGGCGCGCGCCATGTACTCGAGCAGGCTGTGCTCGTCGTAGCAGATCGCCATCGCACGCCCGCCGAGCACGTAGCTCGGCCGCACCACCACCGGATAGCCGAGCCGGCGGGCGACGTCGCGCGCCTCCTCGATCGAGATGGCGGTGCCGTTGGCGGGCTGGAGGATCCCCTCCTCCTCGAGCAGCTCGCCGAACCGCTTTCTGTCCTCCGCGAGGTCGATCGCGTCCGGGCTGGTGCCCAGGATCGGCACGCCCGCCGCCTCGAGGCCACGGGCGAGCTTGAGCGGCGTCTGGCCGCCGAGCTGCACCACGACGCCCTCGGGGCGCTCGCGCTCGTAGATCGCGAGCACGTGCTCGAGGGTCAGCGGCTCGAAGTACAGGCGATCGGAGGTGTCGTAGTCGGTCGACACGGTCTCGGGATTGCAGTTCACCATGATCGTTTCGTAGCCGAGACGCGAGAGCGCGAAGGCGGCGTGCACGCAGCAGTAGTCGAACTCGATCCCCTGACCGATGCGGTTGGGCCCCGACCCGAGGATCATCACCTTGCGACGGTCGCTGGAGTCGATCTCGTCCTCGTCCCCCCAGGTCGAATAGAGATAGGGGGTGAGCGCCGGGAACTCCGCCGCGCAGGTATCGACCCGCTTGAAGACGCGGCGTAGACCGCGCTTCGCCATCTCCTCGGCGAGCGAGGCGGGATCGCTGCCGAGCAGCGAGGAGACGCGCGCGTCGCTGAGGCCGCAGAGTTTGGCAGAACGCAGGAGACCAGTCGGCGCGGTCTCGAGAGACCAGCAGGAGAGCTCGGTCTCGGTGGCCACGATGCGCCGGATCTCTTCGAGGAACCACGGGTCGATCTTCGAGGCCCGCGACACTTCCTCGACCGTCCATCCCTGGCGCAACGCGGCGAAGACCGCGAACAGCCGCTGCCAGTGCGGAGTCGTGAGTCGTCTGCGCAGGGTGACCGGATCGCTGGCAAGCGACTCGAGCTTCTGCAGGTCGAGCTCGAGCTCGAGCCCGGCGAGACCCTTCATCAGCGCCTCGCGGAAGTTCGAGCCGATCGCCATCACCTCGCCCACCGACTTCATCGAGGTGCCGAGCGTGGTCGACGAACGCGGGAACTTCTCGAACGCCCAGCGCGGGATCTTGACCACCGTGTAGTCGAGGGACGGCTCGAAGGCGGCGTAGGTCTTGCCCGTGATGTCGTTGGGAATCTCGTCGAGGGTATAGCCGACCGCGAGCAGCGCCGCGATCTTGGCGATCGGGAAGCCGGTCGCCTTCGACGCCAGTGCCGAGGAGCGCGAGACCCGCGGATTCATCTCGATCACCACGCGCCGCCCGGTCTCCGGGTCGACCGCGAACTGGATGTTCGAGCCTCCGGTGGCGACGCCGACCCGGCGGATCACCTTGAAGGCGTCGTCGCGCATCGCCTGGTACTCGGCGTCGGAGAGCGTCTGTTGCGGGGCGACCGTGATCGAGTCGCCCGTGTGCACTCCCATCGGATCGACGTTCTCGACCGAGCAGACGACGATCGCGTTGTCCTGGAGGTCGCGCATCACCTCGAGCTCGAACTCCTTCCAGCCGAGCACCGACTGCTCGAGCAGCGCCTTCTTGACTGGGCTCGCGTGCAGGGCACGCTCGACGACGTCCTCCAGCTCTTCACGGTTGTAGAAGACGCCGCCCCCCTCCCCGCCCAGGGTGAAGCTCGGCCGGACGATCACCGGGTAGCCGAGCTCGGCGACGATCTCACGCGCATCCTCCACGCTCGAGGCGAAGCCGCTGAGCGGGACCTCCAAGCCGACCTCGATCATGGCCTCCTTGAAGAGCTGGCGATCCTCGCCGAGACGCAGCGCATCGACGCTGGCGCCGAGCAGCTCCACACCGAAGCGCTCGAGGGCGCCGCGCTCCTCGAGCGCGAGCGTCAGGTTGATGCCGGTCTGGCCGCCGACCGTCGGCAGGATCGCGTCGGGGCGCTCGCGCTCGAGGATGCGCTCGACCATCTCCGGAACCAGCGGCTCGACATAGGTGGCATCCGCGAACTCCGGATCGGTCATGATCGTCGCCGGATTCGAGTTGACCAGGACGACGCGGTAGCCCTCGCGGCGAAGAGCGCGGCAGGCCTGGGTTCCGGAGTAGTCGAACTCGCAGGCCTGACCGATCACGATCGGTCCCGATCCCAGGATCAAGATCGACTCGATGTCGGTGCGCTTTGGCATCGGCGCGGCAGTCTAGCAGCGCTGGATTCCGGTCTCGCAGCAGCGCCCGCCGTCCAGTTCCCGACGGCACGGGGGGCACCGGGGCCTGGCAGCCAGGCCGCTTGTTCAGGCTGGCTTCGAGGAGCTCGGCTCCGACGGCAGGAACCCGGGGCAGCTCGCCACCGGCAGGGTCGGGTATCGCGCGAAGGCCGGGTCCCGATCGGAGAGGCCGCAACGCAAGAAGGCGCTGGTTCGCGAGCGCACGACGCGTCCCCAGCCGCAGCTGGCGCAGAGACCGGCGCTCGGGACCGTCCCGCCCTCGGCCTCGCCCGAGCCCTGGCGGTCGCCGTTGCGGGGTCCCGACACGTCGTCTCCGTCCAGTTTCGCCCAGATCAGGGGGCTGGTGGGACGCTCTTCGGAGGAGATTCTCCGCCCAACCGGCCCCTGGAATAGACCCACCCTATCGTCCGTTACGTAGATAGCAATGGAGCGAAGACCCGGCAGTCAGCCAAGGCTGGCGGGTCCGGGGTCGCTCCAGCAATCCAGCCGGATCCCCACCGCGCCACGTCCGTGGGCGGCACCAGAGGGGGTCCACGATGGCGGCTCAGCCCGCCCCTGCCAACCGCTTTCCACCGCACGCGGCGCCGTTGAGCGCCGCGCCTGTCACCCGAAGGGGGCCCGCGACTCGACACCGCGGCCCCCTTTCTGCATCTGGACGGGACGACGAGGAGGGAGCGGAATCTCCGGATCGAGTGGAATCAGCGAACCCGCTGCTATCAGCCGGCTCTCCGGCCCCACGGGTTCCTCCGGGCGAAACCGATTCCCCAAGGCCGATGCTTCACTCGTAACGCAGAGCCTCCGCCGGCTCGATGCTCGAGCTTCGCCGGGCCGAGAACCAGGACGCGCCGAGGGTGACCGCTACGGTGAAAGCCACGACCGCCAGCAGGTCGGTGGGGCGGACCTCGAACGGTACGGCATCGATGAAGTAGATCTCGGCCACTTCGGCGTCGAAGCGCAGGAGCTCCGTCGCCGTCAGCAGCATCGAGACCGCGCTGCCGACGGCGACGCCGAGAAGAGCTCCGGCGCCGCCGAGGCCCACTCCGCACAGCAGGAAGACCCGACGGATCGCGGTCGGCCGCAATCCCAGCGCCGCCAGCAGGCCGATGTCGCGCATGCGTTCGCGCACCATGACGATCAGTGTCGAGGCGACGTTGAAGGTCGAGACCACGACGATCAGACCGAGGACCAGGAACAGCAGCCACTTCTGCAGCCGCAGCGCCGTGAACAGGCCCGGGTTCGATTCGCGCCAGTCCTGGAGCAGGTAGTCGTCGCCGAGCAGCTGGGCCGCCTCCTCCGCCACCTCCTCGATCCGGTCGGAGGGAGAGACCGCGATCTCGAAGAGCCCGAGCGGCGTACCGGCCTCGGCCAGGAGCGACCGGTCGACGATGACGTATCCCTGATCGAACTGCGCGAACCCGGTCGCGAAGGTGCCGCTCACGCGCAGGGTCAAGAAGCGGTACGGCGTCCCGCCACGGTCAGTGAGCAGTACCAGGCGGATGGGATCTCCCTCCGCCACCCCGAGCCGATCGGCGAGATCGCGGCCGAGAACCGCACCGGGCACGCCTTGCTGCGACTCCGCGAGCTGCTCGGCGGTGGCGCCGAAACGACCGGCTCCCGGCTCGACGCCGCGCAGGAAGACGTCGAGGCCTTGCGGCTGGCGCTCGCTGGCCAGGGAGCCCTGTCCGAACAGGGCATAAGTCACGTCCCGGACGCCCTCGAGGGAACGCAACGCGTGGGGGCGCGGATCGGCCGCGACCTCCTCGGCATCGAGCCCGATCGGCGACGCGATCAGGGCGCCCGAGGTGAGCATCTTCTCCTGCAGATCCTGCGTGTACCCGTTCATGAGCGCCATGGCCACGACCATCGCGGTGACCCCGAGCCCGGTCGAGCCCAGGGCGGCGCGGGCGGTCCCGGTCAGCAGGCGGCTCCGCTCACCCCGCAGGTAGCGCCACGCGATCGCGGCCGACAGCGCCCATCCGCTGCGCCGGCGACCGGACGGTCGAGATCCCGTCCGCGGCTCTGGTCCTCTCACCTGAGGTCAGGCGCGCTGGGGGGCGGCCGAGACGGCTTCGAGGAACTCGCCGAACAGACGCGCCGCGTCGTGCGGGCCGGGCGCCGCCTCGGGGTGGTACTGCACCGAGTAGATCGGACGGCCCTCGACCGCGAAGGCCTCCACCGTGCCGTCGTTGAGGTTGATGTCCGTGATCCGGCACTCCGGGGGGAGGCTCGCGGGATCGAGCGCGAAGCCGTGGTTCTGGCTCGTGATGGCGACCCCGCCGGTGTCCTCGTCGCGCACCGGCTGGTTGCCGCCGTGGTGCCCGAACTTGAGCTTGAACGTGCGCCCGCCGAGGGCCAAACCGAGGAGCTGGTGACCCAGGCAGATGCCCAGGATCGGCACGCCGCTGTCGACCAGCCGCCGCACGTTGGAGATCACCTCCACGAGCGGCTCGGGGTCGCCGGGGCCGTTGGACAGCACCACGCCGTCGATCGGAAGCGCGAGACACTCCTGCGCCGGGGTCCGCGCAGGGAGCACGTGGAGGCGGGCGCCGAGAGCGGACAGCGAGCGCAGGATGTTGGTCTTGACGCCGAAGTCGTAGACCGCCAGACGGAAGCGCTCCTCGCCGACCGCGGCGACCTCGTAAGGCTGTTCGCAGGTGACCTCGTCGACCAGCGCACGCCCCTCCATCGTTGGAAAAGCCGCCAGCTCGCGCTCGAGCTCACCGAGGTCTCTTCTCGCCGGACCGATCACGCCGCGCATCGAGCCCCGCTCGCGCAGCCGCCGGACCAGCGCGCGGGTGTCGATCTGGTCGAGCGCCGGGATCTCCCAGCGGGCTAGATAGTCGACCAGCGAGCCACGCCCGAGGCCCGAGGGAATGGCCGTGAACTCGCGCGCGACGAACCCCTCGACCCAGGGCCGCCGCGACTCCTCGGCCTGCTCGAGCAGCCCGTAGTTCCCGATGTGGGGCTGGGTCATCACCACGATCTGCCCGCGATAGGAGGGGTCGGTCAGCACCTCCTGATAGCCCGTCATCGACGTGTTGAAGACGACCTCGCCGAACCGGCTGCCGGCCGCCGCCAACCGTCCCACGAATCGGGAGCCGTCCTCGAGGAGGAGCAGCCCTTCGGTCTCTCGTTGCGGTCCCATCGCCCTCTTCTCCGTGCTCGACGCCGCGGCCCGGCGCTACCGGCCTCCAGCCGGTCTTCCGGCCCGCCCTCGACGGAGGCTAGCGTAGAATGTCCGAAATGATCACCGACCCCAGCAGCACCGCGGGCTCGAGCCGGAGCGCCGGGATCCGCGCAGGCGTCCGCCAGCTCGGCGGCCTGCCGGCGCGTTGCGTGCTGGCGGCGGCAGCGATCACGCTGACCGCTCTGCCCGCCCTCGCGTATCGCATCTACCTCAAGGACGGCACGGTGGTGGCGACCAAGGAGAGTTACCGGGTGGAGGGGGATCTCGCAATCGCGACGCTGGAAAACGGCGCACAGACCACGATCCGGCTCGCAGAGATCGACGTGGAGAAGACCGAGCGTCTGAACGAGCGCGCCTACACCAGCGCCGTCGTGATCGAAGGCCGGGAGGAGAGGCTGCTCTCGCTCGACGACCCCGCGATGCGCCAGCGGACTCTGGCCCACTACGTCGAGGAGCGTCGACGCGACCGGATCGAACGCGACGAAGGCGCCGAGCCGAGAACCCGGCAATCGTCGCGGCGCCTGCGGCGCACGCCGGCCGGCTACGTCGACCTGCCCGCGCTGGACAAGGAGCGGGTCGAGACCGCGGCAACGGCTGCTCTCGAGGAAACGCTACGCAGGCACGGCCTCGGAGGCAGCCAGGTGTTCCGCGGAACCGGCCCCGACCGGTATCTGCTCGAGGTGCTGGCCGACAACGAGGAGAGCGTCTTTCGCGCTCTCGAAAGCCTCGCCGCCGCGATCCTGGAGCTGGTCGACGCCGGCGTGAGCATCGAAGCGCTCGAGGTCTACATGGCGACCGGAGCCGGATCGCGGGCCGGGATGTTCACGCTCTCCGAGGAGAACGCGGCCCTGCTCGCGGGCGACCAGATCGAGCCCGCGCAGTTCTTCGTCCAGTTCGTGGAGTTCTAGGGGAGTCGAGCAAGCTCGACTCCCCGGCGCGCGTTGGAGCAGCGCAAGCGCTGCTCCAAGGTTCTAGGGGAGCGCAACGCACGCGAGGCCTCGGCGCTCGTTGGAGCAGCGCAAGCGCTGCTCCAAGGTTCTAG
>DATKBT010000127.1:0-30622 GCA_035546295.1 Thermoanaerobaculia bacterium | reverse complement strand
AGATCACCCCTGGCAAAGTGCTGGCGGAAACTCGAGCAGGCCTTCGACGAGCACACCGAGTCAGGCCTTCGAGCAGCTTGACTGGACTTTGACCGTTTTGTGAACTTCCCGCTGGCCTAGTCGACCTAGCGGGCTCGTGGTATGACCGCGCCGCGACCTCGCTGCTCGTTGGGGAGTGGTGAACACCACGAGCCCGCTAGCGCTCGCGCACGGCACGAGCGGCGCGGGACGAAGCCGGCGGCCGAGCGAGATCGGCGATCCGCCCGCCACCGCGCCGGCTCCGACGGTCCTCCACTCCGCCGTGAGCACGCTCCGCCGCGAGTCACTCCTCGACGATCGCCACGACCCGCGCCGGAGCGCCGCTGCCGCCCTCGATGCGCAGCGGGAAGCAGGCCACGGTGAAGCCGGTCGGCGGCAGCGCCGCGAGGTTGGCGAGGCGCTCGATCTGGGAGTACTCGATCCCGGCCTGGTGCGCCTCCCAGAAGATCCCGGTCTCGCGGCGCTCGAGCGCCTCGCGCGCCTGGAGCTGGAGCGGACGATCCCACCCCCAGGAGTCGATGCCCATCACTCGCACGCCCCGCTCCCACAGCCAGAGCGTCGCCTCGGCGCTCACCCCGCAGCCCCGCATCATGTAGTCGGGGTCGAAGGCGAAGCGGTCGTAGCCGGTGTGCATCAGGACGATGTCGCGCTCCTCGAGCCGGTGGCTGGCCCGCTCGAGGCCATCCTCGACGTCGGCCGCCGTGATCGCCTCTCCCTCGGGCTTGTGGAGCATGTCGAGCACGACCCCCGGAGCGAAGAACCACTCGAGCGGGAGCTGATCGATGGTCCTCGCGGGTGCGCCGCCGATCCGGCTGTTGTAGTGGTACGGAGCGTCGAGGTGGGTCACGTTGTGGGTGCCCAGCGACGCGAAGCGCTCGACCGCCCAGCCCTCGCCGTCGCGCAGCAGCGAGGGAGGCAGCCCGAAGAGCGCCTCGATCTGGCTCGCGCCCTGGCGATGGTCGCTGCGCTCGAGCACCACCTGTTGGTGCTCGGGCGCGCCCTGGGGTCCGCTGCGGATCGGCAGCGAGAGGTCGACGAGTCTCATTCCTGTTCCTCTCGTGGGACTTTCGTGCGCTGTCGTGGCGCTCCGTGGCTGTTCGGACGGAAGCTAACAGCGATTGCTATCTTCGGCGCTTGGCCACACCTGCGCGACCCACCCGCCTGCCGAGGAGAGACCCGTGAGACCCCGACATCCGCGCCCCCGCCCGCCGCTTCCGACGTCGTCCGTGGCGAGGGCTCTCCCCGTGCTCGTCGCGGTGCTCGCGTCGATCGCCCTTCCCGGCTCGGCTCAGGAGCGCGATCGCCCGCTGGTGATCGCCCATCGCGGCGCCAGCGGCTATCTCCCCGAGCACACGCTGGCGGCCTATGCCCTCGCCGTCGGCCAGGGCGCCGACTTCGTCGAACCCGACCTGGTGCTGACCCGCGACGGTCGCTTCGTGTGCCTCCACGACATCCACCTCGAAGACACCACCGATGTCGAGCAGCGATTTCCCGCCCGCCGCCGCGAGGACGGCCGCTGGTACGCGGCGGACTTCACTCTCGACGAGATCCGCACCCTGCGCGCGCACGAGCGGCTCGCGGGGCGCTTCCCGCAGGATCGCGGCGCCTTCGCCGTTCCCACCCTCGACGAGATGATCGATCTCGTGCAAGGGCTCGAGACGTCCACCGGCCGGCGCATCGGGATCTACCCCGAGCTCAAGGCTTCGGCGTGGCACCGAGAGCAGGGGCTGCCCATGGAGGAGCGCTTCCTCGCCCTCGTCCGCGAGCGGGGGTACCGGGGTCCCGAAGCGCGAATCTTCGTTCAGAGCTTCGAGCCCGAGTCCCTCGAGCGGCTGCGCTCCGCGGGCTCCCGTCTACCACAGGTCCTGCTGCTGGCCGACCAGGAGTCGGGCGACGAGGAGTCGTCGCAGAGCTGGCTCGACGATCGGGGCCTGGCAGCCGCCCGCGCCATCGCCGACGGCATCGGCCCGGCGAAGACGTTGCTGATGCGGGACCCGAGCCTGGTGGCGCGCGCGCACGCCGCGGGGCTGCTCGTCCACCCCTACACCTTCCGCGCCGACGACCTGCCCCCCGGGACGTCGAGCTTCGAGGCGGAGCTCGAGCGATACCTCGTCGATCTCGGAGTCGACGGGCTGTTCACGGATTTCCCGGACCTCGTGGTGAGGTTTCTCGAGGCCTCCGCGTCCTTCGGACGCTGAGCCCCGACGGCCTGGGGAGCGCGCCCGACGTGGCGCGCCGCCGATGCGGCGAGTCGCAGGGGACCTGGCGGCGCGCGGCCGGCGCTCGGCGCGTCGAGGAGGGCCCGAAGAGATGCCGAGATCAGGGAAAACGAAAAGTGGTGAGACCGCTCGGGGCTCTCACCCGAGTCGACCTCTTGCTGTCCCGCCGAAGGGCCGCCAGATCGTGAAATTCGATGGCCCCGGTCCGCCTCACCTCCCCCGGCATCCTGTCGCCTGGTCTGCGACCCGAAGGTCGCGGGACCCGACAACCGTCCGCCGCGGAATTCAGGACTTCCTCTCAGCCGACCTTTCGGCCTTCTGAGACTCAGCCCGTCTGGCTCCGGCCTTCCAGCCCCGAAGGGCCTTTCCGGCCTTCGCTGGGGAGCGGACCGCTCTCCGACCCTCCCCTCGCGTCTCCTTCGCCGGTCTCGCAAGCGAGCCCGACGCGGTGTGGCGCGAAGATCAGCAGGTCTTCGAGCTGGCGTTGAGCAATGGCCTCAGTCTCACCACGGGAGAAGATAGTGTCGGGCCTGTCGGTTGTCAACACTTTTCTCGATCTTTTTTCGAGGACTCGGCGCCTCTTCGGCCAACAGATTCATGAACTGTCTTTCGCTCGAACATTTACGAGCAGGCGCGAGACCGACGCGGACGACGCGCACCCGGGGCGCGAGCTCGACCAGGGCAGCCCGCCGCCGCGATCGGCAGGCCCGACCCCTCTCCAATTCTCGGGAACCGCGGCAGAAGCCCGGAATCGTTGGACAGAGCTGCTCGTGGCGGGCTCGCGCAGCGGCCCTCGGCCCAGCGCTCGCGGGCGGCGCCGGCCTCCACCCGAGCGGCCTGGCCACGAGCTCCCGCGTCCTCGCCGCAAGTCCCCAGCCCTCTGTCCCTGCTCTCTGCGAGTTGTAAAGAATTGGAACGGCCACCCGAGCGTGGGAGAGGCGCTCCCCGGTCGTAACACCCCCAGACAGAAACGTCGGAGAATCAGCGGTTTAGGGTCACTCGCCCGTCTCCGGGACAGACACCGAGCGACTCGACCTCGCTCCGCGAGGGCGCGAGCCGGCGCTGCCGCTGCAGCGGGTCGAGAGCCGCGAGCTCTTCCACCGCCCGGTAGAAGGCCGGGAACGATCCCTGCTCCTCGAACAGCTCGATGAGCTCGGGCACGTAGGCCTCGTAATCGGCGACCGCGGCGACGTCGGCGTTGTTCAGGGGAGCCGAGAACCAGGCGGAGTACACGGCCGACAGCTCTCCGCGGAGGATCGCCTCTTGCCCTTCCTCCTGCGCCCACGCGAACAGCTCGGCCTTGCGGGAGCGCTTCTCGACATCGCTGGCCGGCGAGACATAGGCGTCCTCCAGGCAGGCGCGCAGCCTCAGCAGGATGTGGCTGAACCTCGCCTGCTCGGCCATCGCCTCGGTGGCCTGCTCGATCTCCGAAGCGCGTCCCTCCTCGGCGAGCCAGCGCCGGGTGCCCTCGATCTCGACGACGGTGGCGAAGGACTCGTTGAAGGTGGTGTCGTCGGTCACGTAGACCACCTGGTGCGCGAGCTCGTGGAAGAGCAGGCCGGCGAGCTGCCAGTCCGGGTAGCGGAGGAAGGTGTCGAGCAGCGGATCGGCGAACCAGCCGAGCGTCGAGAAGGCAGCGACCGGCACGACGCGCGTGTCCATGCCCTCGGCCTCGAGCCGCGCGGCGAAACGCTCGGCCTGACGTTTGCGGAAGTACCCGCGATAGGAGACGCAGCCGGCGATCGGAAAGCACCAGAACCTGGGCTCGACCGACAGCGCAGGCGCCGCCACCACGTTCCAGGTGACCGCGTCGCGCCCGGTCTCGACGTAGCTGCGGTAGCTTCGGTTGTCGGGGAGCGAGAGCACACGGCTGGCGAAGTCGCGGATGTCGAGTGCAGTCTCGAGCCGCTCCTCGACCTCGGGCGGCAGGTGACCTCTGCGCAGCAGCTCGTCGATCGGCTTGCGCTGGGCCATCAGCTTCGCGCCCCCCCACACCGCCTGCGAGTAATAGCTGATCGGGCCGCAGGCGGCGACCAGGACCACGGCGGCGACCGAGATTCCGAGCGCGATCGAGCGGCGATGGAACCGGGACGGGCGCCGAGGGACCGGAGAGTCGCCGGAGAGAGGCTCGCGCACCATGCCCTCAGCGTACCAACCGCACGATCGGCAATCTGCCGGCCGCGGGGGCCGCGACCGGCCCCTCCCCCCCGCGCCGGCGAGCCGAGGCGACTCCGAATCGACCGGCTAAGATGTCCAGCGACTCGCCGCCGCCAACAGGTTTCGTCCCGCTCGAGGTCATCTCGTGAAGCTCAAACTCCACTGGCAGGTCTTGATCGCCATGGTGCTCGGCGCCGCCTTCGCGCTCGCCTTCGGCGAGGTCGGGTGGGTGTCGAAGATCGCCGACATCTTCATGCGGCTGCTGCGCATGGTCATCGTGCCGCTGATCTTCACTTCGATCGTCAGCGGGGTCGCCGGCATCGGCGACGCCCGCAGCCTGGGGCGTCTCGGCGCCAAGACGCTCGGCTACTACACGCTGACGAGTCTCCTGGCGATCCTGGTCGGCCTGATCCTGACGAACGCCATCCGCCCGGGCGCGGGGCTCGAGGTCACTCCCGACGAGAGCATCTCGCCCGAGACCCTCGAGACGCCCGGCTCGCTCGCCGACATCCTGCTGCGGATGATCCCGACCAACCCGGTGCAGGCGGCCGCCGAGTTCGACATCCTGGGGCTGATCTTCTTCTCGATCTGCCTGGGCGCCACCCTCAGCACCATGCACAACGCCGCCGGAGAACGGCTGCGCGGGCTGTTCGACGCCGCCTTCGAGGCGATGATGAGGCTGACCCACTTCGTCATCCTGCTGCTGCCGATCGGCGTCTTCGCGCTGATCGCGCGAGCCATCGGGCAGATGGGTCTCGGAGTCTTCGAACAGGTCGGCAAGTACATGCTCACGATCGCGATCGGCCTCTCGATCCACCTGCTGGTCGTGCTGCCGCTGGTGTTCTGGCTGTTCACCCGACGCAACCCGCTCGACCACTACCGGGCGATGAGCTCGGCGATGGCGATGGCGTTCTCGACCAGCTCGTCGTCGGCGACCCTGCCGGTGACCATGACCTGCATTCAGGAGAACGCCGGCGTCTCCAAGAAGGTGACCAGCTTCGTGCTGCCGATGGGGGCCACCATCAACATGGACGGCACCGCGCTCTACGAGTGCGCGGGCGCGCTGTTCATCGCCCAGGCGCTGGGAGTCGAGCTCACTCTCGCCCAGCAGGGGATCGTGGTGCTCACCGCCCTGCTGGCGTCGATCGGCGCCGCCGGCATCCCGTCCGCCGGACTGGTGATGATCTTCATCGTGCTCGAGGCGATCGGCCTCACCGATCCGGCCGCCTATGCGCTGGTGGGGCTGATGCTGGGCGTCGACCGACCGCTCGACATGTACCGCACGGTGGTCAACATCACCAGCGATTCGGTCGGGGCGGCCGTGATCGCGTCGACCGAGGGGGAGGAGCTGACCTACGGCGACGCTCCGCAAGGTCCTGAGGCCCCCTCGCCGACCTGAGGCCCGCGCTTCCGTCAAGCTCCCGCTTCCGCTCGACCGACGAGAACGAGATCGAGGACGCCTGCCGTGACGAATCAACGACCGAAACCAACAGGGATCCGCCTCGGACTGCTCGGCGCTTCGCTCGCCAGCGCCCTCCTCGCCGGCGCCGCCGGCGCCCAGGAGGAGCGCGAGCCCGGCTGGTACGACACCGCCGAGCTGACCCTGGTCCAGACCGCCGGCAACACGGAGGCCAGCACTCTCGGCTTGCGCAACTTGCTCGAGCGGTTGTGGTCGGACGCGCACCTGGGCTTCACCACCCGCGCCCTGCGATCCGAGCAGGCGACGTTGACCCGCTTCGCCCGCCTCTCCGACGCCGGCCTCGAGTTGGTCGAGCTCGACGACACCGAGCTCAGCGCCGAGAACTACCTGGCACGCCTCCGCTATCGCCACGACGTGATCGAGTCCTTCTTTTGGTTCACGGGAACGTCCTGGGAGCGCAACCAGTTCGCGGGCTTCGACAGCCGGACCTCGGCGGTCGGCGGCGTCGGCAACACGTGGTGGGATCGGGAGGACACGCACCTGCGTACCAACTACGGCGCCACCTGGACCCGCGAGGAGAACCTCGAGGGAGAGAGCGACTCGTTCGCGGGCGTCGAGGTCGGCTGGGACTACCGGCGCGACTTCGGCGCCACCTCCAGCTACAGCAGCGTGCTTCAGATCGACCAGAACCTCGACGACACCGACGACCTGCGCGCCGACTTCGTCAACGCCGTGTCGGTCAAGATGACCGGGCGCCTGGCCCTCCAGCTCAGCCTGCAGCTCCTGTACGACAACCAGCCGGCCTCGACCTTGATCCCGGTCATCGACGCCGAGGGAGCGCCCACCGGCGACCGCGTCCCCTTCGAGCTCGACGTGCTCGACAGCGTGCTCAACGTCGCGCTGGTCATCGACTTCGGGGGCGCCCGATGATCGGCCGCGGATGAAGACCAGAGTCGACTCTCCGCAGCGTTTCATCTCCGCCGACGGCCGCACGATCTATCTCCTGTGCCTGGAGATCTTTCCCGGCTTCTTCGGCAACGTCTTCCTGGTCGACGACGGCGAGCGTCGCATCCTGATCGACACCGGCTCGTGGTTCGAGGGCTCGAGGAGGGGGCTCGAGGATGGGCTCGGCGGGCTCGAGCCGGCTTTCGGCGTGCATGTCTCGCTCGCCGACGTCGACTGCGTGCTGATCACCCACGCCCACATGGACCACTTCGGCGGGCTCTCGTTCGTACGGGAACGCACCGAGGCTCCGGTCGGCATCCACCCGCTCGATCGCCGCGTGCTCTCGCACTACGAGGAACGCGTGGTGGTGGCGTCGAAGCAGCTCCGCATCTTCCTCGCGCGCTCGGGCCTGTCGGTGCAGAGCGTCGACTCGCTGATGCAGATGTACCTCGCCCCCAAAGGGCACTTCGGCTCGCTGCCCGTCGACTTCCTGATCGAGGGGGGCGCCGGCGTACGCGCTCCACTGGCGGGCGGCGAGGCCGACCTCGGCATCGACGTCTTCCACGTGCCCGGGCACTGCCCCGGCCAGGTCTGCCTGCGGGTCGGCGACGTCCTGCTGTCGGCCGATCACGTGCTGTCGCGCACCACCCCCCACCAGTCGCCCGAGTCGATCACCCTGAGCATGGGGCTCCGGCACTACCTCGACTCGCTGCGCGCAATCCGCGCGGTGGATGGCGTGCGGATCGCGCTGGGCGGACACGAGGAGCCGATCGAGGACCTTCCCGCGCGCGTCGACGAGATCTGCCAGGCCCACGACCGCCGCCTCGACCGGGTGCTCGAGGCCTGCGTCGAGCCGCGCACCACCGCCGACGTGAGCCGCGAGCTGTTCGGAGGCGTCCACGGCTACAACGTGCTGCTCGCCCTCGAGGAGACCGGCGCCCACGTCGAGTACCTCTACCACCTCGGCGAGCTGGTGGCAGCCAACGTCGACGAGATCGCGCTCGAAGACGATGCGGCGGTGCGCTACGTGAGAGCGTGAGGACGGAGCGGCAAGCGGCGCCCAGGCGATCCTCGCTCGGTCAACGAGCTCTCACTCCGCGCTCTCGCGGAGAGCCTCGAGCGCCCGCTTCGCCCAGTAGCGCACGTCCGGGCTCTCGTCGTCGAGCCGGGCCGAGATCGCGGCGACCGCGCGCGAGTCCCCGAGCGCTCCGAGCGCACGCGCAGCCCACTCACGAACCTGGACGTCCTCGTCTTCGAGGCGCCCGATCAGCGGGTCGAGCGCGGACGGGTCCCCGGTGACGCCCAGGCTGCGCACCGCCCACTCCCGGACCTCGGGACTGCGATCGCCGAGCGACGAGATCAGCGCGCCGGCCGCGCGCCTCGCGCGCAGCGAGCCCAGCGCGCGGATCGCCCACTCGCGGACCTCGGCGTCGGGATCCTCGAGGGCGAAGACCAGCGAGTCGATGGCCGTGTCGTCCCCCAGCTCGCCCAGCGACCTCGCCGCCCACTGCCGCGCCTCCGGAGCATCGCTGCCGAGCGAGCGGATCGCGGAAGCGATGGCCTCCGGCGGACCGGGCTCGACGGGACCGACCAGGAGCGCGGGTATCAGCGGCTCGGGGCCGCTGCGGTTCCAGAGGGCTGCCCGCCGTTCGGAGCCGATCGGCCCGGTCGAGGCGATCGCCGAGATCGACCGGATCGCCCACTCCTGGACCGCCGCCGGCGCTCTGGAGTCCTCGGCCAGGGTCGTCAGCGGGCCGACTGCACGCGGATCCCCCAGGTCGCCCAGAGCGCGCACGATCCACTCCAGGGCCTCCTCGTCGCGCTCGTCGAGGCGAGCCAGCAGGTGATCCACCGCAGCGGGCTCGCCGAGCTCGCCGAGGACCCGTGCCGCGAACTGGCGCACCTCGGCGTCGGGGTCGTCGAGCAGGTCGATGGCCCACCAGGCAGCGCGCGGATCGCCACTCTCCGGCAGCGCGCGCAACGCCCACTCGCGGACCTCGGGATCCGGGTCCTGGAGCCGGTCTGCGAGGGCCTCGACACCGACGCCTTGGGCGACGGCGGTCCGGGCACCGCCGAGCTCGGCGATCGAGCGCACGACCCACTCGCGGACCTCGGAGTCCTCGTCGCTGGTGTGCGCGGCGAGCGGCTCGACCGCCTGCGGGTCGCCGAGACGGCCGAGCGACCGCGCCGCCCACTGGCGCACGCGCGCGTCGAGGTCGTCGAGACGCTCGACGAGCGCCGGCACGACGCGCGCCGGCATGACGCGCGCCGGCCGAGCGCCCGGGTCGACGCGATCATCGCGGCCGCCGGCGCCGGTGACCTGGTGTCCGAGCGCCCACGCGCCCGCCCCCCTCAGCAGCGCCGAGTCGGACTCGAGGGCCTCGAGCAGCCGCTCGGTGTCGTGCGGATCGATGCCGGCACGGCGCAGGGCTCGCTGGAAATCGAGCACGTCCGACTGCCCTTCCCGTGGCTGGAGGCTCGCGTTCGAGCCCGGCCCCTGTGCGGGACGCGGCGAGGACCAGGCGAGGGTGGCGAGCGGGACCAGGACCGCAACGGCGGTGGTCGCCAGCGCGATGCGCGCGCGGCGGCTGAGCTGGCGGTTCTTCGAAGGATCGAGGATGGCCATGATTCTCCTTTCCATGTCAGAGCGAGAGGCGGCGCCGATCGCGGCGAGGGCGGGCCCTTCCCGGTAGCGCGAGGCGAGCGTCAGGAGCTCCCGCGCGTAGTCGCGGGCATCGCGTCGGCTTCGAAGCGCCCGGAGCCGAAGGACCAGGGCGTCGCAGGCGAGCTCCCGCTCGAGCACCATCCGGCGCTCGAGCAGCCAGGCGAGCGGATGGAACCAGTAGACGGCGAGGGCGAGCCGCCCGAGCACCTGCCAGGCGACGTCGCGACGCGCCACGTGCGCGAGCTCGTGCGCCAGCACCGCGCTCCTGCCGCTCTCGGGCCATTCGTCGCAGTCTGCGGGCAGCAGGACGGCGGGGCGAAAGACGCCGCACGTCATCGGCATCGTGAGCCGATCGATACGACGCAGCTCGACTGGGCGGCGGAGCCCGAGCTCTGCCGACAGCCGCGCTGCCAGCAGCGCCCAATCGTCTCCTCCGAGCCGCTCGGCGCGACGCCTCAGTCGCTCGAGCGCCAACAGCCCGAGCACGAGCCGGGCGCCGATCCAGAGGCTGCCCGCGAGCCAGATCGCGAGAATCGTGCGAGCGGTCGTGAGCCGGGCCTGATGCGCCGACGAAGCGTCCGCCAGCGCCGCGGGCTCGGATCGCGATCGCTCGAGACCGCGAGAGGCCGTCGCGCCGGGGGCGCCGTGCTCCGCCAGCGGCTCGGCCGGCCGCCACGCGCGATGCTCGGCCGGGCGCGCGGCCGGTGGCTGGCTCCAGACGGGCAGCACCCGCCACTCCGGGACCACGAGCGACAGCACCGGCAAGAGCAGGCTCGCGAGCAGCGCTGCGCAAGCCACCCGAAACCTGGCGCCGCTGTCGTAGCGATCCATCGAGCGAAGAGCAACCGCGCCGCCAGCCAGGACCGTTGTCGCCTTGGCGACCAGCAGTGCGGCGAGGCTCACCTCTCGCCTCCCCCGCTCTCGGGATCCGCCGGCTCCTGCGGGGCCGACTCGTCCTCTGCGCTCCCCTCGCGCGCCTCGTCGACCAGGCGCAACAGCCGCTCGAGCTCGTCGCGGTCGGGCTGCGCCGACGGATCCGCCAAGCGAGCGGCGACCGCGTCCGAGAGCGAGCCGCCGAAGAACGTGTCGAGGACATGGGAGAGCGCGGCCCGGGCAGCTCTCCCGCGCGAGACCGCCGGCCGGTAGAGGTGCCGGCGTCCGTCCCGTCTCCTCCGTACGTACCCTTTGGTCTCGAGGATGCGCAGCAGCGTACGGATCGCGGTTCGGCTCGGAGCGCTCGGGATGCCGGCGGCAACGTCGGCGACCGAGGCCTCGCCCTCGCGAAACAGCACGCTCATGATCTGACGCTCGCGTCGGCTGAGCTGGAGGTCGGGATTCTCGGGCAAAGGGCTCCTCCCGGATCGTGGCGATGGGCGTGTCGTCGTCGCAGGCCGTTCGGCGGACGGTAGGGCGGGGTCGCTCGTTGCGAGGGCCCGACCGGCGTCCCCTTCATACGCCAAGTTCTTGGCGATTGTTGCACGTTTGCGCGAATTTTTTGGCGCATCGTCCGCCAACACGCCGCCTCGACGTGGTCGCAGGTTCTCCTGAGCGCGTAAGCCGCGGCGTTACGACACGAAGAAAGCGTGCGGGAACGGCTCGCCGCGGAATCCGACCATGATGCGGCCGAGATCGAACAGGCCGATGTTGCGGTCGTTGATCATGGCGCGCGCCGACGGCGAGCAACGCACTCCTTCCTGCGCGAGCAGAGCAACGATGCGTTCGTCGTAGTGATCCGACTGGCCCTCGGGATACGAGTAGTGACGAACGTCCCGTCCGAGCTGGCTTCGCAGCGTCGCCAGCGACTGCCGGATCTCCCGCTCGCAGTCGTCCTCGGAGAGACGCGTCAGGATGTCGTGCATGACGCCGTGACCGCCGACCGTGAACAGCGGATGGTCGGCGATCTCGCGCACATGGTCCCAGGTCATGGTGCGGTAGTTGGCGGCCGCGTCGGCGCAGGGGCGGACTCCGGTTGCCGCGTCGACCTCGGCGAGCACGCGGTCCTTCTCGCCCGCGGGGCTGGCCTTGCAGTACCGTTTGATCGCTTCGAGCGCGGCGATCTTCTCGGCATCCGAGGTCAAGGTGAGCTCGCGCGCGCCCTCCAGGCGAACCGAGATCGTGGTGTGTACCGTGCGATTGATGCAATCCTCGAGCTGATCGACCCAAAACATGCCGCGGGTCCCGATCAACCCGGTCGAGACGTAGAACGCCGCCGGGATCTCCGCGGCCTCGAGGATCGGTTTCGCCACGGTGTAGTTGTTCAGGAAACCGTCGTCGAACGAGACACAGACGGCTCGCTCCGGATACGGCGCCCCGGCGTCGTGGAGGTCGACGACGTCGTCCATCGAGAGCACGTTTGCGTGACCACGCAGGAAGCTCATCTGCCGCGAGAACTCGGCGGCGTCGATGTGCTTCCTCGATGCATTCTCGATGCCCGAGCTCGCGTCCTCGGTGACGCCGTGGTAGAGCAGGATCAAGAGCCGGTTGTCGTTCGCGCCGCCGTTCATGCTTGGAGGCTCCTGCAATACGCGTTGAAGCGGCGCGCGACCAGCCGCTTCAGCTCGGTCGGCATGAACGAGTAGTAGCGGCCGACGCGTGCCTGTTTGCGCAACGCGAGCTTGCCGCGCGTGTGCTGGCGCAGACAGTCCATGACCATCTCCGTCGCCAGCACGACCCAGGCGTGGCGCAGTTGCTCGATTCGCATGCCGCGATGCAATGGCACGCGCGCGCTCTTGGCAACCGGGCCGGTATCCAGTTCTTCGTCGACCTGATGCACTGTCACGCCGATGCTGTCGAGCTCGAAGTGGTAAATCGGCCAGAGGTCCGTGTCGAGGCCACGATATTCCTCGGCGAGGCCCTTGTGGATGTTGAGCAGGATCGGGAAGCAGCGGATGACCGTCGGGGCGAGCTTGCCGCAGCCGAAGACGATGCCGATCTCGGGCTCGTACCGCGCGATGTGGGCGACGGCCTCGGGCTCGTTCAAGCTACGGTAGTAGAAGACGGGCAGGTCGGCGGGCACGGTCGCCGGCAGATCCCGCCGAAACTCGGCTTCCTCGAACTCCCTCTGCGCTTCGTCGAAGACAGGCTCGACCGGAAACGGCGGTTCGAGCGCGTGGGTCTCGTAGAAAACCGCGTCCAGCTCGAACCCTTGCGCCAGCAGGCGATTGACGAAGTACACGTGGTGGATTGCATCGGTCGAAAGCAGGACGAGTCTCTGCCGCATGCCGGCTCGCTCCAGGAGGTTTGGCGGATGCTCGAAACCGCCGCCATCGATTCGGCGGCGGAATTCGAGCAAGCTGCCAGACGATAGCAACGCACTACCCGTCGTAGCCGTGAACCGGAGCCCGGCGCCGGCCTCGACCTGGAGGGGCGTGTCGACCTTCGCGGTCTCGCCCGATCTAGGCTCTCGTCTCTCGGGTGGCGGGACCGGCCCGGGCGCGGTCGGGCGGGGCGGTCGCGGTTCTCGCCATTGCGAGCACCGTCGCCCTCCCGCACCCCGCCGGCAGAGTGACGCGCCAGCCGCCGGTGGTCTCGCTGCGGGAGGAGTCTCGCCCGGAGGACGAGGTCGAACGAAGCTCTTCATCGCCCGCCACGATGCACCGCCCGTGTGGTAGAACACGGAGGTCTACGAGGGGAATCTGCCTTTGAAGCTGACCGGCGAGTACCGATACGAAGTGACGCGGGAGCGGCTCTGGGAAGCCCTCCTCGACCCCGAGATCCTCGCCGGCACCCTTCCCGGCTGCGAAGAGCTGCAGCAGACCGGAGAAAACGCCTACCGCGGCAAGCTCGAGATGAAGGTTGGCCCGGTACAGGGCCTGTTCGAGGGCACCGTCGTGCTGACCAACCTCGACCCGCCCAACGGCTACGACCTCGACATCGACGGCAAGGGCGCGCCGGGGTTCATGAAGGGCACTGGCTCGCTGCGGCTGGTCCCGGACGGCGACGGCACGATCCTGCACTACGAGATCGACGCGCAGGTCGGAGGGCGGATCGCCAGCGTCGGTCAGCGGCTGGTGGAGAGCTCGGCGAAGGTGATCACCCGCCAGGGGCTCCAGGGGCTCGAGCGGCAGCTCGGGGGGGGCGCTACAGCCACCGCCGCCGATGCTGCGCCTGCGCCGGCGGCCAGCGGCGGCGAACCGGAGCTCGCCCCGGTGGGCCAGGCCGACCGGGCGCAAGCGCAGCGCCCGGAGGCGCGGAGCACCGCGTCCGGCGCGCCCTCGCAGGCCGCGTTCGCCGGCGACTTCGTCAAGGGCCTCGCCGGCGAGCTGGTGCCGAAGCAGCACCGTCCGGCTCTGTTCGTCGCGCTGGCGCTGATCACGGTCATCGTGATCGCCGTCGTGATGCGCACCTGCGGCGGCTGAGGCCCGTCGGCGAGATCGTCGCGGCGAGACTGCAACGCCGAGTAGTAACAGCCGAGTAGTAACAGCCGAGTAGTAACAAGCGACTGGGGGCAACGACCGAACCATGGGCATCACGATCAAGGTCAGCGTCAACGGCAAGAGCCATGAACGCGAGGTCGAGCCGAGACGGCTGCTCGTCCACTTCCTGCGCGAGGATCTCGGCCTCACCGGCACAAACGTCGGCTGCGAGACGAGCCTCTGTGGCGCCTGCACGGTGCTGGTGGACGGCGAGGCGGTCAAGTCCTGCACCCAGCTCGCGGTGCAGGCCGACGGCGCCGAGATCACCACCATCGAAGGCCTCGCCAACGGCAGCCAGCTCCACCCGCTCCAGCAGGCGTTCTGGGAGAAGCACGGCCTGCAGTGCGGCTACTGCACGCCGGGGATGATCCTCGCCGCCAACTACCTGCTGTCGCACACGCCCGACCCCACCGAGGGGCAGATCCGGGAGGGGCTCAAAGGCAATCTCTGCCGCTGCACCGGCTACCACAACATCATCGAGGCGGTGCGCTACGCGGCGGAACAGATGAAGAGCGGGTGAGGAGGGCCGCCTCGCGCGGCTGGCCGCCGGCCGGCTGCCGAGTCCGCCGACGAACGTCGATTCCCCCCGCGCACCGCCGAGAGCCGCGAGCACCGCAGGAAGCACCGTCCAGCACCGATCGACCACGTTCTGCCAAGCCAGACAGCACGCTCAGCCAAGGCAGACAGCACGCCGAGCCAAGACACACGGAAGGAACGCCATGGGCAAAGTTCTGGGCACCTCCATCAAGCGCCGCGAGGACCCGGCCCTGATCACGGGCCGCGGCAAGTACACCGACGACCTCAAGCTCCCGAACATGGCGCAGGCCGCCATCGTGCGCAGCCCCTATGCGCACGCCAAGATCCGCTCGATCGACACCGCCGCGGCGGCGGCCGCGCCCGGAGTCGTCGCTGTCTACACCGCCGAGGACGTGCAGAAGTCCGGCATCCCGGGGATGGTGCCGGTCGGCTGGCTGCTCCCTGACCTCAAGGTCACCAACCATCCCATCCTCGCCTCCGACACCGTGCGCTACGTCGGCGACGCGGTCGCGGTGGTGGTCGCCGAGGACCGCTACTCGGCGCGCGACGCCATCGACCTGGTCGCCGTCGACTACGAGCCGCTCGACGCCGTCTGCGACCCCAAGGCCGCCCACGGCCACGCCGCCGTGGTCCACGCCGAGGCGCCCGACAACGTCGCCTTCGACTGGGAGATCGGCGATCGCGCCAAGACCGACGCGGCGTTCGAGGCGGCGGCGCACCTCGTCCGCCTCGACCTGCGCAACAACCGGCTGATCCCCCACGCGATCGAGCCGCGCGCGGCGCTCGCTGACTACGACCCCGCGAACGGCGAGCTCACCCTCTACCTGACCACCCAGAACCCGCACGTCCACCGGCTGCTGATGACGCTGGCCTCGATCGGCATGCCCGAGCACAAGGTGCGGGTGATCGCGCCCGAGGTCGGCGGCGGCTTCGGATCGAAGATCATGCACTACCCCGACGAGGCGATCGTGTCGTTCTGCTCGATGCAGGTCGGCCGCCCCGTCAAGTGGGCGGCGACCCGCACCGAGAGCAACGCCACCGACGCCCACGGTCGCGACCACGTCACCCACGCCGAGCTGGCGCTCGACGGCGACGGCAGGATCACGGGCCTGCGCGTCGACACCTACGCCAACCTCGGCGCCTACCTGTCGACCTTCGGGCCGGCGGTGCCCACCTACATGTACGCGACGCTGCTCTCCGGGCAGTATGCGATCCCGGCGATCCACGCCCACGTCCGTGGGATGTACAGCCACACCACCCCGGTCGACGCCTACCGCGGCGCGGGCCGGCCCGAAGCGACCTTCGTGGTCGAGCGGCTGGTGCACCTCGCCGGCGATCAGCTCGGCCTCGACCCCGCCGAGATCCGCCGGCGCAACTTCGTCCCCCCCGACGCGTTTCCGTTCGAGACCCAGGTGGCGCTGACCTACGACTCCGGCAACTACGCTCCGGCGCTGGAGCGCGCGCTCGAGCTGGTCGGCTACGACGACCTGCGCGCCGAGCAGACGAAGCGCCGCGAGGCCGGCGGCAAGCAGCTCGGGATCGGCTTCTCCTGCTTCATCGAGGCCTGCGGGCTGGCGCCGTCGAAGATCGTCGGTCAGCTCGGAGCCCAGGCGGGGCAATGGGAGAGCGCCGATGTCCGGGTCCAGCCGACCGGCTCGGTCACCGTATACACGGGCTCCTCCCCGCACGGACAGGGGCACGAGACGACCTTCGCCCAGATCGTGGCCGACATGCTCGATCTGCCGGTCGAGCAGGTCGACGTGGTGCACGGCGACACCGAGAAGGTGCAGTTCGGGATGGGCTCCTACGGCTCGCGCTCGGCGGCGGTCGGCGGCAGCGCGATCGTCAAGAGCGTCGAAAAGGTGATCGAGAAGGGCAAGCGGATCGCCGCCCATCTGCTCGAGGCCTCGGCCGAGGACGTCGAGCTCGCCGGCGGCAGGTTCTCGGTCAAGGGCACCGACCGCGGGGTCGGCTGGGGGGACGTGGCGATCCAGGCCTACCTCGCCCACAACTACCCCGACGACCTCGAGCCCGGGCTGCAGGCGGTCAGCTTCTACGATCCCGCCAACTTCACCTATCCGTTCGGCGCCCACGTGTGCGTGGTCGAGGTCGATCCCGACACCGGCGCGGTCGAGCTGCGCGACTACGTGGCGGTCGACGACGTCGGCAACGTGATCAACCCGATGATCGTCGAGGGCCAGGTCCACGGCGGCCTCGCCCAGGGCATCGGACAGGCGCTGTGGGAGCAGGCCGTGTACGACGAGAGCGGCCAGCTGCTGTCGGGGTCGCTGATGGACTATGCGCTGCCCAAGATCCACCGGATGACGCAGTTCCACACCGACCGCACGACCACCCCCTGCCCCCACAACCCCCTCGGGGTCAAGGGCGTCGGCGAGGCAGGCGCCATCGCCTCGCCGCCCGCCGTGGTCAACGCCGTGATGGACGCCCTCTCCCCCTGGGGCATCCAGCACCTCGACATGCCGCTCACCTCGGAGAAGGTCTGGTCGGCGATCCAGTCCCCGCGACGCGCTTCGGCGTAGGAACCGACGGCAAGGAGAACCGGAGATGTACCCAGCCCCCTTCGAGTACGTGCGCGCCTCCTCGGTCGCCGAGGCGCTTTCCCTGCTCGGCTCCTCCGAGGACGCCAAGCTGATCGCGGGCGGTCACAGCCTGATCCCGCTGATGAAGCTGCGCCTGGCCCAGCCCGCCAAGATCGTCGACATCGGCCGCATCGGCGAGCTGCGCGGCGTCACCGTCGGCGGCGGCGCTGTGCGCATCGGCGCGCTGACCACCCATGCCGTGATCGCGGCCTCCGCCGAGCTGCGCGAGCACTGCCCGCTGATCGCCGAGGCGGCCCACGAGATCGGCGACGCCCAGGTGCGCAACCGGGGCACGATCGGCGGCAACGTTGCCCACGCCGATCCCGGCTCCGACTACCCGCCGGTGTTGCGCGCGCTCGGCGCGACGATCCACCTGCAGGGCCCCGGCGGGTCGCGCGCGGTGGCGGCGGCCGACTTCTTCGTCGATCTGCTGACCACCGATCTCGGCGCTGACGAGATCATCACCGCGATCGAGCTCCCCGCGCAATCGGCGGGCGCCGGCTCCGCCTACCTCAAGTTCGAGCACCCTGCTTCCGGCTACGCGGTGGTCGGGGCCGCCGCGATCGTCGATCTCGACGGGGACGGCAAGGTCACGGGCGGCGGGCTCGCCTGGGGGGGCGTCACCGCGATCCCTCTCGCCGGCGACGAGGTGATCGCCGCGCTGGTCGGCGGCGACGCCTCGGACGAGACGATCCAGACAGCCGTCGAGAGAGTCACCGCCGAGGACCCGCTGGGTGACGTGTTCGCCTCCGGGAGCTATCGCCTGCACCTCGCGAAGGTCTACGGCCGGCGCGCCCTGGCCGCTGCCCGGGACCGGGCGAAGAGCTGAGGAAGAGGAAGAGGAAGAGGAAGAGGAGAGAACCGATGAAGATTCAACGCACCGCAACCGCCGTATGGGAGGGATCGGGGAAGGAGGGGGCCGGCCGACTCGACGCTCCCGGCGGAGTCCTCTCCGGAACGCCCTACTCCGCCGGCATGCGCTTCGAGGGGCAGCCGGGCACCAACCCCGAGGAGCTGATCGCGGCGGCCCACGCCGGCTGCTTCTCGATGGCGCTCTCCTTCGGCCTGTCGGGCGCCGGACATCCCCCCGAGAAGCTCTCGACCGCCGCCGACCTGACGATGGTCAAGGAGGAAGCGGGTTGGACGATCTCGACCATCAAGCTGACGGTCGAAGGCAGGGTCCCCGGGATCGACGCGGCGGCCTTCCAGCAGCACGCCGAGAAGGCAAAGGCCGGCTGCCCGGTGAGCCGCGCGCTCGCCGGTGTCGACATCCAGCTCGAGGCGAAGCTGGCCGAAGCCGGCTGATCGTGCGCGGCGCCACGTTGCTCGCAGCGGCGCTCGTCCTCCTGCCGGCGGCCGCCGAGCGCGGCGGCGCGGGCCAGTCCGGCGCCGGCGATGGCGCCACCCGGATCGAGCTGCGGGTCGAGCCGGCGGTCGCCCTGTGGACCGAGGGGCGCGCTCTCGCCGAGTCCCGCACCGAAGCGAGCGGACCCCTGGCGCCGCTGATCGACGCGATGCGCGCGCTCGGCGCGAAGCTGCCGCCCGGGCGCGGCTGGGGTCTGTTCGACAGCGCGCTGCTCGGTGTCACCGGCGCCCAGGAGATCGCCGACCGTCTTTCGGGAATCTCCACCCTTCGCCTGCACGACGGCGCCCAGGTCGAGGTCGGCGTCGGGGTCGGCGTCGAGGTCGAGCGCCTGCTCGCCGCCCTGGTGGAGCTCGAGCCACGATTTCGTGAGGAGCTCTGGCCGGCGCGCCGCGAGCTGGTCGACGCCGCTCGCGTGGACATCGAGAGCCGCCTGCTGCCGAAGCAGGACGAGGCCTTCGCCGCGATGCTCTCCGCGCTCGAAATGACCGATCCCCGCCGCACGATCCCGGTCTATCTCGTCCCTAGCTCGGTCTGGCCGGGCGCCGTCACCTACCGCGACCGCGACGGCACCGGCTATTGCATCGTGGCCGTCGATCGCCGGGAGAATCAGGGGAGCGCGCTGCTCGAGATCATCCTCCACGAGGCGACCCACGCCCTCGACGTCGCCGCCGAGCAGAGCGCCGGCCGCAACGTGCTCTCCCGCCTGCGCGGGCGCCTGGGCGCTGCGGGACTGGGTCCAGCCGACGACGCATTTCGCGACCTGCCGCACACGATCATGTTCGTGCAGGCGGGCGAGACGATCCGCCGGCTCGTCGATCCGGACCACGTCCACTACGGCGACGGTCCGAGCACCTACTACGACCGGGTGCCGCGTGCCCGCCTGGTGCGCGACCTGTGGATCGCACATCTCGACGGTGAGGTCACGCTCGACCAGGTTCTCGATCGCCTGGTCGAGAGCGCCATGGAACCCCCGCCGTAGTCCCCTCGGGACCCGCCGGCCGACGCGCGACCACGGACTTGGCGGAGTGCACACCTCCCCTCCGCTCGCGCGCGCCGCGCGCACGGCGCCTGGTATTGTCATCGCTCCACTCGGATCGAAGGAGACGAACGTGCGACCAGCCTGCAGACGATGCCGCTCCAAGGCAACGGCGACCCTCGTGCTCGCCCTGCTCACCTCGCCGGCGTGGGCCGCCGGCCCCGCCGCGACGGTCGCCGACCTGGCCTGGATGACCGGCTCGTGGAAGGGCGCGATGGGCCCCGGAACGCTCGAGGAAAACTGGAGCCGGCCCGACGGCGGCTCGATCGCCTCGGTGGTGCGCGGCACCGCCAACGGTCAGACCAACATGATCGAGCTCATCGTCATCGAGGAGTCGGAGGGGTCGCTGGTGCTCAGGCTGCAGCAGTGGAACCCCGGCTTCGTGCCCCGCTCACCCAGCGCGCAGGAGATGCGCCTGGCCGAGATCTCGGAGCGGCGGATCTCGTTCGAAGCGGTGGGAGAAGGATCTCTGAAACGCTTGACCTACAGCCGCCCAGCCGACGACACCTTCGTCGTCGATGTGGAGACCGCCGGCGGCGCGAAGATCGCGTTCGATCTGAAGGCCCTGGACTGAAGAGGGCCGTCGATGGATCTGCGCCCAGTGCGCAACGGTGCCCTTGACTCTCCCTCGGCTCGTAACGGCGTCACATCGCAGCAGCGTTTCACGCGCTCGGCTGCCGGGCATCCCGACGCCGTGAGCCCGCGATTCCGCCTGCCGGCCGCGGGACTCCGGAGATGACCACCGACGACCTCCACGGCCTTCGCGCGCGGGCCGACGGGCACAGGATCCGACGTGGGCGACCCGAGGCCTTGCGGCGATCACCGACCCCGAAGGGACCGAGCTCGCCGAGCCCGATCGCTGGATGCAGGGGGCCCACGCCGTCGCCCATCCGCTTTACCTCGAGCGGCTGGAGCGCCTGTCGAGTATCGAGCCACGAAGCCTGCGGAGGATCATTGACCCCTTCTTCTCCACTCTCTTCTCCACCCTCTTCTCCACTCTCTTCTCCACGAAGCAGCAGGGCCGTGGGCTCGGGCTCGCTGCCGCACGCGGCATCGTGCGCGGCCGCCGGGGAGCCCTGCGCGTGACGCCGACCGTCGGCGCGGGAAGCCGCTTCGAGCTGATGCTGGCGGCGGCCGAGGCAGGGGGCGGAGGAGGCGGCGATGATCCGGGCGCGCGAGGCCAGGACGCAGCCGAGGCCGCTTCGCCCGAGGATTCGGCGCCGACCGGCGGCACCGTCCTGCTGGTGGACGACGATCCGCTGGTTCGCTCTGTGGCGCAGCGTCTGCTCGAGCGGCTCGGCTACGACGTGCTGACGGCCGATGACGGCCGGGAGGGGATCGACCTGGTTCGCGAGCGCCACCGGGACCTCTTGTTCGTGATGCTCGACTTCGCGATGCCGGTGCTCGACGGCGCCGAGGCATTGCCCATCATCCGCTCGATCCGGGAGGACCTGCCGGTGCTGATGGTGAGCGGGTACGACGAGGCCGAGACGTCCCAGAGCCTCCGCAGCCTGCGCCGGGTCGAGTTCCTGAGCAAGCCGTTCAACAGCAGCCAGCTCCGCGAGAAGATCGAGATCCTGCTTCGCCCGTGAGCGGACGCCTCGGCGGTCGGCGACGAAGCTCGCCGGCCGTCGACACTCAGTCCAGCCCTCCGGCTCGCGAGCGTGCCCGCAGCGTCGAGGAGGTCGGCGGCTCGATCGCGCCCGTCGCTCGGCAGAGCGAAGCCGCACTCCCATCGCCCCCGGCATCGTCCGAGATCGCCGCCCGCCATCCCCGGCTGAAATCGCCGGCTGAAGTCGCCGGGCACATCGCCGCTGACGCTCAGATGCGGCGTAAGCCGGATCAGGTGGTCTGACGTTCACGCCGGCCGCTCGCCCGCGAGCTGCCGAGCGTCTCGCGCACGATGCGGGCGAGCTCTTCGGCGGTGAAGGGCTTGTGGAGGAGCGGCGCCGCCGGGACCATCCGCTCCCGGTCGATCGAGGCGCGACCGGTGTAGCCCGACACGTAGACGACGCGGCAGCCGGGGCGCAGTTCGCAGACGCGCGTCGCGAGCTCCGGACCACCCATCCTCGGCATCACCACGTCGGTGACCAGGATGTCCGGGTCGGCTCCGCCGCGCTCGATCAGCTCGAGGGCCTGCGCGCCGTCGGCAGCGACGATCACCTGGTAGCCGTAGCTGCGCAGCCCGGCCTCGGCGAACTCGCGAACCGCCTGCTGATCCTCGACCAGGAGCACCGTCTCGCGGCCGGCGAGCTGGCCTTCGTCGACCGACGCTGTGTCGACCGACGCTGTGTCGACCGACGCCGCGTCGGCCTCCGCCGAGGCGCGCCGCTCTCGGCGCGCGACCGTCGGGAGGTAGAGCTTGAAGGTGGCGCCCTTGCCGGGCTCGCTGAACACGATGATGTCGCCGCCGATCTGCTGCACGATGGCGTACACGGTGGCGAGACCGAGCCCGGTGCCCTTGCCAACCTCCTTGGTGGTGAAGAACGGCTCGAAGATCTTCGCCTGGGTCGAAGCATCCATTCCCACGCCCGTGTCGGAGACCGCCAGCATCGCGTACGACCCGGACTCGAGTCGCGGACCTCCGCGCGGGCGATCATCACCGCACGCCAGGGCCTCGGTCTCGATGACCAGGCGGCCGCCTCCGGGCATGGAGTCCCGGGCGTTGACCACGAGATTGAGCAGGACCTGCTCGAGCTGGCTGCGATCGGCGAGCACCGTTCCCAGGTCCTTCGCGAGGTAGATCGAGAGCTCGACCTCGGACCCGACGATCCCGCGCAGCAGCCGCTCGGTGCCGAGCACCACCTGGTTGAGATCGAGCATTCCCGGCTCGGCCACTTTTCCCCTGCCCATCCTGAGGAGCTGCCCGGCGAGCTCGGCCGCGCGCTTCCCGGCCTCGTGGATCTCGACCACCCGCGACCGTTGCGGGTCCGATTCGTCCATGGTCGCCAGGATCAGCTCGCTGTACCCGACGACCGGCGTCAGGCAGTTGTTGAAGTCGTGGGCCACGCCTCCCGCCAGCCGTCCGATCGCCTCCATCTTCTGTGCCCGCTGGAGCTCGTCGGCGAGTTGCTTCGCCTCGCTGACGTCCATCGCCGACCAGAGGATGCAGGGCCTCCCTTCGAGCTCGACGGCCTCGGCCGACAGCACCCAGGTCAACACGCTGCGGTCCTTGCGCCGCACCTGCGCCTCGAGCGCCCTCACCGAGCCCGAGCGCTCGAGCTCCTCGACGATGCGCTCCCGTTGCTCGGGATCCACCCAGGTGTCGAGCTCCTCCGGAGTTCTGCCGATCAGCTCGTCGCGCGTCCAGCCGATCGTCGAGAGCATGGCATCGTTGACCTCGAGGATCCGGCGATCTTCCGCCGAGCTGATCGACATCGGGCTCGGGTTCGCCTGGAACATGCGGAAGAACTTCCGCTCGGACTCGCGCAGCACCTCCTCGGCGATCCTGCGCTCGGTGATGTCGGTCGAAGCGACCAGCAGGCAGGGCTCCTCGAGAATCTCGATCTGCTCCATCGACAGGAGGAAGAAACGCTTCTCCCCCTGCTTGGTGCGGAACTCGAACTCTTCGTTGCGCAGGAAACCGTGCTCCGCGATTAGCGCGATGACCCGCTGCCGATCCTCCTCCGTCGCCCATCCGACCTCGGCGGCGTTGCGTCCGATCACCTCCTCGCGGGTGTAGCCGAAGGTCGTGAGGAAGCTCTCGTTGACGTCCATCATGCGGCCGTCCCGGCTGGACGCGATGCCCATCGGATGCGGGTTGGCGTCGAAGGTCCGGGCGAACTTCTCCTCGGACGCCCGCATCATCTGCTCGGCTCGCTTGCGCTCGGTGATGTCCCGGTAGCTCAGCACGACCCCCCGGACGGCGGGGTCGGACACGCGGTTGCGCCCGCTGAGACCGATCCAACGCCAGTCCCCGTCCTTGTGGCGCATCCGCAGCTCCACCTCGGTCTGCGAGTCGGGCGACGCGAGAGCACGGGCAAAGCTCCTGCGCACCCGCGACACGTCGTCGGGGTGGACGAGGTGATACGCGTTCATCTCCACGCGCTCGGCAGGAGCGTAGCCGAGCACCTTCTCGATCGCCGGGCTTACGTACCGCACCCGACCGTCCTCGTCGAGCACGGCGATCACCTCGGACACGCTCTCGATGAGCGCCCTCAAGCGCCCTTCGCTCGCCTCCAGTGCGCGCTGGTTCTGCCACGCCAGCACCACGGTCCGACGCAGGCCGGCAGCCTGGGCGTCGACCACCACCGCAACGCCGGCCAGGACGAGCACGAGGGCTCCGAACTCGCCCCACTCCAGCGGCTCGATCGTTCGCACCTCCATGCGCCCGGTCCGCTCGGCGAGCATCAGGGCGGTCAGCGTCAGCACCGACACCGCGGCGACGCCCGCGAACCATCGACGCGTGAGCAGGAGCGAGCCGAGCGCGATGACCGCCGGGAAGCCGATCAGCGAGATGTTGCTTAGTCCGTCCGACCGCCACATCTCGCTGGCCAGCAGCGCGATGAGCATGAGCAGGGCGAGCAGCGCCGCCAGCCGGCGGGCGCCGAGTCGCGCGAGCCCGAAGAAGCCGCCTGACAGCACCAGACCGATCGCGACCGCAGCCGCGGTCTGACCCCAGCCGGAGGCCAGCGCGATCGGGAGCAGCACGGCCAGAGCCGCCATGAGGATCACGAAGCTGCGGTCGTAGCTGCGCGGATCGAGGCTCTCGACCTCGTCGTCGCGGTCTCGGAGTCTGGTCCAGGCCATCGGAGGAATGTGGGGTCTTCGTCGTGAGCAGGTTCGCTCCGTCCTCTGCGCACGCGAATGGGCGGCTCGCGATCGGATCGCGCTCGGGAAGTCGAATCGGCAGAGCGTCGCCGCGCGCCGATGCCGCTGTGGGGTGACTGGAACGAAGTCCACTGGCGAGTCTACATCCGGTCCCTGCGGCGTGGACGGAGCCGGGCTGCGGACGCGGCGCCGATGGCGGACGCACAAACTCAGGAGAAGCGGAGCTCGTCACCGGCCGGGTGCGGCCGGCGGCGCTGCCAGCCGACCGAGCGAGACGAATCCCCGGGGACGCGGCGCCCTCCCGTCTAGTAGGACCTCGGGAGGCCGAGGACGTGCTGGGCCAGGTAGGTGAGCACCAGATTGGTCGAGATCGGGGCGGTCTGGAACAGCCGGGTCTCCCGCCACTTGCGCTCGACGTCGTACTCGCAGGCGAAGGCGAAGCCACCGTAGGTCTGGAAGCAGGCCTCGGCGGCGTGCCAGGCGGCCTCCGACGACAGCAGCTTCGCGGTGTTGGCCTCGGCGCCGCAGGCGGCGCCGGCATCGAACTGGCCGGCCGCCTTGCGAATCATCAGGTCCGCCGCCTCGGTCTCGGCCCAGGCCCGCGCGATCGGAAACTGGATCCCCTGGTTCTGGCCGATCGGCCGCTCGAAGACCTCGCGCTCGCCGGCGTAGGACACGGCCTTGGCGATGAACCAGCGAGCGTCACCGAGAGCCTCCGACGACAGCAGGATCCGTTCCGCGTTCATGCCGTCGAGGATGTAGCGGAAGCCGAGCCCCTCCTCGCCGATCAGCGCGTCGGCCGGAATCTCCAGGTCGGTGAAGAAGACCTCGGTGGTGTTGTGGTTGATCATGGTGCGGATCGGCCGGATCTCGACACCCCGGCCGAGCGCCTCGCGCAGGTCGACGAGGAACACCGAGAGGCCGTGCGAGCGCTTGGTCACCTCCTCGACCGGAGTCGTCCTCGCCAGCAGCACCATCAGATCCGACTGCAGCGCGCGGCTGGTCCAGATCTTCTGGCCGTTGACGACGTAGCGGTCCCCTCGACGCGTCGCCATCGTCCGCAGCTTCGTGGTGTCCGAGCCGGTCGCCGGCTCGCTGACCCCGAAGGCCTGGAGGCGCAGGCGGCCGGCAGCGATCTCGGGCAGCCACCGCTCCTTCTGCTCGGCGCTGCCGTGCCGCAGCAGCGTGCCCATGGTGTACATCTGGGCGTGGCAGGCGGCGGCGTTGCATCCCGAGGCGTGGATGGTCTCGAGGATCACGCAGGCGGCGCGCAGCGGAAGGCCCGAGCCGCCGTACTCCTCGGGGATCAGCGCCGCCAGCACTTCGTGGTCGGTGAGCGCCTGAACGAACTCGGTGGGGTACTCGCGGTCCTCGTCCAGCCGGCGCCAGTACTCGCCCGGGAAACGCTCGCAGATCCGGCGCACCGGCTCGCGCAGCATCGGGTAGTCGTCGCCGAGCTGGATGGAGATTCCACCCGATCCTCCGCTCTCGGTCGCCTCTCGCGAGCTGCTCATACGAAGCGCTCCTGCTCCTCTCGTCGTGTGTCGGCCGGCCGCCTTTCTATCGCGGCCCTGCCTAGGAGAAAAGCGTCGAGGAGCAAAGGAGCGCACGCGTGCAACCCCCACGCCGCGCCTCCGTATTATGCTGAGATAAAGTATACTTTTCGTCATGAGAGATCCGCTGAAACCCGCCGACCTCCACGTCCTCCTGGCCCTCGCCTCGGGCGCGCTGCACGGCTACGCCCTGGTCCAGCGCATCGAGGAGGAGAGCGACGGCCGGATCCGCATGCTCCCCGGCAACCTCTACGCCGTGCTCCGCAGGCTCGAGCTCGATGGGTTGCTGTGCCCGGCGCGCAAGGCTCCGAGACCCGACGAGGACCAGCGGCGTCGCTACTACGAGCTCACGGACGAAGGGCGGAGGACGCTCGAGGACGAGGCGCGTCGGATGTCGGCGCTCTCCGAGCGGGTGCGCGCCGTGCTCGGCAGCGAGAGCGGGTGAGCCGATGAGCCCGCACAGCAAGAGCCTCGCCGTCCGATGCTTCGAGCTCTTCTGGCGGCTCTACCCGCCGGCGCTTCGAGCGCAGCACCCGGAGGCGAGCTCTCTGTTCCTGGAGCTCGAGCGGCGGGAGCGGCGGCGGCGCGGGCGGGTCGGCGCCTGGCTGCTGCTCGTCCGCACCGTGCTCGACCTGCTGCGGCACGCGCCCACCGCCCACCGACTCGAATCGCGCTTCCTGCGCTCGATGCGCTCTCCCGTGCACCGAGCCGGCCACCGAGGACTCGCCATGACCACTCTTCGTCACGATCTCGTGCTCGCCGCGCGGCTGCTGACCAAGCAGCCGCTGTTCACGGCCATCGCAGCGCTCACCCTGGCGCTGGGCCTGGGCGCCAACACCGCGATCTTCAGCGTCGTCTACGGCGTGCTGCTGCGCCCGCTCGGCGTCGACGACCCGGACACCCTGACCTACGTCACGCTGCACCGTGAGAGCGATCGCAATGACAGCACGGGCTTCTACCCGCCCCACCTCGAGGACGTGCGGGAGAGGCTGGCGGGCGACGGCGCCGGCGCGCGCGAGATCCTCGGAACGACCGCCTTCCTCTTCGAGGCGGCGACCCTGATGCAGGACGGCGCCGCGATCGAGATCGGCTCCGTCCTTCACACCGACGGCGACTTCTTCCGGGTGGTCGGTTATGAGCCGCTGCTGGGCAGGGGCCTGGTCCCCGGGGATGTGGAGGGACCCGGAACCGGCAACGTCGCCGTGATCGACGAGACGTTCTGGCGGGATCGCTTCGGCGGGGATCCCGGGGTGGTGGGGCGGACGATCATCCTCGACGAGCGGCCGGTGACCATCGTCGGCGTGCTGCCGGCGCACGTGCCGATCCCCGAGCGGGACCATCGCCTCTGGATGCCGCGCGGCTTCGACGGCGACCCGACGCTGATCGGGCGCGTCAACTTGCTCGCGCGCTTCGACGCCGGCGCCGGCCTCGTGGCCTCCGAAGCGGCTCTGCGGCGCGCGATCGCCGACGTCGAGCCCGACCATCCGCGCTACGACGGCTACACGGTCTCGCTGCAGACGCTGCGAGAGGCGATGGTGGGAGAGGTCCGGCCCGCGCTCCTGCTGTCCGCCGGAGCCGTCGCGCTCATCCTGCTGATCGCCTGCGCCAACATGGCGAACCTGCTGCTGGCCAGAGCGTCGGCGCGTGACCGCGAGATGGCCACCCGCCGCGCGATCGGAGCGCGAGTCCCGCAGCTCCTCCATCAGCTCCTGGTGGAGAGCCTCCTGCTCTCGCTGCTCGGCGGTGCGCTGTCGATCGCGCTCGCGCTCGGGCTTCACCGCCTGCTGGTCGCGCTGGCGCCCGCGGGGCTCCCCCGGGTCGATGCGATCCGGCTCGATCTGCCGGTGCTCGGCTTCGCCGCGGCGATCACGATCGTCACCGGCGTCCTCTTCGGCCTGGCGCCGGTGGCCCACGTGCTCGGGCTCGACCTCGCCCGCCGGACCTCGGCGGCGCCGCGGGCGGGACGTCGGCCCGGAGCCCGCCTGCGCTCGGCGCTGGTGGTAGTCCAGGTGACGGTGGCGGTCGCCCTGCTGGTCACGGCAGTGCTGATGATCCGCTCGCTGCGCGAAGCGAGCGCGGTCGAGCCGGGGTTCGACGGCGAGAGGATCGGTGGCGCGCGCGTCTATCTCGACAGCGACGCCTATCCCGACGACGCCGAGGAGCTCGCTTACTTCCAACAGCTCCTCGAAGGTCTCGCGGGGCGGCCCGACGTCGAGGCGGCGGGCGCCACCTCCGGGCTGCCGATGGACCCCCAGACGATCGACTACGACCTCCCCTACACCCTCCCCGGCCGGGTGTCGGAGGAGGAGGCCGCACAGGCGTACGTCCGCACCGTGAGCCCCGGCTACTTCGAGACGATGCGTATTCCCCTGCTCGAAGGACGGACCTTCGACTCGCGCGACCGGCCGGACACTGGGCGAGTCGCGATCGTCAACCGCTCCTTCGCGCGCCTCGCGTGGGCCGACGCCAGCCCGGTCGGCGAGAGCTTCTCGATCTACGGCGGGCGGCGCACGCTGCGCGTCGTCGGCGTGGTCGGCGACGTGCGCTTCAGCGCCTTGACCTCTCCCTACAAGGCCGAGTTCTACGTGCCCATGGCGCAGATGACCTACGGCGCCATGAACGTGGTCGCGCGCGGCCCCGACGCCGACCTGGCGGCCCGGGCGATCGCCGAGGAGGCGCTCGCGGTCGATCCCTCCCAGCCCGTCCACTCCAGCTTCGCGCTCACCCGACTGACCGCCGACAGCATCGCCACCAACCGTTTCCTGGCGGTGCTGTTGACGGCCTTCGCGGCGGTCGCGCTGGCGCTGGCGATGGCCGGCATCTACGGCGTGCTGTCGCAGTGGGTGGGCGAGAGCGCACGCGAGCTCGGCGTTCGCGTCGCCCTCGGGTCGAGCCGTTCCGGGATCGTCGGCCTCGTGCTGCGCCGGAGCATGCTCCTGGGCGCGGTCGGCATCATGCTCGGACTGCTCGGCACCCAGGCGATCGGGACGCTGATCCAGCGCTTCCTGTTCGGCGTTCGTTCCTCGGACCCGCTCTCGCTGATCGCCACCGCCGCGCTGATCGCGATCACGGGTCTGGCGGCCAGCCTGCGCCCCGCTCTGCGCGCAGCGCAGCGGCCGCCGATGGAGACGCTACGCGCGGAGTAGCCAAAGAAGCTCTGTCGAGCGGCGCTCGACGGAGCTTCGACGCGTATCCCAGTGCAGCCTGAGCCTGCGAAGGCTGCGAGTCTCACTCTGCGCGCACTCGATGCAGGCGCAACAGGTTGGTCGGCGGACGTTCCTCGATCGGATCGCCCATCAGGATCGCCACCTGCTCGCCCGGACTCGCCAGCCTGCCTTCGAGCAAGAGCTGGTCGACGCGGCGCACCACCTCGTCGTGGTGCATCACCTCCTCACCCAGGGAGAGGGGCCGAGCGCCCCACACGAGCTGCGATCGCCGCGCCGTCGCCGGGTCGCGGGTCAGGGCGATCACGGGCGTCGAGGGGCGGTGGGAGCTGACCCGGCGCACCGTGTAGCCCCCCTGGGTCAGCGCCACGATCCGCCGCGCGCCGAGCTGTTTGGCGGAGAGCACCGCCGCCGCGGCGATGGTCTCGGCGATCCCCTGGTTGCCCCCCTCGGCCGCCACCTCGAGGTCGAACGGGCCGACGGCGTAGCTGCGCCCACGCACCGCGAGCAGCTCGCCGCTGCGCTGGCGCTGATGCCCTTCGGCCTCACGGATGATCTTGTCCATCGTGCGCACCACTTCGACCGGGTAGCGCCCCGCCGCTGTCTCACCGGAGAGCATCAGCGCATCGGCGCCGTCGAAGACCGCGTTGGCGACGTCGGACGACTCGGCCCGGGTTGGCCTCGGATGCTCCATCATCGACTCGAGCATCTGAGTCGCCACGATCACGGGCTTCGCCTGGTGCAGGCCCGATTCCACGATCCGCTTCTGGATCACGGGCACCTGGTGGAGCGGAATCTCGACGCCGAGGTCGCCGCGCGCGACCATCACGGCGTCGGAGGCCGAGACGATCTCGTCGAGGTGGGCGACCGCACGGCCGCGCTCGAGCTTGGCGATGATGGGGATCGCACCCCCCATCTCCTCGATCACCTCGCGCACCGCGGCGACGTCCCGAGCGCTACCGACGTAGCTGGCGGCCAGGTAGTCGGCATCCTCCTCCACCGCCATCGCGATGTCTTCGCGGTCCTTCGCCGAGACCGAGAACGGGAGCTTCGAGTCGGGCAGGTTGATGCCCTTGCGCGTCGACACCGGGCCGCCGGAGAGCACGCGGGCCTCGAGCAGACCGCGGCGCTTCTCCAGCACCTCGATCTCGACCAGCCCGTTGTCGATCAGGATCCGCTCGCCCTCCTTCACGTACTTCAGGATGCTGCTGTCGAGGTCGAGGTCGGCGCTCTTGCCGGCTCCCGTCCTGGAGCCGAGTGTCACCCTCTGGCCGCGACGCAGCACGACCCCCTCGGCGACCTCACCCAGCCGGTAACGCGGTCCCATCAGGTCGACGATGATCGCCGTGAAGCGGCCGAGCTCCCGGTCGAGACGCCGTAGCCGCTGGATCACGGCACGATGCTGGTCACGGTCGCCGTGCGAGACGTTGAGGCGCACCACGTCGACGCCGGCGCGCAGCAGGCGCTGGAGCATCCTGCGGTCGGAGCTCGCCGGCCCCACCGTAGCGACGATCTTGGCGCTTCGATCCATGCGCGTGCAGCGTAACCGAAAGGCGAGACGGTGTTCCCGACGAGCGCCTTCGAGGTCGTGCACCCCAGACCGCAGTCTTCACGGGTAGGCTCGGCGGATGCACGCCTGGCTGCTCGACACCGTCGTCCTGTTCGGCGCAGCGCTCGCCATCCTCGCCCTGTGCTACCGCATTCGCGTCAGCCCGGTCGTCGGCCTGCTGGTGACC
>DATKBT010000126.1:0-9292 GCA_035546295.1 Thermoanaerobaculia bacterium | reverse complement strand
CCACCAGGGCGGCGGTCGTTCCCAGCGCCAACGTCGCGGCGGCCAGGACGACGGTGGGCTGGAAGTCCCGCGCGACGTTCCACTCGGCGAACAGCGGCACCTCGACGTCCCTCGCACGCTCCAGGCGCAGGCCGAGCGAGGCGGCGCCGAGCTCGCGGTTCTCGAACAGCACGTGCGAGCGATCGCCCAGGAACCCTCGCGCCTTCATCGTGTGGAAGCCCGCTCCGGCGCCGTCGAGCAGCGCCGCGGTTCCGTAACCCGCGAAGCGCACGCGGGCCGTGTCGCCGACCTCGAGCCCGAGCTCCTCGAGGGGAATCGAGAACTCGTAGTACCGATGCGGGTAGGCGACGGCGCCCGAGCTCCCGAAGCCCGCGCGCCCCCACCTGGAATCGGTCTCGGTCACCCGCAACTCGCGCCAGCCCGAGCCGCCGTCGACCAGCAGCACGCCCCAGTCCCCCTCCGCGTCGCGAGTGTTGTCGACCGTGAAATCGAGCGCGGCGTAGAGCCGCTCGCCGTCGGAGCGGACCCAGCCGAGCACGTTGCCCTGCGGGTGACCGGTGTCGGGACGAGCGCGCTCGCGCAGCAGGGGAGCACCCAGCGCATCGGCGACGGTCTGCTCGCCGTCGACGACCAGCGCACCGGCTGCGCCGATCACGACTTCGAGCCCGTCCGGCCGCGCCGCCGGCAGCTCGATCGGTCGTGCCTCGCGCCCCTCGAGGTACTCCTCGCGTCCGATCAGGCGCAGATGGATCGGGGGATCGCTCGCGAGCCGCTCCGCCAGCTCCGAGTCGTCGATCGTCCACACCGCCTCGACGGTGGCGTCACCGACGGCGGCCACCTCGTGATCGAGCGCGCCCAGCTCCGCCGTGATCGACGTCGAGCCCGAGCCAGGGACCCCGACCAGCACCGCCGACGTGGGAGGCAGGATCACGCCATCGATCTCGAGCAGGAGGCTGTCCAGGTGCGCGTTGTCGCCGCCCGCCTGACGCACGCGCACGCGGAGCTCCCCCCCGGCGTCCGGAAGGTGTCGGCTCAGGTCGATCGTGCTCTCGCGGTAGCGCAGCCCGTGGTGGACCACGGCGCGCTCGACGAAGCCGCCGCCGTCCCGCGTCTCGACGTGGAACGAGCCGCAGCCGAACACCGGCGTGGGCGCATCGTCGTCGTCGTCGAGACGGGTCCACGTCCCGAGACCGAGGTCGAGGACCCAGAAGGTCTCGCGCGCTCCGTCGATGCACGCCTCGGGACTCGAAACGATGAATGGGACCTCGACCAGCAGCCGCCGGCCTCCCCCGTCGCCGTGCAGATCACCCACCGAGCCGGTGTGGATGTAATCGTCGGGGAAGGGCTGCGGCTCTTCGCCCGGGAAGACGATCGTGGACGGTGGCGGCAGCTCCGGGATCGTGAAGCTGGCGAGAGGTGCGCCGTTCCCGGCGAAGATCTCGATCGAACCTAACCTGCCCAAGGCGATCCGCGGACCGCCGTCGAGCCAGGTCGCCGAGCGGATCGAGCTCGGGTCCGAGGTCCTGAACGGACCGAGGTCGTGGACCGCGGTCGAGACTAGGTCGATGGCCAGCAAGCGTGCCCCGGGGCCGAGTTGGCGCGCCACCAGCACCGAGCTCCCGTCGGGCGCGAAGGACCGGCGGCTCTCGCTCGGCAGCGCCGAGCTGTTCATCGACTCCGCCACCGACCGGAACCGCGCCCCCGCCGCCTCGTGCAGGGTCGTGACGGAGCCGCTCACCACGTCGACGGCGTGGACGGCGTCGCGCGCCAGCGCCACGACCCGATCCTCGCCGGGCACGAAGCCGAGCACTCGATCGATTCGGGTGGACAGGTCGACGTGCGAGCGCGCGCCGGTCTGGAGATCGGCGAAGAACAGCCGATTCGACGTCCCCCGCGCCGCCAGGTAACGCCCGCTGTCGCTCGCTGAGACGTCGAGGTCCGGGAGGTTCGCGATCCGCTCGAGGCCGCTGCCGTCGACCCGGACGCGATGGACTCCCCGCGCGCCGCCGAGACCGGCCACGAAGAACGCCCAACGCTCGTCGCCGGACCAGGCGAGCTCGTCGCTCCCGGTCGCCGGAACCTGGCAGGTGAGATCCGTCACGTGCTCGTAGGCGGTCCCGATCGCATCGAGCAGCGGCGACCGGTCGGTGTCGAGGGTCACCGGCGTCCGCGCCAGCTCCGCCCCGCCGCCGTCGACCAGCCGGAAGCTGTAGTCACCGTCGGCCGCCAGCCGGCCAGTGCCGTCCCGGCCGTCCCACCGGAAGCTGCTCGTTCCCGATCCGGCCTCCAGATCGGTCGAGGCCACGACCGGCCGCTCCTCGCCGTCGCGCACCTCGACGCGGAACGTCCCGCTCTGCGGTGCGGCGAAGAAGAAGGTCGTGGTGTCCTTCACCCCGTCGCCGTTGGGCGAGAACCAGCGCTCGCTGACGTTCGCGGCGCCGCCGCCGATCAGCATCTCGAGCACGGCGCGGTTGTTGGACGCCGAGCGCTCGCGCACGACGTCGGCCCGATCGACGAGCACGACGAGCTCGAGAACGGCTCCCGGCTCGAGCGCCGGGTCGGGGGTGAAGACGACGCTGGTCGCTGCGAGCGCGCCCGCGGGCAGCGCCGCGGTCGGAGCGCTCGCCAGCAGGACGCCCCCGGCCAGCGGATCCCCCGCGAACACCTCGAGCATCGTCGCAGCGGCTTCCTGCTCACCGAGGTTGGCGATCTCGACCTCGAGGGATGCGGGTTGGCCGGGGAATGGGAAGGCCGGATCCAGTCCGAGCGCCGCCGGGCCGATCGCGAGGTCGGCGAAGCCGCGCACCTCGAGATTGCGGAAGAGGACGTTGTCGTCCTCCACCGCCTCCTCGAGCGAGCCATCGGGATCGACCACCAGGAACAGCACGCGATCCTGCGGCCCCTCGAGCTCGGGCACGATCAGATCGAAGCCCTGCACCTCGCCCGGAGCGAGCGGAGCGAGCTGAATCCGCACCATCTCCACCCCACCCTGCTCGGGGTGACCCTCGAACAGCGCCACGACGACCTCGTCGGCGAGCGCTCCGCCGTTGTTGTCGAGCGTCGCGCTCACCGCGAGCTCGGCGCCCTCGAGCGCGGGCTCGGGGGAGACCGCGAGGCTTCCCGGCAGCAAACGCAAATTGGTGAGCCCCAGCGAGCCCGCCAGGAAACGCAGGCTCGCCTGGTTGTTGGTCTCGTCCGCCTCCGGCGCCAGGTTGCCGAGATCGAGAACCGCGACCAGGTCGAGCTCCCCCTCCCGGTCCACCGTCCACGGCACCTGGCGCACGACGCTGCCCCCCGCCGGAATCTGGACCGGCTCGTCGAGCAGGACGGTGCGCTCCGGAGCGCCCGCGACGGGAACCGTGTCGAGGGCGACCAGCAGCGCGACCTCGTTCGCATCGAGAGTCCCCCGGTTGTGGGCCTGCACCCGGAGCTGGACCGTCGCGCCGGGAAGCGGCACGCCGATCACCTCGAGATCCGTCGCGTTTACCGCGAGATCGAGGCTCGGCGTGGTCTCGATCGGCACCGTCGCGGTGTTGTTGTCGATTCTGCCCTCGTCGAGGAGCCCCTCCGGATCGGCGGTGAGCACCAGCTCGCTGGCGCCGGGCGCAGTCAGCTCGAACGCGAACGACACCGGCAGCGACGAGCGCGCCGTGAGCAACGGCAGCACTTCGAGCCCCACCAACTCCTCTCCTGCCGCGCCTGCGCCGGTGCGCAGCACGAGCGTGACCGCCACGTCGCTCGCATCGGTCCGACCGTTGTTGCGCACGATCGCCGTGACCGACACCGGAGCCGGCAGCGTCGACGGCGACGCCGGGTCGACCAGCACCTCGGCCGCGCGCACCTCGAGGTCGGCCTCGAGCGGCGAGACTCCGATCTCGACGTCGAGCTCGAAACGATTGTCGGTCTCGCTCAGCTCGGCGAGCGTTCCGGCGGCATCGAGCAGGAGGACGACCCGGTGGCTGCCGGCCTGGCCCGTGGTGTCCCACACTGCCTCGCACCCGTGGGTCGCACCGGGCACGATCGACGGCAGCGCGCACACTGCGACGGGAGCGCCGGCACCACCGGGCTCGCCGTTCCAGATCTCGAGCACCGTCGCCGGCGCGACGACACCACCATCGTTGAGCACCGGGACGAGGAAGCGCACGCCGTCGCCGTCGAGCGCAGGATCGGGCTCGAAGGTGGGGGGCATCGCGAACGCCAGGTTCGGGAAGGCGAGCCGCTGGAGCGCATCGGCGGCCAGGGCCGTGGTGTACACGCTGCCGTCCCAGCTCCCCTCGACGCTCTGGCGGGTGCTCAGGAAGGCCGCCGCGATTCCGGCGTCGATCACGTCCAGCGCGCCGTGCGCCTGGAGGGTCGAGAGCGCCCAGGCGGTGTCGTGGGCGGTGCTCGGGCTGTCGCCGACGCCGCCGTCGGGGTTCTGTTTGGTGGCGAGCCAGGCGAAGGCGGCCGAGGCCTCCGGCGTGGCCGCAACGCCCCCGAGCGCCAGCGCCCTCAGAGCGAGCGCCGTCGCCGGGATGCGACCGGCGCCACCGGCGACGGTTCCCCAGCTCCCGTCAGGACCCTGCGCCGCGAGCAGGTAGTTCCTGCCGGCCGCGAAGGCAGGATCCACGCTGCCGAGCGCGACCAGAGCGAGCGCGGTGTCGAGGGGATCGCTCTGGTATCCGGCGCCGAGCCCCCACCCGCCGTCGGCGTTCTGGAGCGCTCGAAGCGCGTCGCGGAGCGTGCTCGGCGAAGCCGCACCGCCGGCTCGCAGCGCCAGGACGTTGCGCGCCAGCCCGTCGGTGCTCGACGGGCTCTCGTCGCCGAGCCAGGCGAGCGCGTCGGACTCACCCGAGAACAGCGCATCGAGACGGCCCAGCACGTCGAGGACGACTCCGGTGTCGCGCATCCTGGTCGCGAGCAGGTCCTCCCAGTACCCTTCGGGCGCCTGGCGCGAGCGCAGCCAGTCGAGAGCATCGGCGATGACGGCCGGGTCCGGTCGCACCGTTCCCCCTCGGACCGGATCCGGGCCGCCCGGCTCGAGATCGGTGAGGGTGAGCGGCGCCGCAGTCTGCAGCACCGATCGCCCGCCGGTGAGGATGCTCCAACGCGACTGGAGCTCGAGAGCGGTCCGCTCGATCGCTGCCACCTGCCGGTGCGTGACCTCGTCGCCGGGGCGCGTGACCAGCACGAAGGCGGCCCGGAACTGACGCTGAGCCGTCGACGCCGGCGGGTCGCGCGGCCCCTCGGCCGCGATCACGTCGTCGATCGAGACGTGGACCTCCTCGCCCTCGATCTCGATGCCCGGACCCGCCACGTCGTCGGCCGCGGCGTCGTCGCTGCGGATCAGCCGCATCGGCGGCACCTCGTGCGCCTCGAGGAAGCCCGCGAGGTAGAGGTCGAAGGGGTTGAAGGCGTCGCGGAGCAGACCCGAGACGAATCGCCCATCTCCCGGGCCATCGCCGCCGAGCGTCACCCACTCGTTGCCGTACATCAGGCTGCCCCCGCCGGTGTCGGCGAGGAAGCTCCAGTGGCTCTGCTGATGCCCGAGCAGCTCGTCGGACAGCGTGCCGTCGGGGAGGCGGAAGCGAACCCTGGCGCTCCACCGGTGCATCAGCTCGTGCGCGACCGTCGAGAGCAGCTCCCCGAAGTCCGGATCGAGGGGGTCGAGGACCCAGCCGTCGAGCGGGCCGGCGTCGACGTAGCCCTGGAGCCGCGAGGCGCTGCCGAACCGCACGCCATCGTCCAGCAACGGCGTGCCGATTCCCAGCGTGTCGTTGCGCACGGGGAGGTAGAAGGCGGCGACCTCTCGCTCGTCGTCGGGATCGTCGTCGAGCTCGTAATCGAACGTCGTGAACGCGATCAGGAAGTCGTAGTCGTCGGGCATCGGAAGACCCGAGGTTCCGGCGTAGAAGGCGCGCGCCACCGCCTCGCGGGCGACGCGGCGGCTCTCTCCGTTTCCCGGCATCACGTCGTAGTCGCCGATCAGGTCGACGACCGGCACGGTGCCACGCACCTCGACCAGCGTCGCCTCGGCGCTCTGGCGAGCCTGCGCCGCGCTCGCAAGGGCCGTGAAGGCGATCGCGGTCAGCGACGCGATCGCGAGATGCTCTCGCCGCTTCACGGGGGAGGATCACTCTCCGGAGCGCTGCCCGGCTCGGAGGACGCCGAGCGACAGGTGACGCGCACCAGCAGCTTCGAGGACTCAGCGCCCTCGCTCTCCTCGAAACGCAACGTCCTGTGCGAACCCCCCTCCTCCGAGCACTCGAACGCCTTCTCGACGAAGCGGTCGACACGACAGGCGGGATCGACGGCGGGATCGACGACGCTGCCGAGCCCCAGGACCCGCAGCGCCCCGCCGCGATCACGCACCACGGCGGCCCCGAGGATCTCGTCGACGACGATCACCCGGAGGTCCGGCCAAGGGCCGCGCCGGTCGCAGCCCTCGATCGGCGGCTCGGTCGGCGACGCCTGCCGGTCGAGCGCCCCGGGAGAGGTCACGGCGGAGAGGATCTGCACCGGGCTCTGCACCGGGCTCTGCACCGGGCTCTGGACTGGGCTCTGGACTGGGCTCTGGGTCGGGCTCTGGGTCGAGCCGTGCGTCGAGCTCTGTGCCGCGATCTGTATCGCGATCTGTGCCGAGATCTGTGCCGAGAGCGGCGAGGAGGTCGCCGCCAGCGCAGCGAGGAGCACGACCCGCGTCAGGGCGCTTCCGCGGTTCTGCTCCCGCAGTCGCCAACCCGTGACCAGCACGAACCACGACCGCCGCACGACCTCGAACGGCGAGGTCGTAGTGGGAACTGCGGATCGAGGTCGGTGAGGACCAGCGAGACCGGACAAGAGGCACTCCTCTGAAGGGAAGGGGGGAGCCTTCTACCAGAGGAGGGGCTCGATCGGAGCGGCATTTCTTTGGGAGTTTCGACGCTCGCTTCGATGGTCATCGATTGATGACGCCGAATCAAGGCGTTGCGCGCGGCAATCGTTGGGGGCCACGGACCAAGAAAGGCCGCAGGCTGCCAGCGAATCCCAATGGATGCCGCCTGCCGCGGGGCAGCGGCCCCGGAAGATGGCCGCCAACTTCAGTTGATGGACTCGGCGGGTCGAGCACGGCCTCTTCGCCTGGAGGACGCGCGGCCGGAGTCTCTCGGCACCAGGAGACCGGCTCCGTCAAACGCAGACCGAGGCTCTCGCGACGGAATGCCCTTCGCTCCGAACGAGCCAGACGCCTGAGTCTGCGGCGAGGAGAAACGGCGCTCGGGTGCGCGAGGCCTCTACCTCAGAATCGCGGCCGGCTCCCGATCGCCACCGGCGGCCTCGGCCCGCCGCAGAACGGCCGCGTGCACGCTCCGCCGTCGTGGTCGCTCTCCGTGCACACGTCGTCGAGCGCCGAGATCCCCTCGACGTAGCCGAGGAGCGCTTCGATCGTCTGCTTCGCCGCCTCGTACTGTCGCTGACTCCCGAACTTCGCGGTCGGCGGCGCGTCGCGGCTCGAAAGCAGCTCCGCGAGCGAACGCTGATGCGGCGCTTCGTGCTCGGCGGCACGCTCGAAGGGAAGCAGGTACTCGCTGAGCCCGGCGAGCGCGCTGCGCAGGCGCACCCAGCGGTGGCCGTCCCATGAGAGCGGGTCGTCGGAGGGCGTCTCGGCGAAGCGGTCGCGCAGCTTGATCCCGGCCGCCGAGCCGCGCGCGATGAGGCCTTCGATCACCTCGCGCTTCATGTGGAGGTTCATGCCGCCCTCCTCCTTGCGCAGCCAGATCTCGAGCACGCGATCGCGGTAGCCGGGGAGCTTGAGGTAGCTGTTGTCGTGCCAGACCTGGGCGCTGCGGAAGACGGCGCCGCCGAAGCCGATCAGGTTGCGGGTGGCGGAGCCACGATCGTCGAACAGGTTCCACAGGTCGCGCGTGCCGTCCTCCCGGCGCGCGATCATGTAGAGCAGCTCCTCGGCATCGACGCTCGAGCGAGCGGGCTTGCCGTCCTCGTCGGTCGACTGGAGGTTGATGGCGAGCGTCGGCCAGAGCGGGAAGAGCGCGTCGAAGCCGTGAATCGGCAGGTTGCTGGTGATGCCGCCGTCCGAGAACCAGACCTTGCGCAGCACGCCGCCGCCCTCGAAGTCGATGGCATGGAGCGGCACCGCCGAGAACAGCGCCGGGAACGAGAGGCTCATGCGCGCGGCGACGACCACGGGCATCTCATCGCCCACCGGGAACGGCAGCTTGCCGGTGCCCGCGAAGGAGCGGGCGTCGATCTCGCGCGCGACGCGCACGATGTGGTCGACGACGTAGGCCGGGAACAGACGCCGCCACTCCGCCTCGTCGAAGGCGAAGATCCTCGTGCCGTCGAACGGCAGCTCGAGCGGTCGTCCGAAGCTCACGCAAGTGGTCATCGCCCGCAGGTCGATCGACTGCGCCTTGCCACCAAGCTCCCGGAGCGCCGCCGGCTGCGGCGCCCGGCGGAGGTCGCCGAAGGTGAGCGGCGAGCCGTCGTCCTTGCCCGCGATCTCGTCGAGGGTCTGGGCCAGCCACTGGGTGATCGGCGCGATCTCGCCAGCCCCCGGCGGGTTCTCGTTCGCCATCCCCGAGCACAGGCCGAAATCGTTGTCGACGACACGCCGGATGTGGGTCTTGTGCCGGACCCCCGCCCACAGCAGCCTCGTCTTGAAACCGAGGCGGCCGAGCCACCCGTTCTCGCCGAGATCGAGAGCCCTGAGCAGCAGCTCGAGCTCCGCGCGGGTCGCGCGGTCGGGACGGAACAGACCCAGCAGCCGCCCCTCCCCCGCCAGGTCCCACGGCAGCCTCTCGAGCCGCTCGAAGCCGTCGCCCGTCCCCGTGGTGCGGCGGCGGTACTCTGCCGCCGCCGCCGCGCACGCCGCGATCGCCCCCGCCGAGGTGCCGCCGATCGAGATCAGGTGGAAGCGCTCGGCGATGCGACAGATCGCGGGCGGGTAGAGGATCCCGGAGGTGATGCCCCCCTTCATCACCAGGTCGCAGCAGCGATCGGCGTTCTCGTAGAGAGGCATCGGTTCACCTCCTGGCGGCGGGCGTCGCGGCACCTTCTGGCAAACGGAAGGCGATGCGAAATACCGTGCGACATACCATGCGAAATACCATCTTTTCGAGAATAGAGCGTTCAGTGCTCACCGGCCAAGCACTTCGTCCGCCGTCGCCGAGGCGGGTCGCGACCATCGCGGGCCGGCCGGCTACTCGGTCGACCGACGGACGGGGACCGCGGGCCGCCTCCGGCTCGTCGGAGAGCTCGAGGTCAAGTGCCCCTGCTAGCCCGAACCCTCGACCTGGCTCCGGCGAGTGGCCCGCAC
>DATKBT010000125.1:0-467623 GCA_035546295.1 Thermoanaerobaculia bacterium | reverse complement strand
CGACCAGTCGGGGATCAAGCTCGAGTACTGGGGCGGGGAAGTGTACGCCATGGCCGGCGGCACACCCGAGCACGGACGTCTGGCGAGCCGCATCAGCCGCCAGCTCGGCAACCAGCTCGAGAGCCGAGGCTGTGAGACCTGTAGCTCGGACGTGCTCGTCCGGGTGCCCGCTGGGGACGTGTTCCCGGACGTCACGGTCGTCTGCGGCGAGACGAGAGTCGACGGCAAGTCGATCCTCAATCCCAGAATCCTGATCGAGGTGTTGAGTGAAGCGACGGCCGCCTTCGATCAGGGTGCGAAGCTCGAGCAGTACAGGTCGCTCGCGTCGGTTCGCGCTGTGGTCTTCGTCGCGCAGACGGAACGATGGATTCGAGTGATCTCGCGCACCGACACGGACGCGCCCTGGGACGATGTGGTGACGACCTCCGGCGAGGTCGAGATCGCGGAGACGACGGTGTCGCTGGATGCCGTCTACGGACCGGCTCGCTAGAGCCGACACTCGGCTCCCCGAACCCGACCCATCCACCCGGTCCGCCAGGCTCAGCCCGCCAGACCCGACGCGCCAGATCGGCGAAGTCTCCGCACCGCAGCCGGCGCGCGCGATGGCGCCTATTCCGAGTCCGACGCCACCTGGAACGGCGCCGTCGCCATCACGTCGTCCCACCACAGCGCGATCGATCCGCCGCTCTTGGTCACGTCGATGAAGCCGAAGGTGAGCTGCTCGACCGTGACGTCGATCGACATCACGTTCATGGGGACCCGCGCGACGTCCTTTTCGGATGTGTAGCCGTAGGCGCCCCACAGCGCCGTCCTGTCGTTGGGGTCGTACTGCTCCTGGGCGGCCCAGCTCGAGACGATCAGGGTCCAGTCGGTGGGGCTCTTCAGGTCGATGAACAGGCTGTACTGGCCGGCCGGCACGAGGGTGTCGCCGAACTTCAGGTCGACCTCGGTGTCGAGGCGGGTGGACACGTTGGCGCCTGCGCGCCAGACCGGGGCGCCGGCGTTGACGCGCTCGCCGTAGTCCTCGCCCCCGCCGAAGATGCTCTGGCGCCCGCGCAGGATCGGACGCCCGTAGGTGATCTCGATCCAGTGCCCTCCCTCGTAGCGGCTGCGACCGTCGGACTCGACCCACTCACCGCCGATCTGGATCGCGGCGGAGCCTGGGGGGCTGCTGGGACGACTGCTCTGGGCGATCGCGCTCATGGCCCCGAGCGCGAGAAGGCAGAGGATGGTCGAGATCTTGGCGTTCATCGTGGCTCCTCCTGTCCTGCTCGGTCTGGTGCGGGGGCCGGGGGCCGGGCGAGCCGCCGTCTCGTTCACGGGCGGTGCTGCCGGAGACCCCTGGCGCCTGAACCAAAGGCGAAACGACAGCATATGCGATCGGCGGAGGGGACTGAACCGAAGGCCCGCTGCGCTTCGACCGGGCGGATCGCGTGGTAGCCTCGGCGCTTGCGCAGAGCGGATCGAGGGGAGAAAACGTGGTCGGAAGGGCAGGGACCGTCGATGGGCTGGATGGCGCCGGGAAGCGGGTGGCGATCGTCTCCGCGCGGTTCCACGGAGAGATCGTGGAGCGCCTCTACGAAGGTGCTCTGGAGATCCTGGTCCGGCACGGCGTCGCCTCGCGGGACCTCGAACGCGTGCAGGTGCCGGGCGCCTGGGAGCTGCCGCTGGCGCTCCAGTGGCTCGCCGAGCGCGGGAGCTACGACCTGATGGTGGCGCTCGGGGTGGTGATCCGCGGCGACACGCCGCATTTCGACTACGTGTGCGGCTGCTGCGCCGACGGCATCCAGCGCGTGACCCTCGATCACGCAGTGCCGATCGGCTTCGGCGTGCTGACCTGCGACACGCGCGAGCAGGCGCTGGCGCGCGCCGGCGGGGCCGCCGGAAACAAGGGATGGGAGGCCGCCCAGGCGGCGCTCGAGATGGCGCTCCTACGCGAGGGGCTGGCACCGTCGCGCGACGGAATCTCGCGCGCACGGAGCTCGAGCACCCCGACTCCGAGCCGAGCGCCGTGACCGCGAGCAAGGGCAACGGGACGGCGCCGCGGCCGCGACGACGGCAGGCGCCGCGGGCGGGGCGGCGGCGCCAGGCGCGGGAGATGGCGGTCCAGATGCTCTATCAGTGGGAGCTCGGCCGGTCCTCGCTGCAGGAGATCTTCCGCAGCTTCGACCTGTACCACTACGGGGCCGAGACCTCCTCGCGCAAGATCGAGCAGGGCTCGCCCGAGGCCTTCGACCTCGCCTGCCGGCTCGTCCAGGGCACCGTCGACTCGCGCGAGGAGATCGATCGGCACATCGCAGAGCAGGCCGAGAACTGGCGGATCGAGCGGATGCCGGACGTCGATCGCAACATCCTGCGCCTGGCGATCTACGAGTACCTGGCGGACCCCGAGCTGCCCAAGGTGGTGGCCATCGACGAGGCGATCGAGCTGGCCAAGAAGTTCGGCTCCGAGAAGTCGGGAAAGTTCGTCAACGGGCTCCTCGACCCGTTGCTGTCGTCCGCGGCGCTGGCCGATGCGCGCCGCGCGGGCGACCTGATCCCGCAACGCGCGGGCCGCGTGGAAGGCATCTCGTGAGGCGGCGCACTGCACGGCTCGCGCTGCTCGCGCCGCTGGTCCTGGCGGCCTTGTGCACAGCCCCGGCGGCTTCGAGTGCGGGCATTCCGCCGGACGCACGCTCTCTGTGGAAGGCGCCGGGGGGAGCGGGGATCGCCGTCGAGGGGCTGGATCACGCGCTGTGGCGGATGCCGCCGGAGGCCGTCATCGCCGACTACTCGAACGACGGCTATCGGCTCGAGGTTCGCGAGGGCTGGGTCGAGGTCGAGGTGGAGGTGGTGCCGCTCGGGAGCTCGCACCCCTTCCAGGTCCCGACCGCGCCCGCCGGAACCGACGAGCTGGCGACCCTGGCGAGGCACGTCGCGAGCGGCGCCCGGACCCGCTACGAGGCGGTGTCGCGAGTGCTCTCCTGGGTCGCGCGCAACATCCGTTACGAGCTCGACCGTGAGGCGAGCCAGGCACCCGAGAGGGTGGTCGATCGGCGGACCGCCTACTGCACCGGGATCGCGCGGCTGTCGGTGGCGCTGCTCGACCGGCTCGAGATCGAGGCCCGCGAGGTGTCGGGCTACGTGTTCGCGGACGACTTGGCGGGGGAGGGCGGCTATCACCGGTGGATCGAGGTGCTCTACCCGGACCGCGGCTGGGTGTTCAGCGATCCGCTCCACAGCCACCACTTCGTGCCCGCCAACTACGTGCGCCTCGACAGCGAGCGGCTGGAGCTCGAGCGCGAGGGGCCGGCGGGCGAGGGGCTGTTTCGCGATCGGCGGCTGCCGGCCCGCGATCTCTACCTCCACGGGCCGCCGGGGGTGCTGGCTCGCGTCAACGGCGGGCGCCAGGTCGCGGCGGCGCTGCGCGTCGAGCTCGAGCCGCCGGTGCGCGCGCGAATGACCCTCTCCGGCGGGGGAGTGTCGAGATCCACCCGGATCGAGGGCCGAGCGTCGACCTTCGTGGGCCTCGAGGCGGGCGTCTACCGGCTCGAGGTGGCGACCGACGACGGCGGCGAGCCGGTCGTGCGCAAAGTGCGGGTCCACGATCGGGTGCGCACCGACCTCGTGCTGCGGTTGCCGCGCTCGCAGCGTCTCTGGCGTCAGCCGACGCCGGCGAGCATTCGGGCGGAGCCGGCCCCCCGATCGCTTCGCTGATGCCGAGCTGCGGAGGCCCGGTATCCTGTCTGTCCTCCGCCCGGGCCGGCCGGGATAGGATCGCCCGGCCTCTGGAAGAGCTGGGAGGGCTGGGAGAGCAGGGAGGGCCGATGGCCACGAGATCAGGGATCGAGAGATCGAGCCGCTCACGTCCGGCGGCAATCCGCCCGGCGCGGCGGCTCGTGGCGCAGGTGCCGTCCGCTCTGGTCGTTGCCGTGACGCTCGCGCTGACCGCGTGCGGCTACGCGCTCGTCGGACGCGGCGCCAACATCCCCGAGGACGTGCGCCTGGTCTACCTCGCGCCGTTCGAGAACCGGACCCAGCGCGCCGAGGTGGAGCAGTTCATCACCCAGGCGATGGCGGACGAGTTGGTCACCCGGCGCCGCTTCACGATCGTCTCGAGCCCCGAGGCGGACGTCGACGCGGTGCTGAGCGGGGCGGTGACCTCGTTCGCCGTGACGCCGATCACCTTCGACGACGCCGGTCGCGCCACCGAGTACGAGATCACCATCCTCGCGCAGGTGATCTTCAAGCGGCCGGAAGCGGAGGAGCCGATCTGGGCGAACGACCGCTACCAGTTCCGCGAGAACTACGAGGTCGAAGCCGATGCGGTGGGCTTCTTCGATCGCGAGAACCTGGCGATCGAGGAAACCGCCGAAAAGTTCGCGGAGAGCGTCGTCACCGACCTGCTCGAGGGCTTCTGATCACCCTCTCGGGCGGTGGGCCCCTGCGCAGCCGGCGACTCGCCACCTCGCCGCCGGTTCGCCACCTCGACCTTGTCGGCTCGGTGCCTCGTCTCGGTGAGGTGCCTCGCTCTTCGATGAGCTGATGAGCTTTCGTGCACCCGTCGGCCGACCAGGGGGTCGGCCGCTACAGATTCACCGGGCCGTGTGGGTCACCGGGCCGTGTGGGTCACCGGGACGAGTGGGCGACGGAAGGTGGGTGGTCGACCGCGGTCGGTCGACCTCCGCAGGCTAACCCTCGGCCGAGGCCCCCGAGGCCTGGTTGACCAGGCGCTGGAGCCGCGACTTGCGGCGCGCGGCAGCGTTGCGGTGGATCGCACCGGCGGAGGCGGTCCGGTCGATCTGGCCGAGCGTCTCCGGGAGCAGGTCGCGGGCTGTTTCGACCTCCCCATCGGCGACGGCCGTGCGGACCTTCTTGATCTGGGTGCGAAGCGCGGAGAGGCGCGCCCGGTTCCTGCTGCGGCGCACCAGGCTCTGAGCGTTGCGCTTCTCGGCGGACTTGTTGTTGGCCATTGGATCTCGCTGAGTCTTCTGAGTCTCGAGTGGTGCGGGGCGCGGGACGCGCGTGAACGCGACGCGACCGCGGGACTCTATGGCGTTCGGGGCCTGTCGTCAACCGAGCTCGCCGCGAATCCCAAGCACCCACGGCGCTCGCGATGCGGTCACCGTCACGCCCGCTAGGGGCTGCTCGCCGGGAGGAGGTCGAGCTGCTGGCGCGCCAGGATCGCCTCGTCGCTCTGAGGATAGCGCTCGACCACCGCGAGCAGGGCGCGGCGGCCGCTGGCCTCGTCGCCGAGCTCGATCCGAGCCGAGCCCTCGCGCAGGAGCGAGCTGGCGATCCGCTCGCTGTTCGGGTACAGCGATGCGACCAGCCCGAACGCCTGGATCGCCTCCTCGAACTGTCCCTGGCTGAAGTAGCTCTCGCCGATCCAATAGGTCGCGTTGTCGGCGAGGTCGCTGTTCGGGAACCGGTCGATGTACTGGCGAAAGCCGCTGATGGCGTCGGTGTAGTTGCCGCGCAGGAAGTGGTCGTAGGAGCTCTGGTAGAGGTCCTGCGGATCGGCGAAGGTCGGGCTGTCGCCGCCGGCAGCAGTCCGGGGTTCCTGCGCGGCCGCGATGGCCTCTTGGAGCGCGACCAGACCCTCCTGCGCCGCACCGAGTTGCTCGCGCAGCGACTCGATGCCGAAGCCCGTCGTGGCGAGATCGGTCCGGATCTCCGCGATCCGCTCCTCGAGACGGGCGAGGTCGTCGGTGTGGTCACCCTGGGCAGCTCGCAGGGACGCGAGCTCGGCCGCGAGCTGCCCGCGGATCTCCTCCAGGGCGTCCTGGCGAGCGGTGTCGGTCTGGAGCTGACGGATCTGCCGCTGGATGTCGGTGAGCTGATACTGCAGGGCCTCGAGCTGTGTCGAGGAGCCGCAACTCAGCAGCGTCGATCCCAGGAGGAGGAGGCCGGTGAGGCTCCCGCAGAGACGGCGAAGCCCGCAGCTCCCTCTCATGGGAGGACGCTCCGGGCTCGTTCGGACGCTCTTCGACGCCGCAGGTCGGCCACGCGGACGGCAGGACCTCGAGGCCGGGCAGGAGGGGTCGGCTGCATCGTGGGAAGCAGACCCCGCGTCTCCTACTGCCGGCCCGTGATCTTGAAGTAGGCGCGCCGGTTCTGCTGCCAGCAGCTCTCGGTCGACTGGGTGCACTGCGGCCGCTCCTCACCGTAGCTGATGGTGCGCAGCCGGCTGCCCGGAACGTTCAGCGAGACCAGGTAGTCGAGCGCCGAGTCGGCGCGACGCTCCGCGAGCGCCAGGTTGTACTCGTTGGTGCCGCGCTCGTCGGCGTGACCCTCGATCGTGACGACGTACTCGGGGTGGTCCTTGAGGAACTGCGCGTTGCGGGACAGCCGATCGCGCGCGGTGTTGCTCAGGGTCGAGGAGTCGAACTCGTAGTAGACCTCGCCAAGCAGGCCCTCGCGGTACGCCCGCTCGGTGGCAGCCTGGAGGTCGCTGGGCCACGGTTGCTCGACCGGGTCGCTCGTGGTGCTGGTGACGGGATCGCGCACGACCTCGTCCGGCTCGTCGCGAGTCACCGGCGGCGGATCGGCGGTCGGGGCGGGTGGCGCAGGGGGTTTCGGCTTGCAGCCTGCCGCAAAGAGCAGGGTGACGGCCAGACCGACAGCGATTGTGTATTTGCGAGTCATGCGCATCTCCTGAGTCCCCTGAGATTCCGAACAGAACGTCCGGCGCGAGGTTACCAGAGGGTGATGCGGGTCGCAACACTCCGGGACCCGAAAGTGCTTGCTTTTTCGTACTTTGAGCCTCGCGAGCCCGGCTGCGGGCATGACGGTCACTCCAGGTAGGGGGACCACGACGGTGCAGAGTTGCCGCCCCGGGTGGTGAGCTGGCGGAGGTTGCCGCCGTCCTCGTTCATCACGAAGATCTGGCGCGATCCCGACCGGCTCGACTCGAACACGATGAAGCGGCCGTCAGGGGAGTACTCGGGATGCTCGTGGCTCCCGGGCCCCTGCGTGAGCGACGCCTCCTCGAGGGTCCCGAGGTCGAGCACCGCGACGTCGAATCGGCTGCCGTCCCGGGTGCGCTTGGAGAAGGTGATGCGGGATCCGTCCGGGTGCCACGAGGCGCCGTCGTTGTAGCTGCCCTGGAGCGTGACCCGGCGAACGTTGGAGCCGTCGACGTCCATCAGGTAGATCTGGGGCGATCCCGAACGGCTCGAGGTGAAGGCGATCTGCCGGCCGTTGCGGCTCCACGCCGGGTTGGTGTCGATGCCGCCGGAGTTGGTGATCCGCTTCAGGTTGCCGCCGTTGCGGTCGACGGTGAAGATCTCGACGTTGCCCTCGACCGAGCGACCGAACGCGATCCGCGAGCCGTCGGGCGAGAACGACGGGGACGTGCTCATCACGTCGTCGACCAGGATCTCGCGCTTGGCGCCGGTCGCGCGCTCGACCCGATAGAGCGAAGCGGGGCCCTGGTAGAACGAAACGTACGCGAGATCCTCGCCGTTCGGCGCCCAGTCCGGAGCCAGCGTCAACGACTGGTGACCCGAGATCCGGCGCTGGTCGAAGCCGTCGTAGTCCATCAGGTAGAGCTCTTTGTTCCTGCCGGTGCTGTCGTCGCGGTCCGAGGTGAAGGCAATGGCGGTGAGCGCGATCCCCTTGCGGCCGCTGAAGTAGAGGACGATCTCGTCGGAGAAGGTGTGGGCCACGGTGCGCGCCAGGTCGAAGGTCGCGGTGTACGACTTGCCGAGAATGAAGCTCTTGCTGGCGAGGTCGTAGAGGACGCCTTCGAGCACCACCTTGTCGCCCTCGAGCTTCATCTCGTTGAGCAGCACGACCTCGTTGCCGAGCGCCCGGTACTGCTCGAAGTCCTGGTCCCGGTCGCCCGTGATCCGGGCCGCCGAGAGCTCCTCGGGACCGGCGACGTCGAAGATCCCCGACAGCACCAGGTCGTTGCGCAAGGTCGCCTCGAGCTCGCCGATGGCGCGCTCGGCTTCGGGCGGCGGCGCCGGGGGACGCGCCGAGGCGGGGAAGGCGAGACGGACCTTGGCTCGCTGGTCGCCGCTGAGCACGGCGGTCACCCGATCGCCCTCGTCCTGCCGGGCCGCGGCCGGCAGGGCGATCACGAGCAACAGCAGCCCGGCGCCGAGCCGGGCGGTCAGCGGTCCGCGGGGTGACGAGGTCATCAGGAGTCCTCCGAACGGATGATCAGGTTCACGCCGAGGGAGGGCTTCTGGTAGCCCTTCGGCAGCGGCGGCAGCGGAGAGGCGGCCTCGACGGCGCTCAGGCCGGCGCGATCGAACGAGCCCACCCGCGATGATGTCACGATGCGCAGCTGCTCGACCTCGCCGTCGGTGGTGATCCGGAAGCTCACCATCATCTCGATCGGACGACCCAGGTCCGGCGGCGTCCAGCGCTGGCGGATCGAGGCCAGCACGCGATCGATGTAGTAGCCGTACTTGAAGTTGGGATCGTCGAACGAAGCGATCGAGGCGGTCGCCGACTCGCCGGTCGAGGCGGCGGGGCCGAGGTTGCGGTCGACGCCGAGCTCGCGGGCCGGCTCGTCCCGCGCGACCGGCGCGGTCTCGGGGACGGTCGTGGGCCTCGGCGGCTCCGGCTTCGGATCCGGCTTCTTCTCGGGCTCGAGGACCGGGACGTCGGGCGGCGGCTCCTTCTTCGGCGGCTCGGGAACCTCCTCGGGGACCTCCTCGGGAGGCGTCTCGGGAGCCGGCTCCGGGGCGCGGGTGCGCTGGGGCGCCACCGGCCGCGCGGCCGGTCGTTGGAGCGCCGCGGAGGGGAGCACCGTGACCTCCACGAACTTGAGCGGCTGCGCCTTGTCGGCGAGCAGGGCGGGACCGAGGAAGACCGTCGCGAGGAGCCCGAGGTGGACGACGAGCGAGATCGCGGCGGCGAAACGCCGCTTGGGAAAGGATCTCTCTCTGGCCTCGAGCAGCTCTGTGACCGGCTCCAAACGCTCCTCCTGCACTCCTGGGACTGTCGGAATCTTCGGGCTAGCTCGCGGGGACCGGCTCCGTGACCAGCCCGATGCGGTAGGTCCCCGCGGCGTTGATGATGTCGATCACGCGAAGGACCGCGCCGTAGGGTGCGTCGCGGTCCCCCTTGATGAACACCGATTCGTCCTGTCTTCCTTCCATCACCGGGCGGAGGCGCTCCACGAGCTGCGAGGGATGGACCGGCTCGTTCTTGAGGTAGACGAGCTCCTCTTTGGTCACCGTGATCACCATCGGATCCTCGTTGCGCAGCGGCAGGTTCTCGGAGGCGACCTGCGGCAGGGCGACCTCGACTCCCTGGTGGAGCATCGGAGTAGCGATCATGAAGATGATCAGCAGGACCAGCATGACGTCGACCAGGGGCGTTACGTTGATCTCGGAGAGGACCTCGTCGTCCGCTGTGGCGTCGCCGCCGACATGAAAGGCCATGGGTTCGTCTCCTGTGCCGTCGCCGCCCGGCGGTCACCAATCAAGGGATCAGGTGAAGTTGCGTTCCGCCAGGTTGATGAACTCGAGGGTGAAGTCCTCCATCTGCGCGCGCATCTGGCGCAGGCGCGCCGAGAACTGATTGAAGCCGACCAGGGCCGGGATCGCGGCCAGCAGGCCCATCGAGGTGTTGATCAACGCCTCGGCGATGCCGGGCGCCACCGCCACGATCGACGCGGTGCCCGTGGTTCCGATGTCGTTGAAGGCGATCATGATTCCCCAGACCGTGCCGAACAAGCCGATGAAGGGCGTCGCCGTCGCGGTGGTGGCCAAGATCCAGGTGTTGCGGCCCAGGAGCTGGAGCTCGACCGTCATCGCCCGCCGGAGGCTGCGCTCGATGCCGCCGAGGGAGCGGATGCGGTACTTGGGCGCAGCCACCATCGTCTCCTGCTCGGTGGCGCCCGCCTTGACCTGCGAATCGAGCTCGAGGTAGCCCGCCTGGAACATGCCGACCAGCGGGCTCGCCGGATACGAGCCGGCAGCCGAGTTGATCTCCGAGAATCGGGAGCTGCGGCGGAACACCGCCAGGAACCGGTTGTTCTGGCCCTCGACTCGGCGAAAGTGCATCCACTTGCCGATCATGATCGTCCAGCTCGCGATCGAGAACAGGAGGAGGACGCCGAGCACGATCTTGCCGACCGGGCCCGATTCCCAGAAGAAGTGGAAGATCGGCGACCAGCCGCCGCCGTCGGCGGCGAGCGGAAGCGGAACGACGAAGATATCGACGAGCATGCGCGCGGGTCCCGGGTTCGCGACGCCCTCGAGAGAGGCGCCGGGTTGCATTTCGGTCGACCACCAGGGCGGCGCGAAGGTAGCACGGTGGCGACAGAAGTTCCATATTTCTCGGGACTTCGGGCGTGATAGCTTCGCGCGATGCAGGGGGGCAAACACAGTGTCGTGGTCACCGGCGCCGGCGGCTTTCTCGCGGCGGCCGTCATCACGCGGTGCGTCGCCGAAGGGTGGCGGGTGATCGCTGTCGATGCCGCCGAGCGTCGGCTCGAGCGGGTCCGCGACGCCTACACCAAAGAGCAGATCGAGACCGCCGCGGTCGACCTGACCGAGGTCGATGCGGTCGACGCCTTCTTCGACGCCGTCCTCGGCGGCGTGTCGCAGGCGCCGCTGCTGGTGGCGCACCTGGTCGGCGGCTTCGCCTACGCTCCACTCGCCGAGACCGATGACGACACCTGGCGCCAGCAGCAGGAGGTCAACCTCGACACCAGCTTCCTGGTCCTGCGGGCGTGCGCCCGAGCCTTCGCCGGCGGGCGCCGGGGCAGCGTGGTGGCGGTCGGCTCGCCGCACGCTCTGCGCACTCCGGCGGGAGTCGGCGCGTACGCCGCGGCGAAGGCCGGTGTCCTGCGGCTGGTCGAGGGGCTGGCGGCCGAGCTTCCCAGGGGCGCGCGAGCCAACGCTGTGCTTCCGTTCACCATGGACACTCCGGCCAACCGCAAGGCGATGCCCGACGTCGACCCCGCCACCTGGGTCACGACCGAGGAGGTGGCGGAGGCCATCGTGTTCCTCCTCTCCGATCGGGCGCGCGGCATCTCGGGCGCCTTCCTGGAGGTCGGGAGAGAGTAGAGAAGCTGGATGCGGATCGGCGTCCTCCTTCGCCAGGTCCCCGACCCGGAAGCCCGTCTCGAGGTCGATGCCGCGACCGCGAGGGTGGCCGAGGGCTCGTCTCCGTGGGTGATCGACGAGTCCGACGAGGCGGCGCTCGACGCCGGGCTCGAGCTCGCGGCGACGAGCGGAGGCGAGGTGGTCGCGATCGCGCTCGGCCCCGCCCGCGCCGACCAGGCGGCACGCAAGGCGCTGGCGCTCGGCGCCCGGCGAGCGATCCGAGTCGAGACGGACGATCCAGCCTCGCCCGACGTTCGGGTGACGGGCGCCGTGGTCGCCGCCGCCGCCCGCCGCGCGTCGATCGACCTGCTGCTGGCGGGGGCGCAGAGCAGCGCGGCCGGCACCGGTCTCGTGGCGTCGGCCAGCGCCCTGGCGCTTGGCTGGCCCTGGATCTGGCTGGTGCTCGAAGCCGAGCTCGAGGAGGTCGGACCGGCGGAGGGTGCGAGGCCCATGCTGCGGGTCGTGCAGGAGCTCGAGGCTCGACGCCGCCGCCGGTGGCGGGTGAGGCCCCCGGCAGTCCTGGCGATCCAGACCGGCCGCTACCACGCGCGAATGCCCGCGATCCGGGGCGTGCTGGCGGCCCGCCGCGCCCCGATCGAGACGTTGGAGGCGAGGGAGCTCGGCGCCCGGCCGGAGGCGTCCACTCCCGGGCTGCGGCGGGTCGCTCTCGATCCGCCGGCCGCGGCCACCGGCGTCGAGTGGATCGCCGGCGGGGCCGGCGGCGATGGGGGAGGCGGGGATGGCAGAGACTGGGGCGGCAGAGAGCAGGATGGCGCCGAGGGCGTCGCGGCCCGGCGTCTGATCCGACGGCTGCGCGAGGTCGGCGTGCTGTGAACGGAGCGCGCGAAGTCGTCGCGCCGGCGACGCCGGATGGCGTGGTGCTGGTGGCCCTGGTCGAGCGCGCGAGCGCCGGCGAGCTGCGGCAACGGGGCCTCGGCGAACGTCTCGAGCGCGGGTGGCGTGCGCCGCTCGCCGCCGGCCGCTGCCTCGCGGCCCGGCTCCATCGCCCGCTCGAGCTGCTGGTCGTCGGACCGGCCGGCACCCGGGAGGCTCTCGCCGCCGAGCGCGGCTCGCTCGACGTCGTGGCGCGAGCTCGATGCCTCGAGATCGACGCCGATCCGGTCGTCGCCAGGAGCCTGTCCGCCTGGATCGTCCGGCAGGCCCGCCGCGCGCGGGCGCTCCACGTCCTTCTCGCTCACGACTACGGCGCCATCGAGCAGCTCCCGGCGATCGCCGAGGGCCTCGGTGCGGCGATGGTCTCCGGCGCGATCGGGGTCGAGCTCGAGCCGAGCGGCGATCTGGTGTGGTCACGGCCGAGCCACCAGGGCAAACTGGTCGAGCGGCTCGCCTCCACGCCCGATCAGGCGATCGTCGCCACGGTCCGGCCGGAGGGTTTCGCCGGAGACGGCGAGTCGCTGGGGGCGCCCTCGCCGGCCCCCGAGCCGGAGGACGCCGGCCGGCTCGACGTCACCTCCGATGCCGCCGAGATCGAGTGGCTCGGGGACGAGGAGGCCGAGGGCTCGCTGGACCTCGCGGCGGCCGAGCGCATCGTGGCGGTCGGCCGCGGCCTCGGCGATCCGGAGCGGCTGGGTCCGATCCGCGAGCTCGCGGTGGCGCTGGACGCCGAGGTCGCCGGCAGCCGCCCAGTGATCGACGCCGGATGGCTCCCGCACGAGCGGCAGGTCGGCTCGAGCGGCGTCACGGTGTCGCCCCAGCTCTACCTGGCGCTGGGCATCTCGGGCTCGGCCCAGCACCTCGCCGGGATGTCGACCTCCCGCTGGATCGTGGCCATCAATCGGGACCCGCAGGCGCCGATCTTCCGCGTCGCCCACTTCGCGGTGGTCGGCGATCTGCACGCGCACGCTTCGGAGCTCGTGCGCGCGCTCGAAGAGGATCCGGCGCCTTCGTCGTAGGCCCCCATGCGTCCGGCGTGGTGTCGACAGGGCGGGCGGTCATGGCCCGCCGCGCCTGCGCACCAGCTCGAACAGGACGACCGCGGCCGCCGCGGTCACGTTGATCGACTCGACGGGCGCCGCCATGGGGATCGTCACCGTGCGGTCGACGACGCTCAGGGCCTCCTCCGACATGCCCTCTCCCTCCGATCCCACGACCACGCCGACCGGGCCTTGCTCGGGCAGGGCGGCGGTCTCCCACAGGGGGACTCCGTTCCGCGGGCTGAGCCCGATCCACAGCGGCGAGCTCGGCGCCAGCCCCGTCGCCAGACTGGCGGCCAGGCCGGCGCGCAGGCTCGGCAGCGAGATCCCCTCGACCACCGGCAGCCGCAGCAGCGACCCGGTCGACGCGCGCAGCGCGCGCGGGTGGCGCCAGTCGACGGTGCCCGGGGCGAGCGCCAGCAGGGCGGCGCCGGCCGCCTCCGCGACCCTCGCGAGCGCGCCGAGGTTGCCGGGGTCCTGGAGGCGATCGACGGCGACGATCGGGTGCCCCGCCCGAAGCGCGTCGCTGGCGCGCACCAGCCACTCCTCCAGGCCGGTGCTGGGGAGGGCGATGGAGGCGACGATCCCGCGCGGCGAGTCCGCGTCGGCGAGCTCGTCGAGCAGGCGGGAGTCGACCTCGTGCGGGGGGGTGGGAAGGCGCGCCAGGAGCGGGTCCTGGCGCTCGAGGAAGGCCGCCGTCGCGAAGGTCGAGATCGGGAGGAGCCCGGCCTCGAGCGCGGCCGCGATCAGGTGAGGCCCCTCGAGCAGTCCCTCACCCTTCTCCTCGCGCCAGCGCCGGTCGCGGCCCAGCTTGCGGAGGTCCTTGAGGCGGGCGTTGTCGCGGCTTCGGATCATCGCATGGCGTTCGGGTCCGGTCGGCTGCCCACCGACCGCAGCGGCTGCGGGAATGCTAGCCTTCGTCGCCGACCGTGACCGCTAGAAATCGACAGAGAACGAGAGACTGGCCGTGCTCGAGCCAGAGGGCCGCCGCGATCGCTTCGGCCGCCAGCAGGGCGAATTCGCAGATGACGTGTGCAACGCTGCGATGACGCGCATGCGATGACGCTCGCAGAGATCCTGAGCGCCGGACGAGCCGGACTCGACGTCGCAGTCGACAGCAGCGACTCCGAGAAGCTGTTGGGGGTGCGCGACGGCCTGGTCCGCTTCTTCGAGGAGGGCCTCGACCGGCCGCTGCGCGTGCGCGTGGAATCGCTGAGCGACGCCGGCGACGGGACCGCGATCCTGCTCTCGGACGAGGAGATGATCGCGCGGGCCGCGACCAGAGCCCGCCGGCTCCGTGACGCCTGTGGCGGTCACGCCTTCGCCGCCAGCAGCGAGACCGGCATCCATTCGGTGCGGCACGGAGAGCAGGACCTCCACTTCGTGCGGAGCTGGGTGGTGGTCTGCGCACTCGACGCGAATCGATCGGAGGCGGCCGGCGGCAGCGGCTCCCTGCAGCTCCCGCAACGGCTGATCCAGGGCCTCGAGGTCGGCGACCTGCCCTTCGCCGTCCCCGGCCGGCGCCGTCGCGGCGGCATGACCAGCTCGCTGACCGGCGGCCTCGAGACGCGCCGGCGGGCGCTCGCGCTCGCCACCCTCAACGCCGTCGCGACCCTCTACTTCGGCGTCGTCGAGATGCGCCACCGTCGGTGAGCCCCGGGCACCGATGCCGGCCGGCCGCCAGTCTTGGGTGGCGCGGCCGGTGGCGCTCTGGTAGCCTGACGCCCGATCGGCGGCCCGGCTGCGCTCGTCTCGACGAGCTCCCCCCAAATCGCATCGCGCCCCACCTCGTTCCCGTGCGTCGTCCTCGAGCCCGAGGAACGAGCGAGCGCGCTGCGCCGTTCGTTCCGACCGTTCGTTCTCCCGCCCGCTTCAACCCCTTCCGCGAGAGAGGCGCCATGGCCAACGACCGTTCGCTCTTCACTTCGGAGTCGGTGACCGAGGGGCACCCGGACAAGATCGCAGACCAGATCTCCGACGCCATCCTCGACGCTGTGATCGAGCAGGATCCCGGCGGACGGGTCGCCTGCGAGACCCTGGTCACCACCGGCCTGGCGCTGCTCTCCGGCGAGATCACCACGTCGGGGACGATCGACTTCGTCGGCCTGACCCGAGACACGATCCGTGAGATCGGCTACACCGACGCCTCCTACGGCTTCGACGGTGATTCCTGTGCGGTGGTCTCGGCGCTGGACCCCCAGTCCCCCGACATCGCGATGGGAGTTGACACCGGGGGCGCGGGCGATCAGGGATTGATGTTCGGCTTCGCGTGCGACGAGACCGAAGAGCTGATGCCGCTGCCGATCACGCTCGCGCACCGGCTCACAGCGCGGCTCGCCGAGCTGCGCAAGAACGGGATCCTCGACTGGCTGCGCCCCGACGGCAAGAGCCAGGTGACCGTCGAGTACGGTGCCGACGGCCATCCCGAGCGCGTCCACACCGTCGTGCTCTCGACCCAGCACGGACCCGAGATCGAACAGGCCGCGATCCGCGAGGCGCTGATCGAGCACGCGATCCGGGTGGTCCTCCCCGAGGACCTCTACGACGAGGAGACGATCGTGCACGTCAACCCCACCGGCCGCTTCGTCACCGGCGGACCCAAGGGGGATTGCGGTCTCACCGGGCGCAAGATCATCGTCGACACCTACGGCGGCATGGGCCGGCACGGCGGAGGGGCGTTCTCGGGGAAGGATCCGACCAAGGTCGACCGCTCGGCCTGCTACATGGCGCGCCACATCGCCAAGAACCTGGTCGCCGCTCGGCTCGCGAGCCGCGTCGAGGTCCAGCTCGCCTACGCCATCGGCGTCGTCGAGCCGGTCTCGGTGCGGGTCGAGACCTTCGGCACCGGCGTGATCGACGATCGGGCGCTCGATCGGCTGGTGCGCGACCAGTTCCCTCTCAACCCGAGGGGGATCATGGACTACCTCGACCTGCGGCGCCCGATCTACCGCGCGACCGCCTCCTACGGCCACTTCGGACGGCCCGGCTTCAGCTGGGAGAGCACCGGCCGCGCCGCCGAGATCGCGGACGCCGCACACGCCAAGTCGGCCTAGCCTCCGATCTGCTTGGGCGCGCTGCGCGCGCGATAGCAGATCTCCGGCTGGCGATTCTCTTGCGGCTCCACCCCGAGCTGAGGCGCAGCCGAAGCGAGAGACGGTGAGGCGCGCTGAGCCAGCGAAGCGGGCCAAGCCCTGCGCCTTCGGCGCGCCGCCGCGGACAGCCGCCGAACCGCATCTCGGAAGGCTCGGACAGGACAGGCTCCTAGCTGCCGACCCGGTTACGTCCTGATTCCCAGGAACAGGTAGAGCGAGAGGAGGCCGAAGAGCACGTTCGGGCTCCACACCGCGACCGCCGGGGGCAGAGCGCCGGCTTCGCCCAGCGTGCTGAACATCGCGATCACGGCATAGAACGACATCCCCAGAACCAGCGCGATGCCGATGCCGTAGAGCGCGCCGCCGCGCGGCCCGAGGCGGAAAGCGAAGGGAAGGGCGACCAGGGCCATGATGAAGCACATCACGGGCATGGCGACCTTGTTGTGGAGCTCGACCGCGACGTCCGGGGCCTCCTGCCCTCCCTCCTGGAGCCGCTCGAGGTAGGCCCGGTGCTCGGCATAGGTCATCTGCTCGGGCCGCTTGACCTCGGTATCGAAGAACGACGGCTCCTCCGGCAGATCGACGATCTGAGTGCCCGGCACCTCGCGGAAGACGCTCGGCCGCCCCTGGTCGAAGGCCCGGGTCCAGGCGTCGGTGGCGAGCCACTGCCCGTCGCGGTACCTGGCGCGCTCGGCGAACAGGAGGCCGAGGAGCTCGTGGGTCTGCGGATCGACGTGGAACACCTGGAGGTTCTGCAAGGTCTGCCGCCGCGGGTCGAAGTACTGGTAGTTGTAGATGAACCCTCCGCGGCCGTACATCCACTGCTGGTCGGCCCGGCGATACGTCCTCACCCGCTCGACGCCGCGGATCTCGTCCTTGAGCTCGGCCACCCGCGAGTTGGAGTGGGGGAGCACGGAGGAGCCGAGCATGGCGTCGAAGGCCGCGATCAGCCCGCCGGCGAGCAGGACCGGCAGCGCGAGTCGATAGAGGCTGACGCCGACCGCCTTCATCGCGATGACCTCGCTCGAGCGCGACAGCAGCCCGAAGGTGATGAGCGTCGTCAACAGCACGACGACGGGCAGGATCTGATCGACGATCTGGAGCGAGAGGTACTTGTAGTAGTCGACCACGACCGAGGCCGCGACGTCGTTGCGCATCACGTCGTCGACCAGCTCGGTGAAATTGGCGACGATGTAGATGGTGGTCGAGGCCAGCATGACGACCACCAGCACCTGCGCGAACACCCTCAGCACGTAGCGGTCGAGCGCGTTCGGGAAGCGCATCCGCGGCCGCTCGATGCGCAGCACGACGTCGGGCTCGCGCGCTCTGCCGAGCCTGCGGCGCAGGGCCGGGATCCGGGCGCGCCCGCTGCGCCGCTGGCGCCGGCGGTACCGGCGCAGCCGGCGGAGGCGCCGGCGGATGCGCAGGCGTGACCAGAAGCCCGATCGAACCCAGTGGTCGAGGCGGGTGAGAAGGAGGCTCTTGTCCCGGTTGCGCCTGGCGAGGAGGAAGAGGCCGCTGCCGGTGAACAGGAAGTTGGGGAGCCACATCGCCAGCCAGGGCGCCATCTGTCCCTGGGAGGCGGCGTTCTCGCCGTTGCTCTGGATGATGTAGTAGACCAGGATCACCAGGATCGAGACCGCGAAGCCCGAGGAGCGTCCGCCGCGGTGGTTGTTGAAGCCGAGCGGGACGGCGAACAACCCGAAGACCAGGCAGGCAGCCGGAATCGAGAGCTTCTTGTGGAGCTCGACCCGTGCGCGCCGCCGGTTCTCGGCCGGACGCTCGGGATCGGTGGCCCAGTCGATCAGCTCGGGGACGCTGAGGATGCGCTCGGTCTTCGAGATCTGGCGCGCCTGGCGGTCGGCCAGGAGCTGATCCTTGAGCGCGACGGACAGGGTCTCGTGCTGGCGGGTGGTGCCGCGCTCCGGTTGATCGAGGTCGACCTGGAGGTGCGTCGAGTCCTGGAGCCGCAGGATGGCCCGGTCGCTGCGAGGCTCGATCTCGATCGCGCCGAACTGGGCGACCGTCACCTCGTGCTCGCGACCGGGGATCGCCTCGGCCAGGAAGACCCCGTTCCAGCGCTCGTCCTCGGGGGGCTGGGCGAAGACGTAGAGAACGCGATCCTCGAGCTCTTCGTAGAAGACCCCGGGCTTCACCTCCTTGGAGACCGACTGGGTGAAGATCGCCATCTCGAGCTCCTGCTCGGCGCGGTTGCCCCACGGCAGGAGGAAGACCATCAGCACCACGTTGATCGCCGTGAGCAGCGCCGAGAGCACGAGCACGGGGCGGTAGAGCCGGAACAGGCTCACCCCCGACGCCCGCATCGCGACGAGCTCGCTGTCGGAGGCCAGCCGGCCGATGGCGATGAGGATCCCGAACAGGAGCGACATCGGGATCGTCAGCACCACGATGTGCGGCAGGTTCAGCAGCAGCAGCTTGCCGACCACGAGCCCCGGCACGTTGCGCCGGATGATGACCTCCGCCAGATCGAACAGGACGTCGATCAGGAGCAGGAAGGTGAAGACCATGAGCCCGAGCGCGAGCGGGCCGAGGATCTCGCGGAAGATGTAGCGTTCGAGTCGTTTCATCGTCGAAGGAGCGCGTCACGCCAGCGACGCACCACAGGAGCCTCCGGATGGGAGGCCAGGCGGGATTCTAGGGGATATCCCGGGGGGGAGGTGTCCTCGGGGGACACCAGCGGGTTGCCGTCGCGATACAGAGTCCGATAAGGAGCATTATGTAAACCTGCGGCGCTGCCAAGGAGGCGCCCGGCCGAGCACCGATCGTCGCCGAAGCCCCGCGGGCGTCTTTCCGTCTACGGCGCCCCAGACGAGGCGGCTCTGGCGCCGGCTATTGCGCCGATGCCGAGCTCTGCTCTCGCAGCTCGACCAGGATCTGCTCGAGCGCCTCGATGAGATCCTGCTCGTCCACGACTGCCTGGCGGAAGCTGAGCGACAGGCTGTAGCGCCTGTCGGGGGCCCTGAACTTGAAGACGTAGGGCTTGCGACGCGCAGGTTTCTTTCGGGAGGAGGACCTCTTGACCTCCCGGCGCAGGTCGTCGCGGTTCAGGCCGTAGGCCGAGACCCGTTCGAGCAGCCGAATCATCTCGTCCTCGTCGTCGGCCTTGAGGACCTCGAGCAACACCGACTTCGTCTGAATGCCGAGAGCCTGGACCGCCGAACGGACTCTCGGCGGCATCTGGAGGATGCCCAGGCTCTCGGTGACCGCGACCCTCGACTTCCCCACCGACTTGGCGATCTGCTCGTGCGTGTATCCGTGGAGCTCGGCGAGCGCGCGGTAGCCCTCGGCCTCTTCGAACGGGGTCAGGTCCTTGCGCTGGAGGTTCTCGATCAGCGCGATCTCGAGGGCCTCTTCCTCGCTCACGTCGAGCTCGATCGCCGGAATCTCGAGGAGACCCGCCTCGAGCGCCGCCCGGAAGCGTCGCTCGCCGGAGATGATCCGGTAGGTGGCGCCGGAGCTTCGAGCGGAAGGCGTCTCGCCAGACTCTTCGCCGGCGCCGTCACGCTCCGCGCCATCGTCGACCGGCCGCCGGCGGATCAGGATCGGCTCGAGCACCCCCTTCTCACGGACCGAGGAGACGATCTCCTCCAAGTCGCCCATCGCCTGCCGAGGCTGCTTCGGGTCGGGCTCGATCTCGGAGAGCGCGATCATCCGTCCGACCGCCGGCTCGCTCCGCGCCGTCAGCTCCTCGACGAAGTGGTTGTCGTGCCGCATCCTGACCTTGGTCGGAAGACCGCGGCGCTCGCGGCGTCTCGCGGCGGCGGCGGACGACCCCGCTGATGAGCTAGACACGACTGAGGACCTCCTCGGAGAGCTTGTAGTACTCGAAGGCGCCGGAGGAGCGCGGGGCGAAATTGAAGATCGACTCGCGGTATGCGGGGCTCTCCTCGAGGCGGACGCTGCGCGTGATCACCGTCTTGAAGAGCTTGTCGCCGAAGACCTTCTTGATCTCCTGGTGGATGTCCTTGCCGAGCAGGGTGCGCTTGTCGTGCAGGGTGATGACGGCGCCAAGGATCTGGAGGCTGGGATTCGCTCGGATCTTGAGCTTGTCGATCGTCTCCAGCAGGTCGTCCGTCCCTTCAAGGGCAAAGTAGCTGGACTGGATCGGCACGAGGACATGGGTCGCCGCGACAAGAGCGTTGATCGTGATGATCCCGAGCGTCGGCGGCGTATCGAGAATGACGTAGTCGAACTTCGACTCGACGCGGGAGAGCTCGTCCTTGAGGCGGTAGTGGTTGTCGATCTCGCCCGCCAGCTTGGCCTCGATCTTCGCCAGACTGATGTTGGCTGGCGCGACGAACAGGTTGGCGACCTTGGGCACGGGACGCGCGACCTGCTCGATCGGTGTGTTCTCGTCGACGAGCGCCTCGTACATGGTGGGAGGCCTCAGGCTCTCCGGCTCGAGAAACGACAGGGAGGAGTTCGCCTGGGGGTCGAGATCGACCAGCAGCGTCCGAAGCCCCTTGTCGGCGAGAGCCGCAGCGAGGTTGATCGCTGTGGTCGTCTTGCCGACGCCGCCCTTCTGATTAGCGATCGCGATGATCATCGAGACACGAACCCGCGGAGCCCGGCCAACCCGATGTCGGCGCGCCGACATTGTCCGGAAACCCTTGTCCTGCAAGCGATTACTGCGATAAGCGAGAGCGAAAAGACGAACTCGCCGACCGCCGAGTCACATGGTGTACTTGCCGAGATCTTCGGGGCTGAGCCCCTCGAACCACTTCTTCAGTCGATCCTCTTCGTCTCCCTCCTCGCCCGACTCCACGTCGAGCGAGGAGATGTCGATCGCCTGGGCCTTCTCCAGGACGTGCTGCTCGACGAAGACCTCGGCGCCGACCCGGAGTGCGAGCGCGAGGGCGTCGCTGGGTCGGGCGTCGATCTCGACCAACTTCCCCGCCTGCTCGACGTTGAGGGTGGCGAAGAAGACGTTGTCCTCGAGATCGCGGATGACGACGCTCTGGAGCTCCGCCTCGAGCGACGACAGCGTCTGGACCAGCAGATCGTGAGTCATCGGCCGCGGCGGCGTCATGCCCTCGAGAGTCATCTGGATCGCGCTCGCCTCGGAGACGCCGATCCAGATCGGCAGGAAGATGTCGCGTTCCTGGACGCGGAGCACGACGATCGGGCTGTTCGAGGAGGGATCGATCATCAGACCCCTGATGATCATCTGAACCTTGGTGCTCTCTGGCATGGGCTCCCATTCTGCTCGCATGGGTGCCGGCGGTCAAGGCGAACGTCGCGATTCGTCGAGACGCCTGCTGCCGGAGCGCCGGAAGCCCTTTGCCGGCGCTGGTCTACCGCTGCGCTCCGCCCGCGGGAAAGCGGGACGGCCCCGGATGTCGCCCCTCGTCGAACGGTCAAGCCACCCGTTCGGCGAGCAGACTATGGTCGTTGGCCCGGGTGAGCCGGACCTCGACCAGCGTGCCGAGCGCCGGCGCGGGCCGCCGGGATCCGACCGCGAAGTGGACGACCCGATGACAGCCCGTGCGGCCGGTCAGGTAGCCGGGCTGCTTGCTCCAGCCGGTCACCAGCACCTCGGTCTCCTTCCCTACCAGCTCCTCGTTGAGGCCTCGCTGGATCGGAGACTGCGCGGCGAACAGCCGCTGCAGCCGCTCGTCGGCGACCTCTCCCGGCACCTCGGGGTCGCGCAGGCGCAGCGCCGGGGTTCCGGGGCGGGGAGAGTACTTGAAGGCGAACAGGGAGCCGAAGCGCACGCGGTGCACGAGCGCGAGAGTGGCCTCGAAGTCCTGGTCGGTCTCTCCCGGAAAACCGACGATCAGATCCGTCGACAGCGCGATGCCTGGCCTGGCCTTCCGCAGGCCGTCGACCAGGCGCAGGTAGCTGTCGATCTCGTACCCCCGTCCCATCCGGCGGAGCACCGCGTCCGACCCCGACTGCACCGGCAGGTGCAGGTAGGGGCAGAGGTTCTCGTGCCGCGCAAAGGTCTCGACCATCCGGGGCGTGAAGTCGCGTGGATAGGAGGTGACGAAGCGCAGACGCCGGACAGCCTCGAGCGAAGCGACCGCCTCCAGCAGGTCGGCGAAGTCGCGTCCTCCAGCCTCTTCGCCGGGCTCCCGCCAGTGGTTCACCGTCTGACCGAGCAGCTCGATCTCGACGAAGCCCAGCCCGACCAGGTGCCGGACCTCGGCCAGGATTTGAGCGATGGGCCGGCAGCGCTCGGCGCCGCGGGTCGTCGGCACGATGCAGAACGTGCATCTCTTGTTGCAGCCCTCGATCACCGTCACCATGCCCTTGTATTGACCGTCCCGAGCGATGGTGTCGATGTCGTAGTGCTGATCGTCGGGGAAGCCGGTGGCGACCATCCTGCGGCCCGTGCGCCGGCACTCCTCGAGCACTCTGCCCATCTCTCCGATGCGGCCGGTGCCCAGGACGAAGTCGAGCTCGGCGACCCGGGACAGCGCCCTCCTCCCCTCCTGCTCCGCGACGCAGCCGCAGAACCCGATCCTGAGGCGATCGTTCTCGCGTTTGAGCAGGCGGTATTCGCCGAGCCGTGAGTACGCCTTCTGCTCCGCCTTCTCGCGCACCGAGCACGAGTTCAGGAGGATCACGTCCGCCTCCGCGGGGACGCGCGTCGGCAGCATCCCCTGCTGCATGAGCTGGCCGGCCATGCGCTGCGTGTCCAGCTCGTTCATCTGGCAGCCCCAGGTCTCGATGTAAAAACGCTGGCTCATGAGCGATGATGTCCCAGACGATGGTCCGCTCTCGATGCTTCCAAGGAGAGGGCGAGGCGACGCCGGGTGCCCATGGTGCGGCGCGAACCGAAGGCCGGGACGCGGCGGAAGGCCGGTGTGCGGGCCATCAGAACGGTGGCTCGAGGGACTGCGCCTCGACCACGGTCGGCTCGCTCGGGCTCAGCTCGTCGAGCGACTCGCCCTCGGCAGGGTCCTCGAAATCGAACGGACCAAGCTCGTCGCCTTCGCGGAGCCAGCCGGGTAGGGCGCCGTCTCGCCGGCCCTGTTCGAAGGCGATCGCCAGCTCCTCACCGGCCGTGGTCATCGTCCTCTCCGCCTCGGCGAGGCGATCCAGAGTGCGATCCCACTGCGGCTTGATCTCACGGTCGCGGCGGACCGGATCGTCCTCCGAGTAGAAGCGCGTGCGCAACCGTGCGGCCTCGGCTTCGAGCGGCTCGATCGATTCGTAGGCCTCCCGCCATCGTTGACGGATCTCGAGGACCTTCGTGCGCCAGAAGCGCTCCTTCTCGGCGAGCTCGTCCGGAACCGAGCCGGCATCCTCCAGCGGCGGCGGGTCGGCCAGTCCCAGCGAGACGCGGCCGCCATCGGCATGCTCGCCGAGGTTCTCGTCGTTGATCACCATGACGGGCTCGCCGATCCGATCCCGTTCGTCGCGCGCGTCGCGGGCCGCGCGTTGGAGCATCTCGCGGGTCGTGCTCGGTGCGCCCCTGCTCCGCTCGCCCAGGACCAGCAGGGTCGGATCCTCCGCCTCCGCCTCCTCTTCCGTCTTGCCATCGCTCCGCGCCGCACCTTCCTCCCCGCGGCTCCCGGCCACGCTTTCCGGTGCGGCTGCCGGCCGCTGTCCCTCGGGCGAAGGACCGGAGTCGGTGACCGTCACCGGCGGCATCGTCACCGGCTGGTTGCTCGAGGAGGCGCAGCCGTCCAACGCCAGCGCGACGAGGATCAGCGGCAGGCTCCTCGACGGGCTGGCAACGGAACTTCGGGACCGGCGCACGCGCGGATTGTAGCCGAACGCGCCGTTGCGTCGATCGCGGCCTCCGGCCGCCCTGCCCTACTCGAGCGGCAGCACTCGCCGCAGCTCCTCGTCGACCTCGATCGATGTACAAAAATTTTTGCACATCGCCTCGAGCGTCTCGCGGCAGAATCGCGCGTCGAGGTGGCGGATGCGTTGCTTCACCTCCGGGATGGCGCCCGGGCTCATCGACAGCTCGCGGATGCCGGCGCCGATCAGCAGCGGCGTCCAGAACGGGTTCGACGCCATCTCACCGCACAGGGAGAGTCGAGCCGAGTCTCCCACCCGCTGCGTCACCATCGACAACAGCTCGAGGATGGCGGGATGGGTGGGCTGGTAGAGCCCGGCCACGCGGTCGTTGCTGCGGTCGACCGCCAGGGTGTACTGGATCAGGTCGTTGGTGCCGATCGAGAGGAAGTCGAGCTCGCGGGCCAGGTGCCCCGAGATCAGCGCCGCGGAGGGAATCTCGATCATCGCTCCGAGAGGGACCTGCGGGTCGAAGTCGTGCCCTTCGCGGCGCAGCTCGGCCATGACGTCCTGGCACAGAGCCTGAAACAGCCAGACCTCCTGCATCCCGGACACCATCGGGATCATGATCGCGAGGCGGCCGTGGACGCTGGCCCGGTAGAGCGCCCGGAGCTGGACGCGGAAGATGTCGCTGCGCGACAGGGTCAGGCGGATTCCGCGCAAGCCCAGACTCGGATTCTCCTCGTCGCGCTCGAGGATCTGTCGCGCCAGCTTCTTCCCGCCCAGGTCGAAGGTGCGCACGACGACCTGCCGCGGCGCCATGGTGACGAGCATCTGACGGAACAGCTCGAAGTGCTCCTCCTCGCCGGGAAGCTCGGGACTGCGCTCGATGTAGAGGAACTCGCTCCGGTACAGGCCGATCCCCTCGGCGCCGTAGCGCAGAGCATCTTCCAGCTCCTCCGGAAACTCGATGTTCGCGTGCAGGCCGATCAGCACGTCGTCGATCGTGCGGGCGGGCAGGGCGCGGCTCGCCGAGCGCTCGGATTCCCGGTGGCTCCGATCCTCGAGCTCGCGACGGTAGCGCTCGACGACCTCGGGATCGGGGTCGACCAGCAGCAGACCCTGGCGCGCGTCGAGGATCGCCACCTCGCCGTCCCCGATCCGGTCCGAGACGGCGCCGAGCCCGACCACCAGCGGGACCTTCAGCGCCCGGGCGACGATCGTGGTGTGGGAGTTCGGTCCGCCGGCCTCGAGCGCCAGCCCGGCGACCCCACGCCGGCCCAGCCTCAGCGCCTCGGAGGGCGTCAGCTCGTCCGCCACCACGATGCGGTCACGGCTCATCTCGGACAGCTCGTGATGGGAGATCCCCTGGAGCGAGCGCATCAGATAGCGAGTCACGTCCCGCAGGTCCTCGCCCCGCTCGCGCAGGTGCTCGGTCTCGATCCTGGCGAACTGCTCCTCGAGGCCGGCGCTGGTCTCGTGCACCGCCCACTCGGCGTTGACCAGCTCGTCACGGATCCTCCTGACGACCTCGTCGACGAACAGGCGGTCGTTGAGGATCAGGTCGTGGGCGGCGAAGATCCCGGCCAGATCGGCGCCGACCAGCTCCTCGACGCGATCGCGGGTCTTGCCGATCTCGGCGCTGGTGGTGGCGATCGCGACCCGAAAGCGCTCGATCTCGTCGTCGACCGCCTCCGGGTCGACCGGGATGCGCAGGATCTCGCCTTCACGCCGCTTGAGGACCGCGGTCCTGCCGATCGCGAGGCCATCGCTGACGACGCGCCCCTGGTGGCTGCGGCCGTCGGTCATTGGTCCTCTCCGAAGCGGTCGGAGAACAGCCCGGAGATCGCCTCGAGCGCCTCCGTCTCACGCAGTCCGCGGCACCGCAGGGTGAGGTGGGTGCCGACCGGCGCCGCGAGCAGGAGCAGGCCCAGGATGCTCTTCGCATCGACGGTCGTTTTCCCCAACTGGACCTCGACGTCGCACGGGTACTGGCCGGCGAGGTGGACGAGCTTGGCTGCGGCCCGGGCGTGCAGTCCCAGCTGGTTGACGATCTCGACCTCCCGCTCGACCATGACCGGTCAATCCTCGACGGCCAGCGGCTGGACCCGCTGCAGACCCTTGCGGCCCTTCGTCACCGCCCACTCGGCGAGCGCGGTGACGTCCTCCGGCAGGCCCGGGCTGCACGCCAGCCGCACGATGAGCGGGAGGTTCACCCCTGAGACCAGCTCGATCCGACCGGGATCCGTCACCCGGCGTGCCGCGTTGCAGGGAGTGTCGCCGTACATGTCGGCGAGGATCAACACGCCGGCCCCGGAGTCGAGCTCACGGAGCTGCTGGCGGATCTTCTGCTCCGCCAGGTCGCAGCCGTCGTCCCAGCTCAGGCTGAGCGCCGAGAACCCCTGCGCCTCGCCGACGATCTTCTTCGCGGTCGCCAGCAGCTCGTTGGCCAACCTGCCATGGGAGAGGATCAGCTTTCCGACCATGTCTCGTTTCTCGCAGCCGTTGAGGTCGGTCGAGGGGGCCGTGAGTCTACCCGCACACGCCTCGCCGGGCGGGTCGGCGCAGCGTCTCGCCCGGGTCAGTGCGCGGCCGAGGGCGCCTGGACGGCGGTTCCCCGGTCGATGTCCCGATGCACTGCGCGCACCGTCCAATCTGCGGCGTGCAGCCTTGCGGCGAGCTTCTCGACGATGGCCACCGACCGATGCCGGCCGCCGGTACAGCCGATTCCGATCGTCAGGTAGCTCCGGTTCTCGGCCGTGAAGCGCGGCAGCAGGAACTCGAGCAGCCCACCGAGTTGATCGAAGAGCAGGTCGAACTCCTTTTCCTTGGCGAAGAAGTCGAGGATCTCCGAGTCCAGGCCGCTGAACGGTCGCAGCTCCGGCACGAAGTGCGGGTTTGGCAGGTAGCGCACATCGAACACCATGTCCGAGCCGTACGGGATGCCGTGTTTGAAGCCGAAGCTGATCAGCGACACCGAGAGCCCGGAGCGCGCGTAGCGCTCGGGGCTGAACTCGCGGGTGACCTCGGCTCTCATCTCGTGGATGGTCCATTCGGTGGTGTCGAACACCAGGTCCGCCATCCCCCGGACATCGGCGAGCAGAGCTCGCTCGCGCCGGATCGACTCGATCACGGGGTCGTCCTCGGCCAGGGGATGCCGCCGGCGGGTCTCCGAATAGCGCCGCACCAGCACTTCGTCGGAAGTGTCGAGGAACAGGAGGGTCGGCGCCACGCGCATCCGATCGAGCTTCGACATCAGCTTCGGCAGCTCGGCCGCCACGCCGGGGGCGCGGACGTCGGCGACCACGGCCACCCGCTCGACGCCCCGCAGGTGTGCGGTTGGATCCTCGAGGAAGGTACGCAGCAAGGAGACCGGCAGGTTGTCGACGCAGTAGTAGCCAAGGTCTTCGAGGCACTTGGCGATGCTGCTCTTGCCGGAACCCGACATGCCCGTGATCAGCACGAGCTCGGTGCGCTGGGCCTTCTCCGACTCTTCGACCATCTCGGCCCCCAATCGCTCAGCCCCGCATGCTCGTCGACGGCCACCTGCGCTTCTTGTTGCGCTCGAGCTCCTGCTCGAGCGCGCGCGCGAACTCGCGCGCCGAGTGATGGCCTTCCAGCTTGAGCACGTGGTTGCGCGCGGCGATCTCGACCAGGATCGACAGGTTGCGGCCGCTGGCGACCGGCATCAGGATGTAGGGGCAGGGGGTCTCGAGGATGTGGTAGAGGCTCTCGTCGAGACCCAGGCGATCGTAGGGGCGCCCCTCCTCCCAGGGTTCGAGCTCGACCACCAGGTCGATCGAGTGTCGCTGGCGGACCGCCGCCAGCCCGAACAGGTCCTTGACGTTGACGATGCCGAGCCCGCGCAGCTCCATGTGGTTGCGCAGCGGGTCCTCGCAGTAGCCGAGCAGGTCGCCGTTCGGATAGCGCTTGATGGTGATCCGGTCGTCGCCGACCAGGCTGTGGCCGCGCGCGATCAGGTCGAGCGCGCACTCGCTCTTGCCTACGCCGCTGCGACCGATCAGCAGCACGCCCAGGCCGTAGATCTCGAGCAGAACGCCGTGGATCTGCGTCGACGGAACGAGGTGCTCCTCGAGGAAGTAGCCGATCTGCTTGATCACCACCGACGACAGAGCGGGCGACGAGAGCACCGGCAGCTCGACCTCCTCGCACATCTCGAGGAACTCCGGGAAGGGCTGGATCCCCTTGGTGACGACGAACACCGGGATCGGCAGCCGAGTGATCGTGTGCAGCCGCTCCTCGCGCTCGGCCTCCGGCAGCGTCCCCAGGTAGGCGGTCTCGCTCTCGCCGATGATCTGCACGCGCCCCGGCTTGATGTAGGGGTAGTAGCCCGCGAAGGCGAGGCCCGGCTTCTGCACCCGCGGATTGGTGATCCGGTTGTCTAGGTGTGACTCTCCGCACAGCGGCCTGAGCGCCAGCTCGCGGAGCTCGGAACCGAGCAGCTCGGAGACCAGGACCGCGTCGGGGCTCTCGGTCACCGCGACCTCGCTCACCTCAGAAAACCTTCTTGCGGTCGGTCGAGGAGGGGATGCTCAGCTCGTCGCGGTACTTGGCGACCGTGCGGCGGGCGATGTTGATCCCCTCCTGGTTGAGGCGCTTCATCAACGCCGAGTCCGAAAGCGGCTTCTTGGCGTCCTCGTTCTCGATCATCTTCTCGATCTTGCGCTTGACCGTCAGCGAAGAGATGTCCTCGCCGTAGTCGCGGTCGATCCCGCTGTGGAAGAAGAACTTCATCGGGAACAGACCGCGCGGCGTGTGGATGTACTTGTTCGAGACCACGCGGCTGACGGTCGATTCGTGCATGCCGATGTCGTCGGCGACGTCGCGCAGCACCATCGGCCGCAGCCGATCGATCCCCCGGTCGAGGAACTCCCGCTGCTGACGGACGATGGACTCCGCGACCTTGTAGATCGTGCGCTGGCGCTGGTCGAGGCTCTTGATCAGCCAGACCGCGGAGCGCATCTTCTCCTTGATGAACTGCTGGGCGTCGGCCTGGCGCCGCTCACGCCGCATCTCGCGCAGCATCCGGCGGTAGGCGCGGCTCACCCGCAGCCTCGGCAGCCCGTCGTCGTTGAGCTGGATGACGTACTCCTCGCCGACCCTCACCACCATGACATCCGGCTCGACGTACTGGGTGCGCTCGCCGCCGAAGCGGCGTCCGGGCCGGGTGTCGAGCTGCTTGATCCGCTCGACCGGCCCCTCCAGGCTCTCGAGCGGAAGGCCCAGGTCCTTGGCGATGGCCGCGAACTGGCGCTTCAGGACCCGATGCCACTCCTCCGAGATCAGCCGGTACGCGAGCGTGTCCTCCTCACCGACCACCTCGAGCTGCCTCATCAGGCTGTCGCGGAGCTCGTGGTAGCCGATGCCGGGCGGGTCGAGCGCGCGCACCACCTCGAGCGCCTCCTCCACCTCCTCTCGGGCGTAACCGGGGACATCGTCGCCAGCAGACGCCGCCTCGGCTTCGTGCGCGGGAGCATCTCGCCACGCCTCTGCGGCGCGCCGGCGCTCAGCGTCCGGCCACAGGTCCTCGACGGTGCCGGCGCTCGCCTCGGCGGCCTCCGGCCGCGCCCGCTCGTCCACTTCCGCCGTTCGCGAGTCGCCGCCGTTCTCGCTCCGGCCGACCGCCCCGCCCCGGGCGGCGCGGTAGGCGTCGATCTCGTCGGGGGTCGCTCCCAGCAGCCGGAGCTCCTCGATCGAGGCGACCAGGAAACCGTCCTGATCGAGATTTCCCACGATCAGCTCGGCGATCTCCCGGATCCTGTCGTCGAGGGTCATCATCCGCAGCTGCCAGAGGAGATGATCGTAGAGATCCGGCTCGCGCGAGAGCGTGTTCTCGAGCGGCACCGCCTCGCGCTGCTCGTAGCTCCCGGACGGCGCCGGATAGTCGGGGCCGTCGAGCATGTTGTCGAAGTAGGCCTCGATGTCGATGTCGTCCATCGAGCTCTCGTCCTTCTCGGGCTCCGCGGTTTCGGGCTCGGCCTCGCGCTCCTCCACCTCCTCGGAGGTTTCGAGGATGGGGTTCTCCTCGAGCTCCTTGGTGACCACCCCCTCGAGCTCGAGCCGGTTCATCTGCAGCAGCTTGATCGCCTGCTGGAGCGACGGCGTCATCACCAGCCGCTGAGACAGCTTGAGCGAGAGCTTCTGTTCGAGTGCCATTCTGGAGGTCTTCTCGCGGATCGAAGATCGAGGCGGAGGATCGGGTGCGTTCGCACCCACGAAGGCCCATCCTAAGCGAGCCCGTCGGGATCTCCCACCCTCTGTAGCAAAAAGAAGGCCAATCCTCGGCCCGCTCCACAGAACCTGCCGATCCCGCACGGAGCCGGTCGGGAGCGGGCTCTCGGAGCTCGGCCGGAGAGGGCCGCTGCCCCGAGGATCGGTCGACGACCAGCCGGCGGCTGAGTCGGAGGCCGGCCGCTACAACCGGAAGTCCTCGCCGAGGTAGATCTTGCGCACCTGCGCGTCGGAGGACAGCTCGTCGGGAGCGCCGGAGCGGAGGATCTCGCCGTTGTTGATGATGTAGGCGCGATCGGTGATCTTGAGGGTCTCGCGGACGTTGTGATCGGTGATCAGGATCCCGATGCCCATGGACTTCAGATGGCCGATGATCGCCTGGATGTCGAGCACCGCGATCGGATCGATTCCCGCGAAAGGCTCGTCCAGCAGGATGAAGGCGGGGCTGATGGTCAGGGCCCGCGCGATCTCGACTCTCCGCCGTTCGCCGCCGGAGAGGCTCTGCCCCTTGTTCTTGCGGACCCTCTCGAGGTTGAAGTCCTGGAGCAGGCGATCGACCCGTCGCTCGATCTCGCTGCGGTCGAGGCGCTGGGTCTCGAAGATCGCGCGCAGGTTGTCCTCGACGCTGAGCCGACGGAAGACCGAGGGCTCCTGCGGGAGGTAGCTGATCCCGCGCTTGGCGCGCAGGTACATCGGCAGGTCGGTGATGTCCTCGTCCCCCAGGCGGACCGTGCCGGCGTCGGGCGGCGTCAGGCCGACCACCATGTAGAAGGTCGTCGTCTTGCCGGCGCCGTTGGGCCCGAGCAGACCGACGACCTCGCCCGGCGAGACCTCGATCGAGACCCCCTTGACGACGGTGCGCCCCCGATAGACCTTCTTGAGACCTTCGGTGACGAGACAGGGCCTCGCCGGCACCTCGGTCATCCGGGGTCCTCCGGATCGGGCGCCTGTGGGCCCAGCTCGAACCGGCCGTCCTCGAGCCGGTACCAGAGGCGCTGTGGGCTCTCGATCGTGCGATTCGGTTCCTCGAGGGTGAGCGGGGGCGTCACCACGACCTCGCCGAGCTGCGGGAAGTAGAGCGCCCTCTCCCCCGACACCTTGCGCCCGAAGGCAGGGTCCTCGAGGACCGCGTCCTCGCGGCAGTCCATGCGCTCCACCTCGCGATCCGCCTCGAGCGTGACGGTGAGGTGCTTGCAGAGCAGCCTCCGTCCGGCTTGACGGACCACGACGCCGCCCTCGTAGACGAGGACGCCATCGTCACCGCCGCCGTAGCTGAAGTGATCGGCCGCGATGTCGACCGGCTGGTCCGCCGGCGTCTCGGCGACGGTGCCGGCCGTGGCCGATTGCCAGTGGGTGGCGACCGAGCCCGAAGCGGTCAGCGTCTCCGTTCTCTGGTTGCCGCGGATCTGTCGCGCCGTGATCCGCGACTGCTCCTGCCAGGCCCGAGCGTCGCCGGTGAAGACGAAGTCGCCGTCCTCCTGCCGCAGCAGGGCCTCCGCCGCCTCCACGCGGACCGGCTCGTCGGATCCCGCCTGTCCGAGCGGCCCCACCGCGGTCCCCTCCCCCGCCGCCATCGTGGCACTGACGCCCCCCTCCGCGGTCATCAGCCCGGTCTCGTGGGTGTAGGTCACGGTCGGGGCCTGCATCGCGCCCTGCTCGCTCACCACCTCGACCCAGGTCTCGGAGCGCAGATCGGTGCGCCCCGCGCGATCGTCGATCGTCGCGTGATCGGCTCGCGCCTGCACGCCCTCCTCCTCGAGCAGGACCTCCTCATCGAGCTCGATCCTCACCAGGGTTCCCACGTCGTCGAACAGAGCCTCGGCGCGCTGGGCCGAGGCCTTTCGCAGCTCCCTGCCGGCCGGGTCGACCTCGAGGAGTCGGATCCCCCCGCGCGATCTCGCCCAGCTGACCAGCCCGTCATCGAAGCCGGCGGCGACGTCGACGCCGGTCAGGCTGCGGCGCGCGCCCCGGGCGTCGATCGCTTCGAGCACCGCCGGCACGCGGCGAAAGCCCTCGAGATCGACGCGCTCGGGCTGCTGCGTCTCTCCACCGAGCAGGAGCACGAGCTTCATCCCGCGCAGATCGTAGCGTCGAAGCTCCGGCGCGCTCTCCTCGACGCTCAGCAGCTCCTCGTCACCGTCGGTCGCGTCCTCGACCTCGGCCGCGCGCGCGGCGGTCACTTGCGGCGCTTCGCTCGTCCCCGGCGGCGGCGCCATCTGCCACCAGCCGACGACGTTGCCGAAGGCGCGCACCACGCGGGGATCGTCGGTGTCGGCGTCGAGGTCGATCGCAAGGCGTCGCGACTCGAGCCTGGCGTCGGGCCGAGCCAGACGCACATCACCGCGCGCCCGCACCTTCCTCGCGCGACGGTCGTAGGAGATGGCTCGCGCGCGCAGCCTGAGCGGAGTCGGCGCGCCCTCGCGGGTCATCAGCCGGACGCCGCCGCTCAGCAGGATCTGGTCCTGCTCGAGGTCGAGCCGGAGGTGGCGTGCGCTGCCGACGAAGCGCTCGCCCAGCTCGAACTCGCTCCCCTTCGACGCGACCACGACGCGACCGCCATCGCGCAGCTCCAGCCAGTCGGTGCGCAGCACCAGTTGGTTCGGTCCCCGCACCAACGCGTCCCCCTCGAGGCGGGCTTCGTGGGTGGTCGGGTCGTAGCTGGCGGCGGCGCCCTCGAGACGATAGCCCCCCTCGTCCCGAGCCATCTCGATCGCGACGTTCTCGAGCAGCACCGCACCGTCGCGCCCTGCCCGGTAGGTGGAGCCCTGGATCTCGAAGAGGACGCGATCGCCCTGAGTCGCCGTGTAGCGGATCGACCCGCCCTCGACCGCGTAGCCGTCGGCGCCCTCCTCGCCCCGTTCGGGCTCATCGTTCTCGCCCAGACGGAGGGGGGCCTGGCGACCGACCCTCCCCAGGACGTAAAGCGCCGTCACCGCCGCGACGCCGCCCACGAGCAGCACCAGCAGCAGGATGCGGATCGCGCGCACTGCGCCCGTGCCGGATCGACTCATCGGCTGATTCTAGGAGGCGGGTGTCGAAGCGCCTTCACCGACCGCTCGCCGCACGTCGACCAGGCGGAGCGCCGGGGCGCCCACCCAATCGTCCCAATCGAGCAGGCCCAGGGCTTCGAACCGGCCCTCGAGCTCGTGCGCCCTGGCCTCCCACCCCCAGCCGACGATCCGCACCCTCCCGCCGTCGGCGCCGACGGTGATCGCCGAGAGGTGTCCGTTGCCGAAGATCCGGGGTGGGGCGAGCAGGTCGAGCGGACCGACCCGCACCAGGGGCGCCGGGTTGCCGGGTCCGAATGGCTCGAGCCGCGCGACCTCGGCGAACAGCGACACGTCGAGACGGGAGGCCGTGGGGACGTCGATCTCGTATTCGTAGCGTCGGGTCAGCAGGTGCTCGGGCCAGTCGGCGGCCGCGCACCAGGTCTCGCGCAGGAGCTCGAGGTCGGCGGTTCTCGCGGTGAGACCGATCGCGGCCGCATGTCCGCCGAACTTCACCAGCCGGTCGCGCCAGCCGTCGAGGAACCCGTGGAGATGGACTCCCGGGATGCTCCGCCCGGAGCCGGTGGCGAGCTCGCCGTCGACGCTCAGCAGCAGGGTCGGACGGTGGAAGCGCTGAGCCAAGCGCCCGGCAGCGATGCCCACGACACCACGATGCCACCCGGGGCTCCAGGCCACCAGGACGCCGGGGAGGGGTGCGACCTCGGAGAACAACGCGACCGCCTCCTCGACCACGCGCCGCTCCTCGGCTTGGCGGTCCCGGTTGGTGGCGTCGAGCAGCGCGGCGAGCTCCTCCGCGCGCGCCTCGTCGCGGGTCAGCAGCAGCTCGAGCGCGAGCTCGGCGGTGTCGAGGCGACCGGCGGCGTTGATCCGGGGGCCCAGCCTGAAGCCGACGTCCGCGGCGGTGAGCGGCGGCTTGACGCCCGCGATCCTCATCAGCGCGCGCAGCCCCACCGAGCGAGTGTCGGCGAGCGAGCGGAGGCCGAGGGTGGCGATCACACGGTTCTCGCCCTCCAGCGAGACGAGATCGGCGATGGTGCCGAGGCACGCGATGCGCAGCAGGCTGCCGATCGGGACCGGGCGACCGACGCGCGTGAGCAGCGCGGTCGCGAGCTTGAAGGCGAGACCGACTCCGGAGAGCTCGCGGAAGGGATAGCGGCAGCCCGGCTGGCGGGGGTTGACCTGGATCGCGGCCTGCGGAAAACCCGCAGGCGGCAGATGATGGTCGGTGACGACGACGTCGATGCCGGCCTCGACCGCCCGCTCGATCGCGGCTGCCGACGACGTGCCGCAGTCGACGGTGACCACCAGTCGGCAGCCGAGCTCGAGGGCGCGGTCCACGTGCACCGGCTGGAAGCCGTAGCCGTCGATCATCCGGTGCGGCAGGAGCACCTCCCGCTCGATCCCACAGGCGGCGAGCACGGCGGCCAGGAGCGCTGCTCCGGTCACGCCGTCGACGTCGTAGTCGCCGACGATCGCGACCCGCTCCCCGCGCGCACGAGCGCGCTCGAGGCGCACGACCGCCTGCTCCATCCCGGCGAGGTCGAAGGGATCGTGGAGCTGCTCGGGTCCGGGCGCGAGGAACCGCTCCGCCGATCGTTGGTCGACCGCCCCCCGGCGAGCCAGCAGCGGGGCCAGGATCGAGGAGTAGCCGGCCGCCTCCAGGGCCGCCGTCGCTGGGCACGCCGGCGCCGGCTCCCAGAGGGAGGGCGGATCCGGGAGCCGTCGCTGCGCGGCTTCCTCCGTCGCGGCCTCGCTCACCTTGGACCGGGAGAGCTCTCGCTCACCACTCCGAGGCGCCGGAAGCGCCGGCGCCGCTGCGCGACCAGCTCGTCGGCGGGGAGGGCGGACAGCTCGGCCAGGGCTCGGCTCAGAAAGCGGCCGATCCGACGCGCCATCTCGTCCGGGTCGGCGTGGGCGCCACCCAGCGGCTCCTCGACGATCTCGTCGACGATGCCCAGCTTGTGCAGCGACCGCGAGGTCACCTGCATGGCGGCGGCAGCCTCGGCGCGGCGCTGCTGGTCCTTCCACAGGATCGCGGCGCAGCCCTCCGGCGAGATGACCGAGTAGATGGAGTGCTCGAGGATCGCGACATCGTTGCCGACGCCCAGCGCCAGAGCGCCCCCGCTGCCTCCCTCGCCGGTGACCACCACCACGATCGGCACCCGCAGCGAGCACATCTCGATCAGGTTGCGGGCGATCGCCTCGGCTTGGCCGCGCTCCTCGGCGCCGATTCCGGGGTAGGCGCCCGGCGTGTCCACGAAGCTGATCACGGGCAGCCCGAACCGCTCGGCGAGCTTCATCAGGCGCAGCGCCTTGCGATATCCCTCCGGCCGGGGCTGGCCGAAGTTCCGGAGGATGCGTTCCTTCGTCCCCCGTCCCTTCTGATGGCCGACGACCGCGACCGGCTGCTTCTCGAAGCGCGCCAGCCCGGCGACGATCGACGGATCGTCGCGATAGGCGCGGTCGCCGTGGATCTCGACCCAGTCGGTCATCAGGCGCTCGACGTAGTCGAGGGTGTAGGGGCGGTCGGAGTGGCGAGCGACCAGCACGGTCTGCCACGGAGTCAGCGCCTTGAACGCCTCCCGGGTCTGCTTGTCGAGCGTCTTGCGAAGACGGTCGAGCTCACGCTCGTGACCGCGACCGGGAGGGTAGCCCTCCAGCTCTTGGATCTTCTCGCGCAGCTCGACCAGCGGAGCTTCGAAGCTGGCATCCTCTCCCACCACGCGCGCAAACTAGCAATCCGCCGCCGCCAGCGTCAAACGCCGGGATCGGAGGAACTGGACGGCCCATCCATCCCGGCTCGTGATGTCCGCGGGCCGAGCCTGCGAGTCGGACCGAGCCAGGCGCCTTCGGCGCGTCGCCGGGAATCGCCATCGAATCGCGTCACGGACCTCTCCGTCAGTACGGCTGGCGCGATCGACGAGAGCGATCTACAAGAGGTCCTGCGCGTCGACGTCGATCACCAGGTCGTCGCGGCTCTCGTGGAGTCCGCAGTCGCGGACCATCGCCCGGAGCTGCGCTCCGCTCGGACCCCGCAGGAGAAGCTGGAAGCGATACTGCCCGCGCAGCCGCTCGAGGGGCGCGGGAGAGGGACCGGCGATCCGCACCGACGGTGCCTGCGGATGCCCCTGGAGCTGGCTCGCGATCTCGGCGATCCGCTCCTCGCCTCGGGCGCGGTTGCGGTCGCGCAGCAGGAGCTGGACCAGACGCGTGTAAGGGGGATAGTGGAAGGTCCGGCGGAACCGGAGCTCCTCGCGCGCGAAGGCTTGGTCGTCGTGGTCGAGAGCCGCCCGGATCGCGTAGTGGTCGGGGTAGTGCGTCTGGACGACGAACCGGCCCGGCCGGCTCCCCCGCCCGGCGCGCCCCGCGATCTGCGTGAGCAGCGAGTACGTCCTCTCCACCGCGCGAAAATCGGGGAAGCCGAGATAGGTGTCCGCGGAGAGCACGCCGGTCAGCGTCACGTCGGGGAAATGGTGCCCCTTGCTGACCATCTGGGTACCGATCAGCACCCGGACCCGGCCGCTCTCGAAGCGTTCGAGGATCGCGGCCGCGCTTCCGGTGCGCTGCACCGCGTCGCGATCGAGCACGTCGACCGCGATTCCGGGATAGAGCTCCTTGAAACGATCTTCCACCCGCTCGGTGCCGGCGCCGATCGCCTCCAGGGCCTCCTCGCCACAGGACGGGCAGCGCTCCGGCGCCGGCAACGTCGAGCCGCAGTAGTGGCAGACGAGGCGCCGAGCGCGACGATGGTAGGTGCGGGCCAGTCCACAGTCCTCGCAGCGCATGTCCTCGCCGCAGGCACGGCACAGCAGCACCGGCGAGAATCCCCGCCGATTGCGCAGCAGCACCACCTGCTCGCCGCCGCCCAGGGCGCGGTCGATCTCGGCTCGCAGGGTGTCGGAGAAGTGCACCGCCCCCGGCCGGTGGTCGAAACGCTCCCTGCGCAGGTCGACGAGGATGCCTTCGGGGAGCGCTCCGCCGCCGGCGCGCTCGGTCAGACGGAGCTCTCGAAAGCGGCCCCGCTCGAGGTTGAGCCGCGTCTCGAGGCTGGGTGTCGCCGACACCAGTACGGCGACCGCCTCGGCTTCGCGCGCCCGCATCAGGGCGAGATCGCGGCCGTGGTACCGCGGCACCGTCTCCTGCTTGTAGGCGGCGTCGTGCTCCTCGTCGACGATCACCAGCCCGAGGTCGATCACCGGGGCGAACACCGCCGAGCGCGGACCGACCACCACGCGAGCTTCGCCGGTGTGGATCCGCTCCCACTCCTGGAGCCGCTCCGCCCGCCCCAGGTTCGAATGCAGGATCGCCAGCCGGTCGCCGAAGCGCTCCTCGAGCGCGCGAGCCAGCGACGGCACCAGCCCGATCTCGGGAACCAGCACGAGACCGGCCCGGTTCGACTCCAGACAGGCGGCGAGCGCCCGCAAATAGACCTCGGTCTTGCCGGAGCCCGTGATGCCGCCGAGGAAGTAGGCGCCGAACCGGTGCGCCGCCAGCGCCTGCTCGAGGGCGCCGATCGCCTGCCGCTGATCCGCACGGAGCTCGATCGGAGGAGCTGCACGGCGGTCCTCCAGCCGATGGCGATCGAGGGCCAGCCTTTCGATCTGGGTGAACTGACGGAGCACCCCGATGCGCGCCAGCCTGCGGATCACGGCCGGCGAGCAGCCCACCCTCGACGCCACCTCGCGCGTGGTCGCCGGGCGACCGAGCGCCGCCAGCAGATCGACGACCGAGCGGGCCTTGGGCGAGCGGCCACACCGCTCCAGCAGGTCCTCCACCGAGCCGGCAGAAAGCTCGACTGCGCTGCGATAACGCCCGCCGGAGCGTTCCAGGGTCTCGAGCACGAGCCGGTGCTGACGCTCCAGCTCGACGACCTCACCCAGCAGATCGTCGCCTCCGAGGTCTCTCTGCATCTCGGCGAGCGCCACCGCGCCGTGCTCGAGCAGGTGCTCGCGGATTCGTCGTTCCGTCTCGCTCCGCGGCACACCGAGCGCGCCGGCGTCGGTGAGACGGACACGCCGGCTCCCCCAGGGAGCGAGGTCCGCCGGCAGGAACGCTCTGAGCGTCTCGCCGATCGGAGCGACGTAGTAGTCGGCCGCGAAGCGGGCCAGCTCGAGCAGGGGCTCGTCGAGCACCGGACCGAGGTCGATGACCCGCTCGACGTCTCGCACTTCGAATCCGATCGGGGCCTCGTGGTGGACCCTGAGAACGACCCCGGTCAGCGACCTCTTGCCGACCGGCGCTCGCACCCTCACCCCCGGCGCGACCATCCGTTCCCAGGCCGGGGGAAGCGAGTACGTGAGCGTCCGGTGCAGAGGCACCGGCACCGCGACGTCGATCCATGTTCCCGCCGCGTGATCCCCGGCCGGGCGGCCCATCACCCCCTCGAGTCGCCCGCGCATCGCGCGCAGAGCGGGCGGCCATCTCGCCGGACGGTGCGATCCGCCGGCACGTGGACACCGCAGCCGCCACAGGGCACGAGTGGGGTCGTCGACCCGCCGGCCTGCCGGGGCACGGCGCCCGCGTCACCACGCACGGTCGCGCCGGAGCGCCACATCGCCTCCAGCAGCTGCCCCATCGGCGATCGGCGAGCTCTCAACAGCAGCCGCCGTGCAGCCAGGCCGATCAGCAGGGCGAGGAGGATCAGCGCGAGGAGTCGTGTCATCGCGTGGCCGATCGAGGGCCGAAGGAGCGCAGCGGGCGCCGACGACCGAGCGGCCGCCGAGCGCCCTCATGGGAGCGGCGCGGCGTCAGCCGACCGCCTGGACCTTCTTCTCGGCCTGGCTCTTCTGGCGCTTTGCGAGGCTGGCCTCGAGCGCCTTTTCGACCAGCTTCTCGGCGTCCTCCAGCTCGATCTTGCGCACGTGGGCGACCTCACTCACGATGAAGTACTTCGCCCGCTCGTACATCTTCTTCTCACGGAAGGAGAGGCTCTTCTTCTGGCTGACGAGGCGCAGGTTCTTGAGGACCTCGGCGACGTCGGTCAGCTGTCCGGTCTTCATCTTGTCGAGGTTCTGCTTGTATCGACCCTTCCAGTCCTTGTAGGTGTCGATGTTGCCGTCTTCGAGCAGGCCGAAGAGCTCCTTGATGTCCTTCGTGCGGCACAGCGGACGCAGGCCGACGAGGTCTAGGTTCTCTTCCGGCACCATCACCTTGGAGTCGTTCGACAGCACCCGTAAGTGGTAGTAGATCTGCTCGACGCCATCGATGGCGTCGTTCGCGATGCTCTCGACGATGCTCACCCCGTGGTTCGGGTAGACGACCTTTTGTCCGATCTCGAACAAAGGCAGGACTCCTATCGGGCCGCGGGCGCCCTGACGTTCGGTGTTCTGGGAAGCGAAGCGCGGCGACCGTGATCGACCCGCAGAATCGAACGGCCGCACGCTCTCTGGCTGGGAGCGGACTGCGCTTCCTCGGCGGGCATCCTCACCTCGGCGGCGGCTGCAAGCCGCGGATGCTGGGCAGCGCACGCACCTAAGGATACGGATTCTTGAGTTTTTGTCAAGATTCCACAAAGCGATCTGTAACGGTTACCATTTAGAATCCACAATATGGTACACACCTTCGGGATTTGACGACGGGCGGTCTTGCCAGCTCGAAGCGATGAAGTACCATCGCGCGATGCGCCGGAGTGGCGGAACGGCAGACGCAGCGGACTCAAAATCCGCCGCCCGCAAGGGCGTGTGGGTTCAAATCCCACCTCCGGCACCAGTTGGCTCTCTTGGCGGCTCACCGACCGCGGACCGCACCACTCCCGTCTGCGGCCCAGCGACGGCATACCGTCGCTGTGCGACCCGAGCCGCGCGCGATCTTCGATCGCCGGCTCCTAGGGCTGCGATCGCCGGCTCCTAGGGCTGCAGCTCCAGGAAGTCCTGCTCGTCCTCGATCACCACCCCGTTCTCCTCGAGCAGCAGGCCGATCGCGCGATAGTAAGCGACCAGCGCCCGCCGGTAGGCGGTGACCGCCGAGACCTCGCGGCTGCGAGCCAGTGACAGGTCCTCCTGGATCTCGAGCACCTGGAAGCTCGTCGACAGTCCGTTCTCGTAGCGCTTCTGCTCGGCGTCGAGGTTGCGCTCCGCGAGCTCGCGCGACTTGCCGGCGGAGTCGATCTGCTGGGCCGCGGTCTGGACACCGCGCGCCGCGGTGCGCACCTCGGTGCGCACCGACAGCAGCAGGTCCTCGAGCTGCGTCCTTCCCTGCTCCAGTGCCAGCGATGCTCCGGTCGCGCGTGCGCGGGCCGTCCGGTTCTGGATCGGGTAGCGGAGGTTGAGCGCCACCTGCCAGCCGTCGCTCTCGCGGTCGACGATCTGCTGGAAGGCGTCGTCGATGCCACCCGGTACGATGGTGAACTCGGGATCCGGATTGAAGATGTCGTCCGGATCCTCCCGGATCCGGCGGTCACCGCCGACGCCGTTGTAGCCGTAGCGGAGCTGCAGGTCGAGCACCGGCAGCTTCTGCTTCCTGAAGACGCGCTCGTCGAGCTCGAGGGTCTCCAGGAAGAGCCGCTGGGAGGCAACTTCCGGACGCTCGTCGATGGCGGTGCGCAGCGACTGCTCGAGATCGATCTCCAACCGCGATGTCTCGGGGTCGGTCACCGGCTCGATGCTGGCCGTCCAGAGCTGCTCGCCCTCGAGGTTGAGCAGCCTGCGCAACTCGTCGGCGGAGTCCTCCACCGCCGCCTGCGAGCGGATGATCTGCTCCTGGCGGGTGGCGATGCCGACCTCGCTCTGGATCAGCTCGAGCGGAGCCTTGGTGCCGACGTCGACCTGGATCCGGTTCATCTCGTGGAGCTGGTTCGCGAGCGCCGTGCTCTCCTCGTCGACCGCCAGCTGCTGCCGCGCCTCCACCAGGCTCCAGTAGGCGTTCTCGACCTGCTGGATGGTCTCGGCGATCGCGATCTCGAGGTCCTCGACGCTGACCTCGGAGTTGATCTCGGCGACCCGCAGGTTGCGGTTGGTCACGAGTCGCCCGAAGCTCTGGAGCAGGGGCTGGCTGTACAGGACGTCGAAGCCGACGTTGAAGCTCGGGTTGATGTCGGCGAACAGCGAATTGGTCTCGGCGCGCCCGTTGGTCCAGTTGATCGAGGCGACGCCGCCGATCGGCACGAGCTGATCGAAGCCGACGTTGAGGCCCTGGTTCTCGCGCATCTGCTGTTGCGCGCCCTCGAGACTCGACACCGCGGGAGTCGTCTCCGATGAGGAGAATGCGTCGGCCGAAAGCGCCAGGTCGTAGATGCCGAGCTCCTGTTGGATCTGGAAGAGGGCGCGCGCCCGCTGAAACCGCTCGATCCTCAGCCCGAGGTTCTGGCTCAGGGCGATCGCCACCGCGTCGTCGAGCGAGAGCGCGATCGTGGAGTCTCGAACGGTCAGCTCCGCCGCCGGGTCGCTCGCCTTCCAGGAAGAGCGGAATCGAGTCTCCTGACCGTCGACGACGCGGGGAGGAAGGGCCAGGAGGGCGAGAGCGAGGACGGCGGCAAAGCGCTTGGAGGTCATGGTCGAGGTTCCCTCGAGAGGAGACGGCCCGCAGGGCCGGAAATGGGCTCGGTCGATCGATGGTCCTGCGCAGGGACCTGGTCAGCGATCGTCAGGATGGCGAGCTCGCACTTCTCGCAAGACGATCTCGCGAGCTCGTTGTTTCGCGTTACCAGTGGATTCCGAGGCGGGAGGCACCAACGCGGTTACGCACGGGCTCCCTGGATCTTCCAACGAAGAGTCGTCGAAAGCGAGCTACGCATCGTTCGGCCAAAGGTTATCTCGCGAGCCCGCACTACCCTGAGCCCGCGTCGCGCGCGCGTCCGGCAGGATCCGTCTCGCCGATGAGATGACAGGCGACCAGCCGTCCGTCGGCCCGCTCCTCCAGCGCAGGCGCCTCCACCACGCACCGCTCGACCGCGATCGGACAGCGGGCACGGAAGACGCACCCGCCGAGCACGGGGTCCGGGCTGGCCTCCGCGGTCGCCGCACCCGCCGCTGCCCCGACTCGGGGTCTCGGCCTGGCGCCGTCGAAACGAGGAACGGCGGCCAGCAACTCGACCGAGTAGGGGTGCTGGGGGCTCGCGAACAACGAGGCGACCGGCGCGACCTCGACCAGCCTGCCGGCGAACATCACGGCCACCCGGTCGGCGATCCGCTCGACCACGGCGAGATCGTGGCCGATGAACATCAGGGTGAGGTCGAGCTCACGCCGCAGCCGCGCGACCAGGTTCACGATCTGCGCGCGGACCGAGACGTCGAGCGAGCTCACCGGCTCGTCGGCGACCAGCAGACGGGGTCCGGTGGCCAGGGCTCGCGCGATCGCCACCCGCTGTCGTTGGCCCCCCGAGAGCTGGCTGGGATAGCGGGCGCCGGCCTCCGGCGGCAGCCCGACCATCTCCAGGAGCTCGTTGCTGCGCCGGCGCAGCTCGGCGCCCGAGCCCAGCCGGTGGATGACCAGCGGCTCCTCCAGCGCGGCGCGCACGCGCATGCGGGGATCGAGCGACCCGGCCGGATCCTGGAACACCATCTGCAGCTCCCGACGCAGCGGACGCAGCTCGGAAGCCGAGAGACCCGTGAGCTCGCGGCCACCGAACCAGATCCTGCCGGTGCTCGGCTCGACGAGCCGGAGCAGCATCCGTGCCAGCGTCGTCTTGCCGCAGCCGGACTCCCCCACCAGCGCCAAGCATTCCCCCGCGTCGATGTCGAGGTCCACGCCGGCGACCGCCCGCACTGTCGCCCCGGAGCCGCGACCCACCCGCGAGCGCCTCCGGAAGGTCTTGCTCAGGTCCCGCGCGCGCAGGAGGGCCTCTCCCGAGGGCGTCTGCTCGCCCTCCGGAGTCATCGCGTGATCCTCGTGAGGCCGATCAGCTCCGCCGCCCGCCAGCAGCTCACTCGCCGGCCTCCGATCTCGGCGAGCTCCGGAGCCTCGACTCGACAGTTCTCCTGCGCCCAGGCGCAACGAGGGTGAAAGGAGCAGCCGGTGGGCCGCTCTCCGGGCGCCGGGATCCTCCCCGGGATGAACGGAAGATCTCGTCCACTCCTGCCCCGCCCGTCGTGGACGTCGCCGGCGACCAGGCGAGGCAGGCAGTCGACGAGGCCGCGGGTGTAGGGGTGGGCGGGAGAGCGGAAGATCCGGTCGACCGCGCCCTCCTCCACGATCGCGCCCGCATACATCACCAGGAGCCGGTCGCAGGTCTCGGCGACGACCGCCAGGTCGTGGGTGATCAGGAGCACGGCGATACCGAGCTCGGCGCGGAGCCGCTTGAGGAGCGACAGGATCTCGCCCTGCAGCGTCACGTCGAGAGCCGTGGTCGGCTCGTCGGCGAGCAGCAGGCGAGGCCCGCAGGCGAGCGCGAGGGCGATCATGGCTCGCTGGCGCTGGCCCCCCGAGAGCTGATGCGGAAACGCGCGCAGGCAGGCGCCGGGATCGGGGATCGCGACCCGCTCCAGCAGCCGCTCGCTCTCCTCGAGCGCCGCTCTCCCGCCCCCGCCTCGGTGCACCCTCACGGTCTCCCGGAGCTGGGAGCCGATGGTCCTCACCGGGTCGAGCGCGGCCGTGGCCTCCTGGAACACCATGCCGATTCCGCGGCCCCGAAGCGCCCGGCGTTCGGCGGCCGAGGCTCCTCTCAGGCATCGGCCGGCGAAGACGACGTCGCCTCTCCAGCGGCCGGGCGCCGGCACGAGGTCGAGCAGGGCGAGCGCAGTGAGGGTCTTGCCCGAGCCCGACTCCCCCACCAGACCGACCATCTCCCCCTCGCGCACCTCGAGGTCGACTCCGATCACGGGGCGCACCGGCCCGCGCTCTCCGGGGAACTCGACGCCGAGCCGCCGGACCCACAAGAGCGGCGGCGGCCCCGGAGCGCTCCCGGGCGTCTCTCGGGCGCTCGGCTTCACCGCTGGAGTCACCTCGTCGACGACCGCGTGCCGAGGGATCGCATCCACTGCACCAGGGTCGTCACGCCATACCCGGTCGCCCCGACGGTCCTGCCCGGCGCCGGCTTCGTTGTGTACGCCGGGCCCGCGATGTCGAGATGCGCCCAGGAGGCAAGATCGCCCACGAACTCGCCGAGGAAGGCGGCGGCGAGGTTCGCGCCCCCCCAACGGCCGCCCGAGTTCTTGAGGTCCGCGTGCTCGCCCTTCATCTGTTCCTTGAATTCCGGCCACAGCGGCATTCGCCAGAGCCTCTCTCCGGCTTCCCCGGCGACCACGAGGAGCGCGTCGGCGAGCTCGTCGTCGGGGGAGAAGAGAGCGGCCGCGCGTTCGCCGAGAGCGACCACGCAGGCGCCCGTGAGGGTCGAAAGCTCGACTAGGTGATCAGGCTTCCAGCGCGCGGCGAGGTGAATGGCGTCGGCCAGGATCATCCGGCCCTCGGCGTCGGTGTTGATGATCTCGACTGTCTTGCCGTTGGCGCAGCGGACGATGTCGCTCGGACGGTAGGACGAGGCCGCCGGCAGGTTCTCGGCGAGCGGCAGGAAGCAAGAGAGCCGCACCGGCAGGTCGAGATCGGCGGCCGCCAGGTAGGCGCCCAGGACCGTGCACGCGCCGCACTTGTCGTACTTCATCTCCTCCATCGACGCCGCCGGCTTGATCGACAGACCGCCGCTGTCGAAGGTCACCCCCTTGCCGACCAGAGCGATCTTCGGCCCCCGAACACCCAGGTCGAGCCGGACCATTCGCGGGCCGTTCGCGGAACCCTGCCCGACCGCCAGGATTCCTCCCATCCCTCGGCGCGCCAGCTCGGTGGGGCCGAGCACCCGGGCTTTCCCTCCGCACTCGCTCGCCAGGTCTCTCGCCTGCTCCGCCAGCCAGGCCGGCGTCGCGACGTTGGGCGGCGTGTTGCCCAGGTCGCGGGCGAGCCGAAGGCCGCGCGCGATCGCCAGCCCGGGGCGTCGGGCGGCTCGATACTGCTCCTCGCTGCCGCCCGGGGGGATCAGCCAGAGCGTGCGCTCGCGCTCGCGCTTCTCGGCCTGCTTGCGATAGCGATCGAAGCGGTAGCCGCTCAGCGCCGCCGACGCGACGACGCGCACGGCGTCGGGCTCCGATCGCAGGCATTCCACCGCGCTCGGAAGCCGGACGACGACACGTTCCGCCCCCTCCTGAATCGCTGCCGAAAGCGCGCCGTCGAGCCATTTGCGGATCGCGCGCGGCTCGAGGCGGTCCGGTGCCTCGAGCCCGAGCACCGACACTCGCGCATGGCGCCTGCCGATCTGGGCGCTGCCCTCCGCGGTCCAGCCTGGCGCCTTGCTGCGATGGCGCCGGGCGGCCCCGGCCAGGAAGCCCGAGACCGGCGCCGGAAGCCGCTCGTCGCTGGGGTCGGCGCCCGCGGGAAGGCCGAGGACCCAATGATCGCCCGCCGGAATGCCGCGGCTCGAGATTCGGACGTCGGTCGGCAACTTGATCGTTTGCATCGGAGCGCTGGGAGCCTACCAGCCCGTTGAAGGCCCGGGGCGGACGCCGCCGGCTGGTAACCTTCGCCGCGAGACGGTTCGCGCTCCGCCCCGGCGGTCCGCGCCTCGGATCGCCAACCGAGTGCTCCCACTCGAGCGAAGGAGCTCACAGGTGTCCAAAGCCGAGACCACTCCCAACGACCGGGTCCTGTGGTCGCTCGACATCCCGGGCCTCGCCGCCCCGAAGCGCGGCAAGGTTCGCGACATCTTCGATCTCGGCGACTCGCTGCTGCTGGTCGCCTGCGACCGGTTGTCGGCGTACGATCACGTGCTCGAGCCCGGGATCCCGGGGAAGGGCAAGGTCCTCAACCAGCTCACCAACTTCTGGTTCGAGCGCACCGCCGAGCTGGTGCCCAACCACCTCCTGGCCACCCAGGTCGAGGACTTTCCCGACGCCGTACAGTCTCGCGCCGCCGAGCTCGCCGGCCGCGCGGTCGTCGTGCGCAAGGCCGAGGTCATCCCCTTCGAGTGCGTCGCCCGCGGTTACCTCGCGGGGAGCGCGTTCAAGGAGTACCGGCAGCGGGGGACAGCCTGCGGCCACATCCTGCCGTCCGGTCTCGCGCGGGCCAGCGCGCTTTTGGACCCGATCTTCACGCCGGCGACCAAGGCTCAGGACGGCCACGACGAGAACATCGACTTCGACACGCTGGTCGAGGGCGTCGGCGAGGAGATGGCGGGGCGGCTGCGCTCCCTGACTCTCGAGCTCTACCGGATGGGCTCGACCCTCGCCGCCGAGCGCGGCTTGATCCTGGCCGACACCAAGTTCGAGTTCGGGCTGATCGACGGTGAGCTCACCCTGATCGACGAGGTGCTCACCCCCGACTCCTCTCGCTATTGGGACGCCAAGCAGTGGAAGCCCGGGACCGAGCCGGCGTCCTTCGACAAGCAGTACGTCCGCAACTGGCTCGACGAGCAGGGCTGGGACCACGAGTCGGCTCCGCCACCCCTTCCCGAGGAGGTTGTCGAGGGGACCCGCAAACGCTACGTCGAGGCTTTCCGCCGCATCACGGGCACCAACCCGGCTCTGTAAGGGCTCAGGCGCTACAGAGAGCAATCCGGCGCCAGAGGCGTAGCGAAGAGCCGCCGCAGCCGGCGCGAAAAACGGCAGGTCACCTCGTAGGCGACGTCTCCCCCCACCCGCGCCAGCGCGCCGGCGTCGATCTGTTCGCCGCTCTGGGAGCCGAGCGCGACGACCTCGTCCCCGGGCCCGCACGGGAGATCACCGACGTCGACCGTGATCAGGTCCATGCTCACCGCCCCCACCACCGGGCATCGCCTGCCGCCGACCAGGACCCGCGCGCGGCCGGCCAGCGCCGAGGGGTAGCCGTCGGCATAGCCGAGCGGCGTCAGGGCGAGGCGGGTGTCGCGCGGAGCGCGCCACCTTCGCCCGTAGCCGACCGGAGTCCCGGCCCGGACGCTGCGCACCTGGAGCACCCGCGCCCGCACGGTCATCGCCGGGCGCAGCGCGAAGGCGCCCGGCGCCGAATCGGCCGCGCGGCGTTCACGAGCGAGGTCGAGCCCGTAGAGCGCGCCGCCGACGCGCACTGCGTCGAAGCGGCTGTCCGGGAGGTCGAGCGCCGCCGCGCTGTTCGCCACGTGGAGAGCCGACGCCGGCCGCTGCTCGGTCGTGTCCACGATCCCTCGAAAGCGATCGAGCTGGTCCTCGGTGAAGCCGGGATCGAGAGCCTCCGATTCCGCGAGGTGGGTCGCCAGGCCGGCGAGCCGGAGAAGGCGCTGACCGTGCAGGAGCTCGAGCGCCCGGTGGAGCTCCTCCACTGACAGGCCCGCCCGCGCCATTCCGGTGTCGACCTCGAGGTGGATTGGCAACGACGAGCCGAGCGAGCCCGCGCCTGCAGCCGCCGCTTCGACCTCCGCCAGGCTCGACAGATACGGCGTGAGCCGGAGACCGGCGAGGCGAGCGAGGATCTCGGGAGCGCCGCCCGCCGCGATGCCGGGCGAGAGCACGAGGATCTCTTCGCCGACGCCGACGCTCCGCAACGCCTCCGCCTCGTCGACCCGCGCGACGACGAAGCCGCGCAGGCCCGCTCGCCCGCTCAGCGCTCGCGCGACCTCGATGGCGCCATGCCCGTAGGCGTCGGCCTTGACCACCGCATAGACGCCGACCAGCGCCCGGCGCCGGACCAGCTCGAAGTTGTCGACGACCGCGCCGAGATCGACGACCACCCAGGCGTGCTCCCCCGGCCGCAGTCTCGCGCCCGCGGCTGCGCTCACAGGCTGTCGAGATCCGGCGGAGGCGTCAGGTGGCGTTCGAGGTTGCGGAAGGTCGTGGTGTCGCCGAGGAAGGCGAGATCGACGTGCCCGGTCTCGCCGTGCCGGTTCTTGGCGATGATCAGCTCGGCGGTGCCGTGGTTGTCGGGGTCGTCGGGATGGTAGACCTCGTCGCGGTAGACGAACGCGACCAGGTCGGCGTCCTGCTCGATCGACCCGGACTCGCGCAGATCGGCGAGCTGCGGGCGGTGATCGGAGCCGCGCCGCTCCGGCTGGCGCGAGAGCTGGGACAGCGCCATCACCGGGATGTCGAGCTCCTTGGCGAGCTGCTTGAGCCCGCGCGTGATCGCGCCGATCTCGAGGTTGCGGTTCTCGTAGCGCCCCCCCGAGTGCATGAGCTGGAGGTAGTCGACGATCAGCAGGTCGAGCTTCTTCTCCTGGCGCAGCCTCCGCGCCTTCGAGCCGACCTCGAGCAGCGACGGATTGGCGCCGTCGTCGATGAACAGCGGCGCGTCGCTGATGCGTTGCGCGGTGTCGTAGAGCCGGCCCCACTCGCGTTCGGACAGGTCACCGCGGCGGACCCGCGAGAACTCGAGGTCGGACTCCGAGCACAGGATGCGGCTCGCGATCTCGCGCTCGCTCATCTCGAGCGAGAAGACACCGGCGCCGTGGCCGCCGCGGATCGCCACGTGCGCGGCGATGTTGAGCGCCAGGCTGGTCTTCCCCATGCCCGGGCGCCCGGCGATGATCAGCAGGTTGCCGCGGTTGAGCCCCTGGCAGTAGCGGTCGAAGTCGATGAAGCCGGTGGCGAGGCCGGTCAGCTCGCCGCCGGCCCGCTCGTCGATCTCGGCCAGCGTCAGCTTGAGCGCCTCGCGCAGCGGGACGAAGCCGCGCGCGACCGCCTCCTCGCCGAGCTCCATGATCTTCTGCTCGGCCTGCGCCAGCGCCTCCTGCGCCGGCAGCCCGCCGTCGAGGCAGTGGCGATAGGTCTGCACGCAGGTGTCGATGAGGCGCCGCCGCAGCGAGCGCTCCTTGACGATCTCCACGTAGGAGTCGACGCGGCTGAGGTTCGGCAGGTCGACGTCGAGGGTGGCGAGATAGGTCACGCCGCCGACCAGCTCGAGCTCCTTGCGCTGCTCGAGGAGCGCCTGCAGGGTGCGCAGGTCGATCTCGCCCCCCGCCTCCTGCAGGTCGAGCATCGCCTGGTACACCTTCTGGTGCCGCTCGAAGTAGAAGTCGTCGGTGACCAGCCGCGCAGAGGTGGCGGGCAGGTACCGCTCGGCGTCGATCAGCGCGGCGGCGAGCACCGCCCGCTCCGACTCCTCGCTATGGGGCAGCGCCCTGGGGTCCGGAAGGTCCATGGTGGAGATCAGCGGCGATGATACTCGTCGGAGGGAGCTCCCTGCGTCATGATCGGCGAAGCGGCCCACGGTCGCCGGAGTGGCGGAATGGAAGACGCAGGGGACTTAAAATCCCCGGCCTTCGGGCGTGTGGGTTCGACCCCCACCTCCGGCACCAGCCGAAACCGGCTACAGGCCCGACCGGCCGTTCGAGCGCGCCGCGACGCGCCTTTGCGCGGTTGACACCACTCGACCGCGGTCACTATCCTTCGCTTCGCTCCCTGCGGGCGGGAATAGCTCAGTGGTAGAGCACAACCTTGCCAAGGTTGGGGTCGCGGGTTCGAATCCCGTTTCCCGCTCCAACGTCCCCCCTCGTCATCCGAGCGCGCAGCCGCCCCGAGATCGGGCCGGCAGATGCTGCGCGGACCGGCGAAACCGCTGGGATAGACTCGGAGGAAGGCGCAGGGCGACGTAGCCAAGTGGTAAGGCGAGGGTCTGCAAAACCCTTATTCGTGGGTTCGATTCCCACCGTCGCCTCCATCCTCCCATCCCCTCCCTACTCGGCCTCGAAAGCGCTCAGGTAGCGCTGGTAGCGCCACTCGCCGTCGATCCGCTGAAGCGCCACGACGTCGAAGCGGCAGGGGCCCTTCCAGCCACGGCTCGAGACGTAGACCCTCGCCGCGCGCACCAGGCGGCGGCGTTTGTCGCGGTCGATGGCGCCGAGAGCCCCGCCGTAGTCCAGACGGCTGCGGGCCTTGACCTCGACGAACACCAGAGTCTCGCCGTCGCGCGCCACCAGGTCGATCTCGCCACCCGCGTTGCGGTGGTTGCGCTCGACCACCACCAGTCCTTCGTCGGCCAGCCAACGCGCCACCTGCCGTTCGGCGGCGCGGCCGAAGTCGGTGGTCGACGAGCGACCGCGCCACCAGCGATCCGACCTCACTTCACCCTCACTTCACCCTGACCTCAGGTCACCTCAGCCCCGTCTCCAGCGCGCGCCCTGCGGAGTATCCTCGATCACGATCCCGCAGCCCGCCAGCCGGTCGCGCAGGCGGTCCGCCGCCGCGAAGTCGCGCCCGGCGCGCGCCTCCTGGCGCTCCGCGAGCAGCGCCTCGACCTGCTCGTCCGTCAGGCGCTCCCCGCCGTCCACCGCGGCGTCTTCGGACCGCCATCGCTCGGCGTCGAGCACGCCGAGCACGTCGTCGACCTCGGCCAGCACCGCGTGGACGTCGCGCTTCTCGTCGTCTGTGATGCCGGCGTCGACGCGGCGGTTCGCGGCCCGCACGAAGGTGAACAGAGCACCGAGCGCGCCCGCAGTGTTGAGGTCGTCGCCCAACGCCGCCGTGAACTCAGAGCGCAGCGCGCGCGAGGCCCGCTGCAGACAGGGCTCGCACCCCTCGAGGCAAACCGGCGCGGCGTCGAGCCGGAAGCGCATCTCGTCGAGGCGCTTGAGCGCCGCCTGGGCGTTGGCCAGCGAGTCGAACGAGAAGTTGAGCTTCTGGCGGTAGTGGACCGACACGAACAGGTAGCGGATCGCGCGCGGGTCGCACCCCTGCGTCAGCAGCTCGCCGAGCGTGTACTGGTTGCCCAGCGACTTGGCCATCTTCTCGCCGTCGACCAGCAGGTGCTCGGCGTGCAGCCAGTAGCGCGCGAAGCGCTCGCCGTTGGCGCTCTCGCTCTGCGCGATCTCGTTCTCGTGGTGAGGGAAGATGTTGTCGACGCCGCCGCAGTGGATGTCGAAGCTCGGGCCGAGCAGCGCCTGGCTCATCGCGGAGCACTCGATGTGCCAGCCCGGCCTCCCCGGGCCCCACGGGGAGCTCCAGGAGGGCTCGCCCTCCTTGGCCTCCTTCCACAGCACGAAGTCGCGCGCGTCGTCCTTGCCGTACTCGTCGTCGGCGACACGCTCGCCGCGGCGCACCTGGGACAGGTCGATGCGCGAGAGCTGGCCGTAACGATCGAAGGAGGCGATTCGGAAGAACACGCTGCCGTCGCTGACGTACGCGTGGCCGCTTTCGATCAGCCGCTCGATCATGGCGATCATGGGCTCGACGAAGCGGGTGGCGCGAGGGTAGTGCTCGGCGCACTCGATGCCGAGGCGGTCCAGGTCCGCGAAGAAGGATTCGATGAAGGGCGCCGTGAACTCGTCGAGCCCGACGCCGCGCTCGGCCGCCCGCGCGATGATCTTGTCGTCGACGTCGGTGAGGTTCATCACCTGCACAGCTCGATAGCCGAACAGCCGGAGCGTCCGCCGGAGCACGTCCTCGAACAGGAAGGTGCGGAGGTTGCCGATGTGGGGGTGGTCGTAGACGGTCGGACCGCAGGTGTAGAGCCGGGCCTCGCCCGCCTCGATGGGCACGAACTCCTCGAGCCTGCGCCCGAGCGTGTTGTAGAACCGGAGCTTCATGGAGGTCGCGTTCTGAGAGCGCGCGGGCGCGCGACGACCCACCGTCGTGCAGATCTCGAGCCGCGGCCCTGACGGCCTGCTCCGGCCTGCTCCCGGGGTCGGCCGGCGCTCACGGGCGGGGCGTCGGTGGCCTGGTCCTTCGAGCCCGCAGCGTCGGGAGAGTACCCGATTCGGGTGTCCTCAGGGAGAGCGCGAGAGCGCGGCTCGGCCTTCGCCCGCTCCCTCCTCCTCCGTCTCGGCATCGCGGAGCAGGCGCCGCAGGTGGCGCTTGGCGCGCTCTCGTCGCAGGCCCTGCAAGCGATCGACGAAGAGCACGCCGTCGAGGTGGTCGATCTCGTGCTGGATCGCGCGGGCGAGCAGACCCCGGGCCTCGAGCTCGAAGCGCTCCCCCTCGAGCGACTGCGCCACGACCCGGATCCGCTCCGGGCGCACGACCTTCTCGTTAAACTCGGGGATCGAGAGGCACCCCTCGGACTCGGTCTCGAGCCCCTCGTGCTCGACCACCTCGGGGTTGACCAGGGTCAGGAGCTGCGCCGGGTCTTCGCCGACCGACAGATCGACCACCGCGAGACGCCGCTCGACCCCGACCTGGGGAGCGGCGAGACCGATCCCGGGGGCGTGGTACATCGTCTCGACCATGTCGCGCGCCAGCGCCGCGAGCTCCAGGTCGAACACGTCGACCTCCCGACAGCGCTGGCGGAGGACGGGATCGGGAAATAGACGAATCCGAAGCGCGGCCATCGCCGTCAGGCCCCGAGCTCCTTGATCCACGTCCGGATCTTGAGGTCGTTCTCCTGGGCGCGCAGCGCGACGATCAACGCCCGGGGGTTCGGGTTGCCGGCCAGCGCGCCCTCGAGCCGCTCACGGGTCAGCTCGAGGATGGTCGCCGGCTCGATGGTCAGGGTGTCGGCCGGCCACGGCTTGTGCTCGAACAGCGACGACTCGCCGATGATTTCGCCGACTCCGTGACTGGAGACGCTGATCTTGCGCTCGCCGCGGAGGACGCGCGTCTCCACGCCGCCGGCAGCGACCATGATCAGCGCCGGCGACTCGTCACCTCGCTCCTTGACGATCTCGTCGGGAGTCAGGCGAAGGAACCGGAGGTTCTTCAGCAGGAACGGAATCTGCTCCGCCGGCAGCTCCGAGAAGAACGGCGTATCCGAGAGCCGCGCCCACAGATACTGCAGCTCGACGAAGTGCATCTTGGCCGAGTCTGGAGCTTCGCTGGCCTGGCGCAGCGCTTCGAGCGCCTGCTGGCGGTTGCGGGCGGAGGACTTCTCGCGCTCGATCCTGGTGAGCTGCCGGCGCAGCTCCTCGCTCTTGGGGTCGAGCTTGATGGCGCGCAGCAGCATCGCGGCGGCCTTGTCGTGGAAGCCGTCGTCGCGGTAGAGATCGGCGACGTAGGAGTACTCGGCGACCGCTTCCGAGGAGCGCCCGAGAGCGCTCAGCACTTCCGCGAGCTTCGCTCGCGTGTGAGCATCTTCGGTCCCGCGGCGGAGCAGCGACCGCAGGCGGGACTCGGCCTCCTCATACCGCTCGAGGACGATGAGCTCGTCGACCGTCAGCTCTCGACCGTCTCGCTTGAACCAGCTCTTGATCATGCTCCCACCGAGCCAGGCGACACAACATCGAAGCCACCGTAGCAGCGGGCCGATCGGACGGTCAATAGCGGGGAATTGCGTGAGACCGCGGCTTTCCGGAGCTCGACGAGGACGCCAGAGACCTTGATCGAGGACGCTTCTCGGCGCGTCGAGACTCCTCCCAGGCCGCAGAATCCGCTCCTACGAGGCGCGTCGCTCTGGCACCCCCCTTGCTACGTCCAGGGGGTGACCGATACCGTGGCCGGAGGCAGCAAGACCGCCGAGACGAGTCGGTCGGCACTGGAATCCAAGGGGACGACGATGACCTCATCCCACGCAAGATCTGGACTCGAGACCATTCGTCGCGGCCTCCTCGCCGCGCCGTTGATGCTGGTGCTGTCGGCGGCGGGGCTCGCCGGGCAGGGCTACGAGGGTTACAGCTACTTCCGGACCGTCGACGGTCGCGCCGAGCTGATCGACGCCGAATCCGGCGAGCGCACCGAGGTCGAGACCAACTACCCCGTGATCACGGGCGACCGGCTGCTGGTCGAGGAGTCGGCGCGGGTCGATCTGCTGCTCTCCGACGGCAGCCAGCTGAGCGTCGACGAGGTGAGCGACCTCAGCTTCGCCGCCGTGGCCGGCTCGCCGGACGGCGACGAGGGTCCGACCGAGCTCCGTCTGTACGAAGGACGGATTCTTCTGGCGTCGCGGGGAGTGTGGCGCGACGGCGACGAGGCCGCCATCGTCGACACCGCGAACGCCAGGATCTACCTGCAGTCGAACGGCACCTATCTGGTCAGCGCCGACGAGGCGCGCTGGACCGAGGTGGTGGTTCGCGATGGATTCGCCGAGGTCGTCGACCAGAACGGCTCCTCGGTGGTGCGACCCGGTGAGCGGCTCGAGGTTCGCGGCAACGAGAGCCCGCGCACGAGCATCGAGCCGGCGGGCGCCGCGACCTCGATCGAGAGCTTCGCCGACCGGCAGGAGGTCGTGGTGGCCCGCGCCTCCGATCCGAGGCTGGACGAGCCGCTCCACAGCACCGCGTCGCTCGCCGACCAGGGCGAGTGGGTCGTGATCGACAGCCGGCAGGCCTGGCGACCGACGGTCACCGTGCGGGAGTGGAGACCGTACTGGCGCGGGCGCTGGGCGCACACGCCCGCCGGCCTCTACTGGGTCTCCTACGATCCCTGGTCCCCGGTGGTCTATCACTACGGAGCCTGGGACTACCACGCGGCCTTCGGCTGGGTCTGGTATCCGGGCCGCGTCTACTCCCCGGGGCACGTGTACTGGTACTGGGGGCCGAGCTACGCCGGCTGGGTGCCGCGCGGCTACTACGACCACTACTACCGCCGGCACTACGGCTTCGACTTCGGCTTCCGCTTCGGGGTCTTCGGCCACATCGGCGGCAGCTTCGCGTCGTTCGATCGCTGGACCTTCTGCCCGATCGGCCGGTTCGGCTACCGCGGCTACTCGCACTACGTCGACACTCGCACGCTTCGCTACCTCGGCCGAGGTCACCTGGAGAAAGGCTACCTGTTCACCGACACCCGGCGGCTCACCCGCGATCGCTGGCACCGTCCGGAGTTGGTCCAGATCGCGCTGGAGCGTGGCTGGCGCTCCGAGCGCGGCCTGCCCGAGCGGGGAGCCGGCGCGGTTCCGGACGTGACGCCCTTCGTCGAACGCAAAGGCCGGCTCACCCCCGAGACCGAGCGCCACGTGCTGGTGAAGGGCCGTCAGGCTCCGCGCACCGATGATCCCTTCCCCACCCGCGTGGCCGCCCGCCCGCGCGGCGGAACCGGCGACGGCGCGGGCCGCAGCATCACCGACCGTCGACCGACCGTCGACCGCGGAGCCACTTCCTCCGGCCGAACGGCGAGCTCGCGCTCCGAACGCGGCACGCCGAGAGCCATCACGCAGCGTCCGGGCGACGGCGATTCGCCCTCGGCGACCACCGAACGCTCGGCGCTCCGACGCCCCTCCGTGAGCCGAGATTCGGGAGCCTCCACCAGCTCGACCCGGGCGGCCCCCGCGCGTCGGGTGCTCGACGGCATCCGGGGCCGGACCCAGGGCTCTTCGCAGGATCGAGGCAGCGTCGACAGCCGCTCGGCACCGACCCGCCGCCAGACGGTCACTCCGCCCAGCCGCGGCAGCTCGACACGTTCGACCGCGCCGCCGAGCAGGACCACCACCCGCTCCGCTCCGCCCAGCCGCAGCAGCTCGACGCGTTCGACCGCGCCGCCGAGCCGGACCACCACCCGCTCCGCTCCGCCCAGCCGCAGCAGCTCGACGCGTTCGACCACGCCGCCGAGCCGGAGCACGACCCGCTCCGCTCCGCCCAGCCGCGGCAGCTCGACACGTTCGACCGCGCCCCGGAGCCGTAGCGGCTCCTCGCGGGTGGCGGCGCCGCGCAGCCGCAGCTCGAGCTCGTCCCGCTCGAGGACGCCGCCCACCCGCAGCAGCCGCGATGCGGTGCGCTCCTCCGCCCCTCGCAGCCGCAGCTCCGCACGCACGGCTTCGCCGTCCGGTCGCAGCTCGACGCGATCCACCGCTTCGAGCAGCCGAGGTCGGTCGCCCGCTTCGACCCGAAGCTCGGGGTCGGCGGCGCGTTCGCGGTCGACGGACCGCCCCTCCGGCATGCGCTCCTCTTCGAGTCCGCCCCGTCGCTCGGCCGCCAGCGGCCGCTCGAGCCCGCGCTCGTCCGGTTCGCGCGCGACCAGCCGGGGCAGCAGCACCAGGAGCCGGAGCAGCGCCACCAGGAGCCGTAGCGGCGGTTCCCGAAGCTCGACCTCCCGGCCGAGCCGCTCCTCCTCGCGCAGGCCGCCGGGCGACGTGTCGCCTCACTGAGCGCTGCTACCATCCGACCCCGTGCGACCGGGGGCATTTCTCAGGAGCTTCGGCCGAGCTCTGTTCATCCTGTACTGCATCGAGGTCGGCGTCTTCCTGACTCTGGCTCCGTGGCGCGGCGGGTGGTCCGGCCTGCTCATCGAGTTCCCCCTCGAGCAGCTCAGGGAGTGGATGTTGACTCAATGGGGCCGGGGGGGGGTCACCGGCTTCGGGCTCGTCCACGTCGTCTGGGGGCTCCACGATCTGCGCGAGCTGCTCGGGCGGCGACGAGCACGGGCCGCGCACTCCGGCGAGCCGGCTCCTTGAGCCGCTCCGGGCGCTTCCCGCATCGACTCGGCTTCCGCCTGCTCGCGATCTCGGCCGGGCGGGCTCATCTCGGACATCGCGAGCGCGCGGAGTTGCTGGGCTGGCTCGAGCGTCTCGGGCGTGATCTCCCCGCGGCCGCCGTCCAACTCCGCGAGAAGCGCCTCGACGATCGCGCTGCCTACCAGCTCTGCGTCGAGGCAAGAGCGAGGTTCCCGGGGACGCTCCTGGTCAACAGCCGGGCCGACCTGGCGCTCGCTTCGAGCGCCGACGGCGTCCACCTCACGAGCACCGGCCCGAGCCCGCAGCGGATCGCCGAGCACTTCGGCGAGGATCTCCTGATCGGACTGTCTGCGCATTCGACGGCCGAGGTGGTGGAGCAGGGCCGCTGGGTCGACTACGTCTGCCTGGGTCCGCTCTTCTCCACCCCGAGCAAGCCCGGCGCCGCCGCGATCCGGGTCGAGGAGCTGTCCGAGGCCGCCGGCCTCGGCACGCCGGTCCTCGCCCTCGGGGGCATCGACGGCGTCGAGTCGGTGCGCGCGGCCTTCGACGCCGGCGCCCATGGGATCGCGGGCATCCGGCTGTTCCAGGACCCGGCCCAGGCGCGCAGCCTGTTCGGTGCGGCAGGGTTTCCCGAGCTCGAGAGCTGAAGGGCCGCGACCGGCGCCCTGCTACGATCCGTGCGGTGAAGAGTCGCTATCTCCTCGTGCCGCTGCTGGTCGTCGCCGTGGATCAGTGGAGCAAGTGGCTGATCGAAGAACGCTTCGCCCTCCACGAGGGGGTCACCGTGATCCCCGGGTTCTTCAATCTGGTCCACGTGCTCAACACGGGCATCGCCTTTGGGCTGTTCCCGAGTCGCGGCGAGACCTTCGGGACGGTCATCCTCGCGGTCCTCGGCCTCGCCGCGCTGTCGATCGTGGGCGTCTACTTCTCCCGCGCCGAAAGCCACCAGCGCCTCTTGCTGTTCGCCCTGGCGCTGATCATGGGCGGGGCGGTGGGCAACCTGATCGATCGGCTCCTGCTCGGTGCGGTGACCGACTTCCTCGACGTCTACGTGAGCGATTGGCATTGGCCGACCTTCAACGTCGCCGACAGCGCGATCAGCGTCGGCATTGGATTGCTGGCTCTCGAGACCGTGCGCAGCCCGAGGACCAGCGACTCGGCCGAGAGCACCACCGGTCGCGAGCGCGATCTCGACAGCAAGACCGCCGGGGTCTGATCCCGTCCAGGGGTCCTCGTTGACCGGGCCGCGACGCATCGAGATCGGCGCCGAGGCGCAAGGTCTGCGGCTCGATCGATTCCTCGCCGAGCAGCTCCAGCGTTCGCGGACGCAGATCCAGAACGACATCGCTTCGCGTCGGATCCTCCTCGACGGCGAGCCGGCGCGTCCGGCGACCCGGCTGACGGGAGGCGAGGTGGTCACGCTCTCCGAGGCGCCGGCGAGACCTGCGGAACGTATCGAGCCCGAGCACCTGCCGCTCGCGATCCTGTTCGAGGACGCGGACTTGGTGGTGGTCGACAAGCCGGCTGGGCTGGCCGTGCACCCCGGAGCCGGACGCGCCGTCGGCACTCTCTGCCATCGTCTGGTGGCCCGCTACCCGGAGATCGCCGAGGTCGGTCATCCCCAGCGGCCGGGCATCGTCCACCGGCTCGACCTCGGCACCAGCGGAGTGATGGCGATCGCGCGCAACGCGCACGCTTACCAGGCGCTGGTCCGGGCTTTCGCGCGTCGCCGGATCGCCAAGGAGTACCTGGCGATCGCCCACGGTGCAGTCGAGCAGGGGCTGCTCATCGACCAGCCGATCGCCCGCCATCCCACCGAGCGCAAGCGGATGACGGTCCGCGCTGGGGGGCGGTCGGCGAGCACGGAGTGCGACCGACTCGACCTCGCCGCCCGCGACCGTCTGAGCCTGCTCCGGCTTCGGCTGCACACCGGCCGGACCCACCAGATCCGCGTCCACCTCAAGCATGCCGCCCATCCCCTGGTCGGCGACCCGGTCTACGGCGAGGCGCGGTGGAAGGAGCTGAGCGGCGCTGCACGCGCAGCGATCCGGGAGTTCCCGCGCCCCGCGCTCCACGCCTGGCGGCTGACCCTCGAGCACCCGCGAGCCGGCAGTCAGCGGTCGTTCACGGCCGACCCCCCCGCCGATCTCGGGGAGCTCTGGCGCGCCGTCGGTGGGCGCGAGATCGGCGCCCTCCTGGCGACGCTCGAGCCACCCACCGTCGCAGCCGAAGGCGCGCGGTAGGCCGATCGCTCACGAGACCTCTTCGAGCGAGACGAAGGGCCGCGCCTGCGATTCGGCCACCGGCCGGCTGGTGATCTTGCCGCGGTGGGTGTTGACTCCGGGCCTGAGGCCGGCATCGTCGGCGAGCGCGGCGTCGAGCCCCTTGTTGGCGAGGGCCAGCGCGTAGGGCAGCGTTGCGTTGTTGAGCGCGAGGGTCGAGGTCCGGGGAACCGCGCCCGGCATGTTGGCGACGCAGTAGTGCACGACCCCGTCGACCGTGAAGACGGGATCGGAGTGCGTGGTGGCTCGCGTCGTCTCGACGCAGCCGCCCTGGTCGACCGCGACGTCGACGATCACCGCACCGTCCTTCATCTCTGCGAGCATGGCGCGGGTGATGAGCTTGGGCGCAGAGCGTCCCGGGATCAGGACCGCGCCGATCACCAGGTCGGCGCGCCGCAGGGCCGCCATCAGGTTGTGCTGGTTGCTCGCCAGCGTCGTCACCGCGCCGTGGAACAGGTCGTCGATCATCCGCAGCCGGTCGATGTTGGTGTCGAGGACGGCGACCCGCCCGCCGAAGCCGTGGGCGACCTTGGCGGCATTGAGGCCGACGATCCCGCCGCCGATGATCATCACGTCGCCGGGGGGCACTCCGGGAACACCGCACAACAGGGTGCCCCGGCCGCCCAGCGGTCGCTGCTGATAGTAGGTGCCGACCAGCACCGACATCCTGCCGGCGACCTCGGACATCGGAGTCAGCAGGGGCAGATGTCCCTTCTTGTCCTCGATCGTCTCGTAGGCGACTCCCGTCACCTCCTGGTCGAGCAGCGCCTGGGTCAGCTCGGGCAGGGGCGCAAGGTGCAGGTAGGTGAAGAGGATCTGACCCGGTTGCATCCGCTCGAACTCGGAGGCGAGCGGCTCCTTGACCTTGATCACCATCTCCGACTCCACCCAGACCGACCGGGCGTCGGACAGGATGCGGGCTCCCGCCGCCTCGTACTCGCCGTCGGTGAACCCGCTGCCGTCTCCGGCGCCGGACTCGATCACGACATGGTGTCCGGCTTCGGCCAGCGCGTGCGCCCCCGCGGGCACCAGGCCGACGCGGTACTCGTGATCCTTGATCTCTCTCGGGACTCCGATTCTCACACGGACCTCCACTCTCTTCCCCGGGTCCGTCGACCGTGGGCTGGACCCTTCCTCTGCGGATCGTAACCGGCGGCCGGCGACCCGACCGCCGGCGCGTCTTCGCTCGCCGACGGTGAGCCGAGGCGAGCCCGCGCGGCGTCACCCTCGCCCGGACGTACCCGCCTCCTCGGCGCGCGATGCCGCAGACTGAACCTCGGCGAGAGGCTCCTTCGCGGGACCGGCCGCCGCCGCGTACTTCTCCGCCTTGGCCCCCTGCATGGAACCCATGTCGATGTGGCCGCGGAAGAAGCCCCCCTCCGCGATCGCCACCCGCGGCGCCCGGACGTCCCCCTCGAGCTTGCCCCCGGGCAGGACCTCCAGCCGCTCCTCGACCACGACGTCACCGTGGAGCTCGCCGCCGACGCGCACCGAGCGCGCGTGAACGCGCGCCTGGACCCGGCCCCGCCCGCCGATGGTCAGGGCCGAGCCGAGCACGACCTGTCCGGTCAGCTCGCCCTCGATGACGACGTCGGTCCCGCCCTCGAGCCGGCCTTCGAAGCGGCTCCCCGGCGCAATCCGAGTCGCGCTCGGCGCAGACTCGGACCGCTGCGGAGCCGCGGTCCTCGCCGGCGGCGGCTCCGACGGTGGGTCGTCCCTGCGAAAAATCGCCATAGCGCGAGACCTCGGACGTTGATGAGCCACGCTCGCCGCGCTTCCAGGGTCCTCCGGTCACCCGGCGACCCGGGCGTCGTGCCGGTCGGGCGATCGATCGCACCGATCGACCCTCGATCGCCGCCGGCTCCGCCGAAGGAGCTCTGGAGCGGGCAACGGGACTCGAACCCGCGACATCCAGCTTGGGAAGCTGGCACTCTACCAACTGAGTTATGCCCGCCCAGGGGGCGACACGGTAACCCAGCGCCCAGAGGGCGTCAAGAACTCGGCGCCCGAGGGAGAGGGCGTCGACCGGCGAGACTTTTTCGGCGGCGGCGTTTTGAGGGCAGTCGGAGGGCCGATATACTCCCCGTCAATGACTGGACACGACTCGGATTCCAAAGACCAGGCCATCGAGCGGGTCGCGTCTTCGCTGTACTTCTTCCCCGAGGAGCGGGTCACCGAAGCCCGCTTGCGCGAGATCCTCGAGTCGGGCTCGCGGGAGGAGCGCTGCTGGGCGATCTCCCATCTGCTGCGGTTTGCACAGTGGGACGACATCTGGCTCTACGTCACGCGGGATCAGGTGCGCGAGCTGTTCGCCGAGATCGAGCTGCCCGAGAACCTGCAGTCGGCCTGGGCGCGGATGCTCAAGATCGAGACGCCGGTCGGCTCGTCGCCGTAGCCCCCATCGTTCACTCCCCGAGATCTGCGTCTTTCTTTGGCTAGTCGCCCATGACCAGGTCGCCGAGACCACCGAGCACCGAGCCCTCCCCCTGACGGCGGCCGCCGGTCTGAGGCGCGGCGGCGAAGATCCGGCTCGCCAGGCGACTGAAGGGCAGGGACTGGATCCAGACGGTTCCCGGCCCTGTGAGCGCGGCGAAGAAGAGACCTTCGCCTCCGAACAGGGCGGTCTTGATCCCTGGCACCATCTGGATGTCGTAGCTGACGGTTCCGTCGAAGGCCACCAGGCATCCGGTGTCGAGGCGCATCACCTCGCCCGTGCGCAGCTCGCGCTTGACGATCGTGCCCCCTGCGTGCACGAAGGCGAGGCCGTCCCCGTCGAGCCTCTGGAGGATGAAGCCTTCGCCGCCGAACAGCCCGGCGCCGATCCGCTTCTGGAAGGCGATGCCCACCGAGACGCCCCTCGCCGCACAGAGGAAGGCGTCCTTCTGGCAGAGGACGGTGCCGCCGTGGTGCGGGAGGTCGAGCGGCACGATCTTGCCGGGGTACGGCGACGCGAACGCCACCTTCTGCCGGCCCGACGATGGATTGCCGAAGACGGTCATGAACAGCGATTCGCCGGTGAGCACCCGCTTGCCGGCGGACAGCAGCTTGCCCATCAGCCCGCCCGCATCCGAGGCTGCCGAACCGTCGCCGAAGATCGTCTTCATCTCGATCCCGGGGTCCATGTACATGAAGGAGCCGGCCTCCGCGATGCACGCCTCGTTCGGGTCGAGGGTGATCTCGACGAACTGCATCTCCTCGCCGAACAGCTCGTAGTCGATCTCGTGGGCCACCTGGCCGGGCCGCGGCGGCCGCGGGACCGAGGTGGGCTCATCGAAGGCAGACGCGAACTGCTCGTGGCTGGTGATCGGCGTCCAGTTGTCCATCCCCTCGGTGAAGACGTAGGCCTCGCGATCGATCCTCCCTGTGCGAATGCGCTCGATCACGTCGGTCGCGGCCATCGGCCCCTGTTGCTGTCCGTTGACGGCGAGATACCACTGCGAATCAGTCATGGCTGGTCGTTCCCCAGAGCTGGTGACGTCGATGAGGTCGATGAGGTCGATGAGGTCGACCGAGTCGATGACGTCGAGGTCGAGGCGATCTTTGGCTTCGATCCGCTCGTGGACGCTGGTCCCGAGAGCTGGAGACTACCAGGGCGAGTGGACCCGAGCCGCCGTCAACCGGTCGGCTCGAAGACCACCTCGAAGGACGTCGGCCAGTACTTGCCGGTCAGCAGGAAGGTTTCACGCTCGGGCAGGTAGGCGATTCCGTTGAGCACCTCGGCGCGGGGAGCCGTGCTCCGGTCGAGCAGTCCTTCCGCCTCCACGACAGCGGTCACCCGGCCGGTCACGGGGTCGATGCGAACCAGCTCCTCGCTCTGGTAGACGTTGGCCCACAGGGCGCCGTCGACCCACTCCAGCTCGTTGAGCCGATCGCGCGGAACCGTCCCCTGGCGCACCTCGACACGACGGCGCACGTTCAGCGTCTGCGGATCGAGGAAGGCCAGCACGTTGGTCCCGTCGCTCAGGATCAGCGACTCGCCGTCGTAGGCGAGGCCCCACCCCTCGCCGCGGAACCGCATCCGGCGGAGCTCGTTCAGGGACTCGTCGTAGACGATCGCCACACCTGCCTGCCAGGTGATCTGGACCAGCTCGTCGCCGACCGCCGTCAGGCCCTCGCCGAACAGATCCGGTTCGAGCTCGTGGTCGTCGATCACTTTCCCGGTCTCGAGCTCGTACGAGTGCACGCCGGACTCGCCGTGACGTCCGCGGCTCTCGTACATCCTCCCCTTCCACCACTCGAGGCCCTGGGTGTACGAGCGCTCCTCGTGGGGATGCACGGCGACCACCCGCGCCCGGAGACGGTCGGGCTCCAGGGGGGTCGTGGGCGCTGCCGCCGGAGCGCCAGCCGCCGTCTCACCGCTGCAGGCTGCCAGGCAGGAGCCGAGCAGCGCGAAGGCCAGTACAGTCGGTCCCGCGGCCGCCGCCGGGCCCGACGATGTGGTGAGGATCTCTCGCATGGGGGCTCCCCCGCGCGGCGACTGGGGCGCCGAACCCGAGACTGTACTTCAAGGCCGGCTCCCTACCGACGCGCTCCCGCTTTCCTCCCGTTCTCGCTCTCGCCGTTGCTCTCTTTGCCCTGGTGCGAACCGGACTCCCGGATCGCGACGACGGCGCCGGCGGGTCCGAGCACTCTCGCGGTCGCCTCGGCACGCCATGCCGTCGAGCTCGGACGCACCTGGAGGTCGCCGCTGCCGACGATCCCGCCCGGCTCCAACGCGACGAAATAGAGGCGCAGGCGATCGGCGCGACGCAGGCGCTCCATCGGCGACGCGTCGGCCGGAGCGTCGCGGTCGTCGAGCTCCATCCGGGCAAAGCCGCCGAGCTCGATGGAGCCGAAGACCGCGCCCTCGAGATCGATCTCGATCAGGTTGTAGTCGCGGTCCGCCCAGGCGGTGGGATCGGCGCCGTTGTGGAGCTCGACGCGGAGCCGGCGCGCCGCGGCTTCGCGCTCCACGCGCAGCACGGGCTCGCTGTCGAGCGCACCGCTCACCACGGCGGCCAGCCGCGCGACCGGCACCGCTGCAGCGTTGGCGTCGCCCCCTCCGAGCCAGAGGATCCCCTCCAGGTGGTCGAGTTGCTGACCTCGGAGCCGCTCGGTCAGGGCGGCGACGTGCTGGGCGGTTGGGCGCGCCAGACGGACCACCCGGCGAGGCTCGAGCCGCACGGCCTCACGGCCGCCCAGCGCGTCGAGAGCCCGCTGGGGCGTCAAGTCGAGAAGCTGACGGTGGAAGCCCTCGTACGAGAAGGCGCCCTCGACCGAGAGCGCGCGCGAGCCCAGGGTCTCTGCGTCGAGCCCGCGCGCCACGGTCTCGCCGCTCCGCGGGTCCAGGATCCGGCCCTCGAGCGCGAGCGCAGCGAGAAACGGGCGCCCGAGCGAGTCGGCGCGCCGAGCGCGTTCGAGCGAGCCCTCGAGGTCCCAGCCGTCGGCTCGATCCGGCTCGCTCCAGGGCTGGCCGTAGATCTCGCAGACGAGGCTGTCGGCGGCGGCGGCGAGGCCGCCGAGCCGGTCCTCTCCAGCGAGCAGCTCGGCTCCGAGGTGGAGCGACAGCGACAGGCGCTCGGGCAGAGCTCCCGCCAGGCGGGAGATCGAGCGGGCGCCGCTTTCGCGGTCCTCGAGCGCGCCGGAGGGATGGAGGTGAATGCCCCGAACCGTGGTGCGCGCGCTCTCCCACTCCACCACCATCAGGAGGATCTCCTCGGCCAGCTCGTCGGCGTCGCCTCGGCTCAAGCTCTCGAGCGCCGCCCACTCCGACCCCACCACGAGGACGGCCGAGAGACCCGGAAGCGGCGGACGGACCGGCTCCAGCTCGAGGTGTCCCTCGGCGCCGACGCGAGCCGCCTCCACGAGCTGGTTCGTGACTCCCGCCGCCCGCAGCGCCGCCTCCGCCTCGGGCGTCCGCAGGGTCTCCCAGGGGGGCGCGGCGCTCGGCCAGATCGCTGACCCGAGGCCCCTCCCGCCACGTTCGGCCTCGCGATCGCCACAGCCGACGGGACCCGCAACCACGATCGCACCGGCGGCCAGCGCGAGCGCGACGCTCCGGCGCCGTCCCGCGCCGACGGACGGACGTCCTCTCGTCATTCGTCTCTCCTCGCCGGCACATCGGCCGCGGTCACGGTCTCCAGATCCGCATCGGCCGACGGCAGCGTGATCGTCGCCGACAGCCCGCCCTCCTCACGATTCGCGACCTCGATCCGACCGCCGTGCTCTTCGACGATTCGCTGCGTGATCGGCAGCCCGAGGCCCGTGCCGCCCGAGGTGGTCGAGAAGTTCGGCTCGAAGATGCGGGGCAGCAGCTCGGGGGGAACGCCCGGGCCGCGATCGTCCACCTGCACGCTCACCCATCCGTCCCGCTGTTGCACCGAGACCTCCACGCTCCCCCGGTCTCCCGACGCCTGCACGGCGTTCTGCACGAGGTTGCGGACGGCGCGGGCGATGAGCCGGGCGTCGAAGCGAACCGGGGCGGACTCCGGAGCGCTCAGGCTGACGCTGATCCCGCGAGGGGGCGAGACCGCGTAGGCGTCGACCACCTCCTCGACCACCGGCACGAGGTCGTGGGGGGTGAGATCCGCGCTCGGGATCCTCGAGTAGACCGAGAACTCGGCGGCGATGTCGCGCAGCACCGAGACCTGGGTCAGGATGTTGCCGATGCAGCGGTCGAACACCTCGTCGAGCCGCTCGGGCGACTCGGCATGGACCCGCTGGAGGTGCTCGGCCGACAGCCGGATCGGCGTCAACGGGTTCTTGACTTCGTGAGCGATCATGCGCGCCATCTCGGCCCAGGCCTCGAGCCGCTGCCCGCGCAAGACCTCGGTCACGTCCTCGACCACCAGCAGCGCTGCCGGATCGCCCGGGCCGGCGACCGGTGCCCACACGATCGTCCACTCCTCCTCATCGCCGTCCCGGTGGATTCGTGCAGTGCGCCGCGTCAGCTCGCGCGGACGCTCCCGCAGCAGCTCGGCCAGCGGCGTGTCGCCGGCACGCTCCGCCACCGCCTCGAGCGGCTCTCCGGGGGTCACCCCCAGCAGCTCGGTCGCGGTGCGGTTGCACATCTGCACCCGATCGTCGCCCCCGATCGAGACCACCGCCGAGGTGATGTTGGCGACCACGCCGTCGACCACCTGCTTCTCGCGCAGCAGGCGCTCGCGTGCCTCGGCGACCCGCGCCGCCATGTCGTCGATCGCCTCGGTCAGGGCGGCGAGCTCCGGCTCCCGGGGCTCGATGCCGAGGCTCCGCTCCCCGCGGGCGATGCGGTCGGTCCCTTCGACGATCGCCATCAGCGGGGTCGTGAAGCTCGCGGCGATCCGCGCCCCCACCACGACCAGTAGCAGCAGGATCAGGGCGGTCACCACGACCGTCTGCTGCCCGAGCACGGCGAGCGCGCGGCGCGCCTCCTCCTGCTGCGCGACCAGGGGCACCGACAGGAAGAGCCCGTTCTCCCCAGGGTCCTCCCCGGGAAGGCTGATCGGCCGGTACAGCTCGAGGTAGCGGACCCCCGGCCCCACCCGGTGCTGTTCGACCACGATGTCCTCACCGGCGAGCGCCAGGCGGGAGAAGACGCGCCCCGGAATCCGACGCGGCAGGATGCCGGCCGCGAACAGCTCGGGGCGGCTCGAGGCGTAGGCGTAGCCCCGCCAGTAGAGGTTCACCTCGTGGGAGACGACCCGGGATAGCCAGGCCAGCAGGTCGGCATCGATCGCCGAGTCGAAGGAGAACCCGGGCTCGAGCGTCGGCAGGTAGTCGGCCAGGATGGTCTCGGCGGAGCGCAGCGCGGCCTCGCCGTTGGTGCGCTGCTCCCGCTGCAGCCGCCGGTCGAAGCTCTGGAACAGGAACAGGTCGAGGAGGCCGATCGGCACCACCAGCAGCACCGCCACGGCCAGCATGAGCTTCTTGGAGTACGAGCTCGCCCACCACAGCACCGGCGCTCGGGTCGCCGGGCGCAGGAGCGCCAGCGCCACCATCACGAGGCCGCAGCCGAGGAGAGCGGCGAGCAACGAGGTGGCGTGCAGGGCGACCGCCCGCAGCGCCTCGACCGGTGCGAGACCGGGCAGCTCGGTTCGCCCCCACAGCGCCGGTCCGTTGTGCTCCGCGATCCGGTAAGGGCCGAGCGTCCACCAGCCGTTCTCGCGCTCCCATTCGCCGGGTTCGGACTCCGGGCTCGGCTCGGCGGCAAAGAGCTCGAGACGGGCGCCGCCGGGCAGCGCTCCGCGCGTCGGATCGGCGTTCGCCCCGCCCAGGAGCGCCCGGGCGAGCTCTCCAGCCTCGAGCTTCGGCTCCCGATCCCGCGTGGTCAAGGGCAGGAAGAGGTACTCGACCGCCCCGATCGGCCGCTGACCCGCGTAGAGGTCGGCGAAGCCCGCGCCCGCGAGCTCGGACCGGCGAAGGACCTCAGACCTCGGCCGGTCGACCGGAGCGTCTGCTTCGATCTCCTGGAAGTCGAGCCCGTCGGTGTACTTCGACCGGGTGCCGTCGTCGAGCACCGCACGCAACGCGGAGAGACCCGAGCGGTCGGCCAGCGGGGACGCCTGCCAGAGCGCCAGGGCCAGATCGCGGCGCTCGGCCAGGCGATCCGGATCGCCGAGCGCCAGTCGCTCGACGTCGACCTCCCGGAGGAACTCGTCGAGCTCCTCGATCGCCAGCCGGGCCTCCTCGCCCTGCGACATCGCGCGAGCCTCTCGCTTCAGCTCGGATCGCAGCGCATCGCGATGGATCACCGTCCACAGCGTCGCCGACAGGGCAGCGGCGGCGAGCGCGAGCGCCGCGAGCCGCGCCAGTCGCCCTCGGACGCTGCCTCCTCCCCAGGCCACGAGCGACACCGCCGAGACCGCCAGCGGCAGCACGGCGAGCAACGGCCGATCGGCGGCCGCTGCGGCGGCCAGCACGCCGAGAACCAGGGCGCCGAGCCAAGGCCAGTCGGCCCGACCGACGCCGGGACCGGCGCGCTCGGCGGCCAGCGCTCCCGCGAACACCAACCCGAACCCCGCCAGCCTCAACAACCATCCCTCCAGATCAGCGCCGAGGGTCTGCGACAGATCGATCGGGCCGAGGCTCCGCTGGAAGGCGAGCCCGAGGGCTGCCGCCGTGGCGATCGGCAGCAGACCTCGCCACCACCGGCCTCGCGCGCGTGAGGCGGCGCCCGCCCAGGCGATCGCGATGACGGCGACCAGAGCGGCGCCGAGCGCCCCGGCGCCGACGCCGAAGGCGAGCCCGACCGCGAGAGCCCCGCCGATGACGGCGGCGGCAGAGAGCCCCCAGCGTCTGCTCGGCCAGGGCGGATGGGCGCGCACCAGCTCCAGTGCGGCCAGCACCGCCAGCAGCCCGAGCGCGGCGAGCAGCCACCAGGGAGGCGGCGCTCGCAGCCCGGCCATCGAGCTCAGCCAGGCGGTGCGCAGCCGGAGCGAGGGAGCGTCTTCGACCCGGATCTCGATCCACTGAGCAGGATCGGCGGGCACCGCGAAGTCCTCCGTCGGATCCGACAGGCTCCAGGTCGCGGGCTCCGGCGTCGACAGCCGTCGTATCCAGGCGGGGGCGAAGGGGACGGTGGTGTTCGACTCACTGCGGCCGGCGACGACCCGCCAGGGCCGGCGCAGGTCTCCGGCGACGGGCTCGACGGCGTAGAACGTCACCGCCGTGAAACCGGCGAGCGACTCGACGCCCTCCCGGGCGAGCGCCGCCTCGGGGAGGTCGTGGCGGAGGCCGGGCCCGGCCCAGGCCCAGGCTCGCCCCGATCCGTCGACCAGCAGGACGGTGTCCCCGGAGCCGTCGGCGTCCCTCCCGAGGAACGTCTCGAGGTGCGCGAACGAGGCCGCCCGCGACGGCGGCTCGTCGACCAGGGGCGCGAGCGAACCCGCGACCTCGTCGGCGCGCACCCGCAGGTGCTCCACCACCGCCGCGTACGTGCTCTCGACGCCCTGCAGGAGCCGCTCCCCGTCCCGCAGGAGACGCTGGCGATCGAGGGTCACCAGATCGCCGGCCCAGACGGCGAGCATGCAGGCGATCGCCGCCCAGCGGGCGATACCCTGGATCGGTCGCCGGCGCAGCCCAGAGACGAGCACCGCGGCCGGCAGCAGCACCGCCGCCGCCAGCGGCGCCAACTGAACGGCACCGGCGAGCAGGAAGAGCCACGGCGTCGCGTCGACCTGCGCGGGCTGACTCGACGGCTCTCCGGCGTTTGCGGGGGCCACGTTCACATTCGATAGCGCGTCATCTTCTGGGCGAGCCCGTTACGGGAGAGCCCCAGCAGCTTCGCCGCTCGCGACTTGTTGCCCTCGGTCCGGCGCAGCGCCTCGCGGATGCTGGCGCGCTCGACGCTCGCCACCAGGTTGCCCAGGTCGAGGTCGGAGCCCGCGTTGGACCTCGAGTCGCCCGAGAACGAAGCGCTGCGGATCTCGGGCGGCAGGAGATCCACGTCGAGCGGCGCCTCTTCGCGCGCGAGGTAGACCATCTGCCGGATCGCGTTCTCGAGCTCCCGCAGGTTGCCGGGGAAGGGGTAGGTGCTGAGGGCCGACAGCGCCTTCACCGTGATCCCGCGGACCCGCTTCCCAGCCTCGTGCGAGAAGCGGTTCACGTACGTCTGGACCAGGATCGGAAGGTCCTCGAGACGCTCGCGCAGCGGCGGAACGGCCACGGTGAGCTGGCTCAGCCGATGGGCCAGGTCCGCGCGCAGGCGCCCCGCCGCCACGGCCGCCACCAGCGGCTCGGGCGTCGCCGACAGAATTCGGAGGTCGACCTCGGTGACCTCGCCGTCCCCCGGCCCGACCAGCGTGCCGGTCCGCAGGACTCTCATCAACCGGGCCTGGAGCGCGAGGTCGAGGCTGTCGATCGACTCGATCAGCAGGCTGCCCCCCGACGCCATCGCGATCTTGCCCTCGCGCCGAACCGGACCCTTCTTCCCCTTCACCTCGGCGCCGAACAGCTCCGCCTCGAGCCGCCGGGAGTCCGCCCCGAGACAGCTCACCTCGACGAACCGGTCCTCTTTTCGGTGGCTCGAGAGATGGATCGTCCTCGCCGCCAGGGTCCGCCCCGATCCCTCCTCTCCGACCAGCTGGGTGTGGCTGCTCGACTCGCAAACTGCCTGGAGCTGGTCGGTGAGGCGCTGAGCGGCGGCGGAAGGACCGATGATCAGGCCAGGGGCGAGCGTCAGTCCGCGCTGCCCGGCGTGCCCCGGCAGGATCGGCTCGTAGCGCCCGACGTGGTGGATCAGGCCCATGACGATGAGGTCCGCCGCGGTCGCCAGCCCCAGCTCGAGGGACCAGTCCTCGGCGGTCGGGTCGTCCAGGACGAAGATCATCGAGTAGCTGCGCTCGAGGGCCCTGGAGAAGCGGTAGCAGATCCAGCACTCGGTGCCGCGAACCGTGTGCACCAGGTGACCGATCGAGCGCTCCGGCCGAGGGTGGACGTCGGCGCGCAGCACCTCGAGGACGTGCTCCATCTCTGAGAGCCAGGCCGGGTCGTCGGTGACCGCCAGGCGCACCGCCAGCTCGCCCTGGAGGTCCCCCTGGAACAGGAAGCAGCAGCCGCCGCCGAGATCCTCGAGCAGGGCGAGAAGGATGGTCTCGAGGCTTCCGCGGCTGGCGGTGTCCTCGACCACCCAGCTGCTGAGGCGCGAAAGGTGAGACAGGAAACCCTGTCGCCCGGCGGGCGGGCGGGAATCGCTCACCGGCTCACCGATCTCGTCGGCGGACCCCTCGGGCTCGAGCGACGCGAGCGGATCCTCGAGCAGCAGCGTCACCTTGCCGACCTGGATCTCGTCGAGGACGTCGAGCGCCGCCGAGCGGGTGCTCTCGCCGTTCACGATCAGAGGGTGGCGCGTGCTGACACTCTCGATCCTGACCGCGTCGTCGAGTCGTTCGAGCAGGGCGTGGTGCTCGGCGACGTCGCCGAACGGCAGCCGGATGTCGCAATCCGGCGCGCTCCCCAATACCATCCGTCCTCCCAGCAGCGGGAAGCGCTGGACTTCGTGCGGGAGATAGGCCACGAGCTGGAGCACGCTAGGAGCCCGTGGTGAAAGTCAGGATGCCCGCATTGCGAGCGCCGTGGGTCCAGATGCAAGGCGTACCGACGCAGGCGATGCGGGGACATCGGCGAGGAGGTTCAACGCAGCAGATGGGCCCGCGCCGCCGCAAGCCGAAGGTCGACAAGGACTTGGAGCGCAGCCGGTGGCGGGAAGCCGCTCGAGACCTGGCGACGACCACCGGTCGTGTGAGGGGCTTCTCGGCCTCCGGCGGAGCGGAAAGGCCTTGTCGTGCGGGCGTGCTGAGTTTCACCACGGGCTCCTAGATCCTACCTTCGCGGCCGATTCTCAGCAGTGCCCGGCACCGGCCTCGACCGCGCGCGCGATCCGCTCGACGACTTCGTTCGGGCGCAGCCCCCCGGTGTCGATCCGCACATGATCGGAACACTGAACCAGCGGCGCCTCGACCCGCTGGCGGTCGCGGAGGTCGCGGAGCTCGAGCTCGGCCGCGACCTGAGCCTCGGCGCGCCTCTCGCCGCGCGCCACCAGCTCCTTGTGACGTCGCTCGGCGCGCACCGCCAGATCGGCGTCCAGGAAGAACTTGTGGGGCGTCTGCGGAAACACCACCGAGCCGATGTCCCGGCCCTCGATCACACCCCCGTATCGCTCCCCGAAGCTCCGCTGCAGCTCGACCATGCGGCGCCGGACCCCCGGATAGGCCGAGATCCGCGAGGTGGCCTGCGCCACCTCCGAGCTTCGGATCTCGGCTCCAACCGACACCCCGTCGAGGACCAGCTCGACCCGGCCGTCCTCGTAGCGGAGCTCCAGCGCGGCGCGCTTCGCCGATGCTTCGACCGCGCCGCGATCCTCGAGGTCCACTCCCCGGCGCAGGGCGTCGAGCGCCAGGCAGCGGTACATCGCGCCGGTGTCGAGGTACGGAAGGCCGAGCCGCTCCGCCAGCGCACGCGCGGTGGTGCTCTTGCCCACACCTGCCGGCCCGTCGATCGCCACCACGGGCAGCGAGCGGCTCAACGCGAGTCGCCCGCCCGGCCGCGCCTCGGACGGCTCCTGGCCCCGCGCCTCGAAGGTTGATCGCGCCGAGAGGCCGCTCCCTTGTGGCCGAGGGCCGCGACCTCCTCCTCGGTGAGCTCTCGGTAGGTGCCGAGCGGAATGGTGCGATCGCGGAGGGGGCCGATCGCCACCCGTCTCAGCCGCTGGACCGGGTGACCGATCTTGCGGAACATCTCGCGGATCTGCCGGGTCCGGCCCTCCGCCAGCTCGACCACCCACCAGGTGTTCGCGCTGCTCCGGCGTCCGTGGCGGCCGACCACTCCGGTCCGGCGCCGGATCTTGGCGGGAGCGGTGCGCCGGCCCTCGATCGTGATCCCCTCGCGCAGCCGCTCGAGCTGATCCTCGCTCGGCTCGCCCTTGACCTTCACCTCGTAGCTCTTCCTGCAGCCGTGGCGGGGGTGGCTGACCGCCTCGGCGAACTCGCCGTCGGTGGTCAGCAGCAGCAGCCCTTCGCTGTGGTAGTCGAGGCGCCCCACCGGGAACAGCGCGCGCCGCAGGGCAGGCGGGACCAGGTCGAGAACGGTGTCACGCCCCTCCGGATCGGAGACGGTCGTCACGCACCCGGCCGGCTTGTTGAGCACCAGGTAGCGATGCCGCTCACGCGGCCGCACCAGCCGGCCGTCGACCTTCACGGCGTCGCTGCCCGGATGCACGCGATCGCCGAGCTCCGCCGGGCGGCCGTTGATCGTCACCCGTCCTTCCCGGATCAGGTCCTCGGCGGCGCGGCGAGAGGCGATGCCGGCGCGGGCCAGCACCTTCTGCAGGCGGTCGCCCCCCCGATCGCTCGGTCCGGCGCTCATGGCTGGGGGTCCTCCTCCGGATCCTCCGGGTCACCGGGATCTTCACGGGCCTCGGCATCCTCGCCGGCCTCGACATCGTCGTCGGCGTCGTCGTCGGCGTCGTCGACGAGAGCGAGCTGCTGGAGGACCTCCTCTTCCCGGTCGGCCGGCTTGCCTCCCGCCTCCTCCGAGAAGTCGCCGCCCCCCAGATAGCTCTCCTCGAACTCCTCGAGCGGCGGCAGCTCCTCGATCGAGCGCAGGCCGAAATGGAGGAGGAAGTCCCGGGTCGTCGAGTAGAGGAAGGGGCGCCCCACCACGTCCTTGCGACCCGAGATCCGCGCCAGACGCCGCTCGAGCAGCGTCTTGAGGACGCCCGCCGAGTTCCGGCCGCGCAGATCCTGGATCTCGGGCGCCGTGATCGGCTGCCGGTAGGCGACGATCGCCAACGTCTCGAGCGCCGCGAGCGACAGCCGCGAGCCCTCGGTGCTCTCGAAGAACTTCTTGAGGTAGCCGTGGAGATCCGGCCGCGTGACCAGGCGCACGCCGCCGGCGACCTCGTCGAGGACCACGCCGCGCCCCGGCTGCTCGTCCGGGGAGACTCGGTAGCGACTGAGCACGCGGTCGATCGCGGCCTGCGCCGCCTCGCGCTCGCCGGCGGTGAAGGCCTCGAGGATCCGCTCCACCGGCACCGGCTCGGCGGTGACGAAGAGGATCGCCTCGACCGCGGCGTCGAGCTGCAGGGCCTCCGGATCCGCCGCCGGCAGCGTCATCCGTGAATGCTCTCGAGATCGGTCGCCATCAGCTCGCGCTCGGTGCGGATCAGCAGGATGTCACCGCTGTCGAGCGCGCGCAGACGGATCAGCTCGAGGCGGCCGAGCTCGAGCATGGCGAGAAAGGCCGCGATCGCCTCGGCGCGACAGGACAGGGCGAGCAGGTCGTCGAGCAGCGAGAGCGGGCGGTTGGCCCGCAACCGCTCGAGCAGCCGCTCGATCTGCTCGCGGATCGAGTAGGTCTCGGCGCGCAGGACCATCGGCTCGGGATGCTCGCGGTCGTAGCGTTCGAGCACTCCGCGGAACACGGCGAGCAGGTCGTACAGCGACAGATCGCCGAGCTCCATCTCCTCGGAGCCCTCGCCGCCGGGCAGCGGCTGCTGGACCCGCGTCCAGAGGCCGCGGCGCACCGCGTCGACCTCGGCGAGGGTCTGGGCCGCCTCCTTGATCCGCTGATACTCGAGCAGGCGTCGCACCAGCTCTTCACGCGGGTCCTCCGGCGGCTCCTCCCCCTCCTCCACCTTCGGCTGCGGCAGCAGCAGGCGGGACTTGAGCTGGATCAGGAGCGCGGCCTCGTACACGTACTCCCCCGCGATGTCGAGATCCAGCTCGTCCATCAGCGCCAGGTACTCGTGGTACTGATCGCAGATCAGCGACACCGGGATGTCGGTGATCTCGACTCGGTTGATGCGGATCAGGTGCAGGAGGAGGTCGAGCGGGCCCTCGAAGGCCGGCAGCCGAACCCGCCAGGACTCCGGCAACAGCCCGCGATGGGTCTTGCGGAACTCCTCCAGCACCGGCTCGTCCGGCCGGGGATCGGGCTTCTCCGCGTCGACCGCCGTGCCCGTCTGCTCTTCGCCGGTTTCGTTCATGCCAGGGTGAGGGCGGGGGTTCCGCCGGGTAACGGCTGCTCGCTCTGGAGCGCACCGCGGTCCGCCTGCGCCGCGCCCCTACGAGTCTGGGAAGGCGTCGGCGGGGCTCGACCGGTCTGGGACGAGCCGCCGCACGCCCAGGGGAGAGGCTCGACCTACGCCGCAGATGATAGCGAACAGCAGGCCCTCTGCTGCGTCGGTGGCTCAGGCCTCTCGATCCGCCTGCGCCACCGCCCGCTCGGTCGTCTCGAGCGCTCGCCACTCGACGGCGAGCGCCACCAGGCAGGCGACCGCGGTCCCCCAACCGACCGCCGCGTGCAGTGGAGCCGGACGCCCCGAGGTGTAGCCCTGGATACCGATCCAGATCGCCACCGCGATCAGCACGACGACCCCCAGTGGAACGCCGAGCAGCACGGCGCGCCGCCCCGCCGGCACACGGCGCCCCCGACGCGCGAGCAGGCGCAGGGTGCCCCAGCCGAAGAGCGCGATCCAACACTGGGCCAGGAGCTGACCGAGCCCGGCGACCAGCGCCCACATCACGTGGACGGCAGCCGCGTCGCTCACCGCAGGCGGCTCGATGGCACGGCCCAGGACCGCGGCGACGAGACCCCCGAGGGCAGCCAGGAAGCCGAATCCGACGATCAGGCGGGTCTGCTGGAGCGCGTTCACGCTCGATCCTCGGCGACGGTCCGCGCCACGGCATCGAGCCAGGCGCGGGTGGCGTGGGGCGGACGATAGCGACGCTCCAGCCGCTGCGCCCCGGCCCGACCGCGGCGGCGCGCCTCCTCGGGCTCGTGCCAGGCCTGGCGCAGGGCCTCCGCAAGCTCGCCCGGCCGCTCCGGCGGCACCAGCCAGCCGGTCTCGCCGTCGACCACGACCTCGGGGATTCCGCTCACCCGGCTCGCGATCACGGGCGCGGCCGCGGCCATCGCTTCCAGGACGACCAGCGGCATGCCCTCGTACGTCGACGGCACCACCAGCGCCCGGCAACGTCGGAGCAGGGCCGCGATGCCCCAGGCGTCGCGCCGGCCCAGCAACCGGACGTGGCGGTCGAGCCCGAGATCCCGCACCGACCGCGCCAGGCTCGCGCTTCGCTCGCCGCTGCCCACCACCAGCAGGCGGAGGTCCGGGCACCCGGGGAGAGCCTCGCCGATCGCGTGGAGCAGGACCTCGACGCCCTTGCGGATGCGCAGCCGCCCCACGAACAGCAGGTAGGGTCCCTCGTGCGCCGCCGGCTCGCCGCTCCATTCGGCGTCCCCGGGCGCCGGGGAGACCGCGCCGGTGACGTTGGGCACGATCGCGGTCGCGCGGGCGCCGTAGTCGCGTCGCAGCTCCTCGGCGGTGGCCCGGCTCGGCGCCAAAACGCAGTCGACGAGCCGCGCGCTCCAGCGTCCCAGCAACGACTGCACCGGGGTCCGCAGCCACCTGAAGCGACGCTCCGCCCAGGTCGGCCGCGCCAGCACCCGCCCGTTCGAGCGGTCGCGGAGCGGACGGACGGCGTGTCGCTCCTCCCGGTAGCTGACCTGCTGCAGAGCCAGCCAGGTCGCGGGCGGCAGCAGGCGCCTCGCCAACCGTGCCGCGATCACCACCAGCCCGCCGTCGCTCTCGTGGACCTGGACCACGTCCGGGCGGAAACGGCGGATCGCGCGCAGGGCGGGAGCCACCGCAAGCACCGGGAACAGCACCTTCGAACCGGGGACTCCGTGGCGGCCGCGGCCGAGGATCCGCACCTCGTGCCCCTCCTCCTCGAGGCCGGAGCGGAGCTGGAGCACCTGCTCGCCGGCGCCGGAGAGGTCGGTCGGCGGGAGCGTGTTGGCGATCAGCAGGATCCTCACCGCACCTCCGCCGCCGACGCGCCAAGCTGCCCTGCGGTCAGCTCGTCGGACAGCTCCTCGAGCAGATCCCGGGCGTCGTCGCGCGCGGCCGCCAGGAGGGCGCGATCGCGCACCGGATCTGCGATCCGCAGCTCGCTCCAGCCGGCCTGGCGGGTCCCCAGCAGCTCGCCCGGACCGCGCTGCTCGAGATCGGCCTCCGCGATCCGGAAGCCGTCGCTGGTCTGGCGAAACACCTCCAGGCGCCGGCGTGCGGCGTCGGTCAGGCCTCCGTGCACCGCCCAGCACGCCGAGCGGCCCGATCCCCGGCCGACCCGCCCGCGAAGCTGGTGGAGCTGGGCCAGCCCGAAACGCTCGGCGCTTTCGATCACCATGCAACCGGCGGCCTCGACGTCGACGCCCACCTCGATCACGGTGGTGGCGAGCAGCACACGGCAGCGACCGGCCGCGAAGGCTTCCATGCTCCGCTCGCGCTCGGCGGGCGACGTCTGGCCGGTCGCCACCGAGACGCCGTACGCGGCGAACCGTCGACGGTACTCCTCGCCCAGCCCCTCCACGGCTCCGGCGTCGATTTCGTCGCTGTCCGCGATCAGCGGGAACACGACGAAGGCCTGCCCGCCCTCGCGCAGCTCGCTCTCGACGGCCGCGAACACCCGCCGGCGCCGGGCGCGGGGCACCAGCTCGGTGGCCGGCGGCCGGCGCCCAGGCGGCAGCTCGTCGATCACCGAGAGGTCGAGGTCCCCGTAAGCGGTCATCGCCAGGGAACGGGGGATCGGCGTCGCAGTCATCACCAGCACGTCGGGTCGCACACCCTTGCGCTCGAGCCGGCGCCTCTGCGACACGCCGAAGCGGTGCTGCTCGTCGATCACTGCCAGCCCGAGCCGCGCGAAGTCTAGTCCCTCGGTGATCAGCGAATGGGTGCCCACCACCAGATCGCTCTCTCCGCTCGCGATCCTCTGCCGGAGCCGCGGTTGGGCGGTCGAGCCGGTCAGCAGGTCGACGCGGTAGCGCCCGTCGTAGAGCCGGCTCAGGGTCCGGAAGTGCTGCTCGGCCAGGAGCTCGGTCGGCGCCATGAAGGCGCCCTGGAGTCGGTTTTCGAGGGCCACCGCAAGGAGCAGGCCCGCAACCACGGTCTTGCCGCAGCCGACGTCCCCCTGCAGCAGGCGGAGCATCGGCTCGGGGCGCTCGAGATCGGCGACCAGCTCGCCGAGGACGCGCTGCTGCGCGCCGGTCAGGGGAAAGGACAGCATGCTCCGGACCGCGGCTCTGAGGCGATCGTCGATCGCGTAGCGGTGCGGCTTGGGGAGAGCGCGATGGGCCCTTCGCGCACGCGCCAGGGCGAGCTGCTGCAGGAGCAGCTCGCCGTAGGCGAGGCGCTGGTGCTCGGGCGACTCGCCGCGCTCGAGCAATGCCGCGTCGGCGCGCGGCAGCGGCCGGTGCAGGCCGATCAGGGCTTCGCACAGCGAAGGGAGACCACGCTTCTGGCGGAGGGAGAAGGGGATCGGATCGCTGATCGGAAGCCCTCGCCCATCGCCGAGGACGGCCGCGACCAGGCGCGAGACGGTGCTCGGGGCGACCTCGCCCACCCGCGGGTAGACCGGCACGATCCGGCGCGCGCAGGTGCGCGGCGCGGCGCCGTCGACGGTCGTCACCGAGGCGTTGACCAACTCGACGCCACGCGCGCTGCGGCGGATCCGGCCGTGCAGCAGGACCTCGCTTGCGGGATCCACCTGGTCGGCGAGGTACGGCCGGTTGAACCAGACGGCTCGCAGCTCGCCGGTCGAGTCGACGGCCTTGCCCTCGACCAGGCTCGCTCCTCGCCGCCGGATCCGGCGCCGCGACAGCGAGGTCAGGCGCACGAGCAGGGTCGCCGAGTCGACGCCGCCGGCGAGGATGTCGCGAACGGTCGAGAGGGTCCGGCGGTCCTGGTAGGCCCTCGGGAGCACGGAGAGGAGGGCTCCGACGGTGCCGATGCCGGCGGCCCGCAGCGCAGCGGCCCGTGCCGGACCGACGCCGCGCACGGACTCGATCGGCGCGCCGAGGTCGAGCTCGGCGGGTGACCCCACGGCGCCTCCGCTCGGAGTCAAGAGGAGGCCATCCGTCGCCGCCGGATTGGAGGCGGTCGCGTCATCGATCAGTCGACGCGAAACTCCATTCGCACGAGACCGAACTGCACCTCGTCCCCGGTCTTGAGCTCGCAGGGAACGCCGGTCTCGAGCCGGATCCCGTTGACGAAGGTCCCGTTGGTGGTGCCGATCTCCTCGGTGAGGAAGAACTTGCCGCCCCGGCGATAGACCTTGGCGTGGCGACGGCTGGTCGAGCGGCTGCTGTCGACCTCGGAGAGGTCGATGTCCGGATGGATGCCGGTCACCGGGTCGTGGCGGCCGACCGTCGACTCGGAGCCCGAGGACAAGAACAGCTCGACGCCGGTCTCGCTGTGGACCATCCGCTGGGTCGAAGAAGGCCGCTGCGTGTCGGTCATCGGCGTCCCGGGCGCCTCGTGCGCGGCCGCCGGCGCCGCCCGCCCGAGGACGTCCTGCAGGAGGTTCTCGGTCCGGCGCAGTCGGCTCGACAGCTTGCGCATCATGCGTACCGCGATCTCGGGGTTGTCGTGCAGCATCTGATCGAAGGTCGACCCGTTGATCTGCAGCAGCCGGCTGCCGGCCAGCGTCCTCGCCGACGCGGTGCGCGGCAGCTCCTCGAGCACCGACATCTCGCCGAAGAAGTCCCCCTTCTCGAGCACGGCGAGCTGATGCTCCTCGCCGTCGACGGCCTTCACGATCTCGATTCGTCCATCCTGGACGATGAACATCTCGGTCCCGAGGTCCCCCTCCCGGAAGAGATACTCCCCCGCCGGAACCTCGATCGAGAAGTCGGTTGATCCCGCCTTCCGGTCGCTGCCACGCTTGAAGACCGTCTTGACCATGGGGACGAAGGGGGCTGGTCGCGCAGAAAGCGGCGCCGGCCGTACGCCGACCGCTTCGAACCGAGCGGAGCCGATCGCCCGGGAGCCGACCCCCCGACACGCACGACGCGATCACGATCGGAGCTCGGCCTCGTAGAGGCCTGTCAGCGTACCTGCGCCCCAGCCGCACGGTCAACTGGCCTTCGGGCATCCTCCGTCGAAACGGCGAGCCTCCGCCCCTGTCCGCGCCCTTCGGCTCAACCTCCCCGTCCGCAAGATCGAGGTTCCACGTGGGCGTCGCCTCGACTCGATCCGGGGCACCCGCCCCTCCCCCACGGCCCCGAGCGGCGCCCTACTCCTGGTTGGGGCGCATTGCGAGGCTCCTCCTCGTGGAGGGGAAAACACTGCTGGCCTCGAATGCGCCAACCAGCACATTCAGAGGCCAGCAACCGGAGGATCTCGTAAGCCGAATTCTGTTGCGCCGAAGCGCCCGGGTCATTCCTCTGGGCCGCCGATTGCTCGACGGCTCGAGCGACCTACCCGGAGAACGGAGCGCCCGAAGGCGCTGGCGGGACAGGCGGCCCGCTCGACCGTGCTCCCTATTTGGTCTTGCTCCGCATGGGGTTTGCCGTGCCTCGGTCCGTCGCCGGCCGAGCGGTGCGCTCTTACCGCACCGTTTCACCCTCACCTCACGGCCGAAGCCGCGGGCGGTCTGCTCTCTGTTGCACTTTCCGTCGCGTCGCCGCGCCTCGCGGTTGGCGAGCATGCTGCCCGTTGGAGTTCGGACTTTCCTCGACGGCTGTCGCCGCCGCGACCCGGTCCGATCCTCCGGCCCACCCAGTCTATCGCATCTCAGGACGCACCGCGACCTCCCATCCAGCGTCGAATGCGCTCCATCAGCCCCCCCGACGCCGGCTTCGCCTCCGCTCGCTCATCGCCGATCTGGCCGAGCAGGCCCTGGGCCCGCGCGTTCGACGGCTGCTGCTGGAGGACCTCGCGGCAGATCGCGCGCACCCGCTCATCCTCTCCCCTCTCCTCGTAGCGCTCCGCCATCTCGAGGCGCAGATCGAGATCGTCGGGGGCCAGCTCGATGGCGCGATGGTAGGTGTCGATCGATTCGGTGAACCACTGCGGATTGCGGGCGAGGAGGCGACCGAGCAGCGCCAGGTACTTCGGCTGGGGATCCATCGCCACCGCCTGCCGGGCGAGCTCGATCGCGAAATGGATCTCCTCCTTCTTCGCCAGCTGGCGAGCACGCTCGTGCGCCTTGCGTGCCGCCTTCACGCGCCTCCTACCGCGCTCCTCTGGCGACAGGCTCGCGGCGCCCTCGATTCCAGCGCTGTAGTTGTAGCCGGCGCGCCGCTCGGCGTCCATCAACGTCAGGTAGGCGACCGTCGCCTGCTCGAAGACCAGCGAGAGCGCCGGCGCGCTCACGCCCAGCCGCTTCGCGTGGACCGGATGGACCAGTCGCCCGATCCGGTCGTAGGCGCGGTGCACCTCCCGCTCGTCGGAGTGGATTTCTAGATCCAGGATCTCGTAGTGGTTGAGAGACGACAGCCTCGTCACCCGGTCGGCCACGATCTCGTAGTGCGCATTGGCATCGAGGCGCACGGGACGAGCGTCGAGCCAGCTCTTCACCTTCTGCTCGAGGCGCTGCACCATCGCCGCCATTCGCTCCTCCTCGTCGAGCTCGGCCGGCTGCTCGCTGCGACTGGGGTCGACCACCCGGAGCATGTCGATGGCTTCGAGCCTGCCCAGAGCCCGCAGCGCGTTCAGTCGCGGCGCGGGCGCCTGCTTGAGGAGCGCCTCGACCGTCACCGGCTTCTCGGCGCGCGAATGGAGGAAGGCGTCGGATTTGTCGAGGCCCGGAAGCCGAGCCAGCAGGCTGGCGTCGCCATGCGCCTCGACGAGCGAGGCCTCGCCGCGCAGTCGCTCGAGGAGCTGCTTCTCGTCCAGGTTGCGGACGGTGCCTCGCATCACGAGCGCAGCGGTCGGCAGTGGCCCGACCAGCTCAATCTCGCGGTTCATCGCAGCCTCGATGCGCCAATCCACCAGGTCGGTCGCCATGACCGCCTCGACGAGCCGATCGACCAGTGTCCCCAGGGCGTCGTCGACGCGGCGCGCGTGCTCCGAGCTCGACCGGTTCACGTGCTCCAGGAGCGCCTTGAGCCGGGGAGCGGCGGCGTGGTTCGACGGCAAGTAGAGCTCGCCCTTGCGGAAGGTCAGCCGGGCGCTCCCTTTGGGCCGCTGGAGCACGAGCTCCGCATCGCGCCGCTCGAGCCAGATCGAACGGATGGCGGCGACCACGGCGGCGCCGGTTTGCGCTTGAGGGGGCATCGCTTGTGGTCCAGTCGCGGAGGTCCAGCCAGCTCGCAGCAGCCCGTCTGGCGCTCCGAGACACGCGCTTCGAGGGCGAGTTGGCTGCTCCAACGCAGTTGATCATTATAGGCCGGCGGTCAAGGTCGCCGGTCGGCCGCAGGATGCCCCGTGGTCGTCCTTCAGCGCGCAGAGGAGCACGTGGGCTCCTACCCATCGCGTGAGGCGAGCTCACGGAGCTGGTCGAAGACCGAGCGCGCGACCCGCTCGCCGAGCACGGAAGTGAGCTCCTCGAGGCTCGCGGCCTCGACGCCCCGGAAGCTCCCGAAGGCGCGGATCAGCCGCTTGCGCCTCACCTCGCCGACGCCGCGGAGCCGATCGAAGCGGCTCTCGAGGGTGCGCGCCGAGCGCCGCCGCCGGTGCCTGGACACCGCGAATCGGTGAGCCTCGTCGCGAACCATCTGCAGGAGCTGCAACCCCGCGTGGTCCCGTCTCAGCCGCACCGGCTCCGGGCTCGACGGCAGGTACAGCTCCTCCTCGCGCTTGGCGAGGCCGACCACCGGGGTGTCCTCGACGCCGAGCTCGGTCAGGCTCGCCAGCGCCGCGTTGAGCTGGCCGCGCCCGCCGTCGATCAGGATCAGGTCCGGCATCTCGCCGACCTCCTCGAGCCGCCGCCGGTAGCGGCGTTCGACCGCCTGACGGATCGACTCGAAGTCGTCGGTGCGATCGACGCCGCGGATGTTGAAGCTCCGGTACTCGCCCTTGCGCATCCTCCCCTCGTGCCAGACCACCAGCGACGCCACGGTCTCGGACCCATGGAAGGTGGAGATGTCGAAGCCCTCGATCCGCCGCGGTGGCTCGGTGAGATCCAGCTCTCGGGCCAGCGCCAGCGCGCCGGCCGGGATCGCCTGGGCGGCTCGGAAACGCCGACGGAAGGCCATCTTGGCGTTCTGGTGCGCGAGCGCGATGCGGTGGGCGCGCGGCCCCCGCGACGGCAGGCGGATGAAGACCCGGCTCCCCCGCCGCTCGCTCAGCCACTCGCCCAGCGCCTCCTCACCCTCGACCGGGGCCGGCAGGTGGATCTCCTTGGGAATGAAGGTGGTGCGATCGTAGATCTGGGGCAGCAGCTCGGAGAGCAGCCGCTCGGGCGACACGTCCCCGGCGTCCTCCCAGAACAGCTCGCGGCGATCGAGCACCTGGCCGCCGCGCATGATCAGAGCGCTCACCGCGGCGTTGCCGCCCTCGACGTGCACCCCGTAGATGTCGACGTCCTCCGCCCGATCGGCGGCCAGCCGGCGGCGTTGCGAGATCGACTCGACCTCGGAGATCGTGTCGCGCAGCCTCGCCGCCGTCTCGAACTCCTCCCGGTCCGCGGACTCGAGCATCTGCTGGCGCAGCTCGGAGACCAGCGCGTCGTTCTTGCCGGCGAGGAACAGCCGCGCACGCTCGACCGCACGGCCGTACTCCTCGCGGGTGGTCAGGCCCTCGACGCAGGGCCCGAGGCAGCGGCGCATGTCGTAGTAGAGACAGGGGCGAGGAAGCTGCCCGTCGATTTCGATCCGGCACACCCGCACGCCGAACAGCTTCTGAACCAGCTTGATCGCGCGCCGCGCCAGGCCGGCCGGCAGGTAGGGACCGTAGTACTCGGCGCCGTCGCGCCGGATGCGGCGCGTGAAGGCGATCCGCGGATACTCCTCGGCCAGGGTGAGCTTGAGGTAGGGGTAGGTCTTGTCGTCGCGCAGCCTGATGTTGTAGCGCGGCATCCGGTCCTTGATCCAGGCGTTCTCGACCGCCAGCGCGTCGGCCTCGGAGCCGGTGACCAGGAACTCGAGGTCGACCGCCTCGTCGACCATCGTCTGCAACCGCGCTTCGGACTGCGCTCCGAGGTAGTGGATGACGCGCCGCTTGAGCGACTTCGCCTTGCCGACGTAGAGCGCCTGGCCTTCGGCGTCCCGGAACACGTAGATCCCGGGCTGGTCGGGAAGCGACCGGATCTGCTCCTCCAGCTTCGGCGTCATCGCGCCGACGCTACCTTGCCAGGATCTGCAGCTCGCGAAGCTCCTTGAGGCGGTCGCGCAGCACCGCCGCCTCCTCGAACTCGAGCCGCTTCGCGGCCGCCCGCATCTCCTTCTCCAGCGTGTCGATCCGCTCGCGCAGGGGCCGGGAGTCGTCCTCGGCGACCTCGAGGGCCTGCGGCTGGAGGTAGTCGAGGTTGCTCATCTGCACCAGCGGGCTGTAGATCTCCTTGAGGATCGACGCCGGCACGATGCCATGCTTGCGATTGTGCTCTTCCTGCTTGCGTCGGCGGCGCGCGGTCTCGTCGATCGCGCGCTGCATCGAATCGGTGACGCGGTCGGCGTAGAACACCACGCGGCCGTTGACGTTGCGTGCCGCGCGCCCCGCGGTCTGGATCAGCGAGGTCTCGCTGCGCAGGAATCCTTCCTTGTCGGCGTCGATCACGGCCACCAGCGAGACCTCCGGCAGGTCGAGACCCTCGCGCAGCAGGTTGATCCCCACCAGCACGTCGAAATCGCCGCGGCGCAGGCCGGTGGTGATCTGGACCCGCTCGAGCGTGTCGATGTCGCTGTGCAGGTACTGGACCCGGATGCCGAGCTCGGCCAGGTACTGGGTCAGCTCTTCGGCCATGCGCTTCGTCAGGGTGGTCACCAGCACACGCTCCCCGCGCTCCACGACCTCGCGGATGCGCTCGACCAGGTCGTCGATCTGGCCCGCTGAAGGGCGAACCTCGATCCCGGGGTCGAGCAGGCCGGTGGGACGGATCACCTGCTCGACGAAGACTCCGGCGGTGCGCTCGAGCTCGAGCGGACCCGGCGTCGCCGAGACGTAGATGCGCTGTCCGCAGCGGGCGTCGAACTCGTCGAAGGTCAAGGGCCGGTTGTCGAGCGCGCTGGGCAGCCGGAAGCCGTATTCGACCAGCGTCTCCTTGCGCGCGCGGTCGCCGTTGAACATGCCGCGGACCTGGGGAAGGGTCTGATGGCTCTCGTCGACCACCAGCAGGAAGTCGTCGGGCAGGTAGTCGAGCAGGGTCGGCGGAGGCTGTCCGGGGGCGAGCCCGGTGAGGTGCCGCGAGTAGTTCTCGATCCCGGCGCAGGTGCCGATCTCGCGCAGCATCTCGAGATCGAAGCGTGTCCGCTGCTCGAGGCGCTGCGCCTCGAGCAGGCGCCCCATGCGACCCAGCTCGTCGAGTCGCTGGCCGAGCTCCTCCTCGATCGTACCGATCGCCCGCTTCATGCGCTCCTCCGGCGTCACGTAGTGGCTGTTCGGATAGATCGGAATCCGGTCGATCTCCTCCACTGTCTTGCCGGTGAGCACCTCGAAACGCCGGATGCGCTCGATCTCGTCTCCGAAGAACTCGATTCGAATGCCGCGGTCGTCGTACGAGGGCAGGACCTCGAGCGCGTCGCCCCGCACCCGAAACGAGCCGTGGAACAGGTCGAGCTGGGTGCGCTCGTACTGCATGTCGGCGAGCGCCCGGGTCGCCTCCTCCAGCGGCTGCTGCGCGCCACGGGCGAAGAAGCGCAGCATGCCGTAGAAGGCCTCCGGCGAGCCGAGCCCGTAGATGCACGACACCGAGGCGACGATCAACACGTCGCGACGCTCGAAGATCGAGGTCGTGGCGCGCAGCCGGAGCCGCTCGATCTCGTCGTTGATCGAGGTCTCCTTCTCGATATAGGTGTCGCTCTGCGGGACGTAGGCCTCCGGCTGGTAGTAGTCGTAGTAGGAGACGAAGTACTCCACCGCGTTGTTGGGGAAGAAATGCCGGAACTCCTGGTAGAGCTGCGCCGCGAGGGTCTTGTTGTGCGACAGCACGAGGGTGGGACGGTTGGTCCGGGCCAGCGCCTCGGCCACGGTGAAGGTCTTGCCCGAGCCGGTGACGCCGAGCAGCACCTGCTCGCGGTCGCCCGCCTCGAGCCCGGCCACGAGCTGCTCGATCGCGGCCGGCTGGTCCCCCTGCGGCCGGAAGTGGGACTGGAGCTCGAAGGTCTGGTCGAGGCGCCGGCTCATGACGGGACCGAGCTCCAGCGGAATGCGCGCGGGCCGAACCGTCGAGAGGCCTCGACGCCCTCGGCCCCGGGGGCGCGAGCCGGCGCGGGCTCCGCCGCCGCCTCGGCCACGATCCGTTCCAGCGCCGTCAACAGGGCCATCGCGGCCTCTCGATCCAGGGTCTCGGCCTGAGCCAAAGCAGCGGTCTCGGCGAGCTGGCGTTGGAAGCGCCAGACGGTCCCAGCGTCGAGCTTGCCGCCGGTGAGGGCATCCGGCAACGCGTCGAAGCCCGCCTCGAAGCGTCGCCGCTCCGATCCGGAGACCTCTCTTGGAAGTCCCGCCTCGACCGCGCGACGCAACGGTCGCAGCTGCCACTCGACCAGGCCCCTGGCGTTGCTGACCATCAGCAAGAACCCGACGCCGGTGAGCACCGCGATGCAGCCGCAGCCCAGCACCGCCGGCAGGGCGCACCCGGCGCGCCGCGGCGCCGGCTCCACCGTTCTGCTGTCCGCACGCCAGGGCTGGGGGAGCGGCGGAACGTCCTCGACACGGGTCGGATCGGCGGGGGTCGCAGCGTTGGTCACGGCGGGATCTGAGGCGAATCGGCGCGCGCGCAGCGGCGAGCGGCGCTCGACCCTATAATAGGAGGGTCTGCCGCGGGGTCGCCCTTGCCCACCGAGTCTCCTCCTCCCAGCCCCGAGCCCTCTCCGCCGGTCTCACGCCGGCCGGCCCAGCGAGTGAAGCGGCGCCTGGTGCGCTGGCTGCTGCCGCTTCCCGCCGCCGTGATCGTCGGCGCCCTGCTCGGCGCCGGTTTTGCGGCGACCATCCACATCCCTGAGGTCGACTCGATCACCGAGTACTCGCCGGAGCTGATCACACAGCTCTACGACAGCGGCGGCGGAGTCTACCGGCAATACTTCAACAAGAGCCGCGTGATGCTCGAGGAGGGGGAGGTTCCAGAGGTCCTCCAGAATGCGCTGGTGGCGATGGAGGACGCCAACTTCTTCAGCCACGGCGGCGTCGACGCCGTCGGCATCGCGCGCGCGGCCGCCCGCAACCTCTTCAAGGGCCGCCACGAGGGCGCCTCGACCATCACCATGCAGCTGGCGGGCACTCTCTTCCTCGACCGCACCGCCCGGACCGGACGAAGGGGCTGGGAGCGCAAGATCGCCGAGGCCTTCCGCGCCGTCGAGCTCGAGAAGACCCTGAGCAAGCAGCAGATCCTGACGCTGTACGCCAACGTGATGAACCTCGGCCACGGCAACTACGGCTTCGAGTCCGCCGCCCGTTTCTACTTCGACAAGCCGGCGGCCGACCTCACGCTGCCCGAAGCGGCGACGTTGGTGGCGATCCTGAAACGGCCGTCGGAGTGGAGCCCGATCCGCAAACCCGAGTTCATGACCGCGCGACGCAACCTGGTGCTCGGCCGGATGCTCGACGAGGGTCACATCACCGCCGAGGAGTTCACGGCAGCAGCCGCCGAGCCGCTGTCCATCGCGCCCCGCCGCCGCGACCGCCGGCCTGGCTCCTACTTCGCGGAGGCGGTGCGGCGCGAGCTCTACGAGCGGTACGGCGAGGAGGGGCTCTACGAGCGCGGCCTCCAGGTGACGACCACGGTCGAGCCCCGGTTCCAGAGCGCTGCCGAGGAGGCGCTGCGCTGGGGCCTGGTCCGCATCGACCAGATGATCCACGGCTGGCGGGGCGCGCACCAGCACCTCGACGTCGACGAGCTCGAGGCCGCCGAGCTCGCCTCCTGGAGCACCCAGGACCTGGCCCCCGGCGACTGGGTCGAGGGACTCGTGCTCGCCGTGGAACGGTCCACCGCGACGATCAAGGTGGGCGAGCGGCGCTTCGAGATCGGTCCCGAGCAGGTCGCCTGGACCCGCAAGAGCCGACCCAGCGACGTGCTGAAGGTGGGAGACGTCGCGTGGTTCACGATCCACGCCCAGGAAGAGGCTGCCGACGCCGCGGTCGAGATCGAAGCCGCAGCGGAGGGGGAAGCGGCGGCCAAGGAGCCGGAGCCTCTGCCCTTGCGACTCGAGCTCGCCCAGGAGCCGAGGCTCGAGGGCGCCGTCGTCGTTCTCGACTCGGCCACTGGCGCCGTACGCGCCCTGGTCGGCGGCTGGGACGAGCAGCGCAACGAGTTCAACCGCGCCATCCAGGCCAGACGCCAACCGGGATCCGCGTTCAAGCCCTTCGTCTACGGGGCGGCGTACGAGGCCGGTTACACGCCCGCAGACACGCTGTTCGACGCCCCGGCGGTGTTCATGGGGGGAGACCAGCTCGCCAGTTACAGCCCGCGGAACTTCTATCGCGAGTACAACGGCATCCTGACGCTGCGGCGCGCGCTCGAGAAGTCGATCAACGTCACCGCCGTCAAGCTCCAGGACCTGGTCGGCGTCGAGAAGGTGGTCGACTTCGCCCGCCGCTGCGGCCTGAGCTCGCCGCTGCCGCCCTTCCCCAGCCTCGCCCTCGGGGTCGCCGAGCTGACCCCGCTCGAGCTGACCGCGGGCTACGCCGCCATCGCCAACCAGGGGATCTGGGTCGAGCCCTACCTGGTCGAGCGCGTGAGCACGCCCTCCGGCCGGGCCATCCACCAGCATCAGATCAACACCTCGCAGGCGATGGACCCGCAGATCGCCTACCTGCTGATCTACAGCCTGCGCGGCGTGGTGCTGCACGGAACCGCCACCGCGCTCGCGTCGCTGCCGGTGCCGATCGCGGGCAAGACGGGAACCACCGACGGCTTCACCGATGCCTGGTTCATGGGCTTCACGCCGGAGCTGTCGATTGGAGTGTGGGTCGGCTTCGACAAGAAGCAGCGGATCGGACGCAACATGACCGGCGCCATCGCCGCCCTCCCGATCTGGAAGCGGATCGTCGAGCACGGGCTCGAGGAGGGCTGGATCGCCGAGTCGGAGGGAGGCTTTCTGCCGCCGCCGGGCATCGTCTTCCGTCGCGTCGACTACGACACCGGCCTGCTCGCCACCTCGGCGGCGACCGAGACCCTCGACGAGGCCTTCCTCCTCGGCACCGAGCCCGTCCAGGAGTACAGCCCCGAGTGGGCACGCATCCTCCAGCTCCCCTGGTACCAGCAGCGCGCGTTCTACGGCAAGCCCAAGGACGGCGAGAACATGCCCGAGGACATCGAGGACTGGAGCCTGGTCCAGAGAGACGACGGGAAGCAGAAGACCAGCGGGTAGAGAGGAGCCTGTCCGGGTATTCGCCACCCGGTTCTACGGCTGTTCCCCGGCGACGCGCCGAATGCGCGGGGCTCGGCGCGCTTCGCAGGGCTCAGCGTACCTCTCCGCTTCTCGCTTCGTCTTCGCCTCAGCTCGGAGTGGAGCCGGGAGCATAAGTAGCCGGAGAATGTGCTACCAGCACATTCGGAGGCCTAGAGGAGCCTGTCCGGGTATTCGCTACCCGGTTCTACGGCTGTCCGCGGCGACGCGCCGAAGGCGCTTGGAGCCGCGAAAGAATCTAGCCGGAGAATGTGCTAGCCAGCACATTCGGAGGCTAGGCAGTTCTGGTGGCGACCAGGGCGTAGTCCTGGTCGCCGTAGAGCAGGTCGTCGAGCCGGTCGCGCAGCCGGTTGACCGCATCGGCGAGATCGCGCGGCGCGCCTTCGAGCCCGTGGAGCGACACCTCCGGCAGCGATTCCTCGCGGCCGAAGGGGCTGCACGGCCGGATCTCGACGGACTCGAAGCCGGCCTGTCGCGCCGCGCTGGCGAGCCGTTCGGGATGGACCGGCCGCCGGTGCGTCGGGTCCAGCCAGAAGCGGCTGGCGCCGGCCACCAGCGACTCGGGGTTCGGCGTCTCGAGGATCAGCTTGCCGCCGTCCCGCAGCGCGCGCCAGGCGAGCGTCAGCAGACGATCGACGACCTCCGGCGGGAGGTGCTCGACGACGTGGAAGGAGACCACGCCGCCGAGGGATCCCGGCTCGGACTGCGCCAACACCTCGATCAGGTCGCCCTGCACCGCGTCGAGGCCTCGTTCGCGACAGCGCGCGACCATCGCGGCGCTCAGGTCGACGCCCCTCGCCTGGTGGCCGGCGGCTCGGAAGGCGGCGAGCGCCTCGCCGCGACCGCATCCGAGGTCGAGGATCGGGCTGCAGCCCGCCAGCTCGCCGAGATAGCGCTCCACCCGCGTGGCGATCTCCTCCTCGGTGCCGCGGTGGCGGTCCTCGAACCCCGCGTAGCGCATCGCGGCCGCGTGCTCGGCCAGGGTCCTGGCCGGGGCAGGGCTGCCCTCGGCGAGGGCGAGCGCAGCGCCGAGCTGGGACGAGAGATCACGGACTCCGCGCCGGTAGAGGTCGACCTTCTGGTCGAGCCGGCTGAACAGGGCGTCGTTGTGGCGCAGGACCTGGTCGACCCCCTCGCGCGCGAAGGTCTCGAGCCGCGAGAGCCGCGCCTCGAGATCGGCGCCGGCGCGCTCGAGCTCCTGGAGCTTCTCGAGCAGGATCAGGTTGAAGACCTGCTGACGATCCCACAGATCGCCGCCGCCGAAACGCACCAGCGGGCGCAGTGCGCGGCGCGCGAGCACGGCGAGGCTGCCCAGCGCGCCCTTCCGGCGACTGCGCAGCGGGAAGCGGAGGTCGCGAGTCCAGAGCTCGAACCACTCCGCCAGGTCCCGTGTCGGCTCGCCGACGAACCGGCCAATCACGGGCTCCCGCCCACCATCCCCGTCGGGCGCGCCTGGACCATGCGGGTCGTGTCTCAAGGATCGCCTGGCCGGTCGTGAGCCGGCCGGTCCCCACGCCCGCCGTCAGGTCTCCGGGACGACCGTCAGCTCGACCTCGGCGATGACCTCGGAATGGAGGTCGATCCGGACGACGTGCTCGCCGAGCGTCTTGATGCCGCCGCCCAGGTCGATCGAGCGCCGGTCGACAGTGACCCCGCGCGCAGCGAGCGCCTCCTCGATCTCGGCGGAGGTCACCGATCCGTAGAGGGTCTCGTTCTCCCCCGCCCGCTTGGCGATCTCGAGCTTGATCGAGGCGAGCTGCGCGGCGATCTCGGCGGCCGCATTGCGCTCGTCGGCGTGGCGGGCATCGATCTTGGAGCGCTGCTCCTCGAACCACTTGAGGTTGCCCGGAGTGGCCGGGGTCGCGAGCTTCTTGGGGAGCAGGTAGTTGCGGGCGAAGCCCGGCTTGACCGAGACCACGTCGCCCCGCTTGCCGGCCTGCCGGAGGTCGCTGAGGAGGATGACCTTCATGGCTGTTCTCGCTCTCGCCCGTCAGTCCGTGGTGAAGGGCAGCAGCGCGAGGAAGCGCGCACGCTTGATCGCCTGGGCCAGCATCCGCTGGTGGCGGGCGGAGTTCCCCGAGATCCTCCGTGGCAGGATCTTGGCCCGCTCCGGAACGAACTGCCGGAGCAGGTTCACGTCCTTGAAGTCGATGTACTCGATTCCTTCGGCAGTGAACTTGCACACCTTGCGCCGACGGAAGAAGGTCCTCTTGCCTCTGGGCATTGCTGAATTCTCCGGACTTTTCGAAGTCTGCCGACCCCTCCAGGGGTCGAGTGGCTCGCCGACCCAACCAGCGGGTCAGTCGGCGGTCGACGCCTCGGACGTCTCGCGCTTCGGCTTGCGCTTCTTCCCCTTGGTCTCGGCCCGCTTCACGTCGAGATCGGTGCGGACCACCAGGTGACGGAGGATCTTGTCGTTCTGGCGCAGCCTCTGCTCGACCTCGGGCAGAGGGTTCTTGGGGTCGGCGCTGATGTAGTAGACGTGGTAGCGGCCTTCGTTGAACTTGCCGATCGGATACGCCAGCTTGCGCTTGCCCCAGCTCTCCTCGCGAGTCACTTCGGCGCTGCCGTTGGCCGTGATCATGTTCTTGTACTCGTCGGCGATCTCCACCGCCTCCTCGTCGCTGAGGCGCGGATCTGCGATGAACACGAGCTCGTACGTTCTCTTCAAGACTGACTCTCCCTGCGTGGCCGGGCTCTCGAGCCGTGACTCCAGACCCTGGCTCTCGGGGGTTGACCGGTGCTCGGCCTGCGTTCTGACGGAGTTGCGAACGACCAGAGAGCAGGACCGGTTCTGTCGACCGGTGCGAAATCGACCGGAATCGGTGGGCCGCGCGCGGCACGCCTGGCCGGGCGCACAGCCCAGAGCCCGTGATTGTGAGCGATCCCGAGCAGGAAAGCAAGGTCGGCGAGGGCCGCGGCGGGCCCCCTCCCGCACGCCGCGGCCCGATCGTCCGCCGACCGACGGCACGAGGACCTTACTGGACGAGGAGCGGCGCGATGACCAGCGACACCACCGACATCAGCTTGATCAGGATGTTGAGGCTGGGTCCGGCGGTGTCCTTGAAGGGATCCCCCACCGTGTCGCCCACCACCGCGGCCTTGTGGGCGTCGGAGCCCTTGCCGCCGTGGTTGCCGCTCTCGATGAACTTCTTCGCGTTGTCCCAGGCGCCGCCGGCGTTGGCCATGAAGATCGCCATCAGGACGCCCGCCGAGGTCACGCCCGCGAGAACGCCCGCCAGCGCGAGCGGATCCCAGAAGCCGACAGCCACCGGCACGACGACCGCCATCAGGCCGGGCAGCACCATCTCGCGGATCGCGGCGGCGGTCGAGATGTCGACGCACCGAGCGTAGTCGGCCTTGGCCTTGCCCTCCATCAACCCTGGGATCGTCTTGAACTGGCGCCGCACCTCCTCGATCATGCTGAAGGCGGCTCGACCGACCGCCTTCATCGCCATCGACGAGAACAGGAACGGCAGCATCGCGCCGAAGAACAGCCCCGCCATCACCCGCGGGTTCGACAGGTCGATGACGGTGATCCCGGCCGTGGTCTTGAACGCCGCGAACAGCGCCAGAGCGGTCAACGCCGCCGAGCCGATGGCGAAGCCCTTGCCGATCGCGGCCGTCGTGTTGCCGACCGCGTCGAGCTTGTCGGTGCGCGCCCGCACCTCGGCGCCGAGGTGGCTCATCTCGGCGATGCCGCCGGCGTTGTCGGCGACCGGTCCGTAGGCGTCGACCGCGAGCTGGATCCCGGTCGTGGTCAGCATTCCGAGCGCCGCGATCGCGATCCCGTAGAGCCCCGCCTGGGCGTGCGCGACCAGAACCGCCACGACCAGCACCACGATCGGCAGGGCCGTCGACTGCATGCCGACCGCCAGGCCGCCGATGATGTTGGTGGCGGAGCCGGTCAGCGAATCCTTGGCGATGCCCTGCGCCGGGCCCATCTGCTCCGAGGTGTAGTACTGGGTGATCATCCCGATGCCGACGCCGGCGACCAGGCCGGCGACGGTGGCCCAGAACACCCCCATGGCGCCGAACTCGACGCCGTCGATCTCGTAGGTGCCGTCGCCAAGCTGCCAGCGCACGATGAAGAAGGTCGCCGCCAGCATCGCGGCGGCAGCCGCATAGGTGCCGCCGTCGAGGGCGTGCTGCGGGTTGCCCCCCTCCCTGGTGCGCACCAGGAAGGTCGCGGCCAGCGAGATCACGATGCCGACGGCGGCCAGCACCATCGGCAGCAGGACCAGGTTGGGAGTGAAGCTCTCGCCCCCGACCGCCACCGCGCTGACCCCCAGCACCAGGGTACCGACGATGGCGCCGACGTACGACTCGAAGAGATCGGCGCCCATACCGGCGACGTCGCCGACGTTGTCGCCGACGTTGTCGGCGATCACGGCCGGGTTGCGCGGATCGTCCTCGGGGATGCCGGCCTCGACCTTGCCGACCAGGTCGGCGCCGACGTCCGCGGCCTTGGTGTAGATCCCGCCGCCGACTCGCGCGAACAGCGCGATCGAGCTGGCGCCGAACGAGAAGCCGGTGAGCACGGTGACCACCCGTCCGAGCGAGGCGTTGTCGCCCATGCCGAAGATCGCGCCGTAGACGAGAAACAGCGCCGACATCCCGAGCATCCCGAGCCCGACCACCGAGAAGCCCATCACGGCGCCGCCGGAGAAGGCGACGTCGAGCGCCATGTTCAGACTGGTACGCGCCGCCGCAGCGGTGCGCACGTTGGCGGCGGTCGCGACACGCATGCCGGCGAAACCGGCGAGCGCCGAACACAAGGCGCCGGCGACCAGCGAGACGCCGATCAGCGCCGAGCTGCCCTCGGTGTTCCGGTTGGCAAAGGCGAGCAGGGCCGCAACCACCACGACGAAGACGGCGAGCACGCGGTACTCGCGGCCGAGGAACGCCATCGCGCCGTCACGGATGTGACCGGCGATCTCCTTCATCTCGTCGGTGCCGGCGTCCTGGCGATTGATCCAGGCGCTGCGCGTGAAGGCGAAGATCAGCGCCAGCACCCCGGCCAGCGGTAGCAGGTACAGGTAATAGATCTGGTCCACGTCTCCCATCTCCTCGCTTCTCTGAGATTGCAGGCTGGCCCGAATGGACGATCGGCCGGCCGACTCGCGCCTAGACCGCCACCGCCTCGCCGTTGAACTCGTTCATGGTTGCTTCCAGGCCGCGGCCGATCCAGCTGATCACCGCGTCCGTTCCCCTCTGCACGATCTTCTCGACCAGCTCTCGCTCGTCCGCCTCGAACTCCGACAGCACGAAATCCGAGAGCTCCCCCTCGACCTCTCCGTCGCACGGTGCGATCCCCAGCCGGAGCCGAGGCACCGCGTCGGTCCTCAGGTTCTCGATCACCGACTCGAGGCCGCGGTGGCCGGCGGGGCTTCCGCGCCCGCGCAGCCGCAACGTCCCGAGCGGCAGGGCGATCTCGTCGAGCACCACCAGGATGTCACCCGCACGGTATCCGAAGCGCTCGACGAGGCATCGCACCGACCAGCCGCTGCGGTTCATGAAGGTCTGCGGAGCGGCGAGGTCGGCCGGACCCGAGGTCGAGAACCGGGCGCTGCAGCGCTCCGGCCCCCACTCGACCCGCCAGCGCTCGGCGAGCTCGTCGACCACCCGGAAACCCAGGTTGTGACGGCTCCACCGGTACCTCTCGCCGGGATTCCCCAGGCCCACCACGAGACGCCGGCCTGCTCGCTCCGCATCCTCCATCTGGTCTCGAGCTGCGCGCCCAGGAGTCGGGGCCTACTCGTCCTCCGCTTCCTTGCCCTTGTGCACCACCTCCGGCTCCTCGGCCACCTTCTCGATGAGCTCCTCGTCCTCGGCCTCCTCGGCCTCCTCGCCCTCGGCGGCCACCCGCGGCTGGCTGACGGCCGCGATCACGCGCGACGGCTCGGTGACCATGACGTGCTGGTCCTCGAGCTTCAGGTCCGAGGCCTCGACGTGCTGGCCGATGTGGAGCTCGGAGATGTCGATCGTCAGGTGGTCGGGAATGTCGCCCGGCAGGCACTCGATCTCGATCTCGCGAGTCACGAAGTCGACCAGGCCCCCCTCGTTCTTGACTCCGAGAGGAGTGCCCTGGAGCTCGATCGGCACGTGGACGCGGACCACTTCGTCCATGGTCACGCGCTGGAAGTCGACGTGGACGAGCTTGCCGTTCAGCGGGTCCCACTGGATCTCGCGGATCATGGTGTGGCGGGACTGGTCGCTGCCCTTGAGCTGCAGGAGGAACACCGCGTTCTCGCCCGCGCTGCGGATCAACCGGTGGAGCCGCCGGTCTTCGACCTGGATGGCGAGGGTGTCGCCGCCCCTGCCGTAGACCACGGCCGGCACCTGGCCGGAGCGTCGCAGGCGCCGGGCGGCGCCCTTGCCGGTCGCTTCGCGCCGGGTGACTTCGATCGTCGTGTCACTCATGGTTTCTCACCTTCCCGAAGGAGTCGTTTCGTTCTTTCAGGGTCGTCCCGTCGCCGATCGGGCGATCAGACGAACAGGGAGCTGACCGAGCTGTTGTCGTGGATGCGACGGATCGCCTCGCCGAGCAGCGGGGCCACCGACAGCGGCCGCAGCTTGCTGCACGCCCGCAGCTTCTCGTCGAGCGGCGTGGTGTTGGTCACGAATACAGCCTCGAGCGCCGAGCGCTGGATACGCTCCAGAGCCGGTCCCGAGAGGATGCCGTGGATGCCGCCGGCGTACACCGAGCGCGCCCCCTGTTTGGTCAACGCCTCGACGGTGTTGACCAGGGTGCCGCCGGTGTCGATGATGTCGTCGAGGATCAGCACGTCGCGATCCTCGACGTCGCCGATGACGTTCATGACCTCGGCTTCGTTGGCCGCGATCCGGCGCTTGTCGACGATCGCCAGGTCGGCATCGAGCCGTTTGGCGAAGGCGCGCGCCCTGGCCACGCCGCCGGCGTCGGGGGCGACGATCATCAGATCCTCCTTGCCGAGCGCCCGGATCGACTCGAGCATGACGGGCGCGGCGAACAGGTGGTCGACGGGGACGTTGAAGTAGCCGGCGATCTGCGCGGCGTGGACGTCCATGGTCAGGATGCGATCGGCGCCGGCCGTCGACAGCAGGTCGGCGATCAGCTTCGCCGTGATCGGGACGCGCGGCTTGTCCTTCTTGTCCTGCCGCGCGTAGCCGTAGTACGGCATGACGGCCGTGACCCGCGACGCCGAGGATCGCTTGAAGGCGTCGATCAGCACCAGCAGCTCGACCAGGTTGTCGTTGACCGGCGGGCAGGTCGGCTGGACCACGAAGACGTCCGCGCCGCGGACGTTCTCGTCGATCTGGCAGAAGGTCTCGCCGTCCGAGAAGTCGAAGGCGGTCACCTCGCCGCAGGGCAGCTCGAGGTAGGAGCAGATCTCGGCGGTCAGGGCCGGATGGGCCCGTCCCCCGAAGATCTTCAGGTCGCTGTAGATCACGGCACGGCTACGGTGGCAGGAGAGGCCGGTTCGGTCGGTTCAGGGTCGAGGACGAGCGGAAGCGGACGCGACACCCCGGGAGGGGCGACAGGACTCGGAGCCGGCGGACGGTCGACCTGCCGGCGTCGGATCGGCGGAGTCAGGCGGCGGTGCGGGTAAGGAACCTGGTTGGGGCGGGAGGATTCGAACCCCCGAATGCCGGATCCAAAGTCCGGTGCCTTACCACTTGGCGACGCCCCAGGAGGCTCACGCCAGAGCCCGGGCTCGAGAGCGCTCCCAGCAAGGCGCCGGCGGATCTTACATCAACAGTCCAGCGGACATCGCCCTCCGCAAGGGCTGCACGAGGCGATCCGGCACCTCGATGAAAACCCTATCCCACGCTCCAGAAGGCGTCGCTCAGATGCTTGCGCCGCACCTCCTCGAGGCTCTCCTCCTCGGTGTCGGGCTCGCCCGCTCCGGCGGCCGCGACCGCGGCCCGCACCGGAACGCGACGCGGCGGCGGCGGCTCGTCCCCGCCCTCCGCGGCGAGGGCCCGCCGGTACTCGCCGAGCACGCGGTCCTCCAGCCAGGCGCGGGTCTGGTTGTTCAGCGGGTGCGCGACGTCCTTGAACTCGCCGTTCTTCTTGCGCCTGCTGGGCATGCTGATGAACAGCCCGTCGCGCCCCGCGATCACCTTGATGTCGTTGATCATGAAGCAGTCGTCGAGCACGATCGAGACGAACGCCTTGAGCTTCTCCTCGCCCACCAGAAAGATCTTGACCTCGGTGATCTCCACAGCTGGTCTCCTTGAAGGGCTTCAAGCGGCCCCGAAAGCCCTCCGGGAGCGAGTTCTCGTGACGTAGATCTTCCCCGCCCCTTCGAGGTCCCGCGCCAGGGATTCCGGCCGGGCCCCACGGGGAGGGATGCCGAAGACCACGCCCCCGCTTCCGGAGAGCTGCACACTGGGAAAACCAAATCGTTGGAGAGCAGTATATATGGCTTCGAGCCCGGGGCAGAGCGCGCGGGCCGAAGGCTCGAGGTCGTTGCCCAGGATCCAGCGCTCGATCCTACGATCGACCGGCAGTGCGATCGGCTCGCCGCCCGTCGCGGCCGACCCCCTCGTAGACCGAGTGTGCTCGGCTGACCGAGTGTGCTCGGCGAACACCGCGGCGGTGGAGAGCTCGACCGGCGGCGCGATCAGCCACAACGGCGAAGGCCGCAGGTCCGGCAGCGGCTCGACGAAGTCTCCCCTGCCGCGTCCACGCGCGGTGCCGCCGACCAGGAAGAAGGGCACGTCCGCGCCCAGCGTCCGCGCCGTCGCTTCGAGCTCGGCCCGTCGGCCGGGCGCGCCCAGCAGCCGGCGCAGCGCGAGCAGGACGCTGGCGGCATCGCTGCTGCCGCCGCCCAGGCCGGCCCCGACCGGGATCCTCTTCTCCAGCTCGATCTCGACGGCGACCGGCGCCGGCCAGCGCTCGAGGTAAGCCTCGGCAGCCCTCACGCAGAGGTTGTCGCGCCCGCCGGGGCACGGGACCGTGCCGGTCACGCTCAACCGCACCCGCTCGCCGGTGGGCGGCACGCGCGGGCGGCAGCGAACAGTCACCGAATCGGCGAGCTCGAGGCTCTGGAAGACGGTGTCCAGCACGTGGTATCCGTCTGCGCTGCGGCCCCTCACGTGCAGCCACAGATTGACCTTGGCCGGAGCGTCGAGCTCGAGTGTACGGTCTCCGGCCGTCGGCACGTCGGCGCCGCCGCTCAACCGCAGTCGGTCCCCGCCACGAAACCCTCGGGAATCGCCGGCGTCGTGAGCCCGGTCGCCAGCGGCTCGGGAGCGCCGGATCGCCATCTCAGCTGCAGCTCCTCCTCGCGCGCCGAGAGGTAGAGCACGTCGCCGTCACGAGACCACCAGACGGCCGGCGATCCCTCCTTCCAGAGGGTCCAGCTCGCGAGCCGGCCCCCCTCCTCCACCAGCGTCCACCGCCGCCCCTCCCGGTCGCGGAAGCCCCACAGGCCATTCTCCGTGATCGCCACGCCCTCCGCGTCGGGTCGGGCCGGAATCCGCCCCAGCAGGAGCGCCGGCAGGACGTCGAACGGCAGCGGTCCGAGCGGCACCGCGCTGATCTCGATCGCCTGGTCGAACCTGCAGTACTCGGATCGTTGGAGGTCGAGGAACAGCGCCCGGTCGTCGCGCACCATCAGCCGGAAGACAGACTTTCCGAGCAGCCTCGCGTTCGCCTCGATGTTGTAGCGGCTCGGGCTCTCGAGTCGCAGGATGAGGTAGAGCGTGCCGTCGTCCCCCGGCCCCTCGTAGTGCAGCCGGACCAGCCGCTGCGTTCGCATCTCCTCGGTCGGAAGCGCCCACACCGCGGCCCGTTCCTCGTCGGGGGAAGCGGCCGGTGCCGGTGGCTCGGGGCGGGTCGACCCGAGCGAGCCGCCACAGGCCACGAGCGCGACCGCCGCGACCGCCAGCGGCCAGCCAACGCCGACTCGTCCGGGCCCTCCGGCCACGGGTCTCGGATCCGCGGGTCTCAGGGGGAGTCCGACCCCTGGAGATCGGCGAGCTTGGTCCGTACCTGCGCAACGTTGTCCTCGTCCTCGAGCGCGAGCGCCCGCTCGTAGGAGGAGCGAGCGAGCTCGATCTCGCCGAGCGCCCGGTAGACGTCGCCGAGATGCTCGTGAATCGTCGCATTGTCGGGGTTGAGCCGAGCAGCCCGCTCGAGGCTCTCCCGTGCCGGGCCGAGCTCGCCGAGGCGGTAGTAGGCCCAGCCCAGCGAGTCGACGTAGGCGCCGTTGCTCGGCTCCATCTCGACCGCCCGCTGCACCAGCTTCAACGCTTCGTCGAGGTTGCGCCCGAGATCGGCCCACATGTAGCCGAGGTAGTTCATGGCCGTCGTGTCGTCGGCGCGGATCTCGAGGACCTCGCGGAACTCGCGCGCCGCCTCCTCGAACCGGCCGCTGCGTTCGTAGGCCTGGCCGAGGAAGAACCGGACGTCGGCCTCGCGGTCGCCACCGGCGTCGTCGACGCCTTCGAGCGCGCGATCCAGGTAGCGGATCGAAGAGTCGAATCGCTCGAGCGCGGTGAGGAAGCGACCGACCCGAAACGCGCCCTCCGGGTCGGACGACGAGGCGTCGAGCAGCGCGAACGCCGCCTGATCCTGTCCGAGCTCGAGGTAGAGGCTCGCCCGCCGGAAGCGCACGGGGTCCGAGTCGTCCTCGGCGAGCTCGCGACGGCCCAGGACCTTGAGCGCCTCCTTGTCCCGGCCCAGCTCGTGCAGGAGCTCGGCCTCGCCCAGCAGCAACTGGCTGCTCGGCCCGCGGCGCTCCAGCTCCTCGCGCAGGACCTGCAGCGCCTTCTGGGCCTTGCCGGCGCGGGTCAGCGACTCGACGTGGAGACCGAAGATCTCGTCGCGCTGCGGTCCGCGCACGTCATCGAGCAGCGAGCCCGTGATCTCGGCCGCCTCCGCCCAGGACTGCTGTCGGGCCAGCGCCCAGGCGAGACGGAGCTTGAGGTCGGGCAGGTACGGCGATCCCAGCCGCGCGGCCACCACCGCGCGCCGCAGGACGACGACCGCCTCCTCGCCGCGTCCGCGCGCCTCGAGCAGGTCGGCGAGGCTGCGCAGCAGCGCGGGGTCGTTCGGCTCGGCTTCTACGGCGGCCCGCACCACCGTCTCGGCCTCGTCGTCCCGGCCCAGCATCAGCAGGATGCCGCCGTGGAGCCGCACGCTCTCGGCGGCCCGAATGTCGACGGGCACCGACTCGATCAGCTCGAGCGCACGCTCGAGATCGGTGCGCGACTGCTTCTCGGTGATCGACGAGAGCTGCGAGCGGCGCTGGTACTCGCGCGCGAGCAGCACGGCCACCCGCGGGTCCTCGGGTCCGGCCTCCTCGAGAATGTCGATCGCTTCACCGTGGTTGCCCTTCTCTGCCTCCGCCTCGGCCAGCGCCAGACGCCCTTCGAGCGACTCCTGGTCGAGTCGCTCGAGCTCCTCGAGCAGCTCGCGCGCCCGCTCGCTGTCGCCCGCGCGGGCCAGGGTCTCGATCAACAACCGCTTGAGGTTGGCGTTGTCGGTGTTGAGCCGCACGAGCTCTTCGTACACCTCGACGGCGTCGTCCAGCCGGCCGGTGCCCTGGTACACCTGCCCCAGCATCAGCATGCCCTGGAGATCGTCGGGAGCGATCTCGCGAAGCGTCTCGAGCGCCGCCAGCGCCTTGGCCACAGCGTCGCGCTTCCCCTCGTTCGCCCGCGCCAGCTGGATCTGTCCGTAGGCGCTCAACACGTCCGGATTGCGCGGAGCCAACTCGAGGGCTTTCTCGGCGTTCTTCGCTGCCTCCTCGGGGCGGCGGAATCGCAGCAGGAGGTCGGCGAGCTCGAGGTGGATGCGCGGCTCGTCGGGCGCCAGCTCGAGCGCCTTCTCGAAGGCCGCGATCGCCTCCTGGACCTCTCCGTCGTCGGCGTGGATGCGGGCGATGGCGAAGTAGCTCGCGGCGTCGAGATCAGCCGGCGGCGACTGGGCGTGGACGTTGGCGGACGAGGTGGGAACGAGCAGGGCGAATGCCAGCGTAAAGGCCAGAGAGCAGGGTCGCATATCGTGGCTGAGGGTATCCCGCCGACCCTCTCTTTACAAGCGTTCGGGCCGGCGCCTATAATCACCGGTGCTCCGACAAAGCTATCTATACTCAGCACTTACGAGCGCTGGGCCGGCGCCTCCAGAGGCCGCTTGAAACCGCTTGGCTCTCTCCTGACCGATCTCGGTTGGATCACTGCCGAACAGCTCGAGCACGCGTTGCAGGTGCAGGAGGTGGTGGGCGGCCGGCTGGGCACCAACCTGCTGGAGCTGGAGGCGATCTCGGAGGAGCGGCTGCAGACCGCCCTCTCACATCAGCACGGAGTGCCTGCGGCACGCGCCCGCGACCTGCGTCGCATTCCGCCCGAGGTGCATCAGCTCCTCGCTGCTCGTCTCGCGCGTCGGTGGCAGGCGGTGCCGTTCCGGATGCTCGGCAGGGATCTGCACGTCGCGCTGCTGGCCGCCGACGACCTCGAAACCCTCCACGGGCTCGCCTTCGCCACCGGCAAGGACATCCGCCCCTTCGTCGCCAACGAAGCGCGGCTGCTGTGCTCGCTGCACGACCACTTCCAGCTCGAGGCGCCAACCCGGATCCGTGAGCTGATCGCGCGTCTCGACCTCGACGAGATCGATCCGTCGGATTGGCAGGCCGACGCGCTGTGGACCCCGCGGCGCGCGGTCGAGACCGCCACCCGAGACCGGCGGGTGCACGAGGACGCGAGACCGGCCGATCGGGCTCCGGTCGCGGCGACGGACGGAGGCGCGCCGGCGTCTCCTCTCGCCGAGTGGCTTGCGCGGCTCGATCGTCTCGACGACCGCGATCGCATCGCGCGCGCGCTCCTCGATGTCCTGACGCCCCACTTCCGGCGGATCGTGTTGCTGAAGCTGACGAGGGGCTTCGCCTGGGGATGGCTGGGAACCGGGCCGGGGGTCGACACCTCCGCGTTGCGCCGACTGCGCATCGACCTGACCAAGCCTTCCGTCCTGCTCAACCTCGTCCACGGCGCCCCGCACCACGTCGGAACCCTGCCCCCGATGCCGGCGCACGAGGAGCTGGCGAGCGCGTGGGGCGGCGGACTGCCGGGGGACTGTCTCGTCCTGGCGGTGCGGGTGGGCGGACGCCTGGCCTGCGCGGTCTTCTGCGAGCCCGGTCTCGGAGCCATCGATCCGAACGATCGCTCGATCGGGGTCGGCGACTTCTCGCGCATCACCGACGCCGCGGGTCGAGCCTTCGAGCGCTGCGTCCTCCGCCACCGCGAGCTGTTCGACAACGAACGCGGCGTCCGGGGTCCCGACGCCCTTCCCGCTTCGGCGCCTGCGGACGTTCCACCCGCTGCCGGGCGCGGTTCGAGATCGCAGCATCGTTGACAACTCCTGACCCCCGGGCTAGCCTGCCAGCCCCGTCCCGGAGGTGACAGCATGATCAAGGCGGACATCGTGAACCGTGTTGCGGAGAGCTCCGAGGTGTCCCGGGTGAAGGCCGCAGTCGCCGTCGACACGATCCTGGATGCCATGCGCTCTGCGCTCAGCGAGGGGAAGCGCATCGAGCTCCGTGGGTTCGGAGTCTTCACGGTGCGCGAGCGAAAGCGAGGGATCGGCCGCAACCCGAGAACCGGGGTGGAGGTTGCGATCACCCCCGGCAAGACGGTGCGCTTCAAGCCCGGCAAGGAGCTCAAGGAGATCTAGGAGACCCGGGAGATCTGGTGCCCTGGGACGCTAGCAGTCGGTCAGGTCGGCGGTCTCGAGCACGAAGGTGACGGGGCCGTCGTTGATCAGCTCGACCTCCATCGAGGCTCCGAAGCGGCCCTCCGCAACGGGCACGCCCAGGTCCCTCAGCTCCGTGGCCAGCGCGAGCATCAGCTCGCTCGCCCGTTCCGCTGGCGCCGCCGACGAGAACGACGGCCGTCGTCCGCCAGTGACATCGGCCACCAGGGTGAACTGAGAGACCACCAGGACGGCGCCCCCGGCCTGCACCACGTCCAGGTTCATCCGCCCCTGCTGGTCCTCGAAGATCCGCAGCCCGCGGATCTTCTGGGCCGTCGCACGCACCTGTCCTGCGCCGTCGTCGGCGGCGATCCCGACCAGCGCCAGCAGGCCGGACTCGATTTCCCCGACCACCTCGCCGCGTACGCGTACGCTCGCTCGACGAACTCGCTGCAAGACCGTGCGCACAGATTGCGTCTCTCTCTCCGAAAGCGGACTCTCGGGCCCCGAGCCCATCGCCCCGCCGGGCGGCTCTGGAGCCAGGGGCCCGTGGTCGCCGCGCCGCCGTGGCTCGGGGACCGAGAGCCAGTCCGGTCGTCGCTATGATAGCGGCGCTCCCCGAAACGCCCGACGGGCGAAAGGAACAGAGGTTTCTCATGGTCAACAAAGTCATCTTGATCGGCAACCTCGGGCGCGATCCCGAGATCCGCACGACCCCCAACGGCCAGTCGGTCGCCAACTTCACGCTCGCCACCAACCGTCGCTGGACGGACCGCGAGGGCAACCGGCAAGAGCAGACGGAGTGGCATCGCATCGTCTGCTGGGGGCGCCAGGCCGAGGTCGCCGGTCAGTATCTGACCAAGGGCAAACAAATCTACGTTGAGGGACGGCTGCAGACGCGGTCCTGGGACGACCGCAACACGGGTGAGAAGAAGTACACCACCGAGATCGTGTGCGATAACTTCCAGATGCTCGGCCAGCGCGGCGACGCCGCCGGCGCATCCCGCCCCGCCCCGGGCGACGAGGACACGCAGTTCGACTCCGGCCCCGTCGACGACGACATTCCGTTCTAGCCTCCGAATGTGCTGTCGCGCCTTGCGCGCGCTGTAGCACATTCTCCGGCTAGATGCTCTCCCGGCTCCAGGCGCCTGCGGCGCGTCGCCGGGCAAACAGCCGTAGAGCCAGATCCCGAAAACTCGGACAGGTTCCTAACTCAGACGTGAGCGCAGGGTCTGCAGGAGGTTGAGCGCCGCGATCGGGGTGAGCTGATCCGTGTCGAGCTCGCGCAGCACCTGGGCGACCACGTCCTCCGGCCGCGCGAACAGCCGGAGCTGGTCGGCCTCGGGCGGCGGAGGCGCGCCGGCGCCCTGCGCCAGGCGCGGCCGGCCCGCGACGTCGTACTCCTGCGCCTCGAGGTTCGCCAGGATCTCGGCGGCGCGCGTCGTCACCTCCGGAGGGAGACCCGCCAGGCGCGCGACTTGGATGCCGTAGGACTTGTCGGCGCTCCCCGGGACCACGCGGTGGAGGAACACGATGCGGTCCTGCCACTCCTTGACCGCCATCGTGCGGTTGCGCACCCCGGGTAGGATCTCGGCCAGCTCGGTCAGCTCGTGGTAGTGCGTGGCGAACAGCGTCCGGCAGCGGTTGTGCCGGTGGAGGTGCTCGACGATCGCCCAGGCCAGCGACAGACCGTCGAAGGTCGCGGTGCCGCGGCCCACCTCGTCGAGCACCACCAGGCTGTCGCTGGTCGCGTGGCGCAGGATGTGGGCGGTCTCGAGCATCTCGACCATGAAGGTCGACTCGCCGCGGGCGAGGTCGTCGCTGGCGCCGACCCGCGTGAACACGCGGTCGAACAGCGGCACCGTCGCGCGCTCGGCGGGCACGAAGCAGCCGGCCTGCGCGAGGACGACGAGCAGCGCCGCCTGCCGCAGGTAGGTGGACTTGCCGCCCATGTTCGGCCCGGTCAGAAGCACGATCCGGGCCGCCTCGTCGAGCTCGAGATCGTTGGGGACGAACGGCGTGCGCAGGGTCCGCTCGACCACTGGGTGCCGGCCGGCCTCGATCGCAAGAGCGAGGCCGCTGGCAGCGAGCTCGGGGCGCCGATAGTCGTGACGCGACGCGAGCTCGGCCCACCCCGCCACCACGTCGAGCGCCGCGAGCCCGGAGGCCAGAGCGCGCAGGCGGTTCGCGGCCTCGGCGATGGTCCGCCGGGTGCGGTCCCAGATCTCCTGCTCCAGGCGCACCTGCGACTCCTCGGCGCCCAGGATCTGCTCCTCGAGGGTCTTGAGCTCCTCGGTGAAGTAGCGCTCGGCGTTGGCCAACGTCTGCTTGCGGACATAGCGGTCGGGCACCAGCTTCTGGTTCGACCGGGTCACCTCGATGTAATAGCCGAAGACGCGGTTGTAGCGCACCTTGAGCGAGGCGATCCCGGTGGCCTCGCGCTCGCGCGCCTCGAGCGCCAGCACGTGGCGCTTGCCGTCCCGCGCCAGCGAGCGCACCCGGTCGAGCTCCTCGTCGACCCCCTCGGCGATCACGCCGCCATCCTTCAGCGACGCCGGCGGCTCCTCGACCAGCAACTGGTGCAGATCTCGCCTCAGGTCCGCGAGGGGATCGCTTCCCGCGATCTCGCGCAGCAACGACGCGCGCGCGCGCTCGAGCCGGCGGAAGATCTCGGGCACCCGGTCGAGGGCGGCGCGCAGGCCCGCGCCCTCCGGCGGCGTGAGACTCCCGAGCACGGCGCGCGAGGTCGCGCGCTCGAGATCCGCGACGCCCTCGAGCTCGTCCCGCAGCTCCTTGCGGCTGGCCGCCGAGCCGAGCAGCTCCTCGACCGCGTCGAGCCGCCGCTCGATCTCGCGGGCGCGGCGCAGCGGCGCGCCGATCCAATCGGCGAGCAGGCGCGACCCGGGGGCAGTCACCGTCGCGTCGACCGCCCAGAGCAGGGAGCCGCGCCGCCGCCCCTCGCGCAGAGTGCGAAAGACCTCGAGGTTGCGCAGCGTGGTCTCGTCGAGCAGCATCGTCTCGTCGTCGCTGCGCAGCTCGATCGTCCTCACGTGCTCGAGCTCGGAGCGCGCGGCATCCGCTGCGTACGAAAGCGCAGTCGCCGCCGCCTGCACCGCCGGCTCGGCGTCATCGAGGCCGAAGGCGCGCAGCGAGGCGACGCCGAGCTGCCGACGCAGCCGCGCCGCCGCGGCGTCCGGCGGGGCCACCATCGCCGCGTCGATCGAGCTCCGACTCGACACCCGCTCGTCGATCGCCCGCTCGAGCTCGGCGGGCAGCTCCCCCGCCGAGATCACCTCGCGCGGAACGAGCCGCGCCAGGTCCTCGAGCGCCGGCTCGACGCCGGCCCAGCGGCGCGCGATGAAGCGCCCGGTCGAGATGTCGAGAAAGGCCGCCGCCCCCTGGCCGTCGCGCCACAGGACCGCCGCCAGGTAGTTGGGCTCGCGGCTGTCGAGGAGCTCGAGCTCGGTGACGGTGCCAGGAGTGACCACTCGGGTGACCTCGCGCCGCACCAGCCCCTTGGCCAGAGCCGGGTCTTCGACCTGGTCGCACAGCGCCACCTTGTGCCCGGCTCTCAGCAGCTTGCCGACGTACGCGCCCACCGCGTGGTGGGGAATGCCGCACATCGGCGCTTCGGAGGGGGTTCCGCGCTGCCGGGCGGTGAGCTGGATCTCGAAGATCGGGGCGGCGACCTCGGCGTCCTCGAAGAAGGTCTCGTAGAAGTCCCCCATCCGGTAGAGGAGGATGGCGTCCGGATTCTCGGCCTTGACCTCGAGGTAGTGCCGGAGCATCGGGGTCAGCGAGCGCGCGCCCTCGCCCTCCGCTCGCACCTCCCGCCCCGCCGCCCTTTCTCCGGCAGCCGCTGCCTTGGTTCGCGAAGCGGTCACGGCGGAGCAGTATAGCCAGCCATCCAGCCGCCCTGAGGCTCGCTATGCTCTCCGCGGGCCCGTTGCTCCGAGGACCGAACATGGAGACACGACCGCAGCCGCCGTTCCTGGCGATCGACACCGGCTCCTCGGCGCCGAGCGTCGCCGTCGGCGGGCGCGGCTTCTCTTCGTCGGTGCGCACGGGCCCGCCGCGCGCCTGCTCGGAGCGTCTCCTCGGGCTGGTCGACGAGGTGCTCACCGAGACCGGCATCGCACCGAGCGAGCTGGGAGGGGTCGTCGCCCTGCGCGGGCCCGGCAGCTTCACCGGACTGCGCGTGGGCCTGGCGACCGCCCTCGGCCTGCATCATGCGCTCGCGATTCCCGCGATCGCGATCTCCACCCTCGAGGTGCTGGCCGAGGCCGGCTTCGAGCGCTCTGCCGAGCAACGGTGCCTGGCCGTCGTTGACGCGCTGCGCGATCACTGGTACGTGGCGCCGTTCGGTCGCAACCAGCCACGCGAGCCGATTTCGCCGCCTCGTCGGGTGCTGCGCGCCGAGGCGCTCGATCTGATCGAGCGCCAGCGCATCGGCTGCCTCTCCGGCTTCTCTGCCGAGCGACTCGCCGGAGGCGCCTTCGCAGGCGACGTGGTGGTGCCGGGCGCGCTCGCTCCGATCGCGGTGCGGCTCGCCGAACGCCTCCGCGATTGGGATTCGGGCACCCTCACCCGGCCGCTCTACCTGCGGAGCCCGGCGGTCACGCCGGCCCGCGCCGCGCGATGAGCGGCGAAGATCGGGGCAGCGCCGATCATGGCGCCCGGCCCCCCTCCACCCGGATCCGTCCCGCTGGCGCCTCCGATCTCGACGACCTGGTCGAGCTGGAGCGGCGGTGCTTCGCCCGCCCGTGGAGCCGACGGCTCCTCGCCGCCGAGCTCGCCTTGGCGTCGTCGAGGACCTGGATCGCGCTCCTCGACCAGCGTCCGGTCGGATTCGCCATCGCTCGCTCCACCGGAGCGAGCGCCGAGCTGCTGCGCATCGGCGTCGCCCCGGCCCATCGCCGCCGATCAGTCGCCCGGAGCCTGGTGGGCGCCATGATCGACGCCTTCGACCGAGCGGCCATCCCGGAGCTGCTGCTCGAGGTCCGCGAGGACAACCATGCCGCGCTCGGGCTCTACCAGGGGCTGGGCTTCCGGATCACGGGTCGGCGGCGCCGCTACTACGAGGACTGCACCGATGCGCTCCTGCTCGACCTCCGGCTGGGCTCCTCCACCGCCGCAGAGCCCACCGCACAGCGGTTCCGCCGGTGATCGGCGGAGCGCTCCCGCGGCGTTGCCGCCGACCATCGCCGGTGTTACTGTCGAGTCAGTGATGGTGAGCATCAGCCCGGTCATCGGAGCGTCTCTCTAGGAGAGGCCGCGGTGCGAGTGCGTTCGCATCACGCGCCGATCCCAGGCCCTCGCCCTGGGCTGGGCCCTTCAGAGATCCAGTTCGAGGAGCACTTCGCATGAATCAAGAGGTCGTCCGCCAGGAGCTACTCGCGCACGACGAGGAATTCCGTCGTCTCCACCAGGAGCACCAGGAGTACGAGTCCCGGCTCGAAGCCATCCTGGAGAAGGCGTCCCTGTCGCAGGAAGACGAGGCGGAAACCAAGAAGATCAAGGTCCACAAGCTCGCCCTCAAGGACCGCATGGCGAGCCTGGTCCGGGAGCACGAAGCCTCGGCCACCGTCTGATCCCGGACCTCCGGGAGTTTCACCCACGGGCTGCTAGATTCGGCCGGTGAGCTTCGCACCCGAGGGCTGGCCCTTCGTCGTTCCCTTCGTCGTCGCCGGAGCCGTCCTCGGCTGGCTGGGAATGCCATGGGCGATGCTGGCCGTCCTCGGCGTGGGCGTGCTCGTCCTGCTGTTCTTCCGGGACCCCCATCGCACCTTCGAAGGGGACGCCGACGTGATCCTGTCGGCGGCCGACGGCCGGGTCATCGGCGTCGAATGGCTGGAGGACGGCGAGGTGGCGCCCGGCCAGCTCCTGCGCATCGCCACCTTCCTGTCGGTGTTCGACGTCCACGTCCAGCGCTCGCCGACGACCGGCGAAGTCGTGCTCTCGGCCGGCAAGCGAGGCCGCAAGCTCGCCGCCTTCGATCCGCGGGCGGCGGCGCTCAACGAGAGCCACCTCACGGTGCTGCGCCAGCAGGACGGCTCGCTGGTGGGAGTGCGCCAGATCGCGGGGCTGGTGGCGCGCCGGGTGGTGCACTACCTCGATCGCGGCGATCGGGTGCGGCGGGGAGAGCACCTCGGCATCATCAAGTTCGGATCGCGAGTCGACCTCCTGCTGCCCCCTGGCTACGAGCCGCTGGTCGAGCGCGGGCAGTCCGTGCGCGCCGGGCTGACCCCCATGGCGCGCCCCGGTCCTGGCACCGTCGGGGAGGGCGGATGACCGAGCCCCCCGGAGCTCGGCTCGAACGCAGGAAGGCGCGCCTGCGGCGGGGGGCGTACCTGCTCCCCAGCCTGATCACCATCGGCAACATCCTGCTCGGCTTCTTCAGCCTGGTCAGCGGGCTGCGGGGGGAGTACCAGTTCGCCATCCTGCTCGTCTTCGTCGCCGCCTTCGTCGACACCCTCGACGGCCGCCTCGCCCGGGTCACGCAGACTGCGAGCGACTTCGGGCGGGAGTACGACTCGCTCGCCGACGTCATCACCTTCGGCGTCGCGCCGGCCTTCCTCGTCTACTCGTGGGGGCTGCAGGACGCGGGGCGGATCGGCTGGCTCTGCCCGCTGTTCTACCTGGTCTGCACAGCCACCCGGCTGGCTCGCTTCAACGTCCAGACCCGCATCCTCGACAAGCGCTACTTCGTCGGCCTCCCGGCTCCCGCGGCGGCGGGCGCCCTCGGCTCGATCCTCTACTACTGCGACGAGATCGGCGCCAAGGGCGACCTGGTGCGACTCCTGCTGCTCACCGCCCCCGTGGTCCTCGGGCTGCTGATGGTGTCGACCTTCCGCTACTGGTCCTTCAAGGAGCTCGACCCGAGGAGACGCTGGAGCTTCCGGATCGCGCTGCCGATCACGGTGGTGGTCCTGCTCCTGGTGCTCAACCCGCCGGCTTTCTTCCTCACCGTCAGCGGGGTCTATGCGCTCTCGGGCCCCCTCGGCGGCGTGCTGCGCCGCGTCGTGCGGCAACGCGGCGCGGCAGACGAGACCGAGGCGTCCGAAAGCAGCGGCGAGGGGGAGCCGGAAGCTCCCACCGAGGAAGGTCTGTCGTGAAGATCGGCCTCTACCACCCGACATCGCTGCTCGGCCAGGAGCTGCGCGAGCGGCTCAGCGGCGCACTCGGCCCGAGCGCCGAGTGGGTGCTCCTCGGCAGCGCCGACGAGATCGGCACGGTGACGGAGATCGGCCGATCCCCGGCGCTGGTCGAGGACGCGGCCGCCGCCGATCTCGGCGAGCTCGACCTGCTGGTCACCTGCGGCGCCACCGCCGCCGACCTGGAGGCCCTGCTGCCGAGCGCAGACGACCGTCCGATCGTGCTACAGGTCGCCGCCGAGGCCGTCTGCGGCGGCGGCGAGCCCTTGGTAGGCGGAGTCAACACCGCCAGCGAGGGTGCGCGATCCCTGGTCGCTGCCAACGCCATCACCATCGTGCTCTCTTACGCGCTCGCCGCACTGCGCGAGCTCGAGCCGGCCCGCGTGACCTCGACCGTGCTGCTGCCGGTCTCGGTGCGCGGGCGCGGCGCGCTCGACGAGGTCCTCGACCAGGCGCGCTCCCTGCTCGCCTTTCAGGAGGTGCCGCCGGCTTCCGTGCTCGGCGCCCAGCTCGCCTTCAACCTCCTGCCTCCCTCCGCCGATGGCCGCCTCGCTCCCGATCCCGCCGGGCTCGCGGGGGAGCTGTCGGCGGTGCGCGGAGAGGAGCTCGACGCCTCCTTCGGCATCCTCTACGCTGGCGTCTTCCACGGTCTCGGCATCCTCGCGCGGGTCGAGCTCGCCCGCAGCGCGGACCCCGCCGAGATCCGGCATCGGCTGCTCAGCTCTCCGCGGCTGGTCGCGCCCCCGCACGACGATGCAGGTCCGATCGACACCGCCTCCCGCGAGGACGTGCTGCTCGGCGCAGTCATCCCAGGAGAACGCCCCGGCGTCGTCTGGCTGTGGCTGCTCGCCGACAACCTCGCTCTCACTGCGGCCAACGCCGTGGCGATCGTCGAGACGCTGGCGCTCGACACGCGACCGGATCGCGCCAACTGAGAGCGCGCACGCCGCGGAGGCGCCCGGTCAGTTCAGACGCCGAGCCCGTCGTCTGTGTAGCATTCCATCCCCAAGTCGAAGAGGCAGAGGCCCACGGCGCCCTCGACGCGCGGCGTTTCGACGCGCGGCGTGACAGGGCGACAAGGAGCGCGAGGAAGTGAACGAGGCGCGACAGCCGAAAGAACCGCAGGACTCTCTGCACCGTCCGGTGGACTCCCACCACCGTCCGGTGGACTCCCACCATCGTCTGGTGATCCTGGGCAGCGGCCCCGCTGGGCTCACCGCCGCCCTCTATGCCGCTCGCGCAGACCTGGCCCCGCTGCTCTTCGAGGGTGTGCAGCCGGGAGGCCAGCTGACGATCACCACCGACGTGGAGAACTACCCCGGCTTCCCGGATGGCATCCTGGGTCCCGAGCTGATCGACAAGATGCGTGATCAGGCCCGCCGGTTCGGGGCCGAAGTCGAGTTCGAGACGGTGATCTCGGTCGACCTCGGCTCGCGGCCGTTCCGGCTCGCCACGGACGGCGGCAGCTACACCGCCGACGCGGTGATCATCGCCACCGGCGCCAGCGCCAAGCAGCTCGGCATCCCGTCGGAGCTCGAGCTGATGGGCTACGGAGTCTCCGCGTGCGCGACCTGCGACGGCTTCTTCTTCCGCGACAAGGAGCTGGTCGTGGTCGGCGGCGGCGACACCGCGATGGAGGAGGCGCTCTTCCTCACCAAGTTCGCCACCAAGGTGACGGTCGTGCACCGCCGCGACCAGCTGCGCGCCTCCGCCATCATGCAGGACCGCGCCCGCGCCCACCCGAAGATCGCGTGGCGCTGGAACGCGGTCGTGACCGAGATCGTCGGCGACCGCGAGAATGGCGTGTCGGCAGTTCGGCTGCAAGACACGGTCACCGGCGAGACTTCCACGCTCGAGTGCCAGGGCGTGTTCACGGCGATCGGGCATCGCCCCAACACCGACCTGTTCACCGAGAGCCTCGCGTCGAACCCGCAGGGCTACCTCGACGTCGCGCACCCGACCACCGCCACTCGCGTCCCTGGCGTGTTCGCGGCCGGCGACGTGATGGACCCCAGCTACCGTCAGGCGATCACGGCCGCCGGATCCGGCTGCCGGGCCGCGATCGACGCCGAGCGCTGGCTGGCCGAGCACGCCAGCCACCGGCAGTCGACCTAGGCGGCTGACACGCAGAGTCGCTCCCCCCCGGCCGTCGACGGCGGCGGCGCCGCACCGTCCTGCTACGCTCGCGGCCGGTCCCCGTCCCTTCTTCCCGTTGCGCCGCCCCCAGCGGCGTCGCACCCAGGAGGATCTCGATGTCTCGACAGCGACCGTTGAACCGCCGACACCTGCTCAAGAACGCGGCCCTCGGCGCGGCCGCGGGCGCCGTCGCGAGCTGCGGCGGAGGCGGCGAAGGCGGCCCCGCCGTCCAGACCAAGCCTCGCCTCAACTGGCGCCTGGCGTCGAGCTTTCCGCGCTCGCTGGACACCATCTACGGGGCCGCCGAAGTGCTCGCGGAGGAGGTCGAGAAGCTCAGCGAGGGTCGCTTCCGGATCCGCTGCTACCCGCAGGGGGAGCTGGTGCCGGGTCTGCAGGTGCTCGACGCCGTCCAGCAGGGAACGGTTCAGCTCGGCCACTCGGCCAGCTACTACTACACCGGCAAGAATCCGGCGCTGGCCTTCGACACCGCCGTGCCGTTCGGCCTCGACTCGCGCCAGCAGACCGCCTGGCTCACCGAGGCCGGCGGCGGCGAGCTGATCGACGAGCTGCTCTCCGACTTCGGGATCCTGGCGCTTCCCGCCGGCAACACCGGCGCCCAGATGGGCGGCTGGTTCCGCCGCGAGGTCGGCAGCATCGCGGACTTGCGCGGGCTCAAGATGAGGATTCCGGGCCTGGGCGCCCAGGTGCTGAGCGAGCTGGGGGTCACCGTCCAGACCCTGGCCGGCGGCGAGATCTACCCGGCGCTCGAGCGCGGCGCGATCGACGCCACCGAGTGGGTGGGCCCCTACGACGACGAGAAGCTCGGCTTTCACCGGGTCGCCCGCTACTACTACTACCCGGGGTGGTGGGAGCCGGGGCCCAACCTCTCGGTCTACATCAACCGCCGGGCCTGGGACTCGCTCCCCTCGCTCTATCGGGACATCCTGCGCTGCGCCGCCGACACCGCCCTGCGCACGATGCAGGCGCGCTACGACGCGCTCAACCCCCCGGCGCTCGGCCGGCTGCTCGCGGAAGGGGTCGAGCTGCGGGTGTTCGCCGACGACATCCTCAACGCCGCCCACGCCACCAGCGTCGAGCTGATGGAGCAGGAGGCGGCCAAGGACGCCGGCTACCGCAAGATCTACGAGGGATGGAACAGCTTCCGCGAGGCCGCCCACCAGTGGTGGGGGACGACCGAGCTCGCCTACGCCCAGTTCGCGTACGGGCGCGGGTAGTCTCGCCGGCTCCGCCCGATCGATCCACGAGCCCTATCGATCGACCATAGAGTGGACGAGCTCGGGGAACGCGAAGATCGCGATCAGGCCGATGACCTGGATCACGATGAAGGGGACCACGCCGCGGTAGATCTGGCCGGTGGTGATCTCGTTCGGCGCCACCCCGCGGAGATAGAAGAGCGCGAAGCCGAAGGGCGGGGTCAGGAACGAGGTCTGCAGGTTCATGCCGATCATCACGCCGAACCACACCAGGTCGATCCCCAGGGCGTGCGCCGCCGGCGCCAGCAGCGGCACGACGATGAACGCGATCTCGAAGAAGTCGATGAAGAAGCCGAGCACGAAGATGGCGAGGTTGGCCACCAGCAGCATGCCGATCGTGCCGCCGGGCAGGTTGGTCAGCAGGTCCTCGATCCAGACGTCGCCGTAGACCCCGCGGAAGACCAGGGCGAAGGCGGTCGAGCCGATCAGGAGCAGGATCACCATCGAGGTGAGGCGGGTGGTCTCGCTCATCGTGTCCCGCACCGCCCGCCAGCTCAGTCGCCGGTTCGCGGCGGCGAGCGCCATCGCGCCGACCGCGCCGAGGGCGCCGGCCTCGGTCGGGGTCGCGACGCCGACGAAGATGCTGCCGAGCACGACCAAGATCAGGACCAGCGGCGGCACCATCACCAGCGCGGTGCGTCGGGCCAGCTCGGCGCCGCTGATGTCGCGCTCCGAGGCCGGCAGCGCGGGCGCCGCCTCCGGTTTGAACAACGCCACGCCGCTGACATAGACGGCGTAGAGACCGGCCAGCAGCAGGCCGGGCAGGAGCGATCCCAGGAACAGGTCCCCCACCGAGATGCCGAGCTGGTCTCCGAGCACCACCAGGACCACGCTCGGCGGGATGATCTGACCCAGGGTGCCGGCGGCCGTGATCACGCCCGTGGAGAGCAACGGCGAGTAGCCGTAGCGCATCATCACCGGCAGCGAGATCGAGCCCATCGCCACCACCGACGCGCCGACCACGCCGGTGGCGGCGGCCAGCAGCGTGCCGACCACCACCACCGCCAGCGCCAGACCGCCGCGCAGGCGCCCGAACAGCAGCCCGATCGTCTTGAGCAGGTCCTCGGCGAGCTTCGACTTCTCGAGCATCGTGCCCATGAAGACGAAGAAGGGCACGGCGAGCAGCACGTAGTTCGACATCACGCCGAAGACGCGCTCGGGGAATGCATAGAGGAGGTGCCAGTCGAAGTAGCCGGCCTCCACCCCGATGAACGCGAACACCAGCGCCACGCCGCCGAGCGAGAACGCCACCGGATAACCGATGAAGATGCAGACGAAGACCGCGACGAACATCAGCGGTCCGAGCCAGTCGCCGCTCACACCCCGCTCTCCTCGTGGCTGGAGACCGCGTGCGGGCTCTCCCGTCCGCGCAGGATCGCCACGTTGCGCAGCAGCTCCGCCACCCCCTGCAGGAGCAGCAGGGCGAATCCGATCAGGATCATGGTCTTGATCGGGTAGCGCGGCAGCCCGCCGGGGTCCGAAGAGCCCTCGAGGATCCGCCAGGAGTTGCGGACCGTCGGCCAGGAGACCACCAGCGCGAAGATCGAGAAGGGCAGCAGGAAGAGCGCGGCCCCGAGCAGGTCGATCCAGGCGCGCGCCCGACCGGAGAGGCGACCGTAGAGCACGTCGACGCGGACGTGGGCGTCCTCTCTCAGCGTGTTCGCGGCGGCGAGCAGGAAGACCATGCTGAACAGGTACCACTGGAGCTCGAGCCAGGCGTTCGAGCTCAGGTTGAAGCCGATGAAGCGCCCGCCATAGCGCGCGACGGCGTTGAACGCGCCGAACAGCACCATCAGGAGCGTGAGCCAGCGGACGAAGTTGCCCGTGCGCTCACTCAGGGCGTCGAGAGCCCGAATCACCCTCCTGGTCGACGACATCGGCGGAGGCTAGCATCATCCCTCGGAGCGTCCCCAGCCGCCGCCGCCGGGCGTCTCGATCAACAGCCGATCCCCGGCCGAGACCTCGACGCCCGCGATCGAGGGCAGCTCGACCCGCTCGCCGCTGGCGCGGATCAGCGTCTGGAGGCCACGCGCCCCCGGCTCCCCCCCCTCGACGCCGAAGGGCGCCTCGATCCGGTGCTGGGTGAGCAGCGACAGGTTCAGCGGCCGGTGGAAGCGGATCTCGCGGATCGCACCGTCGCCGCCGCGCCGCCGTCCCGCGCCCCCCGAGCCGCGCCGGATCGCGAAGCGCTCCAGGGTCACCGGGTAGCGCTGCTCGAGGATCTCGGGGTCGGTGATCCGAGTGTTGGTCATGTGCGTGTGTACGGCGCTCGCGCCGTCCCGCCGCGCGGTGGCGCCGGCGCCGCCGCACACCGTCTCGTAGTAGCCGAAGGTCTCATCTCCGAAGATCGTGTTGTTCATCGTCCCCTGCCCGCATGCGGCGAGCCCGAGCGCCTTGATCAGGGTGTCGACGATCCGCTGGCTGGTCTCGACGTTGCCCCCGACGACCGCGGGGGCCTCGCGCGCATCCTCGGGGAACGGGGGATCGAGGATTCCCAGCGGCACGTGGATCTCGACCGGGTCGAGCAGCCCCTCGTTGAGCGGCAGGGGCCGATCGACGAGCAGTCGCAGGACATAGAGGACCGCGCTGCGCGCGATCGCGGGCGTCGCGTTGAGGTTGCCGGGGTGCACGGGCGCGCTGCCGGTGAAGTCGATCCGCGCCCGGCCGCCGGCGACCTCGATCGCGACCGCGAGCGGCGAGCCGTCGTCGAGCCGCTCGACGGCCTGGACGCGCCGATCCCCGAAGCTCACCAGCGCCGCGCTCAACACGCGCGCCGAGCGAGAGCGCAGCTCGGCCATCGACCGCAGCACGACGTCGGCGCCGTTTCGTTGCACCAGCGAGGCGAGCTGTGCCGCCCCCCGGCGGTTGGCAGCGAGCTGTGCGCGCAGGTCCGCCAGGTTGTCGGCGACCGAGCGCGAGGGGTGCGGGCCGCCGCTCAGGATCGACTCGAGCTCCTCCCAGCGGGCCGCGCCGCGCCGGAACAGACGCATCGGGGCGATCACCACTCCCTCCTCGGCGAGGCAGCCGGCATCGGGCGGCATCGAGCCGGGCCGGATCCCCCCCAACTCGGCGTGATGGGCCCGACTGGCCGTATAGCCGAGGCGACGACCCTCGGCGAAGACGGGCGAGATCACGGTGACGTCCGGGAGGTGCGAGCCCCCCCAGCCCGGATGGTTGGTGACGGCGACGTCCCCCTCCTCGAGGCCGAGGTGCGCTTCCACCGAGCGCACGCACTCGCCGAGCGCGCCCAGGTGCACGGGGATGTGCGGCGCGTTGACCACCAGCCGGCCGTCGGCGTCGAGGATCCCGCACGAGAAGTCGAGACGCTCCTTGACGTTGGTCGAGAGCGCCATCCGGCGCAGCATCTCGCCCATCTCGCGCGCCATCGACGAGAGCCGGTTGCCGAACAGCTCGGCCTCGATCGGGTCGGAAGCGGCGCCTTCGAGGCGGTCCTGCGACACCCGTTCCCATTCCTCCACGGCGGTAGTGTAGCCCTCGACCGGAGCTCCGCGCTCTGCGACCCGCCGAGTTAGAATCGGCGGCCGTTCGCCCGATCCGCGAGATTCGCACGCGACCCGCGACAGGAGACGAAGCGATGCTCAGCACGATGCAGGACTATCCGCTGACCCTGCCCATGATCTTTCGCCACGGCCGCAGGATCCATGGCGACTCGCAGGTCGTCACCGTGGAACAGGACGGCGCCCGCCGCGCCTCCTTCCGGGAGGTCGCCGACCGCGCCTGCCAACTGGTCCACGGGCTCCGGGAGCTCGGGGTCGAGCCCGGTGAGCGCGTTGGGACCTTCTCCTGGAACAACCAGGAGCACCTCGAGGCCTACCTCGCCGTCCCCTGCATGGGGGCGGTGCTGCACACGCTCAACATCCGTCTCTTCCCCGAGCAGCTCGCCTACGTCGTCAACCACGCCGGGGACCGCGTCATCCTGGTCGACGACACGCTGATCCCGCTCCTCGCGCGGGTCCTCGACGAGCTCGAGGGGGTCGAGCACTTCGTGGTCGTCGGCGACGGCGACGCCTCGGCGCTCGAGGGCCATCCCGCCCAGCTCCATCGCTACGAGGAGCTGATCGCGGGCCGCTCCACCGAGGAGTCGTTTCCCGAGATCGACGAGCGGTCGGCCTGCGCGATGTGCTACACCAGCGGCACCACCGGCAACCCGAAGGGGGTCGTCTACAGCCATCGCTCCTCGGTGCTGCACGCCTTCGGCGTGGTCTCGGGCGCGGTGCTGGCGCTCAACGAGCACGACCGCATCCTGGCGATCGTGCCGATGTTCCACGCCAACGCCTGGGGGCTCCCCCACGCCTGCTGGATGGTCGGAGCCGACTTCATCCTGCCCGACCGCTTCCTCCAGGCCGAGCCGCTGTGTCGGATCATCGCCGAGGAGCGGCCGACCGTCAGCGGAGCAGTGCCGACGATCTGGAACGACGTGCTCCGCTACGCCGAGGGCAGGGGCGTCGACTTCAGCTCGTTCCGCCGCGTGCTGTGCGGCGGCTCGGCGGTGCCCCGCGCTCTGATGGAGGCCTTCCACGACCGCTACGGCGTCGAGATCATCCAGGGTTGGGGGATGACCGAGACCAGCCCGCTGGGTGCGGCCGCGATCCCGCCCAGGGGCACGCCCCCCGAGCAGGAGATGGACTGGAAGGCCAAGACCGGACGGGTGATCCCCGGCATCGAGCTGCGCATCGTCGACGACGCCGGCGAGGAGCTGCCGTGGGACGGCGAGGCGGTCGGCGAGATCGAGGCCCGCGGCCCCTGGGTCACCGGATCGTACTACCTCGACGACGATCCGCAGAAGTTCCACGACGGCTGGCTGCGCACGGGCGACGTCGGCTCGATCGAGAGCAACGGATTCGTCCAGATCACCGACCGCGCCAAGGACGTGATCAAGTCCGGCGGCGAGTGGATCTCGTCCGTCGACCTCGAGAACGAGCTGATGGGACACCCCGATGTGGTCGAGGCCGCCGTGGTCGGCGTGCCCGACGAGCGCTGGGACGAGCGCCCCCTCGCCTGCGTCGTGCGCAAGGAGGGATCCAAGGTCGGCGCCCCCGACCTGCGGGACTACCTGGGCGACCGGGTCGCCAAGTGGTGGCTGCCCGAGCGCTGGACCTTCATCGACGAGGTGCCGAAGACCAGCGTCGGGAAGTTCGACAAGAAGGTCCTGCGCGCCCGCTACGCCGCCGAGGAGCTCGAGGTCGACACCCTCGGCGGATGACGCGTCGGCGGCTGAGACGTCAGCGGCTGACGACCAGGCAGCCGGAGGGAGCGTGCGCGGCCACGCTCCAGCCCGGCTCCACCACGGTCACGCTGTGGCGCTCGGTGACCAGGGCCGGGCCCGCGACGGGCTCCTCGCCGATCGCCTCCCGCGGCACCACCGGCGTCACCAGCCGCTTTCCGTCGAACCAGATCTCGCGCTCCCCCGCGGCGGCGCTGGCGGGCGACGTCCCGTCGATTGCGGCGACCGAAGCCGCCGCCTCCGGCTCGCTGTGCGCCACCACGACGCGCAGCGACTCGAGCTCGACCTCGCGCCCCGCCGGCCGATCGCCGAACACCCGCTGGTACTGGCTCTCGAACTCGCTCGCGAGCGTTGCAGGATCGTCGACGTCGAGATCGAGTGTCGACTCCTGGCCCGAGTAGCGGCAGCGCGCGATCGAGCGCCGCGCGCCGACGTCGCCGCGCCCCCCTTCGCCGGCGAGGGCCCTGGCCGCCTCGGCGGCGAGCTCGTCGACGATCGCCGAGAGCGTGCCGGAGGCGACCGCCTCGCGTAGCGGCTCGAGCACCTGGCGATGCGCGAAGCGCTCGATGCGCGCGGCCCCCAGGCCGAGCGCGCTGAGCAGGCTCGCGTCGCGCGGCACGAGCACGGTCGGCGTGCCGAGCAGCTCGGCGATCGCGCAGGCGTGCTGCGGCCCGGCGCCGCCGAAGGCCACCAGCGCGCACCGCGCCGGATCGAAGCCCTCCTGGATCGAAACCCGGCGAATGGCGTCGGCCATGCGCTCGTTGGCGATCAGCAGGAAGCCGGAGAGCAGCTCGTCGCGGGCGCCGGAGAGCCCGGCGAGGACGCGATCCGCGGCGTGCGAAGCCGCCGTCGCGTCGATCGGGATCTCGAACCGCGCCGGCTCGATGCGCCCCAGCAGCAGGTTGACGTCGGTGACGCACAGCGGTCCTGCGGCGCCGTAGCAGGCGGGGCCCGGGTCGGCGCCCGCGCTGTGCGGCCCCACGGTCAGGCGCCCCTCGGTCAGCTCGCAGATCGACCCGCCGCCCGCTGCCACCGTTTCGACATAGAGCGTCGGCGCGACGATCTCGGCGTCGCCGACTCGATGCTCGAAGCGGTAGGCGTAGTCGCCGTCGAAGCGTGCGACGTCGGTGCTGGTGCCCCCCATGTCGAAGGTCAGCAGGGTCTCGAAGCCCGCCGCCCGGCCCGCCGCCGCGGCGCCGACCACCCCTCCCGCCGGCCCCGACAGCAGGCTGTCCTTGGCTCGATAGTCCTGGGCCGACGACAGTCCACCGGCGGAAGTCATCACGTAGGTCCGTCCCGCCCCGCCCACCGCCGCGGCGATGCGCCCCAGGTACTCGTCGATGATCGGCCCGAGATAGGCATCGACCACCGCCGTCTGCGCCCGGGGGACGATCTTGATCAGGGGCGCCAGCGACGAAGAGAGGCTGACATGGACGAAGCCCTGCTGCTCCAGCGCCTCGCCCACCTGCCGCTCGTGCTCCGGATCGAGATAACTGTGCAGGAGCGCGACCGCGGCGCTGCGCACGCCGGCCTCGACCAGGCGCGCCGCCTCCTCGCGCAGGCCGGTCAGCTCGAGCTGGCGCACCACCGCACCGTCCGCGGCGAGCCGTTCGTCGACCTCGACGGTCGCCGCCTGCAGGGGCTCCGGCTTCACCACGTCGAGCGCGAAGATGTCAGGACGGGCCTGATTGCCGATCAGGAGCAGGTCGGCGAAGCCGCGGGTGATGAACAGGGCGCACTCGACCCCGCGGCGTTCCAGCAGAGCGTTGGTGCCGCGGGTGGTGGCGAGCCGGAGCTCGATCGCCGGTAGCTCCGCACCCATCGGAGTCCCGGTGAGCCAGCGTACGCCCAGGATCGGCGCCGGCTCCGGCCACGTGATCTCGACCGTGGCGCCCGCGTCGGGCAGCTCCTGCGCCGCGGGGTCGAGCTCGAGGGCTCCGCCGACGCGCGACGCGACGATCAGGGCACCGGGAGTCTCAGCCGCAGCCCCGAGCCGGCGGAGACGGCCGCCGGCCAGCAGGTCGTCGATTCGGCCCCCACTGCGCTCGAGACGGACCCACTCCGCTGCTCCCTCGCGCCATCGTTCGGTCACGCGCGAGCGCAGCGCACTCGAGCTGAGGACCTTGAGCCGGCGCCGCTCGCCGTCGGGAGCGACCCCGATGCAGTCCGTGAAGGTCCCGCCGGTGTCGACCCAGATCCGCCAGGGCGGGATCGCTGCGTTCGGATCTGGCGCCTTCGGAGGCGGTTCGAGCGGCAACGATCAGACGCCCGGAGGGGGCCCCAGTCGGGCCGAGAGCTGTCGAACCCGCGGTTCCTCCGGGTCGAGCCGCAGCGCGCGCTTGAGCAGCCTTCGCGCCTCCCGCGAGTCGCCGTTGTCGAGCTCCCACAGGCCCAACGCCGCGAGCGGCTCGGCCTGCTCGTCGGTGAGCCGCACCGCCCGCCGGTAGAAGCGCGCTGCCTGGTCGGCGCGCCCGTGCCGCATGTTGAAGTCGCCGAGTGCGAGATAGGCGAAAGGGTTCCTGTTGCCGGCGTCGGCCGCGATCGCCAGCAGCTCGAGCGCCTCGGTCTCCTGCCCCTCTATGCGCAGCAGCGCCGCGAGGTTCTGGTAGGCCGAGAACTCCGCGGGGTCGATCTCGAGAGCGCGCCGGTAGGCCTGCTCGGCCTCGGCGACCCTGCCGGTTCGACGCAGGGCGACGCCGTAGTTCACCCAGCCCGGGGCGAGCTGGGGGTCGATCGAGATGGCGCTCTTGAGCCACTGCACCGCCAGCACCGGCTCGCCGTGACGCAGGTGCTCGGCACCCCGATTCGAGTAGAACAGCGCCACCGCGGTCAGGTCGTCAATGGCTCGGATCTTGCGGTACTGGGTCCCCTGCTGGACCGCGAAGTCGATGATCGTCAGGTCGTGATCGGGCCCGTACCCGATCGCGATGTGATCCGAGTGGACGATCAGGTCCCCCTCCCTCGAGTAGTTCTCGACGTCGCGGACCTCGAGGAAGTAGACGGGAATGTCGAGCTCCCGCGCCAGGCCGGCGTAGAGGTGGGTGAACGAGAGGCAATTCGCCACTCGATTCTCGAACACCTCCGGTGCCGTCGCGGTGAGGTCGCGCGAGTAGTCGATGCCGAGCCCCCGCTCGGAGAGCAGGCTCTCCGCCAGCGCTTGCAGACGGAAGGAGCGGCTGGCGCCGCGCGGCACCGTTTTCTTCAGCCAGTCCCGCATGCGGCCGTCCGGTTCGAACGGCACGACGATCTCGTGAGCGCCGCGCTGGAGCAACTCCGAGCGAAGGTCATCCGGGCTCCTGGGCACGATCCGCCCGGTGCCGCACGCGCTCGACGCCAGCAACAGCGCGAGGCCCGACATGACCAACCCCAGGCGCCCCGAGCGCCGGCGGATCATGCGCAGGCACAGGCTCATGTCACCCCATGCTAGCAGCCGATGCTCTCCCGGCTCCACCTCGAGCTGAGGGCCGCACACGGATGAGCTCCCCCCTCCTCAGGAGTCGACCGTCAGCACGGCGGCTCGGCGGAAGCGGCGAGCGCCGCCGCCGGACGCCGCCCCATCGCGCGGGCGGTGCGGGTCGCCACCGCGAGCACCACGGTCAGCGCGAACATGGCGGCGACCACGGGCACGAGGATGGCGAGGGAGGCCAGGGTCACAGCGCCTCCGGCTTCCGCACTCGAGACGATCGGATTGCCGAAGCCCGCCGTCATCAGGCTCGAGGCGCCGCGCAGCAGGGTCGTGCCGCCCTGGATGAGCCCGGCGAGACCGCCGCCGCCGATCACGGCCAGCGTCCAGCCGACCAGGGGGCTGGTGCCGTCGATGGTGGCGGCCGACGCCAGCACGCCCGCGACGACCGCGGTCGGAGTCGCCGCCGAGTCGAGGAGGTTGTCCACCCACGGGACGAAGTAGGCGCCGATCTCGAGCACCGCCGCCACTGCGAAAGTGACGATCGCCGCGTCGCTGGCGAGCCAGTCGAAGCTCGCCGCAAGGTCGAGGTGGCCAGCCCGCGAAGCGATGCTCATGATCAGGAAGGGGACGAAGATCCTGAACCCACAGGCGGCGCTGAGGCCGAATCCCAAGCAGATGCTGAGCAGGACTTCCATCACACGAACCTCCTTCGTCTTCCTCTACGGAATCCCGAGCGCCGGTATTCCCGCCGCCCCGGTCTCGACTCCACCCTACGCCATCCGCCGCAATTTCGTTTCACGGTCCGAGCTCAGCCGAAGGGTCGCAGGCGCCCCCAGAAGGCCACGAGCTCGGGCAGCTTCAGCAGGCCCGCGATCGCGAGGTAGCTCGCGATGAAGGTCGGCAGCACCAGGATCGCGACGAGGATCGTCGGCAGCTCGCGCGCGAGGAGCCAGACCAGCCCCGAGAGCACCGAAGCGGCGATCGCGACCGCGGCGAAGAGCGCGAGGCGCCGCCAGGGGAGCTTCGGAGCGGCCGCGGGAGCCGCCCCGCGCGCTCGCAGCGCGGCCACCAGCGAGCCGAGCTCGACCCAGGCGGCGACCGCCGATCCGGCCGCCAAGCCCACTGCGCCCAGCCGCAGCGCGTCGTCGCCGGGGTCACCTGTAAGGCGCGCCACGCTGTAGCGGTCGAGCCAGAGCATCAGCGCGCCGCCGACCGAGCCCTGGACCAGGACCCGCAGGATGCCCCGCTTGGCCGGGGTGGCGGTGTCGCGTCCGGCGTAGAACACGTTCTGCACCAGCCGGGACGTCGTCGAGGCGACCAGGCCGAGCGCGTAGGTGCCGAGAACACCGTAGACCAGCCAGGTGTCAGCGACCACGAACTCTCCCCGCTGGTAGACGACAGCGACCACCAGCCAGCCGAGGGTCAGGAAGCCGACCGCCGCAGGCACGGTCAGGAAGCCGACCTGACCGATTCCGAACTCGAGTCGTTCGAGCGACTCGTCCCCTCCGCTCGCGGGATCGAGGCGCGAGACCTCGGGCAGCTCGACCACCGCGAGAGCGGTGCCGAACAGCGCGACCGGCAACAGGTAGAGCCGCTGCGCGAAGCCCAGCGCGCTGATCGCACCGGCCGCCAGGAGCGATGCGAGCAGGTAGTCGAGCGTCCCCGAGAGCTGCACCGAGCCCCTCCCCAGGAGCGCCGGGAGGAACGTGCGAATGGCCGGGCGAACCCCCGGAGCGCCGAGAGAGGGGCGGGGATCGAGCCCGCCGTTCATCCGCAGGGCCAGAGGCACCTGCACGGCGAACTGAAGCACGCCGCCAACCAGCGCTGCGACCGCCACGGTGAGCACCACGGTGCGCGCCACGGGAGCCTCGACGCGCCAGGCCAGGGCGCCCAGCGCGGCGACCAGGCTCACGTTCCAGAGCACCGGGGCGAAGTAAGGCAGGAAGAACCTCCGGTGGCTGTTGAGCACCGCCAGGCACCACGAGGAGAGCACGAGCACCGCGGACATCGGCAGCAGGATCCGGATCGCGGTCACGGCCAGCCCGAAGGCCTCCGGGCGCCCCAGGAACCCGGGTGCGAACACCGTGACCCAGGCCGGAGCGATGACTGCGAGGCCGACCGCGAGAGCGGCGACCACCAGCCCCAGGAGCCCGAACACAGCGCCAGCGAACCGCCTCGCCTCGGACTCGCGCCCCTCGGCGAGCATCCGGCTGTAGATCGGAATGAAGCTCGCGGAAAGTGCCTGCTCCCCCAGCAGGTTCTGAAGGACGTTGGGCCCTCGCAGCGCGAACTGAACTACGTCGGCGGCGAGCCCGGTGCCGGCCAGCGCCGCCAGCAGCATCTCGCGCACCAGCCCCAAGGACCGGCTCGCCAGGATGCCGGCGGCGACGATCCGGCTGCTGCTGGCGGCGCTGGCGACCGGGCGGCTGCGCTTCGCCCGGTCAACCATTCGAGAGGCGCAGCAGCAGGCGCTGTCCCTCGACCCGGGACGCGGCGCGCGCCCCTTCGTCGGCGAGATCGAACACCAGGTGCAGCTCAGAGCTGCCTCCCTCGAGGTGGACGGCTGCTCGCAACCCCCGCACCAGGTCGGTCTCGATCGCCAGCTCCGAATCGGGCGGCACCCGCTCGGCCCCCCGGATCCGCACCAGCACCCGCGGCGGATCCTCCAACCGGCTCACCCGCACGCCGTCCCCCTCCGGGACTCGGGTCAGCTCGATGGCGATCAGCGCCGTCTCGCCACCGTCTTCGATCAGGGCGAGCGAGCGGACCTCGACCGGGCCGGCCGGCGCAGAGCTCGCCTCCGGCGCGACCGCGACTGCGCCGGCCTCGCGATCACCCGCGACCGGCTCCGGCGTCGACCGCGCAATGGGAGGGACCGCCGAAGGGCGCTCCGAGAACCAGATCCACCAGGCGACGGCCGCCGCACCCAGCAGCAGCAGTGCGAGGATCGCCCAGATCCAGGGGAAGCCGCGGCGTCGCCGATCTACCTGCTCCCCGTCGAGCGCCACGGGTCCCACTGGAGCCTCGGTAGCCTCCCCCCCCCTGCCGGCGAGGACGACGTCCTCGGTTCGCCGAATCGCGGCCGGCGCGCGAACCGAAGACGCCTCATCCACCGGCACCTCGACCCCGGGAGGCACCGTCACCTCCATCGAGTGCCCCGCGGCTCCTCCCTCCTCCTCGGCGTCCTCGGCCTCCTCGGCCTCCTTCTCCCGCCGGCGCCGCGCGACCATCTCGGCGATGAGCTGGCGGCTGATCGGATCGACGTACCGAAACTGGATGCCCATCCCGGCGTACCGGCCCGGTCCGGCCGCCTCCTCGCGGGCCCAGACGATGTCGCCCAGGCCGCGAGCGATCTCGTCCTCCCGCCCCTCGATCTCGAACTCGACGACCGTGCCCAACGGCCTGACCTCGCGAGTGGCGACGAACATCCCCTCGACCGAGAGATCCGAGCACACCGTCACCAGCGAGCCTTCGCTGCGATCGAAGCGCAGCCGCACCTTCTCGCCGTACGGCACGCGGGTGCTGGCGCGGAAGCGGAAGCCCTGGATCTCCTCCGACATGTGCTTGCTCGACGACTCGACGAGAGCGGTCGTCCTCAGGTCTCGGCGAGATGTCTCGCCATCTGCATCGCCATCTCCAGCGCCTGCTCGTAGTTCAGTCGAGGATCCACCTGCGAGCGGTAGGCGCGATCGAGGTCGATCTCGCTCAGACCCCTCGCGCCGCCCACGCACTCGGTCACGTCTTCCCCGGTGAGCTCGAAGTGGACCCCGCCGAGCACCGATCCGTGCGCCCCGTGGATCTCGAATGCCTGCTGCAGCTCGCTGAGGATATCCTCGAACCGCCTCGTCTTCCTGCCGGCGCCGGTATCGCGCGTGTTGCCGTGCATCGGGTCGCAGCACCAGAGGACCGTCTTGCCGCTGGCCCGCACGCACTCGATCAGCGCCGGGAGGTGCTCGGCGATCTGCTGGGCGCCGAATCGGTGGATCAGGGTCAAGCGTCCGGGCTCGTCGTCGGGATGCAGGGTGTCGAGCAGGCCGTTCAGCCAGTCGGCCGTCATCGACGTCCCGATCTTGACGCCGATCGGGTTGCGCACCCCACGGAAGAACTCGACGTGGGCGCCGTCCAACTCGGCGGTCCGCATGCCGATCCAGGGGAAGTGCGTCGAGAGGTTGTACCAGCCGGTGCGGCGCGGCACCCTGCGCGTCTGGGCCTGCTCGTAGGGCAGGTGGAGCCCTTCGTGCGAGGTGAAGAAGTCGACCCGCTCGATCTCGCCGACGTGGGTTCCGGCGAGCGCTTCCATGAAGCGCAGGGAGTCGCCGATCGAATTGACCATCTGCTGATACTCGGCGGCGTGGGGAGAGTGCTCGACGAAGCCGAGATCCCAGTATTCGGGATGGTGGAGGTCGGCGAAGCCGCCGTCGATCAGGCCGCGAATGAAATTGAGGGTCAGCGCCGCCCGCTTGTAGCCGCGGAGCATCCGGCTGGGATCGGGCTCGCGCGACGTCTCGTCGAAGGCCAGCGCGTTGATCAGGTCGCCACGGTACGAGGGGAGTGTGACGCCGTCGCGGGTCTCGGCGTCGGAGGAGCGCGGCTTGGCGTACTGGCCGGCGAATCGGCCGACCCGCACCACCCGCTTCTTGCCGGTGTGGACCAGCACCAGGCTCATCTGGAGCAGGATCTTGAGCTTGCTGGTGATCACCTCGGCAGTGCAGTCCTCGAAGCTCTCCGCGCAGTCGCCCCCCTGCAGCATGAAGCGCTCGCCGCAGGCCGCCTGCGCGAGCTGCTCCTTCAGGGTCTCGATCTCCCAGGAGGTCACCAGCGGCGGCAGGCTGGACAGCTCCCGCATCACGCGCTCGACCTCGTCGGCCCGGCGGTATCGCGGAAGCTGCCGGGCCTCCCGCCGCCGCCAGCTCGTCGGCGTCCATTCCATCGATACAAGTCCCTGGGGATCAATCATTTGTTGACCTCGGAGGCGGTCGATCCTAACAGCCTCCCATCAGCGCGAGCACCGTGGTCAGGGGTGCTCCGCGTTCGGATCGATCGCGAGGTAGCGGCTGAGCCAGGCGGTGCCGAGGTAGAAGGGAATCGTGTCGACGAGCGCCGCCGCCACCTTGAACACGTAGCCGGTGCCGATGAACACCCACAACTGCGGCCAGATCGCGAGCTCGCGATCGACCGGAATCGCCCCCGCCCAGAAGTGCGTGATGGTGATCACGGCGAAGGTGTCGACGAGCTGGCTGACCAGGGTCGAGCCGTTGTTGCGAAGCCACAGGTGGCGACCCTTGGTGAGACGCCGCCAGAAGTGGAACAGGTGGACGTCGCAGAGCTGCGCCGCCAGGTAGGCCAGCATCGAGGCCGTCACGCTACCGAGCGTGAGCATCCGGATCTCGAAGAACAGGGGGAGCCTGCCGTCCGGACCCGCGACCGGCTGGTCGAAGCCCGGCAGCGCGCCGCCCAGCCACAGGATCACGGCCAGCCAGACGTTGACCAGCAGCCCGACCCACACCAGCAGGTTGGCGCGTGCCTTGCCGTAGAGCTCAGAGATGAAGTCGGTGCACAGAAAAGTCAACGGGTACGGTAGGACCCCCACCGCGAGCGGCATCGGGATCGTCCGGCCGAAGGCCTCGAAGCTGAGATCCAGGAAGCGCGTCACCCCGAAGATGTTGAGCATCGTCATCGAGCCGAGGAACAGCCCGGCGAGCACCAGGAAGACGCGCTCCCGGCGGACCTCGACGACGCTCGCGGATGCCCGCTGGCGCACCCGGGGAGGAGAGAACAGGCTGGTGTTCATCCGGCGCGCAGGATAGCAATGCGCCGCGGTCCGACCCCGTTAGAATGTCTCCCGGTTCGAAGGAACGACGCCATGCCGATCTACGAGTTCTATTGCCCGGACTGTCACACCCTCTACTCCTTCTTCGCGGACTCTTCCAAGGTGCGCCGCAAGCCCGACTGCCCCGAGTGCGGCCGGCCGCAGCTCGATCGTCGCCCCTCGACGTTCGCCATGGTCAAGCCCGGCGGCGGCGACGACGACGCGGGCGACGAGGACGATCCCTTCGCCGGAATCGACGAGAACCGGCTCGAGGGCGCGATGGACAGCCTGGCTAGCGAGATGGAGCGAATGGGCGACACCGAGGACCCGCGGGCGCTCGGCCACTTCTTCCGCAAGTTCGGAGAGATGACCGGGCTGGAGCTCGGGGCGAAGATGGAGGACGCGATCCGCAGGATGGAGGCCGGGGAGGATCCCGAGACCATCGAGCAAGAGCTCGAGGACGCGGGCGATGACTCCCTCGACGAGCTCTTCCAGATGAAGCGCACCGCGCTGAGGCGGTCGCGCAAACCCAGGGTCGACGACACCCTGCACTTCCTCTAGCTTAGCGATCCGGAGTCTGGCGTTGCTGCGATTCGTGCGTGAGCTGCTCGCCGACGCCGAGAGCGCATCCGCCGAGGACGATCCCCACCGCCAGGTGCGCGTCGCCGTCGCCGCACTGCTGCAGAGGATGGCGGCCGCCGACTTCTCCCAGCATCCCGCCGAGCAGGACGAGCTGCGCGAAGGGGTCCGACGCTTCCTCGACCTCGAGGCCGAGGAGGCGGCGGAGCTGATCGAGGACGGCCGGCGCGAGGCCGCCGAAGCGGTCTCGCTCTACGACTTCACCGAGGTCTTGCACCGCGAGCTCGAGCTCGAGCAGAAGGTCGAGGTGGTCGAGCTCCTCTGGCAGGTCGCCTACTCCGATGGCGCGATCCACCCCCAGGAGGAGCACCTGGTGCGCAAGGTGGCGGCCCTCCTGCACGTCCCCCACGGCCAGTTCATCGGCGCCAAGCACCGGGCGCGAGGGAACTAGAGCGGGTCCGACCGCAAGAGGCTTAGCTGTCCTGACCGCGGCTCGAGGCCCGGGGTCGCGGGGCGCGTTCGAGCGACTCGATCGGAGACTGCCCCGCGCTCTGCGCCAGGAGGCGCCAACGGCGCAGCGTCTCGGCCTGGAGAGCCTCGTTCGCGCTCGCACGGTCGGAGAGCCGCTCTCCTCCGTCCGGCAGCCACCTCCACACCTCGCCGACGACCCTCCTCTGCGAGCGATCGAGCTCGAGGAGCACCTGCTCGTCGCCCGAGATCCACGAGACCTGCAGGCGCCCGGCCGGTGTCCGGCGCTCCGACCAGGCCCCCGCTCCGCGCAGACCGCCAGGACCCTCGAACCATCCCGGCGTCACGCCGGGAGGCCGCGAGCCGCCCGCGAGCTCGACCAGGGTCGCCCACAAGGAGGTGGTCTCGAGCAGGGAGCCGGGCGCCGGAAGCGAACCCAGCGCGCCGGCTCCCGCCGGCAGCTTGACGATCAGGGGCACCTCGATGAGCCGGCGGCGCAGGCCGTCGCCGATGTCGTCACCGAGCGGCTCGCCCCGCAGCGACGTCACCACCACGGTCGAGCGGTCCCAGGCGCCGCTCTCACGCAGGGCATCCAGGAGCTGGCCGACCCGCTGGTCGGCACGGGCGACGTTGAGGCAGTACATCGCCCACCAGGTGCCGAGCTCGTCCGTCCCCAGCTCCTGAGCGCTGCGAGCGAGCTCCCGGACCTCTCCCAGTCCCAAGCGCTCCGGCAAGTCGTCACGGGCCACCCGGTCGCCGAGCGCCTCCAGGCGCGGCAGCAGCGCCGGGTACAGACGGTACGGAGGAGCGGGCGCCGCGATCTCGACGAGGACCAGCGCCGGCGCTCCGGCCGCAGCTCGCAGGTCGCGTTCGGCCGCGCGGACGATGGCGAGGGGCTGCACCTCGTCGAAGCCCTGCAAGAAGCTCGGGGACGCCCGCAGCCACTCGCTCGACAGATAGGCGCGAGTCGCGTACCCGCGGGCGCGCAGTGCCTCGGGCAGGGTCTCGATCTGGGCCCGCAGCGGCGCCGCCGCGTTCCAGGCCCGATGATCGTGGGGGCGCAGACCGGTGAGCAGGCTGACCATGGCGGGCGCGCTCGCGCTCGACGCGGACACCGCCGAACCGAACCAGTCGGCTTCGGCTGCCAGCGCGTCGACGGCGGGGGTGAGCCCGGGAAGCCCGCCGAGGGCTCCGACCACGTCGGCGCGCAGCCCCTCGAGGGTGATCATCAGGATCGGCCCGCCCGGCGCGGGCTCCAGGTCCGAGCCCCCGCGGTCGCCGGCCGGACGGCAGGAGAAGGCGGACAGCACGGCCACCAGCACGGCGAGAGCCGCCGGGACGACCAGCGTCGCGCTCCATCGCCGCTGGCCGACGGTGCTCAGCACAGCAGGAAGCCCACCCGCTCCTTGACTTCTCGGATCTTGGCCTCGGCGACCGATCGCGCGCGATCGGCGCCGCGCGCCAGCAGCGCGTCGAGCGCCTCCGGGTCGGCCTCCAGCTCGAGGTAGCGATCGCGGATCGGCGCGATCCGTTCGACGACGACGTCGGCGACCCGGTCCTTGAGATCGCCGTAGCCGCGGGCGTCGGCGAAGTCCGCCTCGACCTGGGCGCGGTCCGTGCCCGTGATCGACTGGTAGATGGTCAGGAGGTTGTTGACGCCGGCGCGCTCGGGCTCGTCGCTGAACTGGATCTCGCGCCCGGAGTCGGTGACGGCCCGCTTGATGGCGCGCCGGATGTCGTCGTCGCTGTCGCTGAGCAGCACGGCGTGCCCCCGCACCGAGGCATCGCTCTTGCTCATCTTGGCGGTCGGATCGTCGAGCCCCATGATGCGCGCGCCGACCTCCGGGATCGCCGGCTCGGGAACGACGAAGGTCTCGCCGTAGAGGTGGTTGAAGCGCTGGGCGACATCGCGCGCCAGCTCGACGTGCTGCTTCTGATCGTGGCCGACGGGAACCCGATCGGCGTCGTAGAGGAGGATGTCGGCTGCTTGCAGCACGGGATAGGTCAGCAGGCCGGTGCTCACGCTCTCCTGGCGGCCGGCCTTGGTCTTGTACTGGGTCATCCGCTCGAGCCAGCCGAGCGGAGTCACGCAGCTGAGGATCCAGGCGGCCTCGCAGTGTGCGCGAACGTGGCTCTGGACGAAGAGGCAGGTGCGCTCGGGATCGATGCCGGCCGCGAACAGCAGCGCGGTCAGAGCCCGCGTGTGCGCTCGCAGCGAAGCGGGTTCCTGGGGCACGGTGATCGCGTGGAGGTCGACGACACAGATGAAGTTTTCACGCTCGTCCTGCCCCTCGACCCAGTGCCGGATGGCGCCCAGGTAGTTCCCGAGGTGGAGGTTGCCGGTGGGCTGGATGCCCGAGAGCACGCGAACCTTCTTCGACATCGACGGTTTCCTCGATCCACTGGGCCCGAGCGCGGAACACCGGGCGACCATACCAGCCCGTTGCCGGCGACGGCGCCGGTCGCTCAAACCCCCGAACGCGGGGCAGCGCCGCGCACCCCGACCGGCAGCGTCCGCAACTCCGCGAGCACCTCCTCGGCCGTGTCGAAGCGGAAGCTGCGGTCCTTCTCGAGCAGCCTGGTCACGAACCGGTGCCAGCCCTCGTCCAGGTCCGGCCGGATCACCCGCAAATCGGGAGGAGGCTCCTGCAGGTGCTTGAGCGAGACCGCCGTGGGCGTCGACGCCCGGAACGGCTCGTGTCCGGCGAGCAGGGTGAAGGCCAGCACGCCGAAGGAGTAGAGGTCCGAGCGGCCGTCGAGATCGAAGCCCTGGATCTGCTCCGGTGACATGTACATCGGAGAGCCGACCACCTGGCCGGTCCGGGTCAGCGAGCTGTCGCCGTCCTCGAGGCACGCGATGCCGAAGTCCATGATCTTCGCGCACGACGGCGTCACTGCGATGTTGGCCGGCTTGAGATCGCGGTGGACCACCCGGTGCCGATGGGCGGCCGCGAGCCCCTCGAGCACCTCCTCCAGCAGCGGATGGACTTGCTTGATCGGCAGCCGCCCCTCGACCGCGAGCAGATCGGCGAGGGTCATCCCGTCGAGCAGCTCCATGGTCACGAACAGGCCGCACTCGAAGCGACCGAAGTCGTAGATGCGGACGACGTTGGGATGGGTGATCCGACGGCAGAGCTGGACCTCGTTGACCATCCGGCCTTCGGCCTTCTCGGCGTCGATCGCCGTCGGGTAGAGCACCTTGACCGCGAGGCGCTCGCCGAGCTGGGTATCGAGTGCGCGGTAGACCCGGCTCATGCCGCCCCGGCCAATCTCGTCCTGGATCTCGTAGCGCCCCTGGAGCAGGTATCCCGGCTCGAGCGCTCCCGCCACCGATCGCCGGGCGCCCTCGCGGCGGTGGCCGAGCATCGTCCGGATCTTGAGGACCCGCTTCGCCGCGTCGCGATGATCGCGCGCTCGTCGGACCACGGTGTCGAGCTCGCTGCAGGCCGCCTCGAGCTCTCCGAGGAGCTCGAGCGCGCGGGCACGCCAGTAGCTGATGTCGAGGACCTCCTCGTCGGTGGCCTCGTCGCCGGGCACCAGGTCGAGCCGGTCGAGCGCGGCTCCCCCCTCGCCGGCCCGGATCAGGAGCGGCGCCAGCATCAGCGTCGCGGTCCGGTAGTCGGGGTCGTCCGCCTCGATGGCGCGCAGCGCGCTCGCTGCCGAGTCCTGGTCCTCGGCCGCCAGGAACATGTGGGCGGCGTCGAGCGCCCGGCCGACGGCGAGATAGCAGCTCGCCGCGCGATCGGGCCGGCCTGAGCGGGCGTAGGCCTCGCCGGCACGATCGAGCACCCCGATCTCGGCGAAGCACTCGGCGGCGGTCGCGTAGGCGCCGGCGCGGAAGTAGAGGTCGGCCGCGGGCGATAGATCGCCGTTGCGCCGTCTCAGCTCTGCCGATTGCAGCCAGTCTCCCGCCGCCTCCAGGGCTTCGGCGGCGTCGTCGAGGAGGCCGAGCTCCAGGTAGATCTCGGCAGCCTCGCGATGACGCGCCGACTCCGACAGCACCCGCGCCCTCAGCGCGGGCTCGAGCGAGGGCACGCGATCGAGCAACGCCGCCGCCCGCCGCGCCTCCCCGGCCTCGAGGAAACGCTCGATCGCCACCTCGAGCTTGCCCGCCCGCACCCACATCTCGGCGGCCTGCGCCCGCTGGTTCAGCTGCTCGCAGAGCTGCGCAGCCTCGGCCGGCCGCCCGACCCGGGCCAGCAGCAGCGCTCGGTGGCCGTCGATCCGTCGCGCGTCCGTGACCTCTCCCGCCTTCTCCAGCTTGTCCGACTCGCCAGCCCACGCGCGGATCGCCGAATCGAGATCGCCGCTCTGCTCGTAGCACTCGGCGGCCCGCGAGAACCCCCCGCTCCTCTCGAACAGCGCCGCCGCCCGCAGCGGCTGCTTGGTGCGCAGCGCGACCTCGCCCGCCTTCCAGAACGCGCCCGCGCGCTCGTAGTAGCGCACCGCCTCGCGCTCCGCGCCTTGCGCAGCGAGGAGATCGCCCGCGGCCTCGTGATCCTCTCCCTTGTCCAGATACTCGAGCGCGCGATCGAGCTGTTCGGCCCGGCACGACGCCTTCGCCGCCTCCAGCCAGTTGCCGGCGCGCGCGTACATCTCGGCGGCCCGATTCAGCTTCCCCTCACGATAGTACTCGTCGCCGGCGGACTGGTAGTCGCGAACGAATCTGGACCAGAGGCTGCTCATGCCCCACCCCCCCACGCCTCGGGCGGATCAGCAATGCGACGAGTCGTCGCACACGAACGGTGCGGGGCGCACGGGGAGCCCCCTGCTGACAAGAGCTTGGGCATGATCGTCAGGTCGAGCGAAGTCTATCCACTCCAACCACTTGAGAGGAAAGTCGCCGACGGTGCCGAGTCTACAGAAACGGCGTCTCCGGTGGGTTTCGGCGGCGTGGGCGCATCGCGAGATGCGCCCTGCATCCTGGGCCCATCGCGCTCGAAACCCAGCCCGCGGGAGCGCGACCGCGGCTGCTAGGGTCGCGCTCATGCCCGACGAGACGCGCTCCCGGCCGCTCAGCCCGGCGATCGAGGAGCTGCACGAGTGGTGGGCCGAGATCCGCCGTCTCGAGTCGATCGAAGCGCTCCTCTCGTGGGACCAGGAGACCGGGATGCCCGCGTCGGCCGCGATCGGCCGATCGCAGCAGCTCTCGACCGTGGCGACCCTGCTCCACGACCGGCTGACCTCGGACCAGCTCCAGCGGGCGATCGAGAAGGCGCTCCAGGCCGAAGGCACGCCACTCGAGTCGGCGGTCGCGCTCGAGGCACGGCGCCGGAGCGGGCGGGCGCTGGCGATCCCGAGGCGGCTCGCCGGCGAGCTCGCCGCGGCCGGTGCGGTCGGCGCGGCCTCCTGGCAGCAGGCGCGCGCCGAGAACAGCTTCGACCGCTTCCAGCCGGCCCTCGAGCGCATGATCCGGCTCAAGCGCGAGCAGGCGGCCGCGATCGGCGCGGCCTCCGGCGATCTCTACGACGCCCTGCTCGACGAGTACGAGCCCGAAACGCGCGCGGCCGACCTCGATCGGCTGTTCTCGCACCTGGAGAGCGAGCTGAGCCCGCGAGCGCGAGCGCTCCCCGTCGCGCCCGCCGCCGCGGTCGCTGGCGGCGCCCCCGCCTACCCCCTCGAGCGGCAGAGGGAGGTGGGTCTGCGGGTCGTCGCCGCCCTCGGCTTCGACCCCGCCCGCGGCCGCATCGACGCCTCCGCGCACCCCTTCTGCATCACGATCGGCCCCGACGACGTCCGGTTCACGTGGCGCGCGGACGTCCACGACCTGCGTCCAGGTCTCTACGGCTTCCTGCACGAGGCCGGCCATGCGCTCTACGAGCAGGGCCTGCCTCCCGACCTGTTCGAGTCACCGGCCGGCGGCGCCGCCTCGCTCGGCCTGCACGAGTCGCAATCGCGCCTCTGGGAGAACCTGGTCGGCCGGAGCCCGGGCTTCTGCCGCTGGCTGTGGGCCTGGCTTCCCGAGCACCTTCCGGTGCCCTTCTCGACGGCCGAGCAGCTCTGGGCGCACGTGCACGAGATGGCCCGCGGGGCCATCCGGGTCGACGCCGATCAGGTGACCTACGACCTGCACATCCTCGCGCGCTACCGTCTCGAGCGCAGCCTGCTCTCGGGCGATCTCGAGGTCGGCGAGCTGATCGACGCCTGGCATGCCGTCTACGCCGACCTCCTCGGTGTCACTCCGGCCGACGCCAACCACGGCGTGCTCCAGGACATCCACTGGGCGATCGGCCTGTTCGGGTACTTCCCGACCTACACCCTGGGGAACCTCGCGGCCTCTCAGCTTTTCGAGGCGGCGTGCGCCGAGCTGGGCGACCTCGACGCAGGGTTTGCGGGCGGCGAGTTCGCGCCCCTGCTCGGATGGCTCGGCGAACGTGTCCATCGCCTCGCCGCCACCGTCTCGCCGGCCGAGGTGATCGTGCGCGCCACCGGCCGGCCGCTCCAGGCCGACGCCTTCCTGCGTCATGTCCACGAGCTGTTCGAGCAGATGTCCGAGGCGGTCGGGTGAGCGTCGTTCCCAGGAGCTGGGTCGGTTTCGGTCCCGCCGTCACCATCGCGATCCCCGGGATCCTCCTGGGCTGCTCCGCGCCCGATCGTCCGGCCGGCAGCGATTTCTCGGAGGTCCCGGGCGCCACGTCCGAGGCCGAGCCCCGCCCCCGAGAATGGGCGATCGCGCTGCACGGCGGGGCGGGCAGGATCGACCCGGAGCGGACTTCGGCGACCGACTACGAGGCGGCGCTCGAGGCCGCACTGGCCGAGGGCGAGCGCATGCTGCGCGACGGCGGCGCTGCGCTCGAAGTGGTCCAGGCCGTCGTGGTCCGGCTCGAGGACGATCCGCTGTTCAACGCCGGCCGCGGCGCGGTCCTCAACTACGACGGCCTCCACGAGCTCGATGCCGCGCTGATGGACGGCCGGACGCTCGCCGCCGGAGCGGTCGCGGGCGTGCGCAACGTCCGCAACCCGATCCTGCTCGCGCGCCGGGTCATGGAGGGCTCGCAGCACGTCCTGCTCACCGGCGACGGCGCCGACGCCTTCGCCCGCGAGCAGGGGATCCCACGGGCTCCACAGGACTACTTCACCACCGAGCGCCGCCTCCAGCAGTGGCGCGAGGCCCGGCGCTCGGGCTCGACTCCGGCGGGCATGGCGACGGTCGGGGCGGTCGCGCTGGATCGCTACGGCAACCTCGCGGCAGCCACCTCCACCGGGGGCCTGGTCAACAAGCGCTGGGGACGCGTCGGCGACGTACCCGTGATCGGCGCCGGCACCTACGCCGACAACCGTACCGTCGCCGTTTCCTGCACCGGCAAGGGGGAGGAGTTCATCCGGCGAGCGATCGCTCACGATCTGTCGGCCCGCATCGGGCACGGCGGCCAGAGCCTCGCAGAGGCCGCCACGCACCTGATCGACGAGGAGCTGGCGCCCGGCGACGGCGGCCTGATCGCGGTCGACCGTTTCGGCCAGATCGCCATGCCGTTCAACACCCAGGGCATGTTCCGCGCCGCCGCCGACTCCGCTGGCAGGCACGAAGTGGGCATCTGGCGAGGCGGCGCGTCGGCGGCGCCCGAGACCAACGCCGAGACCAACGCCGAGAACAACGCTGAGACCAACGCCGAGGCCAACCCCGCGGAACGCTGAAGGCGCCCGGACGGGCTGGTACGATCCCCGCGCGGGCGTCGCCCTCTCGCCCTCGCTCCACGCTCACGCCGATCGCATCCCCGCCCAGGAGTCCTCAGCATGTGCTTCCTTCTCCCCTCGGCCTCGTACCGGGCGCTGCTCTTGTGCGCCTCCCTCCTCGTCGCGACGTCCTCCGCGGCCGCCGCCCAGGGTGCGGCCCGCGATCCGAGGTTCTCGCCGATCGGCAGCTACGTGCTGCTCCTCGACGGTAACGAGGTCGAGGCCGACTTCTTCCACTCTGCGGGCCACGGCTCGATCCTCATCCGCACCCCGGAGCTGTCGAAGTGGATCGAGCTGACGCCGCGTGATCGCACCCTCAAGCTCTACCCGCCGGCAGCCATCCACGGCAACGTCGACGGCACCTTCGACAAGCTTCCGAGCCCACCTCCCGAGCCTGCCGGGACGTTCGAGCTGGTGGACGATCTGCCGAAGTTCTCGGTCGAAGGACGCACGGTGACGCTCCAGCAGCGCGCTCATCTGCTGGGGCCCCAGACGGCCTCCGACGTCATGGAGTACGACCCTTCCTATCGAGCTCGCGCAAACGCCTACGCGCCGGCCAACGAGGCGTTCCTGAGCCGCCTCCAGTCGGTCGAGGAGCCGATCGTCATCCGCGTCTTCTTCGGGACCTGGTGCTCGGTCTGCGTCGAGTTCCTGCCCCACGTCTTCAAGGTCGAGGAGCTGCTCGCCGACAGCCGAATCCGGTTCGAGTACTACGGGATTCCGAGCGATTTCGCCGACCCGGAGGCTCAGCGTCTCGAGGTGAGGACGACGCCGACCGGGATCCTCTTCTCCGACGGAGAGGAGATCGGCAGGATCAGCGGATACTCGTGGCGATACCCCGAGGTCGCGCTGCACAACACCCTCGCCAGCGCCGGCAAGCTTCGTTGAGGAGAGTGTCGGCCGAGCCTGCGTCGGACTCCCCCGTCACGGCGAGCAGCCGACCCAAACCGATCGCCGAGCTTCAGCTCTCGACCCGCCGCCGGCGCGGCGTGGTGCTGGCGGTGATGACGGCGAGCTTCCTGTCGGCGATGGAGGCGACGGTGGTCAGCACCGCGATGCCGACCGTGATCTCGTCGCTCGGCGGCATCGACCGGTACAGCTGGGTCTTCTCCGCCTACATCCTCACCTCCACCGTCACCCTGCCGCTGTGGGGGCGATTCTCGGACCAGTTCGGTCGCCGGCGCCTGATCCTGCTGGCGATCGTCGTCTTCCTGGTCGGCTCGACCGCAGCAGGCCTGGCTCGTTCGATCGACTGGCTGATCGCGGCGCGCGCCTTCCAGGGCCTCGGCGCCGGCGGGCTCATGCCACTCGGCATGGCCGTGATCGGCGATCTCTACACGCCGAGCCAGCGCGCCCGGATGCAGGCGCTGTTCTCGAGCGTATGGGGGATCGCAAGCCTGGTGGGTCCGCTGGCGGGCGGCCTGCTCACCGACCACCTGTCGTGGCGGTGGGTCTTCTTCATCAACCTGCCGATCGGCCTGGTCGCCGGGCTCTTGATCTACGCGGCACTGGTCGATCGCGCGCGTCACGAGCGCCCCGTCATCGACTGGCTCGGCGCCGGCACCCTCGCCGCCGGCGCCTCCCTGCTGCTGCTGGCGATGACCGAGCTGGCAAGCCGGGGACTGGGCGGTGGTCTGCTCGGCCCGGCTCTGCTCATCGCCGCCGTCCTCGTCACCCTCTGGTTCGTGCGCACCGAGGCTCGCGCGCGCAGCCCGCTGGTGCCGCTGGGGCTGCTCGCCATGCCCACCATGCGCTGGCCGTTGATCGCGGCCGGCCTCGCCGGGATGGCGATGTTCGGCGCCATCTCGTTCATCCCGATGTTCGTGCAGGGGGTGCTCGGCTCCACCGCCACCGGCGCCGGGATGGCGCTGTCGCCGTTCATCTTCGCCTGGGTGGCCACCAGCGTCCTGACCGGGCGGCTGATCGCCACCGTCCCGGTGCGGCGTCTCTGCCTGTGCGGGTTCTCGCTGGTGGTCGCGGGCTTCGTGTTCCTGCTCCGCGTCGGGCCGAGGACGCCGCGCAGCTTCCTGCTCGCCGACATGACCCTGATGGGGGCCGGCATGGGGCTTTCGATGTTGTGCCTGCTGATCGTGATCCAGACCGTGTCGCCGCGCGAGTATCTCGGCCTCTCCACCTCGCTCAACATCTTCTTCCGCAGCCTGGGGGGCGCGATCGGCGTCGCGCTGCTCGGCGCGCTGCTCACCGCCGGGCTGCGTCGCGACCTGGCCGGCAGCGGCATCGACTTCGACGACGCCAACGCGCTGCTCGATCCCGTCCTGCGCGAGACCCTGAGCCCGAGCGAGCTGGCGAGCATGGGCGAGGCGCTGTCGAGCGGCCTGCACGCTCTGTTCGTGGGCGCCTGCGTGGTCTCGGTGCTGGCGCTGCTCGCCGCCACCAGGCTCCCAGACCAGAACCTGCAGGAGCTCGAAGCCGCCCATCCGCGGGCGGCCTGAAGCTCCGTCGCCGCCTACCGCTTGCGCGCGAGGAAGGCCTGCATCCGCTCGGTCGGCTCGGTCGTTTCCCAGCTCCGCTCGAAGGCGTCGATGCCGGCCTCGATCGCGGCCGAGAGCGGCAGCTCCTGCCATCGGCGCATCAGCTCCTTCTGATCCGCCAGGGCGCGAGGGCCGCCAGCCGCGAGCTCGTCCACCCGCTGGTCGACCAGCGCGTCCAGGGCGGCTACCGACTCCGCGACGCCGTCGACCAGACCGATCCGGCGGGCCTCCTCGGCGTCCACCATGCGGCCGGTGAGTACGAGGTCCTGCGCGCGTCCGAGGCCGATGAGCCGCGGCAGCAGGGCCGCCTCGATCACCGACGGGATGCCGACCCGCACCTCGGGCATCCCGAAACGCGCTCCGGAGGCGGCCAGCCTCAGGTCGCAACAGGCCGCGAGCTCGAGCCCGGCGCCCAGGCAGTAGCCCTCGATCCGGGCGACGACGGGCACCGCCAGATTCCGGATCCGCTCGCAGATGCCGTGCAGCCGGGTGATGAATCGGCGGGCGCTGGCGCGGTCGAGGGTCGCCATCTCGCCGATGTCGGCGCCGCCGACGAACGCGCGGTCGCCGCCGCCGGAGAGCACCACGACCCGCAAATCGGAGCGCGCGCTCAGCTCGTCGAACGCCGTCTCGAGCGCGGCCAGACCCGGGGTTCCGACCAGGTTGAGCCGTCGCTCGCGGTAGATCAGGCGCGCCACGGTGACACCCGCCCGCTCCTCCCAGCAGAGGTCGACGCGGGGCTCTGGCGACGTGCTCACTCGGTGCGGTCGGCCAGCACCACGGCCGTGCCGTAGGCCAGGAGCTCGGCCGCCGAGGTCATGACCATCGAGGTCGAGAACCGGACGCCGACGATGGCGTTGGCGCCGAGCCCCTTCGCCTCCTCCGCCAACCGGTCCAGCGCCTGCTCTCGGGACTCCGCGAACAGCTTGGTGTACTCGGAGACCTCGCCACCGACCAGGCCGCGCAGGCCAGCGAGGATGTCCTTGCCCAGGTGACGTGTGCGAATGGTGTTACCGCGCACCAGACCCAGCACCTTGACGATCCTGCGCCCGGCGATCTCCTCGGTGGTCGACATGATCACTTCTTGACCCCTCGATAGACGTCGGTCCTCGACGTCGCGTAGCGGTCCATCGCGGCCGAGGCGAACAGCCCCAGCCAGCCCGCGACCGCACCCCAGATCATGACTCGGCCGAGCAGGGGATCGAGATCCTGGCCCGGCAGCACGCTGACCAGCACGATGGTCGCGACCAGCCAGAGCGCGAGCAGCGCCCAGCCGGCGTTGCGCGCCCATCGGCTCAGCGACGAGCGGGGCGCCTCGTTCCACTGGTCGTCGGTGAGCGCACGAAACGGTGTCGAGCGCGCGACGTCCCGGATCGTCCTCATCTCCGCGACGGTCTGACGGCACTCTGCGCACGACTCCAGATGAACCGAGACGCGTTGACGGTCCCCTTGGGTCAGGACACCGTCGATGTACCCGGTCAGCAGGGTCCGGTCGATCGGATGGCGCTCGCTCATCACCCGCCTCCCGGCGGCGAGGCGCCGCCGGCGGTCAGCTCGGGCATCCGCTCGACGACCAGCGTGCGCAGCGCGTGGCGGGCCCGGTGCAGCCTCGACATCACGGTCCCCACCGGCACGCCGAGCACGTCGGCGATCTGCTCGTAGCTGAGGTCCTGATAGTCCCGGAGCACCACGATCTCCCGATGGGCAGGGCTCAGCTCCTGCAGGCAGGCCCAGACACAGCGCTGGCGTTCTCGGTCCAAGGCGGCCCCCTCGGTGTTCGCCCGCACGTCGAGCACGTCGATCGAGTCCCCTTCGGGCCCCGAGCTGTCGAGCGAGTCGGCGCGGCGGACTTTGCGTCTGCGGATCAGGTCGATGGCGCCGTTGCGGACGATCCGCCGCAACCAGGGAAGCACCGGCCGCTCCGCGTCGAACCGGTCGAGCTTGACGAAGAAGCGCAGCAGGCAGTCCTGCGCCAGGTCGCGAGCCTCCTCGGGATCGCCGAGGAGCTGGAGGGCGAGGAAGTACGCCGGGTCGCGGTAGCGCCGCGCCAGCAACTCGCGCGCGCGCAAGTCGCCCGCGCGCGCGCGGACGATCAGCTCGGTGTCGCCGGGGGCGTCGACGCTGGGCCCCGCCGGGGCTGAGATCGCCATCGCCATGGTCATGTCGTCCGGACTTACGGGGAACCGGACGATTCTATTCCCTGCGCCGGCGCCCGGCGTTCGACGAGCGTTCCGCCCGCCGGCTCTCCTCGCAGGGCCGCCGCCAGGACCCCGGGCTCGCGGCCGTCGCCGATCCAGGAGGGCACGCCGGCACAGGCGAGCTCCCAGGCGGTCTCGAGGCGCAGCCGCATGCCGCCGGTCACGTCGACCCCGCCCGAGCCGCCCGTCTGGCTGCGCGCCGCTTCCAGGTTCGCGGCGCTCACCCGAGCGATCCGCTCCCCCCCCGCCCCCAGGATCCCGTCGGTCTCGCCGAGCCAGATCACCCACGCCGGCCGAAGACCTCGCGCCAGGACCTCGAACACGCGCTCGGTCGACACGATCGCCATGCCCGCGTCACGATCGACGGCGACGTCGCCGTGGACCACCGGAACCAGACCGAGCGCGAGCGCCCCCTCGAGCGGGTCGAGATGCAGGCTCGCGAGCTCCCGCCCCCGAATCGTGATCCAGCCCGACGGCGCGAGCGAGTACGGCTCGAGACCGGCCTCGAGCAGCGCCGCCACCACCAGCCGGTGGAGCCGCGCCGCCGCGTCCTGCGTCCTCGCCACTGCCGTACGGAGTGGACCCGGATCCGCCGACGCCCGAACCAGGCTGGTCGCCGCGAGGGGGGTGCCGGCTGCCGCAAAGTGACCATAGGAGCCGCTGCCGTGCCCGATGATCAGCCCCCGGCCCGACCAGCTCGCGCGACAGGCGGCGAGCTCGACCGCGATCCGGGTGAGAACGTCGGAGCGCACGCTCTCCCGACGCTCTTTGTCGGTGATCAGGCTGCCGCCGAGCTTGACCAGGATCGGTCCCGGCCGCTCCTCCAGCGACTCAGCCACCCGCGGGGTCCATCTCGAGCACCAGCTTCCCGAGGTGCCCCCCCTCCGCCATCGCGGCGTAGGCGTCGGCGACGCGCTCGAAAGGAACCGTCCGATCGATGCTGGGGACGAGCTCTCCGCGGCTCCAACGGCCGGCCGCGAACTCGCGGAACGAGGCGACGAGACCAGCCTTCTCGGCGCGACTGCGCGCTCTCAGCACCGAACCCGCCACGTGCAGCCTGCGGCGCAGGAGCTGGCCGAGATCGACCTGAGCCGACGTTCCGGCGAGGACGCCGACCAGGACCAGGGTGCCACGGTCACGCAACGCGCCGAGCGCGCGGTCGAGGTGCTCGCCGCCGACCAGGTCGATCACCAGGTCGACACCATCGGGGATCGCCTCGCGGACCCGTTCGGCGAAGCCCGCACCGAGCTCGACCGCGACGTCGGCCCCCAGAGGGCGCAATCGCTCGAGCCGAGCAGCGTCGCGGCCGGCGACCACGACGCGCGCGCCCAGGGCCCGCGCCACCTGCACGGCGAAGCAGCCGACGCCCGAGGCGGCGCCCGTGATCAGCACACTCTGCCCGCGCTGCAGCCTCCCCTCGTAGACCAGGTTGGTCCAGGCCGTGATCGCGACCTCGGGGAGCGATCCCGCTTCGGTCAGCGAGAACCCCTCCGGCACCTCGAGCAGCTGACCCTCGGGAGCCACCACTCGCGTCGCATGGCCGCCCCCGGCGAGCAGGGCCATGACCCGGTCACCGGGTCGCCACGCGTCGACCCCCGAGCCGACCTCGGCGATCACCCCTGCGCATTCGAGGCCCGGGACCTCGGACTCGCCCGCCGGCGGCGGGTAGAGACCCCGCATCTGCAGCAGGTCGGCACGGTTGAGCGCGGAGGCGGCGACTGAGATCGCCACCTCCCCCTCCCCCGGATGGGGATCCTCGAGCTCGACCAGAGTGATCTCGGCGGCCTGACCCGACGGGCCCGCGAACGGGCGGACCGCGATCATCCAGCCAGCAGCCTCACCTCACCCCCTCGGCGGCGGCGACGCGACGCTCCTTGACGGGCTCGGGCACCGGCGCGATCTCGGCCAGGCGCAGCCCCTCGAGTCCCTCCTCCATCCACAGATGCTCGCCGGCGAGCACGCGCTGGGCGAGTGCGTAGCGGTCCGCGTCGTCGTTGCCCCAGAGCTCGCGGAACAGAGCGTCGACGCGCCGGCGGGCCTGCCGGCAGAACATGTCCGCGATCTCGGCCGCATGTCCCGCCTGCGGCTCGCCGGCCTCGGCCATCGCCCGCGCGCGCGAGATCGACGCCGACATCGCGAACAGCTCCATCACCACGTCGACCAGGCGGAAGAGGAACATCTGACGACGCTCCATCTTCTCGCGATGGACGAGCATGCCGTGGAAGCTCGATCGGGCCAGCCGGCGAGCGGCGCGATCGACGAAACGCAGGTGCGTGGCGAACCGACCGAAGGAGCCGTAGCGCGGCCAGCGCCCCCAGCCCAGCCAGCGGGTCGGGTACCACCACGCGTAGAACGCCACGATCCTGGGCAGGGCGGCGAGCTTCGTCGCGATCGTCGCCTTGCGGTCGACCAGAGCGCCCGCGACCTGCAGGTGCGTGTCGACCGCCTCGCGCGCCATGATCAGGTGCATGATCTCGCTCGAGCCCTCGAAGATCCGGTTGATGTGGAAGTCGCGCATCATGCGCTCGATGCCGATCGGCCGCTCGCCGCGCGCGGCGAGCGAGCTCTCGTTCTCGTAGCCGCGGCCGCCCCGCACCTGGAGCGTGTCGTCGATCAGCTTCCAGCCGCGGTCGGTGTTCCACTCCTTGCACGCCGCGCTCTCGAGGCGCAGGTCGAGCTTCTTGTCGTTCGACATCTCCGACGCGAGCTTGACGATCGACTCCATCGCGAAGGTGGTCGCAGCGATGTCGGCGATCTTCTGGGCGATCGCCTCGTGCTTGCCGATCTCGTGCCCCCACTGGACGCGAGTGCTCGCCCACTCGCGGACGATCTCGAGGCAGCGCTTCGCGCCGCCGACGGCGGCGTTGGGGATCGACAGGCGCCCGTCGTTGAGCGTGGTCAGCGCGATCTTGAGCCCGCGCCCCTCGGCCCCGATGCGGTTGCGCACCGGCACCCGCACGTTCTCGAAGCGGAGCACGGCGTTGGCGAGCGCCTTGAGCCCCATGAAGTGACAGCGGCGCTCGACGGTGACCCCCTCCCAGTCGCGCTCGACGACGAAGGCGCTGATCTTCCCCGACTCGGCGTGCGCGGCCATCACCACGTAGAACCGCGCCAGCGTGCCGTTGGTGCACCACAGCTTGGTGCCGTTGAGGACGTAGGCGTCGCCGTCGGGCGTCTTGGCCACCGTGGTCGCCATCCGCGCGGGATCGGAGCCGACCTCGTGCTCGGTGAGCGCGAAGGCCGAGATCTCGCCGGCGGCGCAGCGAGGCAGGTACTCGCGCTTCTGCTCCTCGGTGCCGAACAGCTTGAGCGGCTGCGGCACGCCGATCGACTGGTGCGCTGAGAGCAGCGCCACCAGGTTGGCGTCGTAGGTGCCGAGCAGCTCCATCACCCGCGCGTACTCGACCTGGTCGAAGCCGAGCCCGCCGTACTCGGTGGGGATCTTCATCCCGAAGGCGCCGAGCTTGGCCAGCCCGTCGATCACCGATTGCGGGTACTCCCCGCTCTCGTCGATCTCGACCGGGTCGACCTGATCGCGCAGGAACTCCCGCAGGGCCCCGAAGAACGCCTCGAACTCCGGACGCCACTCGGTGCGCCGAGGATAGGGGTGGATCAGATCGAAGCGGAAGTTGCCGAGAAACAACTCCTTCATGAAGGAGGGATGCACCCACTCCTTCTCGCGCGACTCCTCCGCCACCCGCCGCGCTTCCTCCTCGCTGACGTGCCGGGGCTTCTCGCTCATCGTCGGTGTGTCCTCCTGTCCGGAGATGGTAGCAACGATCGCGGGTCGTTCAGCGGGTGCCGACAAACGGATTGCGAACGACGACGGGCCCGTAGAGCCGATCGTCCGCCCCAACCTCGATCCGAGCACACGGCCCCGTCGGCCCGATGGCCAACCTCGCGCGCGATCTGACGCTCCGTCGCCTGCTCGGAGCGCCGCCTTCCTGAGCGTCTTGGGCCTGCGAAAAAGATCGATAAACTACTGTATCTAGTGGCTGAGCGTTCCAGCCGGTGCGATCAGTGTCACGACAGCACTCCCTCGCCGCCACCACCCCAGTCCCGCCGACCATGACTGAGCACGACGCCACCATCGCCACCGAGGGCATCCCTCCCGAGTGGCTGGCCGAGTTCGAGGCCGCCGCCCGCCGGCCGCTCCCCGTGCGCTTTCGTTACGCCTTCATCAAGACCTACAAGCCGGTGCTCGACGACGAGCCGTTCCGCGCGTTCGACACCACCGCGGAGTATCGCCGCTGGTGCGAGGAGAATCTCCCCGACTGGCTCGGCTATGGGCGCGTTCGAGTACCGGCAGGCTGAGGAAAATCCGGGAGGCGTTCGCCCGGCACGGCGTCCGCTACCTGTTCCTGGGGAAGTCCGGGGCGATCCTGCTCGGCTTTCCGGACACCACCCAGGACGCCGATCTATTCGTCGAGAAGGTGCCTGCGAACTGCCACGCGCTGGTCGCCGCCTTGCGCGAGCGCGGCTTCGCGCTCGACCGGAATCAGGCGGCAGAGATCGAGCGCGGAAAGGACTTCGTACAGCTCAAGAACGGCCCCTTCGACCTCGACCTGGTGTTCGCCCCTGACGGCATCGAGCGCTTCGAGGACGCCTGGCGGCGACGCGTCGAGGTGGAAGGCTTCCCGGTCCGCCACCTCGACGACATCATCGCCAGCAAGGAGGCGAGCGGCCGCGTCAAGGACCGCGAATCGCTTCCCCGCCTCCGCTCGTTCCGCGACTGGCTCGCCCGCCGGCCCGGCGACGGTCCCTGAGCCCGCTACGGATAGATCCGATACAGCATCCGCGGGTACGGAATCGTCTCCCGTAGGTGCGAGATCCCGCACATCCACGCGACGAAGCGCTCGATCCCCATGCCGAAGCCGCTGTGCGGGAAGGTTCCGTACCTGCGCACGTCCAGGTACCACTGAAACGCCTCGACCGGCAGCTCGTGGTCGCGGATCCGCGCGAGCAGCAGGTCGTGGTCGTGGATGCGCTGCGAGCCGCCGATGATCTCGCCGTAACCCTCGGGCGCCAGCACGTCGACCGCCAGCGCCAGGCTCCGGTCGTCGGGGTCGGGCTCCATGTAGAACGCCTTGGCGGCGGCCGGATAGTGGGTGACCATCACTGGACACTCGAACAGGCTGGCGAGGATCGTCTCGTGCTCGGCGCCGAAGTCGTCGCCGTCGGCGATCTCCTGTCCCTGTGCGCGCAGCCGCTCGATCGCCTCGCGATAGCGGATGCGCGGGAACGGCGGCGCCACCGCCTCGAGCTTCGAGCGGTCCCGTTCGAGAACGTCGAGCGGCTCTCGGCAGCGATCGAGCACCCTTCCGACCAGCGAGACCAGGAACTCCTCGGCCAGGCTCAGGAGCCCCTCGAACTCGAGAAAGGCGACCTCGGGCTCGACCATCCAGAATTCCATCAGGTGCCGGCGCGTCTTCGACTTCTCGGCGCGGAAGGTGGGCCCGAAGCAGTAGACCTTGCCGAACGCCGCCGCCGCCGGCTCGAGGTAGAGCTGGCCCGATTGGCTCAAGAAGGCAGGGTCGCCGAAGTAGTCGGTCTGGAACAGCGTCGAGGTGCCCTCGCACGCCGCCGGGGTGAGGATCGGCGAGTCGATCAGCACGAAGTCGCGCTCGGCGTAGAAGTCGCGGATCGCCTGGCTGACCTCGCTGCGCACCTCGAGGATCGAGCGCTGCCTGCGCGAGCGCAGCCAGAGGTGACGATGCTCCATCAGGAACGCGGTGCCGTGCTCCTTCGGCGTGATCGGGTACTCCTCCGAGAGCGCCTCGACGCGCAACGACGCGGCGTGGACCTCGACGCCGCTCGGCGCGCGCGTGTCGGCACGCACGGTCCCGTCCACGCGCACGACCGACTCCTGGGTCACCCGGCCGAGATCCTCCCAGCTCTGATCGTCGACCTCCTTGCGCGAGAGCACGCACTGGACCGTGCCGCTGCCGTCGCGCAGCCCCAGGAATCCGATCTTGCCGCTCGAGCGCCGCTGCTCCACCCAGCCGCGCAGCGTCACCGCCTGGTCGATGCGCCGGGGGAGCTCGGAGATCCAGACGTGGCTCTCGGGTGCGGTCATCGCAGATCGTCCTGACTTCGGTTCGGGAGAGGATCGAGGCGCCGTCCAGCCGGCGCCGGGGGAGGGACCCGCATTCTATGGCGAAGCCTCGCGACCCGGTGGCGAGCCCTCGAGCGCCCGCAGCGCCTCGAGCGCCGCGCGGCGCTCCGCGATCTTCTTGCTCGGGCCCGATCCCGAGCCCATCCACACCCCCTCGATCCAGCATTCGACCGAGAAGCTCTTCTCGTGGGGAGGCCCCTGCTCCTCGATCAGCCGGTACTCGGGGAGCTCTCGGCTGCGGGCCTGGATGATCTCCTGCAGGACAGTCTTGGCGTCCTGGCCGGCGAGGTCGGGGTCGCGCTCGAGGGCGGCGGCCAGGACCGGAACGATCACCCGGCGGGCGGCGTCGAGCCCGGCGTCGGCGTAGACGGCGCCGATCACGGCCTCGAAGGCGTCGGCGAGCAGGGAGGCCTTGCGCCGGCCCCCCGAGCGCTGCTCCCCCACCGACAGGCGCAGCGCCTCGCCGACGCCGAGTGTCTTCGCCGCGTGCGACAAGACCTTGCGGCTGACCAGATAGCTGCGGGCGCGGGCGAGCTCGCCCTCCGGAGCCTCGGGCTCGCGCTCCCCGAGCCACTCGGCTGCGACCAGCCCGATCACGGCGTCGCCCAGGAACTCGAGGCGCTCGTAGCTGCGCCCCGCCGCTCCGTCGAGCGCCGAACGATGGGTCAGCGCCTCGAGCAGCAGCTCGGGGCGTGCGAAACGGTGCCCGAGCCCCTCGGCGAGCGCCGCCGAGGCGGCGTCCAGGCGGGTCCCCGGATCGCTCACCGGCGCCCGAACCTCCGCTCGAGCTCGGCGTCGCGCATCTCGAGAACGGTCGGCCGCCCGTGCGGACACGCCCACGGCTGCTCGGCGTCGAACAGCTCCGAGACGACGCGCTCCATCTCCTCCCGGCTCAGCGGGCGGTGGATGCGGACTGCCGAGCGGCAGGCCCGTCCGGCCGCGACCGCGTCGAGCAGCTCGCGATCGAGGGCGGCGTCGGGATCGTCCCCCTCGACCCCCTCGCTGTCGGACGCGATCCGGCGCAGCACCGCCTCGGCGACGTCGGCCGACAGCGCCGCCGGAACGGCGGTCAGTCCGACAGCGCCGCCCGACAGGTCGCTCAGCGCGAACCCCCGCTCCTCGAGGCGCGGGCTCAGCGCCGAGAGAGTCGCGTGCTCGGCCGGCGCGAGCTCGAGGATGATCGGCTGGAGCAAGGCCTGGCTCGCCGCCGAGCGCTCGGCCAGGGCGCGGCGGAAGCGCTCGTAGAGGATCCGCTCGTGCGCCGCGTGCTGATCGACGAGGTAGAGCCCGTCGGGGGCCTCGAGCAGGATCAGGGCGCCCTTGTACTGGCCGAGGAGCCGCACCGACGGCGCCCCGCCGCCGCGTCCCAGCGGCACCGACTTCGGCGCGAGCGGTTCGTAGCGGACCTCCGCGAGCCGCGCAGTCGCTGCCTCGCGCACCTCGGAGGCGCCGCCGAGGCTGCGAGGAGCCAGCGCCGCGATCCCGCCGAGCCCCTCCCATGCCCGCGGCGCCGCCCCGGCTCCCTCGAGCTCCCCTGCGCGAGGAGCCCGCAGCGGCGCGCTGCCCGCCCCGCGGCCGGCGGCGAGCGCGCGCCGGAGCGCCGAGCCGACCTGGCCGAGCCGCCGCGGATCGCGGAAGCGGATCTCGGCCTTCTGCGGATGAACGTTGACGTCGACCTCCTCGGGGGGGAGGTCGAGATGGAGAAAGAGCGCCGGGAACTGATCGCTCTGCCACTCGTCTCGCACCGCGCGGTAGAACACGCCGAGCAGCGCGCGATCCCGCAGCAGCCGGCCGTTGACGAAGACGAACAACCGCCGCCCCCGGGTGGTGGAGGGGTTGCCGACGTAGCCCGAGACCGCCCCCCAGCCGCTCTCGATCGGCACCAGGTTCGCGGCGAGCTCGGCCCCGAAGAGCTGGGCGATCCGTTCGAGCCGGCCGGCAGCGTCGCTGCCGGTGGCGTCGCCGCGCAGCAGCTCGCGCCCCTCGTGGACGAGCGTGATCGCCACCTCCGGCCGACTCAGGGCGTAGCCCTGCGCGACCTCGAGGCAGCGGCGGAGCTCGGTCGGGGGCCCTTTGAGGAACTCGCGGCGGGCGGGGACGTTGTAGAACAGCGTCGTCACGTCGAGCTCCGTGCCGCGCGGCCGCGACGCCGGCGCGATCTCGACCACCCGGCCTCCCTCGATCGCCACCCGCGTCCCCTCGCCGTTGCGCTCGGCGCTGGTCGCCGAGACCCGCGCCACCGCCGCGATCGAGGCGAGCGCCTCGCCCCGAAAACCGAGCGTGCCGACCTTCTCGAGGTCGTCGAACTCGGAGATCTTGCTGGTGGCGTGGCGGGCGAAGGCGAGCTCGACGTCCTCGGCGCCCATCCCGCAGCCGTCGTCGCTCACGCGCACGCGCTGCCGGCCCCCGGCCGCGAGCTCGATCTCGATCCGGCGTGCTCCCGCGTCGAGCGCGTTCTCGATCGCCTCCTTGAGCACCGAGGCCGGCCGCTCCACCACCTCGCCGGCCGCGATCTGACTGATCAGGTGATCGGAGAGCGGGCGGATCCGGCTCCCTCGGCTCATCCCAGACTCATCCGACGGCACCGTTGCCCTCGAGCCCCTCGGCGCGGTACCCCGGGCCGAACGCCAGGTGCGCGCGCGCCGCGGCGAGCCGCGCGACCGGCAGCCGGTAGGGGGAGCAGGAGACGTAGTCGAGCTGGCAGCGCTCGAAGAACTCGATCGAGAAGGGGTCGCCGCCATGCTCGCCGCAGACTCCCAGCTTGAGCTCGGGACGAGCCATGCGGCCGCGTCGAGCGGCCATCTCGACCAGCTCCCCCACCCCCTCCTCGTCGAGCCGCGCGAACGGATCCCACGGCAGCACGCCCTCGTCGAGGTAGACCGGGAGGAAGCGCCCCGCATCGTCGCGCGAGTAGCCGAAGGTCATCTGGGTGAGGTCGTTGGTGCCGAACGAGAAGAAATCGGAGTGGAGGGCGATCCGGTTGGCGAGCAGCGCCGCACGCGGCACCTCGATCATCGTTCCGATCGGGATCTCGAGCTCGAGCCCCTGCTCCTCGGCAACACCCCGGATCACGGCCTCGACCACGGCTCGCAGCCGCTGCATCTCGGCCTCGACCCCGGTCAGCGGGATCATGACCTCCGGGCGAGGCTCGACCCCGCGGGCCAGCACCGCGCAGGCCGCACGGGCGATCGCCTCGGCCTGCATCTCGTAGATCTCGGGGCTGACGATGCCGAGACGGCAGCCGCGCAGGCCGAGCATCGGGTTGGTCTCGGCAAGGCCCTCGACGGCATCTCGCACCGCCGCCAGCGACTTGCCGGTCGAGCGCGCCAGCCGCTCGAGCGCGGCGGGCTCCTTCGGCAGGAACTCGTGGAGCGGAGGGTCGAGGAGCCGCACCGTCACCGGCATGCCGGCGAGCGCCTCGAAGATCCCCTCGAAGTCCCCCTGCTGGAGAGGCAGCAGCCGCGCCAACGCCGCGCGCCGCTCGGTCTCGTCCTCGGCCAGGATCATCTGGCGCACCAGCGGGATGCGCTCCTCCTCGAAGAACATGTGCTCGGTCCGGCACAGCCCGATCCCCTCGCCGCCGAACACGCGGGTGACCCGCGCGTCCTGCGGCGTGTCGGCGTTGGCGCGCACGCCCAGCCGGCGCTCGCGATCCGCCCAGCGGAGGATCGCCTGGAAGGCGGTCACCGCGGTCGATGACGCACGCTCCCCGCCGCTGCCGTCGGCCGCGCCGAGCAGGGTCTCGACGATCTCGGAGGGGCGAGCCTCGATCGCGCCGGCGAGAACCTCGCCGCGGGTGCCGTCGATCGACAGCTCGTCCCCTTCGCCAAACACCCGATCGCCGACCCGGAGCTCCCCTGCCTGGTCGTCGACGTGGAGCTCGTCGGCGCCGACCACACAGGGCTTGCCCATTCCCCGCGCGACCACCGCCGCGTGCGAGGTCATGCCGCCGCGGGTGGTCAGGATTCCCACCGAGGCATGCATCCCGACGATGTCCTCGGGCGAGGTCTCGTTGCGCACCAACAGCACCGGACCCGAGCGCGCCATCTCGGTCGCCCGCTCGGCCGTGAACGCGATGCGACCGGAAGCGGCGCCGGGACCGGCGGCGAGACCGCGCGCCAGCCGGCGTCCATCGGCGACCGCGCGCCGCCGCTCCTCGCGGTCGAAGACCGGCGCCATCATCTGGGTCAGGTGCTGCGGCTCCACCCGCCGCAGCGCCTCCCGCCGGTCGATCAGCCGCTCGCGCACCATGTCGACCGCAATGCGCACCGCGGCGGGGCCGCTGCGCTTGCCGACCCGGGTCTGGAGCATGTAGAGCTCGCCGTGCTGGATGGTGAATTCGAGGTCCTGCATGTTCCGAAAGTGCCGCTCGAGCCTCTCACACACCTCCTCGAGCTTCGCGTGGGCAGCCGGAAAGTCGGCCGCGAGCCCCCGGTGGCCGTCACGTCCCTGGATCGGCTTCGGCGTGTGGGTGCCGGCGACCACGTCCTCCCCCTGGGCGTCGGTCAGGTACTCGCCGTAGAGCCGCCGCTCGCCGGTCGCGGGATCGCGCGAGAAGGCGACGCCGGTCGCGCAGTCACGACCCCGGTTGCCGAAAACCATGACCTGTACCGTGACGCCGGTGCCGGTCTTGTCGGGGATGCCGTGCAGGCGACGATAGTCGACCGCGCGCCGGTTGTTCCAGCTCCGGAACACCGCGCCGATCGCACCCCAGAGCTGAGCCTTCGGGTCCTGCGGGAAAGACTCGCCGGTGGCCTGCTCGATCACCCGTTCGAGGCCCGCGATCCAGCGATCGAGGTGGGAGCTCTGCAGCTCCTGCTCGGTCGCGGCGCCCGAATCCGCCAGCACCTCGCGGAGCGGCGCCCGCAGCTCGTCCTCGCGCACGCCCAGGACGACGTCCCCGTACATGAACAGCAGCCGCCGATAGCAGTCGCGCAGGAACCTCCCGCGCTCGCCGTGCGCGCTCTCGACGATGGCGCGGGTGAGGCCGAGGTTGAGCACCGTGTCCATCATTCCCGGCATCGAGATCGGAGCGCCGGACCGCACCGAGAGCAGCAGCGGGCGCTCGGCGTCGCCGAGCCCTTCGCCCTGGCGCTGCTCGAGACGCCCCAGATGCTCCTCGACCTCCCCCACGAGCCCCTCCGGGTACGTGCCGTCGTGACCTTGAAACCAGCGGCACACCTCGGTGGTGAGCGTGAACCCCGGCGGCACCGGAATGCCCAGCGCGCTCATCTCGGCGAGCCCAGCGCCTTTGCCCCCGAGCACCTCCTTGAGCTCGCCGCTCCCCTCGGCGTGCCCGGGCTCGAAGAAGTACACGGCCTTGCTCGGACTCTCGATCACGGCTCGCCTCCTCGCATCATGACCTCACCCGTCGAGCTCGGCCAGACGCACCTCGCTCGAATAGAGCTGCTGCGCCGCTTCGAGCAGCGCCAGCCGATTGGCCCGGATGCGCTCGGCCTCGTCGTGCACCAGCACCTCCGACAGGAAGCGCTCGACCGCATCGTTGAGCCTGCTCATCTCGACCAGCCACGACTCGTACCGTCCCTCCGCGAGCAGACGGCGTACCGCCCCCCCGGTCTCCCCGATCTGCGTGTAGAGATTCCGCTCCGCCTGGTCGATCAGCAGCCCGGCGTCGACCGTCGCCACGACAGCGCCGTCGAGAATAACCGCCAACCGCTTCGCCGTCGCCACCAGCGAGCTCAGCTCCCGGGAGCCGCGGAGCCGTGCGAGCCCCCGCGACCGCGCCAGCACATCGGGGAGCAGCCGCGAGCCCTGGCCCGCGCAGACCGCACGAATCTCGGCGGACGAAAAACCCTCCCACTCCAGAACCTGCGTCAGCGCCGCTGCGAGCTGCGAGCGCGCACGTCGCACCGCCTCCTGGCTTCGGGAGTCTTCGAGCAGGCGACAGGCCCGCGCAGCGAACAGGTCGACGTCGCAACCTACGCCACCGTGCATCACCAGCCGGACCAGGTCCTCCGCCGTCGCCTGCGTGCCCGCTCCGATCGATCCCGACAGGCAGTCGAGGGCGAGCTGGTCGGCGCGCAGCGCGGCGGCGACCGCGAGCGCGGCGCCTCCACGTGGAAGGGTGCTCCTCGCCCGCCGGGGCAGCGGGTGGTCGTAGAGGGCGTGCCAAACGGCCTCGGGGTGTCCCTCCACGCGCGCCAGCAGGCCTCCGATGACTCCCACCAGCTCGGGGAACTCGCGGGCGAGCGAGGTGTCGAGGTCGGCATCGAGCAGGTCGATCGCGGCGCGCGCGCTCTCGGCGACCTCGGCGCCCCATCCGGCGTCGGCGCAGAGCTGCGCGGCCAGGGCGCGCAGGCGGCCGCGGCGGCCGGCCTCGAGCGGGTCGCCGCCGGCCACGATCCCGGCCTCCACCCGACGAGCGCGCTCCGCGATGGGGAGCGCCCGATCGCGCGTCCAGTGGAAGCGCAGGTCGTCGAGCAGGGTGGCGACCGCGAGCTCGTGTCCCCGTAGGGTGCTCTCCGGTACTGGCTCGGGGTGGTCGACGACTGCTAAAAATCGCGCCTCGGGGCGGCCCCCGCGGGAGACCGTGAAGGCGAGCTGCCGTTCCCTCAGCACCGCGCGGACGAGCTCGCGAGGGCTCGACAGATGGCCCCTCTCGAAGCTCCCCAGCACCGGCACGGGGGATTCGCACTCGGCAGTGAGCCGTCCGAGGAGCGCAGTGTCGTCGTCGATCGCGAGATCAGCGGAGCCGAGCAGCGCGGCGATCCGTGCCGCCAACTGGCGCCGCCGCTCGACGAACCGGATCTCGACGCCGCTGCGCTCCAGCGCCCGCCGATACTCCTCCGCGTCGGTGATCACGAGGGACTCGGGCGGGCCCAGGCGATGGCCGACCGTTGCTGCGCCCGCCGCGACGCCGTTCCACTCCAGGGGAAGGACCCGGCCGTCGAGGAGAGCCAGGATCGACACCGCCCTCGAGCCGCCCGAGCGCAGGCTCCAGCCCGCAGCCGCGACCGCCTCCGCCAGTTCGTCGAGCGCCTGGCGCACGGCCTCCGTCGCCCTGTCGAGCGCCTCCTCGGCGGTCGACGGCGGGTTGCGCGCGTGCTCGCCGACCCCGCGAAAGAGCACCATCAGACGCCGGCCCGAGTAGCCGACCGCGGACTGCCGCGGCGCCAGATCGGCCGCCCTGAACCCGGCGACCAGGGACTCCTTGAGGCGCCCCGCCCAGCACGCCAGGTGCTCGGGCGCGAGCACCTCCGAGCGCAGCTCGAGCAGGAGCTCAGACATCGCCGCTCCGGGTTCGCTCGCCGGCGCCGTGCGCCGAGCCGACCAGCCGCCGGCATCCGCCCGAGAGCTCGGTCAGACGTTTCCCGGCTCGGGCTTCCCTCAGAGTGCGGAAGGCGCCGCGCGCGCGCAGCACCTCGGCGCACGAGATCCCGCGCAGGATCGACTCGAAAGCGGGAACCGGCAGGCGCTCGTCGAGAGAACGCTGCGCGGCCGCCAGCTCCCGCTCGAGCCGTCGCATCAGCTCACCCTCCTCGAGCACCTCGAGGAGATGACGGCTGAGCTCCTGCTCCTCGTCGCGTCGCTGCACCGCGTACTCGGCGCAGTGCTCCTGCTGAAGCCGGCGCAGAGAGCGATCGGACGACGCCACCAGGGCGAGGCGCTCGACCCCGTAGGTGATCTCGGTGGCGGTCGGATCGACCGCCGATCCGCCGGCGACGCGCAAATCGATGAATCTGGCTACCAGGAGCCCGTCCATCAACGCCAACCATCCCGACCCCTGGACTCCGAGATCACGCACCCGCCACTCGGTCGGGCGCAGCCGGAGCTCGCATTCGTCGAGCCCCTGCTCCGAAGGCCGGAGCGAGGCCACGAAATGCCCGAACAGATCCTCGGGCGTAGGCCGCAGCAGCACGCGGATCTGCGTGCTGCGCACCTGGCGCACCGGGCTGCGTCCGTAGCGGGCCTCGCTCGGCTCGCGGACCACCTGCCGCGTCACCCAGCGCACGTGACGCTCGCCGGCGAGCGCGAAGAAGGCCTGGGGGGCCATCGACCGTGCGCTCAGCTCGCCGTCCCAGGGGTCGAGCACGACGCACCCGTTCCCCACCCAGCCATCCACCAGCGTCGCGGCCAGCGTCGCCAGCGAACGCTCGCCGGCTGCGCTCAACCCGCGCCCTCCGCCGCGTCCTTCGCCGCGAGATCGGACCCGACCTCGGCCAGGGTGCGCTCCATCACCCCGTAGCTGCGCAGCTCGTGGCCGAGGAAGCGACGCCGGATCTCGGCGCACAGGACCTGCAGCTCGCGCAGCGCGCTTCCGGCTGGAGGGGCCTCGGCGAGCGCCCGCGGGGCCGTTCGACCGAAGGCGCCGATCAACCGCAGCGTCGGAGCCCCGATCCGCCGCCCGCTCGCGCCCCCCGCGCACTCGTCGCAGACCAGCGCCTCTCCCTCGTCCGGGAGCACCGCGCGATCTCGGAGCTCGCGCTCGCACAACGGGCACACCGAGGCGTCGCCGAGCAGACCGGCGAGGCGCAACGTCCACATCTCGAAGTAACGGGCGCAGAGCAGCGGATCGACTCCGGCGAGGATCGCCTCGGTGGTGGCGTCGAGCAGGCGGAAGGTGCGCTCGCTCGGCTCGTTCTCCTGAGCGAAGAGCGCGGTCTGCTCGGCGAGATAGGCGCCGACCAGCACTCGCTCGAGGCTGGAGGTGAGCGCGGCCGCCGGGCGCAGCAGCTCGACGTCGCCGATCCGCACCAGATCGCGATCCTGCTTCTCGAACCAGTCGACGCGCACTCTCGCCAGGGGCTGGAGCTGCCCGACGAAGCGGCTGTAGCGACGGCGCGCGCCACGCGCGACCCCCCGCTTGCGGCCCTGCTCGCGGGTCAGGAAGGTGACGATGCGGTCGCCCTCGTGGAGGTCGGAGACCTCGAGCACGATCGCCTCGGACTCGTATCGTCGCACGGGCCGCTATCGCAACCAGTCGATCATCGTGGCGGCGGTGCCGAAGTAGATGGCGATGCCGATCAGGTCGCTGGCGGTGGTCACCATCGGGCCCGCCGCGACCGCGGGATCGACCCCCAGGCGATGGAACAGCACGGGCACCACCGACCCATTGAACGAGGCCACGCCGATCGCCAGGAACAGAGAGACCGCCACCACCACACCGAACCCCGCGTTACCCTCGAAGGCGAGCGCCAGGAGCGCCGCGATGGGCGCGCAAACCAGGCCGAGCAGGGCGCCGACGCGAAGCTGCTGCCCGACGAAGGCCCGGGTCTCGGACTGCCCCTGGCCGAGCCGTCCGGTGGCCAGGCCGCGCACCGCGATCGTCGCGGTCTGGCTGCCGACGTTGCCGCTCATGCCCATGATCAGGGGCGCGAAGAACACGAGGAAGATGGCCTCCGCGAGCGTCACCTCGAAGTACTTGAAGAGCAGCCCGGTCGCCACCAGACCGACCAGGTTGACCAGGATCCAGGGGAGGCGGATGCGCGCCACGCGCCAGGCTCGCTCGCGATGGACCAGCTCGTCGTCGGTGGTGCCGACCATCTTCAGGAAGTCTTCGTCGGCCTCCTCCTGCACGATGTCGATCACGTCGTCGACGGTGACCAGCCCGACCAGCCGCCTGAGCTCGTCGACCACCGGGATCGCCAGCAGGTCGTAACGGGAGGCGAGGCGGGCGACCTCCTCCTGGTCGGTGTTGACGGTGACCGTGATCAGCGACCGGGTGGCGACGTCGCCGAGCGTCTTGTGCGGCGGCGACAGCAGCAGCTGCCGGAGCGACAGCACGCCGGAGAGCTCTCCTTCCTCGCTGATCACGTAGAGGTAGAAGATCATCTCCACCTCGCCCGCCTCCCGGATCTTCTCGATCGCCACACCGATCGGCGTGTCCTCCGGCAACGCGAAGAACTCGGTGGTCATGATCCGGCCGGCGGTGTCCTCGGCGTAGTTGAGCTGGGTCTGCAGCTCCTCGCTGCCCTCGAGGTCGACCAGGTCGAGCACCTGCTCCTTGGTCTCCTCGGGGAGCGCGTCGACCACCAGCACCGCGTCGTCGACCGGCAGCGGCTCGACCGCACGCGCGATCTCGCCCGGCTCGAGCTGGGTGAGGAGACCGTGCATCTTCGCCGGGTCCATTCCCACCAGGACCGCGCCCGCCACCTCGGAGTAGTCGCGGATCGCGATCTTGAAGACCCCGAGCTGCTCGCCGGGGGTCATCCCGTCGAGCACCGCCGCGAGGTCCTCCGGGCGCATCTTGCCCAGCAGCCGGCTGAGGTTGCGCGTGGCACCCCGGCGATAGAGCCGTCGCACCGCATCGGTCAGCCGGGTGGTGTGGCGATCGAGGGTGCCGGACTCGCGCATCGCGCTCGATCGTAGCAGCGGGAAACCGCCTGCCACCGGCCGTCGATCGCCCCTCCCGAACCGCCGGAGCTGCCGGTCGTCTACGCCCCGAGGTCGGCCAGCACCAGGCGCTCGAGCTCGCCCAGGACCCGCGGATCCTGGCGCCAACCCGCCTGCCGCCGGACGTGCAGGTCGAGATAGATGGGTCGCTCGAGGAACTCCTCGAGGTCCCGCCGCGCTTCGGACCCGATCTCGCGGATGCGAGCGCCACCCTTGCCGATCACGATCTTCTTCTGCCCGTCCCGCTCGACCAGGATGGTGGCGGCCAGGTAGAGGACGCCGTTGTCGCGCTCCTCCCAGGAATCGATCAGCACCGCCGAGGCGAACGGCAGCTCCTCGCGCGTCTGCTCGAGGAGCTTCTCGCGAATCCTCTCCGCCACCAGGAAGCGCTCGGTGTGCAGCGTCAGGAGGTCGGAGTCGTAGCGCCGCGCGCCGACCGGCAGGGACTGCCAGAGGAGCTCGAGGAGCAGGTCGCAGCCGTCGCCGTCGAGCGCGCTGACCGGGACGATCTCCTGGAACTGGCCGGTCTCGGCGTAGGTCTGCATGCGCGGCAGCAGCTTGGGCTTGGAGACGGCGTCGACCTTGTTGAGGGCCAGGATCTTGGGCGCCTTCGACCGTGCCATCAGGTCGAGCATGTACTGGTCGCCACTGCCCCAGGGCACCGCGGCGTCGACCACCAGACAGACGACGTCGGCGTCGTCGAGCGCGTCGACCGACGCCTGCACCATCCGCCGGTTCATGCGGAACTGGGGCTTGTGGACCCCCGGCGTGTCGAAGAAGACCATCTGCCCGCGCGGCTCGCTGAGGATGCCCACGATTCGCTGCCGGGTGGTCTGCGGCTTGTCGGAGACGATCGCGAGCTTCTCGCGCAGCAGCCGGTTGAGCAGCGTCGACTTGCCGGCGTTGGGCCGGCCGACCAATGCGACCGAGCCCGAGCGGTGCTCCTGCTCGGGCACCGACCATGCCCTCTCGGGATCGATCCAGCGCTCCTGCAGCTCCTCCTCGAGCGCCTCCATCTCCCCCTCGTCGGTCTCGTGGTCCATCCCCAGACAGTGCAGGACGCCGTGCAGCAACAGCGTTTGCAGCTCCTCGTCGAGCGACCTCTGTGCTTCGGCTGCTTGACGCCGAGCGGTGTCGAGCGAGATGACCACGTCGCCGAGGTGCCGCCCTTCGGGGGTTTTCTCCCCGGGGAAGGACAGCACGTCGGTCGGCCCGTCGAGCTTGCGCCAGTCCCGGTTGAAGGACTGCATCTCGGAGTCGTCGACGAGGCGCACGCAGAGCGTGTCGAAGCCGGGCGCCACCCGCGTGGCCAGCGAACGGAGCCAGCTCTCGATCCGCGCCGCGTCGAGCGAGCCGCCCGCCGGGAGGTCGAGGAGGTCGACCTGGAACCCGTTCGTCAGTGACTGCCCTCGACCACCCGGAGCTGGCGCTTGGGCTCGTTGAAGTCGTATCCCGGGTAGTCGATCCGCTTGTGGTGGATGTTCTGCAGCACGCGGTAGAAAGCGTCCGACACCTTGCGCAGATCCGAAAGGGTCAGATCGGACTCGTCGAGCTGGCCGTCCTGCATGCAGTCGTCCAGCAGCCTGCGCAGAAGGCTGCGCAGGGCGACCGGGCTCGGGTCGCGCAGCGTGCGGCTGGCCGCCTCGACCGCGTCGGCGTACATCAGCACGCCCATCACCTTGTTCTGGGGCTTGGGCCCCGGGTAGCGGTACTTGGCCTCCTCGACCTCCTCGTCCGGCGACAACTCCTGCGCGCGCTTGAGGAAGAACGACAGCATCCGCGTGCCGTGGTGCTGCTCGATGGCGTCGATGATCGGACGCGGCAGGTGGTACTCCTTGGCGAGCTGGACGCCCTCCTTCACGTGGTTGATGACGATCAGACGGCTCATCGACGGCGCCAGCCGGTCGTGGGGGTTCTCCCCTCCCATCTGGTTCTCGACGAAGTAGAGCGGCCGGAAGACCTTGCCGACGTCGTGGTAGAGCCCACCAGTGTAGGCGAGGACTGGATTCGCTCCGATCGCCTCGCACCCGGCCTTGGCCATGTTGGCGACCATCAGAGAGTGCTGGAAGGTGCCGGGGGCCTCGAACGCCACGCGCCGCAAGAGGGGCAGATTGGTGTCCGACAGCTCGAGCAGCTTGATGTCGGTGGTCGCCGACAGCAACCACTCGAGGATGGGGACCAGGAAGCTGGTGGCCGCCGCCACCAGCAGGCCTCCAGCCATCGCACAGAGCACGTCGAAGCCGACCTGCACCGGCGAGGGGAGGGTCTGGGCGTCGAAGGTGGCGAGCATCAGGCTCACCGCCATGCCGGTGAGGCCGACCACCAGGCCGGCGCGCGTGACGGCGGAGCGCTGCTTCAGCCGATCGAGCGCGTAGATGGCCGCCAGCGAGGTGGCGAGCACGAAGATCACGGTGCCGAGCGCGTCGTTGCCGACCATGCGGCCGACGAGGACGCCGAACCCGACTGTGACCAGCAGCGCGATGCCGCGCCCGTAGACCAGGGAGGTGACCAGCGCCAGCGCGGCATAGGGGATCGCCAGGCGGTAGGACGGCTCGGAGGTGAGTGGGGCGGTCTCCAGCGCCTGGCTCAGCACCGCGGAGAGGAACAGGCCGAAGCGCACCATCAGCAGGGCGAGCGCCATCAGCAGCAGGACGCCCCCGAGCGTGCGCGTGTCGACCTCACTCGCCAGCCGCGAGCGTCGTAGGCCCTGGGTCAGGCCGAGGACCACCAGGGACAGCAGCAACAGGTTGCCGACCAGGGGCAGCAGCTGGTTCCCGATTCGCGGACCGCCGTAGGCCTCGTTGATCAGGGCCACCGCGGTCGGAGTCAGCGCGTCCCCCTTGCGGGCGATCATCTGACCGCCGCGGATCTGGTTGTAGGAGGGCTCGACCGCGCCCGCGGCCTCGATCTGGCGCGCCCGCGTCTCGCTGAGGTTGTGCGAGATGTTGGGCGTGGCGTTGTCGACCAGGAACTCGATCACGAGCTGCCGATCGCGCTGTTGCAATCCCGACCAGCCGCCGACCTCGACCTCGAAGAACTCGCGCACCTCCTCGGGGTAGCCGCGGTAGGCGTAGAGATCGAGCTCGACCGACTCGGCGCCGCTCTGCAGATTGCGCAGCGAGACGCCGCGCATCCGGTTCTCGAGCAGCAGGTTCTTGTTGCCGACGACCCCCGCGCGCATGGCCGAGCGCAGCAAGGTCTTGACCCGGTCCTCGAGCCCCGGCGAGAAGTCTCGCCGCTCGAACAGCTCGAAGTGGGGCGCCCGGATGCGCAGCCCGATCTCCTGCAGCTCGCGCAGCCCGGCGTCGATGGCCGGCTCCCGAGCCTCCTCGCTCTCGGGGATCGATCCCCGCTGCGGCTGCGCGACTGGCTGTTCGACGAGCTCGCGCCCCCGAGCGAACAGCCGCGTCACCTGATCCTCGACCTGAAGCGCCAGCGACTCGTCGAAGTCGTAAACGGGCAGCACGCTCTCCCGCGCCCGCGCCCGCTTGTCCTCGGTGGTCAGCTCGTCGGGGATGAGGAGATCGCGGGGTGCCACGTAATCCCGATTGGCGATCTGACCAGCCGAGACGTCGCGGCGCTGGAACAGACGGTCGGGGGCGAGCACCCACATCCCGACCATCACGAAGACCACCACCCACACCGGGCCGCGCTCGAGCAATCGCTCCCACGCGGCGCGCACCGGCAACGGCCGGTTCGTCGCCTTCTTCACCCTCTCGGGCTTCGAGGTCAAGAACTCCCTCCACGCAGGGCTTTGGACTCCACCTCCTCCGCCGCACGCGCCTCGTCGTGCGCCGAGTACGCGGTCACGATCCGCTGGACGAGCTCGTGTCGCACCACGTCGCGCTGCCCGAAGGTGATGAAGGCGATCCCTTCCACCCCGCGCAGCACCTCGAAGGCGTGGCGCAGGCCCGACTGGCGATTCGCGGGCAGGTCCACCTGCGTGATGTCGCCGTTGACCACCGCCTTCGAACCGAACCCGATACGGGTCAGGAACATCTTCATCTGCTCGGGGGTGGTGTTCTGCGCCTCGTCGAGGATGATGAAGCTCTCGTTGAGCGTGCGCCCGCGCATGAAGGCGAGCGGCGCGACCTCGATAACCTCGCGTTCGAGCATCCGGTTGACCTGGTCGAAGCCGAGGATGTCGTAGAGGGCGTCGTAGAGGGGCCTCAGGTACGGGTTGACCTTCTCGGCCAGGTCTCCCGGCAGGAAACCCAGCTTCTCGCCCGCTTCGACTGCCGGTCGCGCGAGCACGATGCGGCGCACCTGCTTCTCCATCAGCGCCGCCGCGGCGACCGCCACTGCGAGGTACGTCTTGCCGGTGCCCGCCGGCCCCACCGAGAGCACCAGGTCGTGGTCGCGCATCGCACGCAGGTAGGCCTGCTGGTTGATCGAGCGCGGCGACACCAGCTTGCGCGCGGTCGCCACCACCGACTCGCCGACGAAGAAATCGGTCAGCGACGCCTCGGGGGACTCCTGGATCACGCGGATCGCGGTCTGCACGTCCTTGCCCGAGACCCGCTGCTGGATCCGCAGCACCTCGCTGATCCCGGTCAACAGGCGTTCGGCGAGCAGCGCGCCGCTCTCGGAGCCGTTGATCGCCACCTCGCCGCCCCGCGCCGAGATCTCGACGTCGAAGGCGCGCTCGATCCGCTTCAGGTTCTCGTCGTGCGGACCGAAGAAGAGCTGGATCGTCTCCTCGGGGAGAGAGAGACGGACCCTGGTCCGGGCCGGAGCCGGCGAATCACTCACGGGGGAAGTGTACCAGTCGGCGCACCATCACGGGTTGCTACTCGTACGCGTAGAAGCCGCGCCCCGATTTCTTCCCGAGCCGGCCTGCCTGGACCATCTGCTTGAGCAACGGAGGCGGCGCGAAGCGCCGCTCGCGGTACTCCTCGAACATGATGTCGGCGATGTAGAGGGTGGTGTCGAGGCCCACGAAGTCGAGCAGCGTGAACGGGCCCATCGGATAGCCGCAGCCGAGCCTCATCGCGGTGTCGATGTCCTCGAGGCTGCCCACCCCCTCCTCGTAGGCCCGGATCGCGTCGAGCATGTAGGGGACCAGCAGCCGGTTGACGATGAAGCCGGAGTTGTCGCGACAATCCACCGGCGTCTTGTCCAGAGACTCGACGAAAGCCCGCCCGCGGGAGATCGTCTCGTCCGACGTCAGCAGCGTCTTGACCACCTCGACCAGACGCATCGCGGGCACGGGGTTGAAGAAGTGCAGCCCCAGGAATCGGTCACCGCGCCGGGTCGTGGCCGCGAGCTGCGTGAGGGTCAGCGACGACGTGTTGCTCGCGAACAGGGTCTCCTCCGGAGCCTCGGCGTCGAGGACCGCGAACAGCTCGCGTTTGGCGTCGAGGTTCTCGACGATCGCCTCGATCACCAGGTCGCAGGCGGCGAGGTCCGCCGCGTCGAGGGTCCCCTCGATCCGATCCCTCGCCTCGGCCGCCGACGCCGAATCGATCCGGCCCTTCTCGACGCTCTTGTCGAGCGAACGCCCGATCGCGTCGAGGCCCTTCTCGAGCAGGCCCTGGTCGACCTCGCGCACCACCGTCGGATACCCGGCACGGGCGCAGACCTCGGCGATCCCTCGCCCCATCAGGCCACACCCGGCGACTCCGACCCGCTGGATTCCCGTCTCGCTCATGTCTCCTTCTCCTCCTCGCCGGTGACCAGGTCGAATCGGCGCTCCCCGCGAGCGGTGCGTCGTGCACGCACGCGCAGCGCCCCCGCCGGGATCTCGATCAGCCGCTCGGCCCACTCCACGACCTTGACCCCCGGCTGCTCGAGCACCTCGTAGGCGCCCACCGACTCGACCTCCTCCGGATCCAGCCGGTAGAGGTCGAGATGGTGGAGCGTGATCCCTCGCCGGCCGGTGTGCTGGTGGATCAACGTGAACGTGGGAGACTGCACCTCCGCTGGATCGACGCCCAGCTCCTCGGCGACGCCTCGCGCCAGCACCGTCTTGCCCGAGCCCAGCGCTCCCTCGAGGAGGAGCACGCCGTCGCCGCCGAGCCGGCGGGCGAGGCTGCGGCCGAGAGCCAGCGTCTCCGCCTCGCTCGCGCAGATCCAGGACTCGACCTCGGTCTCTCTCGCGGCCATCAACGCTCGGCCTCGATCCGGCGCAGCGCCGAGCCGAGCTCGCGCACCACGTCCCCCGCCGCCATCGCCGTGGGCGTCTCGGCCTCGGCCGCCAGGTCGCCGGCGAGACCGTGCCAGAACGTGCCGAGCTGAGCCGCCGCGAACGGCTCGAAGCCGCGCGCCAGCAGCGCGCCGATGACGCCGGTCAGCACGTCGCCGGTGCCGCCGGTGGCCATCCCCGAGTTGCCGGTCGGGTTGATGCCCACCTCCCCTCCGGGCTCGGCGATCAGCGACCGTCGCCCCTTGAGGACGACCACCGCTCCGGACTCCTCGGCCGCGCGACGCACGGCGCCGAGCCGCTCCGCCTGGACCTCGGAGGTTTCGAGCTCGAGCAGGCGCGCGAGCTCTCCGGGGTGCGGCGTCAGCACGGTGGCCGCGGTCCTCGCCCGCAGCGCACCAGAATCCGCCGCGAACGTGATCAGCCCGTCGGCGTCGAGCACGATCGGCACCGCCGCCTCCAGGGCGAGACGGCGGATCGCGGCGCGTGTCTCGCGCCCACGCCCGACGCCCGGACCGAGCGCGAGCGCGTCGCGCTCGGCCGCCGCGGCGACCAGCGTCTCGTGATCGGCCGGCTCGAAAGCCCCGCGCTCGGGGTCGCCGAGCCCGAGGGTCATCGCCTCGCGGACGCCCGACGCGCACTCCGCGCGCACGCTCTGCGGAGTGGCGACGGTCACCAGCCCGGCCCCGGCCCGGATCGCGGCCGAGGCGCACAGCACCGCAGCGCCCGACATGCCGCGCGATCCCGCCACCACCAACAGATGACCGTGGTCCCCCTTGTGGCTGGCGGCCGCACGCTCGGGCAGCCACCCGGCCAGCTCTGCCCCCTGGAGCAGCGAGAGGCGGGGCGGATCCTCCGCGGGGTCGAGGTAAGGGAGACCTAGATCGGCGACCACGGTCTCGCCGCAGGCGCCGGCGGCGGGCTCGAAGACGTGCGCGACCTTGAGCGCCGCGAAGCTCACGGTGAGATCGGCGCGAACGTGCGGCCCGATCGGCTGCGACCGGCTGGCGTCGAGCCCGGCCGGCAGATCGACCGCCACGATCGGCCTGCCGCAGCCGGAGAGCTCCCCGACGAGCTCGGCGAGACGCCCTTCGAGCGGGCGCGAGAGCCCGGTTCCGAACAGCGCCTCGACGATCAGCTCCCCGCGCGCTCGCCAGCGTTCCTCCCCCAGCTCGATCGGCTCGAGACCGATCGCGCGACAGCTCGCGAGCTGCGCCGCGGCATCGTCGGACAGCCGCGACCCAGCCGCCACCAGGCTCACCGCCACCCCATAGCCCCGCGTCGCGAGCTGACGGGCGATCGCCAGGCCGTCGCCGCCGTTGTTGCCCGGCCCGCAGACCACCTCGATCCGGCGCACGTCGGGGAAGCGGACGGCGATCGCCTCGACCACGCCGAGCGCGGCGTTCTCCATCAGCACGGCCCCCGGGATCCCGGCGACCTCGATCGCCCAGCGGTCGAAGCACCGCATCTGCTCGGCGTCGAGCACTCTCACGCCATGCCCCACTGCGCGAGCAGCCCCTCGGTGCGCGGGCACTGCCCGGGCCGCGCCGCGAGCTCTGCGGCGAGCCGACGCAGGTCGTCCGGGGTATCGACGTCGCGTCCGGTCGCGAGGAGCTCGACCCGCAGCCGCGCACCGGCGCAGCGCTCGAGCGTCTGTTCGAGGACGCGATCCGTGCTCCAGTCGATGCCCGTGAACAGCCCCGGGTCGAGGGAACGGCGGCGGCAGGCCAGGAGGTAGTAGCCGCCGTCGGCCGCCGGGCCGATCACCACGTCCGCTCCCGCCGCGAACGCCCTCGAGCACTCGTCGAGTCGCGTCAGGGGAAAGGTCGGATGATCCGAACCGACGGCCGCGACGGGGTCGAAGCCTTCGTCGGCGGCGAGGCGGAGCACTCGGAACAGCCGCTCGCCGAGATCGGCCCCCTGCTGCCGCACCGCCCGGGCGACCGGCACCGGGACCAGCTCGGTCGCGGGCGCCTCCCCCTCGTCGAGATCCCAGGCCGTCCACAGCGTCCACGTCGCCGCCGCCAGCCGGGCCGAGAGGTCGCCGAGGAAGGCCGCGTGCAGCTCAGCCGCCTGGCCCTCGCTGAGCGGGCCGACCAGCCGAGTCTTGACGCGGCCGGGCACGGCAGGCTTGGTGAACACGACCAGACAGGGACGCCGGCTCCCGCCGGCGTCCCACGGACCCATCAGAAGTCGAAGCTGAGGCCGAGGTTGAGCGACACCGGATCGACCCCGAGAGTGAAGGCGTCGGGGAAGGGGAAGTCCGGATCGTCGTCCGCCTCGGCATCGACCTCGAAGTACAACAGCCCGGCGTAGAGCCCCCAGCGGCTCTCGCCGAACGGGATGTCGACGCCGACCTGGAAGCCCAGGGTCACCTCGGAATCGAAGCTGGCAGAGACCCGGGACGAGAACCTGTCGTCGTCGGGAACCGTGCCGATGTCGAGGTCGACGCCCTGCCAGTCGGTGTAGGCGATCAGCGGGCCCAGGAAGATGTCGACCCGCCGCTGCGGAGTGACGTGGAACAGCGGACCCGCGAACAGCGTGAAGCCGTCGAGGTCGTCGTCGTCCATGAGCCAGGCGGTCGGCGTGTCGAACATGAAGTGCAGCTCGTGGCGGTGCAGCATGGCGCCGAATCCGAGGCCCAGCCACTCTCGGAACTTCACCTCGGCCTGCGCCCCCAGGGCGACGCCGCCGTCGAGCAGCCAGTTCCGACGGATGTCGCCGCCTTCCCAGGCCTGGCGCACCTCGTCGTCGGTGTCCATGCGGCCGACGAAAGGCCGCAGCGTCCACTGCGTGGGAGGCCGGGTGACGTTGATCGTGACCTCGTCGGTGGCGGTCTGTCCGAGGTCGTCGGTGACCAGGCCCTGGACGGTGTAGGTGCCGGGTCGGTCCCAGCTCGACTGCGTCTGATAGGGCGGGAACACCGCGCGAGAGTCGATCGCCACCGCGGTGATCTCGGCGCACTCGTCGACCTGGGGCGCGGCCGTGATCTGGACCTCGTCGCGCACGACGACGTCGGTCGCCGAGGCGGTGAGATCGATGCTGGGCTCTCCGATGTCGAGAGTCACGGTGTCCTCCACCCGGCACTCGAGCTGGTTGCCCCGACGTCCCTGGTTGCGACCGATGACGGTGAAGGTGTAGGTGCCCTCACGATCCGGGCCGTCGAAGCTCCAGGTGAGGTTGCCGCCCTCCGAACGGAACGTCTGAGGCGCTCCGCTCGGCGGAGTGACCTCGAGGAGGACCGTCTCGGCCTCGCTGCCGGTGGCGTCGACGGTGAACGACTCGCAACGGTGGCTGACCTGGATCCGGCAGGTGGGCTGGATCTCGGGCAGATCGCGCTGGCCGAGCAGCATCAGGTTGCCGCAGACGTCGGGCGCAACCATGGAGTACTCGACGCCGTCGGACGCGAACGTGATCTGGTAGCCGGCGAAGGCCTCCTTGCCGGCCCAGCAGGCGTCCATCTTGACGATCGGCTGATCGCGCCGGCGGAAGAACATCCACCCCATCCGGGTGCCGACCGGAACCGACGTCCGGGTGACGCCCTCGCCCGAGCGCACCGCCGCGAACAGGTCGTCCGGGTTGCCCTGAAAGCCGACCTGGCCGAGCAGGGTGCGGATCTCGGACTCTCGCGCCTCGAACATCCTGCGCAGCTCGGTCTCGCTCGCGATCGGACCGTAGAACTGCGTCTGACGGCCGCCGAGGCTGGTGATCTTGTTGGCGCCGGCGCACACCTCCTGCGCCTGCGATCCCTGGGCGAAGGCGAGCGAGCCGACCACCACCGCGAGTGCTGCTCCCCTGAAGACACGGATCATCGCAATTCCTCCCCATTCCCCTCACGGTCGGCATTCTGGCGCGACCGGCAATCGGCATTGTAGCCCGAACTCGCAGGCCTGACAGTCTATCTTTAGGTATAACGCGCGTCGCGGTACTCGGGAGCGTAGAACTCCGGGAGGAGCTGGTCGACGCGCAGGAGCCCGGGATCGGTGAGCTCCACCCGCCCGTCATCGAGACGCACCAGCTCGCGTTCCGCCAGCCGCTCGAAGGCGGGCGCGAACTCGGCCAGCGGGTCGACTCCGAACTTGCGCTCGAAGGGCTCGCGCTCGAGATGCCCGGTCTTGAGCTGGAGGATGACCTCGCGGGTGAGGCGCTCCCCGGCGCTGGTCTCGAAGCCGCGCGCGATCGCCAGCCCGCCGGCCGCGATCTTCTCGAGGTACTCGTTCCAGCCGTCCGCGTTCTGGAAGTGCACACCGCTCATGTGCGAGAACGACGACACGCCGGCGCCGATCATGTCGGCGCCCGACCAGACGCTGTCGCGATAGACGAAGCGGCACCCGCGGCCGGCCTTGAGCACCGTGTAGGCGCTGGAGCGCTCGTAGCCGACCTCCTCCAGGCGCTCGAAGGCGTAGGCGTGCCAGGCCCGCTTGGTCGCCCAGTCGGCGAACTCGAGCCCATCCTCGCCGCGCAGCTTGCCGCGCGAGTACACGGTGTTGAACGGGAGCTCCATCTGGTAGATCGTCACGCTGTCGGGGTCGAGCTCGATCGTCTTCTCGACGCACTCCCGCCAGTTCTCCCAGCTCTCGCCGACCATTCCCGCGATCAGGTCGACGTTGACCTGGGGGAAGCCCAGCTCTCGGATCCAGGGCCAGACGCGGTAGATCTCGGTCGACACGTGCGCCCGGCCGTTCTCGCGCAGGATCTCGTCGTCGAAGTTCTCGACGCCCAGGCTGAGCCGGGTGACGTCGATCTCGCGGATCGCCTCGAGCTTCGACTGGGTCAGGGTCCCGGGTTCGCACTCGAACGCGACCTCCTCGGCCCGATCCCACGAGATCGCCGCCTTGAGTCGCTCGACCAGCGGCAGGAGCTGCTTGACCGCGATGTAGGAGGGGGTGCCGCCGCCGAAATAGACGAAGTGCAGCGGTCGCCCCTCGACCGCACGCCGCTGCGCGAAGCGTTCGACCTCGGTGCCCAGCGCGTCGACGTAGGACTCGATCTGCTCGGCGTTCTTGTCGGTGAACACCCGGAAGTAGCAGAACTTGCAGCGCCGGCGACAGAAAGGCACGTGCAGGTAGAGGCCGAGCGGCGTGTCCTCGCGCGGCGGCGCGTCGAGGGCGGCCTCGGCCGCGGCGACGCCGTCGGCGGACCAGAAGGAGTACGGCGGATAGTTCGAGACGAAGACGCTGCCGACGTCGGTCGCCTCGAGGTCCAGCCGCGAGGTGGCGGGTTCGAGCTGAGTCATCGTGGTTTCCCTTCGGAGACGGCCCCACGGAGGCACCTTCTCACAGGAGTCAGCCGAAGCAGTAGAGCATGCCGTCGACTGTGCCGATCACCAGCTTCCCCGCTGCCACCGCGGGCGAGGCGACGATACCAGAGCCGGTTTCGAACTGCCACGCGGGTTCGCCGTTCTCGAGGTCGACGGCCACCACCGCGCCGGTCTGGGTGCCGAGGAAGGCGCGCCCGCCGACCACCACCGGCGACGAGTCGATGCGGCCGCCGCTGTTCCACTCCCAGTGCGTCTCACCGTTCTCGGGGTCGAGCGAGCGCAGGATCTTGTCTCGCCCCGCGATCAGCACCCGGTCACCGGTCACCGCCGCCGACGCGTAGTAAGGGAACTTGCGCTTGGGATGCTCGTAGACCCAGGCGATCTTGCGCTGCTCGACGTCGACGGCGACCACCTGGTTCTCGTAGGTGCCGATGAACGCCTTACCGCCGGCCATCGCCGGCGTCGCACCCGCCTGCCCGCCGAGCACGATCTTGTCGATCACGCGGCCGTCCTTGACGTCGACCAGCCAGAGGTAGCCGTCACACCCCGAGACCGTGGTCACGCCGCCGATGATCGCGGGCGTGGCGTGGACGTAGCCCTCGGTCTCGACCTTCCACGCCAGCTCGCCGGTGGTGCGGTCGAGGGCGTAGAGGTTCTGGTCGTAGGAGCCGAACAGCACGCGATCGCCGTCGAAGGTCGCCGAGGAGACGATCTCCCCCTGCGTCTCGAAGGTCCAGGCAGCTTTTCCGGTGTCGGCGTCGACGGCGTGGAACATCCCCCATTCGTCGCCGACGAAGACCATGCCGTCGTGGACCGAGGGCGCCGCCTGGATCGCGCTCTTCGCCTGGTAGGTCCACTTCTGCTTGCCGGTGGCCAGGTCGACCGCGTGCAGTCTCCCCTCGAAGTCGCCGACGTAGACCGTGCCGCCGTCGATCGCGGCCGTCGACTCGATGTCGGCGCCGAGGTCGACCGCCCACAGGACCTTGGGCTCGGCTGGCAGCGTGCTACCCGCGATCCCGGTCATCTCGGCGTTGCCGCGAAAGACCGGCCACGACGAGGCCGGCGCCGCGCGCGGACCGTCGTCGGCCGCGCCGGGCGCGGCCGCGCCGGGCGCGGCGGCGCCCAGCGCGGGGGAGCCCGAGAGGACGCCCAGGCAGAGGCAGGAGCCCACGATCAGCTTCAGAGTTCGCGCGAGAGACTCTCTTGCGGTCACGTTCACCTCCAACGCGCGGCGCGCCTCCCAGATTCCTTCAGTACGCCTGCCGGTAGAGCTCGAGCAAGTCCTCGGCGCCGACCGGCCGGGGGTTGAAGCCGGCCGTCCACTGGTCGGCCGCCTGCTCGGCGAGCCGAGCGAGGTCGGCCTCGCCGACGCCGACGTCGCGCAGCGTCTCCGGCAGGCCGGCGCGCCGTCGCAGCTCCTCGATCCGGCGCGCGAGAGACTCGCTGAACGGTCCGGAGCCGGCCCCGGCCCCCCACTCCCCCGCCACCGGCCGCAGCTCGTTGTAGACGCGATCGAGGAGCTCGCCGTTGAAGCGCACCACGGCCGGCAGCACGATCGCGATCGCCGCCCCGTGGGCGACTTCGAAGCCGGCGGTCAGCGGGTTGGCCAGCGCGTGCGCCGCCCCCAGCATCGAGGTCTCGATCGCGGCGCCCGCGAAGTGGGCGCCGATGAGCATCTCGCCCCAGTCCGTCAGATCGGCGCGCGGCTCGAGCACTGCCTCGAAGTGCCGGTCGAGGCTGGCGAACGCCTCGCGCGCCAGCATCGAAGACAGTGGGTTCCTGACCCGGGTCACCAGGCTCTCGAGCGCGTGCGAGAGCGCGTCGAGACCGGTCATGGCGACCACTTCGCGGGGAGCGGTGCGCACCACCTCGGGGTCGAGCAGGACGCTCGTGAAGCGCGCCTTGGGATCGCCGCAGGCCATCTTCCGGTGGTCTCCCTCGCGCGAGATGATGGCGAAGGACTGCGCCTCGCTGCCGGTCCCGGCGGTGCAGGGAACGCCGATCGAGGCCAGCATCGGGCGCGTCGCCTTGCCCATCCCCCAGTAGTCCGCCATCCTCCCGCCGTTGGTGAGCAGGAAGTTGACTCCCTTGGCGCAGTCCATCGAGCTGCCGCCGCCGAGGCCGACCAGGAAGTCGACGCCGCGCCGCCGCGCGACCTCGACCCCGGCCGCAACGTGACGCTCGGTGGGGTTCTCCTCGACGCCGTCGAACACCCAGCACCCGAGGCCGGCCCCCTCGATCGAGACGACGGCGCGCTCGACGTGGCCGGCGCCCACGATCCCGCGGTCGGTCACCACCAGGACGCGGCTGCCGCCGAGCTGCTCGACCCCTTCGCCGAGCCGGGCGAGCGAGCCCTGACCGAACCGCACCCGCATCGGGCGCAGCTCGACCGACCAGCTCGCGGCGTCGAACGCTCGCGCGAAGGCGCCCGCCTCCGCGCCGGTGTCCCGATTCACTTCGAGCCGATCGCGAACAGCTCGGAGCGGGTCGCGATGTAGAGCACGCCGTCGTGCGCCACCGGGGTCGTGTAGACCGCGCTCCCCATGTTGATCTCGGCGATCAGCTTCTTGGTCTTCGACGCCTCGAGGATCACCACGTCGCCGTCCTCGTCGCCGAGATAGACCTTGCCGTCGGCGACGAAGGGCGAGCCCCAGATCGCGGCGAAGGTGTCGTAGGTCCAGTACTTCTCGCCGGTTTCGGCGTCCAGGCAGTAGAGGAAGCCCGAGAGGTCGCTGATGAACACCAGCCCGTCGTGGATCGCGGCGGTCGAGATCGTGCGGTTGAACTCGTCGCCGCCGACGTGGAAGACCTCGGCCTCGCCGGTGACGTCCCCCTCCTTGGTGGCGTCGATCGCGTAGAAGTGACCGGGCGCCTCGCCGTGCTCGGGATCCTGTCCGACGCCGACGTAGAACCGGTTCTTGTAGAAGACCGGCGTCGAGATCACGTTGTTGCGGGTGCCGCTGCCGCCCAGCTCCCACACCGAGTCCTTCGGGTTGAGGTCGAACTTCCAGAACAGGTTGCCGGTCTTGGGCTCGAACGAGTACAGCCAGCCGTCGCCGCCCGGGAACACCACCTGGGGGGTGCCGTCGACCACGCCATAGGCGGGGTTCGACCAGGTGCCGTGGAGGATGTTCTCGCCAGGATCGGCGTTCTCCCAGACCACCTTGCCGGTCGTGGCGTCGATGGCCAGGAAGCTGGGACCGAGCGGGGACGGGATGTTCACGTGCCCCTCGTCGACGCCGTTGCCGGTGGTCGTGAAGAGGATGCCGTCGACCACCAGCGGCGAGCCGGCGGCGAGGTTGTGGGGGAACACGTCGAGCTCGCCGATCATGTCGAGCGACCAGATGATGTCCCCGTCCATCTCGCCCTTGTACTTCTCGTCGGTGAAGGGGCCGTCGTTCTCGCCGTCCCGGAAGCCCTCGACGTCGGCGCAGACCACCGTGGCTTCGTTCGAGACGTAGTAGACGCGATCGCCCTCGATGAACGGCGTCGAGCAGATCCCCTGCAGGGGCCAGTCGTTGACGCGCCCCGCCGGCAACTTGTCGTGAGTCGCCTGCCAGAGCAGCTCGCCGTTGGTGGCGTCGAACGCGAGCATCACGCCCTTGTCCCCCTCGATCCCCTCGCGCAGCGCACCCTCGTTGTTGGTGCCGACGTAGACGCGGCCGCCGTGCACCACCGGGCCGGCGTAGGTCTGCGACCCGAGCTTGGCCGCCCACAGCACGTTCTCGCCGGTCTCGACGTCCCAGTTGCTGGGCAGGCCCCGCACGTCGGAGACCATGTTGCGCGACGGCGTGTTGCCGTACATCGCCGGAGGATCGGTCTCGGCGGCGCCGATCTCGAATCCGGCGAGCGCCCCCAGCACGGCGGCGAGGAGGAAGAGACTGACGACGAGACGTCGCGTGGACTGTCGCGTGGACTTCGGAGGGCTGATCATGAGTTCACCGTGACCTCGAGGTTGTCGTAGAAGATGCTGGCCGGCGAGTATCCCTGGATCCCGGGTGCTCCGGCGCGCGACGGCTGCGGATCCTCGGCGGTGATGTTCCAGTCGGCGGGCTCGGGCTGGCCGCGAGGCCAGACCTTACCGCGCACCAGCGCCTTGTCCCCCTGCTGATCGACGCGGAACTCCATCGTGTACCAAGTGTCCATCTCCCACTCGAACGGCACCTGCACCGCCATCCGCAGCACCGCCTGCCAGCTCCGGATCTCGAGCTCCTGCTTGACCCCCTTGAGGTCGAGGATGTAGCCCTGGTTGATCAGCCCTGCGTCGGGGCGTCTGCGTCCCGCCTGGGTCGCCTTGAAGTCCACCTGGATGGTGTAGTCGGCGAGACCCGGCGGCCCGACGATCAGGTCGGAGCGCAACAGACCCGAGGCAGCCACCGGTTTCTCGAGCACCTTGCCCCCCTCCTGCTCGACGACCTGATAGCGGCCGAGGCCGATCCACCAGGGACGCCCGCGCCCCTCGATCGAGTCGAAGTCGTCCCGAATCGGCAGCGGGGGAAAGGCGCGGACGCGCCCTCGCGCCTCGAGCTCACCGGCCTCGAACACGACCTCGCCGGCCTGGGGTCCGCCGGCCTGGAAGCTCAGCCGCCCGTCTGGCCCGATGGCGCCGCGCAGGCCTTCGAGCGACCACTCCCCGTCGACCGTGCCGAGGGGCCTGCCCCGAGCATCGAAGGCACGGACCTCGTAGTCGACGGTCTCGCCGATCCCGACCGTCACGTCGGCGGGCACCAGCAGCAGCTTGGCCGGCTCGCCGCTCCCCGGGGGCACCGTCGGGTCGGGCCCGGTGCTGGCGGTGACCTCGAACGGCTCGCTCTCGTCACCCAGCGAGTAGATCCCCTCCTCGGTGGTGAAGTAGATCCGGCCATAGGCGATCGCGGGCGAGCCGTAGATCTCGGCATACCGCTCGCGGCCGTCCTCGGTGAGCGTCACCAGGTCCTCGTCGAGGACTCGAGCGCCGTCCGCCTCGGGGTCGAGAATCCAGAACTTGCCGTTGACCTCGGTAACGTAGATCTTGCCGTCCGCCCACACCGGCGCCGACTTGCCGACTGTCCCGATCTCCTTCTGCCACCGGGTCTCGCCGGTCTCGGCGTCGAGCGCGCGGAAGTTCGCGGCGTTGTCGAGGACGTAGAGGGTGCCGTCGTGGTAGAGCGGCGAAGGAAAGCCCATGCCGATCTCGCGACGCCACTTCTCGTGCGTCGCAGTGACGTCGCCGGCGCCGGTGGCGTCGATCGCGACCACCCGGCCCAGGGTCGCCTCGTCGATGTTCTCCTCCGAGTGGCCGGCGTAGATGACGTCGCCGACCAGCAGCGGCGAGCTGTTGATCGCGCGCTTCGAGATCTGAAATGACCACACCTTCTCGCCGGTGAGCACGTCGAGCGCGTAGACGTTGCCGTCGCCGTTGCCGGCGACGTAGAGCCGGCGGCCGCCGACCACGCCCACCGTGCCGTTCGAGGCGGTGTTCAGGTCGTGGACCTCGCCGCCGGGCTGCGAGATCCAGACCACGTCGCCGGTGCGCTTGTCGAAGGCGAAGTAGCGGTGACGGGGCGGACCGTAGCGGCCCCACGCGGAGTTGATCACGTTGACGATCAGCAGATCGCCGTCGACCAGCGGCGCGTGAGTGCGACCGCCGTAGCCCGAGTAGCGGCCGAACTCGTCCTTCAGGTCGTACTCCCAGACCACGTTGCCGTCGCGGTCGAAGCAGATCAGCGGACCGGCGATCCCCTGGACGTAGACGTAGCCGGTCTCGCGGTCGGCCGCCGGCGACGCCCAGCCGGCGCGGTTGTAGGGGACCGTCGTCTGGGCGGTCGGGATCTCGCGCTCCCAGAGCTGCTCGCCGGTTCTGGCGTCGAAGGCCGCGACCAGCTCGCGACGGGTGACGCCTTCACCGCCGCGGCCTGTCGCGTAGACGCGGCCGTCGAGCACCACCGGGGTCGAGCGGCCGATGAACGGCTGCCGCCAGATCAGATTCTCGCCCTCGGGCGACCACGAGGAGATCAGCCCCTCGGCCTCCGAGACACCGGTGTGCCACGGGCCTCGCCATTGCGGCCAGTCGGTCGCGCCGGCGATCGGGGCGAGCCAGAGCAGGCCGCCGAGCGCCGCCGTCAGGGTCGCCGCCGCGCGAAGGCGCGGTCGGCGTGGAAAGAGCTTCGAAGGGGATGCGAACATCGGCCGGCTCCACCAGGCCGGCAGCCGCGCAGAGACTGCCCGCGCGAGCCCGGCCAGGGCACGCACGCCACGACCGTGAACGAGTCGCGGCTGGAACGAGAAGCAGGCAGGAGGTGCGCCGAGACGCCGGCGGGGTCGTTGGACGAAACGGGCGGACGTCGGGTGACAACCGCACAGGTCATTACGACAGACGACGACGCGCCTTGTCAAATCAGCGGTCGCGGCCTCACCGGCCCGCGATCCTCTCGAGCAGGCGCTCGAGCTCGTCGCGCAGCGCGTCGGCCTCGGACTCCCGTTCCTCCAGGGCGCGCCGTTCGCCGCGCACGAACCGGGTGTAGGGCGCCACCGCCTCCTCGAGCCGCGAGGTGCTGCGCCTCAGCTCGCTCTCGAACTGGCTCTGCAAGCCGCTCATCAACTGCGCGCGAAGCTGCTCGAGGCGCTCGCGCAGCGTGCTCTTGGCGCGGCGCCGCCGGGCCGGGATCACGAACAGGCCGAGGGCCGCCAGCGCCCCCGCCGCCAGCAGGCCGGTGACGTCGACCGCGGTCGAGCTGGCGACCGCGGCGACCACCGCGCCGAGGCCGACCGCCCCGACCTCGAGCAGGGCAGCGCTGGCCACCGCCGTCTGCACCGATTCGGCGAGCCGCTTCGCCTCGGCGTGCCGGTCGTAGCCGTCGACGGCGCGGCGCGCGGTGCGCCCGAGGGTGTCGAGCAGGGTCTGCCGGTGGCTCTCGAAGGCCTCTCCCAGGCCGCCGGCCACCCGCCCCTCGTGCGCATCCAGGCGCCCACGCACCAGCTTCTGGACCCCCTGCCATTGGCGCAGCTCGCTGGCCACCAGCCAGTCGATCAGGTCCGAAACCTGGGCCTCGACCTCGCGCGGCATGTCGGCGACGACCTTGCGCTCGAACTCGTCGCGGATCTTCGAGCGGTTGAAGAGGTCGGGCAGCCGGGTCAGGCGCAGGACGTCGTCGAAGAACTCATCGCCGCGATTCCGGAGCTGGTGAAGGCGCTTCTCGACGTCGCCCAGGCGGAACTTGAACTCGCGCTCGAGGTCGTCCTGGTAGGACTGGAGGCTCTCGCCCAGACCTTCGAGCGTCGTCAGGTCCTCGCGCAACAGCTCGACGCGCGCGGCGATCACCGTGCTCGCCTGATCGAGCAGGCGCAGCGCCACGCGCGCGGGGTTCTCGAGCTTGAGCCGGATCCGCTCGCGCTGGTCGAGCGTCTCGAGGACGTAGCGCTCCAGCGCCGCGAAGCCGGGATCGGACGCGCCGCCCGCGGACTCGCGGGCGGCGAGCGCGCGGCGCGCCGACAGCGCAAAGACCTCGGGCTCGAATCCGAGCAGGTCCCGGCAGCTCCGCCGCACGAACTCCACCACCTGGTCGACCTCGCCGGGACTGGCGAGGATATCGGCCTTGTTGATCGCCACCACCACCTTCTTCCCCCACTCGCGGATCGCGGCCAGGAACTGACGCTCGCTCTCGGTGAACGGCCGGTCGGCCGAGGTGACGAACAGGATCAGATCGGCGCGCGGTACGAAGTCGCGAGTCAGGGCCTCGTGCCGGCGGTCGATGGCGTTGGTCCCGGGGGTGTCGACCAGGTGGATCTCACGCAACAGCTCGACCGGCGCCTCGATCACGACGGCGCCTTCCGGTCCCTCGCTGGTTGCCTCGTGCTCGCCCCAACGGACGTGGTGGATCCGGCTCGTGGTGGGCGTCACTCCCTCCTCGAGCAGGCGGCGACCGAGGAGCGCGTTGACGAACACGCTCTTGCCGGCGTTGAACTCGCCGACCACCACCAGCAGGAACAGCTCGTCGAGCTGGCGGGTCGCGCGCCGCAGCGGCTCCACGTCGACGCCCGGCAGGTCGACCCTCGCCAGGAGCTCGATCGCGTCCGACAGAGCTGCGCGCTCCCGCTTGAGCAGCTCCTGGGTCGCCGGATCGAGGATGGTGGTGAGCACGGCGACACCCGACTGTAGCAAGCGGATCGCTACCGCGCTGATAAGTTCACGGCAGCGACCGACTCGAGACCCGACATGTCGACGCCCACTCAGCGCAGCTTCGGATGGCCCCTCGCCTTCACCCTGGTGGCGATCGCGGTCCTGCTGATCGCGGCGGGAGCGCTCTGGTACACGCTGCGCGCCGCCCGCTCGGTGTCGACCGCCGCGCTCGACTCCGGCCGCGAGCTGCTCGCCGACGTCGAGGCGATCGCGAGCGCCTTCCGCACCGGTACGATCCATACCAGCTTCACCAGCCACGCCACCGAGATCACCGGCAACAGCTACCTGCAATTCGCGACCCTCGACGAGACCGAGGTGTTCGAGCGCACCGACAAGGCCTCGGCACTGTGGGGTCAGCTCCAGCTCCCCGACGTCGTGGTGCGCGCCACCGCGCCGGTGCAGTACACCTACTATCTCGACCTCGACCACCCCTGGCGGTTCGAGCTCGAGGACGGCGAGCGGATCCGGGTCGTCGCGCCGGCGATCCGCTACAACCAGCCCTCGATCGACGTCTCGCGGCTCGACTACGAGATCCGCGCCGGCAGCCTGCTGCGGAACGAGACCACGGCGGTCGCCGCGCTCAAGCAGGGTCTGGCGCGGTTGGCGCGCGAGCGCGCCGACGACAACGTCGAGCTGGTGCGCGAGATCGGCCGCCGCAAGACCGAGGAGTTCGTCGAGAACTGGCTGTTTCGCGACTTCGGCCAGACCGCTCGTCGCTACCACGTCGACGTGCTGTTCGAGGACGAGGTCGCCGAGCCGCTGCAAGAGCTCGAGGTGCGCGAGGGGGCCGAGAAGGTCCCGGCCGACGCGTCCTGAAATCACCGCTCTGCCAGTAGCAGTCTCTCCCCCTCGTCCCGATGACCGACGTCGCCCGCGTCCAGCGCGACCGCATGCGCACCGTCCTCGAGGCGATCCTAGCCGGCAACGCCTTCTATCTTGAGAAGCTCTCGGCCTGCGGTCTGGCCGATCTCGACCCGGCCGGCTTCGATCTCGCCGACCTCGCACGCCTGCCGCTGACCGAGAAGGAGGAGCTGGTCGCCGACCAGGAGGCCCACCCGCCGTTCGGCCGCAACCTGTGCTGGCCGCTCGATCGCTACGTTCGCCTCCACCAGACCTCGGGCACCAAGGGGCGTCCGCTGCGCTGGCTCGACACTGCCGAGAGCTGGGACGAGCTGCTCGCCTCCTGGTCGCTGGTCTACCGGGCGATCGGGCTCGAGCCGGCGGATCGAGTCTTCGTCGCCTTCTCCTTCGGACCCTTCATCGGCTTCTGGGGCGCCTTCGAGGCGGCGCAGCGGCTCGGCGCCCTGACGCTGACCGGCGGCGCGCTGTCGACCGAGGAGCGGCTCGACCACATCGTCGAGCTGGAGGCGACGATCGTGGTCTGCACACCGACCTACGCGCTGCATCTGGCCGAGGTCGCCCGGGGCGCCGGCATCGACCTCGCCAGCAGCGCGGTGCGCGCCACTCTCCACGCCGGCGAGCCCGGCGCCTCGGTGCCGGCGGTTCGCCGACGGCTCGAGGAGGCCTGGGGCGCTGCCTGCTGGGACCACGCAGGCGCAACCGAGCTCGGCGCCTGGGGCTACCCCGGCCCCGACGGGCTGATGCGCATCGACGAGGAGCGCTTCGTCGCCGAGCTGGTCGAGCCGTCGACCGGAGAGCCTCTGGCGCCCACGGAGTCGGGGCAGCGCGGTGAGCTGGTGCTGAGCAGCCTCGGACGGGTCGGCTCGCCACTGCTGCGCTACCGCACCGGAGACCTGGTCGAGATGGTCGAGGAGCGCGACGGTCGGCGCGCGCTGCGCGGCGGCGTGCTCGGCCGCATCGACGACATGACCGTGGTGCGCGGCGTCAACGTCTACCCGAGCGCGATCGAGAACGTGGTCCGAGAGATCCCCGAGATCACCGAGTTCCGCGCCACGGTGACCCGCAGCGAGGGGATGAGCGAGCTCGAGGTCGAGGTCGAGATCGCCCAGAGCCGCGATCGCGACGTGGTCGCGGAGCTGACCCGGCTCTTCCATCGGCGCCTGGCCCTGCGGGTTTCGGTGCGCCGGGTGGAGGCCGGCACGCTGCCGCGCTGGGAGCTCAAGTCGCGGAGGTTCCGGATCCGCGACTGAGGCCGGCGCCGGGGGCGAGCTCCGCGACCGGCCGGCGACGCGTCCGCCAGGTCCAGATCAGCATCCCGGTGAGCAGCGCAGCGCCGCTCAGGTCGACCCAGGTCAGGTTGCGCAGCCCGAACACCGAGGGCCCGACCGGGAACAGGAGCAGCCCCGCCGCGGCAAGCAGGAGCGCCCGTTCGAACGTCCGCAGCCGGCGGTTCAGGTAGCCGGCGATCCCGGCCGCCAGCGGCAAAATGCCCAAGATCGCCACGATCACCGCGAGCAGCACCGCGTCGAGGCGCGGCCTGCCCCCCTCCGGAGACAGCAGCAGGAGCTGGGGCCGGAAGACGAACATGTAGGGAAGGGTGAACCCCACCAGGGCGAAGCGGAACGCGGCCAGCGACGTCCTGGTGATGCTCGAGGACGCGATCGAGGCCGCGGTGTAGGCGGCGAGGGCGACCGGCGGCGTCACCATCGACATCATCCCGAAGTAGAAGATGAAGAAGTGCGCGGCGAGCGGCACCACGCCGAGCTCGCCGAGCACCGGCCCGATCAGGGTCGCCATCAGCAGGTAGCAGACCGCCGACGGCAGCCCCATGCCGAGGACGATCGACGACACCATGATCAGCACCAGCGCCGCCGGCAGGTTGTCCTGGGCCAGCGGCAGGATGGTCGAGGGGAGCCGTGTGCCGACGCCGGTCAGGGTCACCACCCCGATCACCACGCCGACGCAGGCGGCGGCCGTGATCAGCGGCACCGCGCCGTCCGCCGCCTTGCTCAGCGCCGCCATCAGCCGCCGCGGCGTGAGCCGGGTCGACGCCGAGAGCTGGCTCAGCAGCGCGACCACCGCCAGCGAGACGGCGACCGAGCGGATCACCGTGTAGCCGAGGAGCAGCAGACCGACCAGGATGACGATCCCTCCGACGAACAGCACGCCCGCCATCGCTCCGCCGGCCGCGGCGGATCGCGCCGGATCATCCTCGGGCTCGGGCTCGGGCGTCTCGGTGAGCGCCCCGTGCCGGCCGGCGTCGTCCGCCAGCCCCGACACGAAGTGGACCAGCAGGAACAGCGAGAGGTAGTAGAGGATCGCCGGGATCAGCGCCGCGCGGATGATCTCGACGTAGGTCACCGGCGGCGAGACCAGCTCGAGCATCATGTAGGCGCCGGCTCCCATCACCGGCGGCACCAGCGCACCCCCCGAGCTGGCGGCCGCCTCGACCGCCGCCGCCACGTGCGGCTTGAAACCCGAGCTGCGCATCAGGGGGATGGTGAAGGTCCCGGTGGTCGCGGTGTTGGCGACCGCGCTCCCCGACAGCGAGCCCATCAGGCCGCTGGAGAGGACGGCGACCTTGGCCGGCGCGCCCGAGGCGCGGCGGAACAGCTTCTGAGTGGCCCCGATCACGAACTGCGTGGCGCCGGTGACCTCGAGCACCGCGCCGAACAGCACGAACAGGAAGACATAGGTGAACATGACGCTCAACGCGACGCCGAAGACCCCCTGGCTGTGCAGGAAGGTCTGCGAGACGATCCGCTCCGTGCCGTAGCCGCGATGCGGGAACAGCCAGTCCGGCATCGAGGTGCCGAACTTGGCGTAGACCAGGAACAGCAGCGACAGCGCCGGCAGTCCCCACCCCACGGCGCGCCGCGTCGCCTCGAGCACCAGGAGCAGCCCGGCCGCCCCGATCCACAGGTCGAGCCGCGTCTCGGCGCCGGCGCGGTCGCCCAGCGACGAGCCGTCCGCCCACCAGCCCGCGAAGGCAGGCTCGGTCTGCACGACCACCCAGCCGCAGACCAGCAGAGCGGCGACGATCGCCACCCCGTCGAGGGCCCGCAGCCAGCGCACGCCCGAGACGCGCGCCGCGAGCGGGAACTGCAGGAAGGCGAGGACCAGGCCGAAGAACGCGAAGGTGGCGAGCGCGCTCTGCGGCTGGAGGATCGGGTAGTTGACCTCGACCAGCACGAAGGCCGCGAGCGCGACCGCCAGGGGTCGCTTCACCAGCTCGCGTGCGCGCGCGCCCGGCGCGGAGCTCAGGGCTGCTCCGCCGCGGCCGGCTCCGCAGCGGTCTCCGAGCCTGCGCCCGGCCAGATCCCGATCTCCTCGTAGAAGCGCACGGCGCCAGGATGGAACTCGGTCCCGGTGTCGTCGATCGCCACCCGGGGGTTGATCGCGCGCCCCGCCGGATGGCGCGCCGCGACCGCCTCACGGTTGTCCCACAGGATCTTCGTCACCTGGTAGGCGAGGTCGTCCGGGATCGCCGCCGACGTGATCAGGTGCATCGACCCCACGTTGAGCCCCGCGTAGTCCTGGTCGAGGCCACGGTAAGTGCCGGCCGGGATGGTGGCCGGCTCGAAGAAGGCATAGTCGCGGGTCAGGCTCGCGACCGCCTCGGGATCGAAGGGGACGAAGACGATGTCCTGCGAGGTGGCGGCTTGGGTGACCGACGCGGTCGGGATCGCTCCGCCGAGGAAGGCGGCGGCGGCCGCGCCGTCGGCGAGCAGGTCGACCGCGCCCGCCTGCGTCGCGTTGAGCGGCGAAAAGTCCTCGAACGCCACCCCGTGCGCGGCGAGCAGCGGCTTCAGGAAGTCCTCGAATCCGGCACCCGCCGGTCCGACCACCACGCGCCGTCCCGCGAGGTCGCCGATCGAGCTCACTCCGCTCGAGCGCGGCGCGATGAACAGCGCGACGTTCGGAGCCAGCGTCATCAGCGCCCGCATCGGGTACGGCTTCTCCCACCCCTGGCCGCGCACCGCGAAGTAGGTGATCGCGGCATTCGACAGCGCCAGGTCGATCTCGCCACGCTCCAGGCGACGGATGTTCTCCTTCGAGCCCTTGGTCGCTTCGGCGGTGACCTCCCAGCCCTCCGGGCCGAAGTCGTTGAGCACCTCGGCCAGCGCGCCGCCGACCACGAAGAACGCGCCGCCCGGAGGCGCGGTGCCGAGACTCAGGAAGCGGCGCTCGCTCTCGCTATCGGCTCCTCCTCCGCCGCACGCGACGATCACCGCGAGCAGCACGGTCGAGGCGAGCAGGAGGGCGAGGATCGGCGGACGTCTGAGCGGAGTCGGTGGCGTCATCGTCTGGCTCCAGTGCCTCGAAGAAACGATCGCGGACGGGCACCGACTCTAGCAGCCCCGACAGAGCTCCAGGCCGGCTCTACAGCTCCGTCGCCAGCTCCTCGCAGAGCAGGACCTGGACTCCGTGTCGTAGGAGGCTGGTGAAGTGACGCCGGTTCTCGGTGACGACGATACTGGCGCCCATCCGCCGCGCCACCTCCGCGATGTGAGCGTCGTAGATCCGGCCGCCGACCGCGCCCTCTCCGACCGCGGCGGCCAGGAACTCCTCCCGAGCCGCCCGGGCGAGACCGGCGACGTCGAACCGGGCCAGGACCTCCTCCTTCAGGAATCGAAGCGCGGTCTCGGGCTCGAGCCGGTACTCCTCGGGGAGCCTCGTCGCGACCGAGAAGAACTCGAGGCAGCAGTGCCAGGCAGTCAGCGGCCGCGTGATCCGCCCGTCGGCGATGGCATCGACGACCTCGAGCGCGGACCGGGAGGTCTCGCCGAAGTCGATCAGGCCCGCGACCAGGACGCTGGTGTCGAAGAACGGCGCGCTCAGGTCGGCCACCGGTCGCGCTCCTCCTCGACGAGGCGCGCCACGTCGACCGCCGGCAGGTCGCCCTCGGCCGCACGCGGCCGGGCGACGAGCCGTCCATGCCGGGTCACCACCTCGGCTCGAGGCACTGACTTGACCAGCCGGAGCGCGAAACCCTCGATCTCGAGCTCGACCTGAGTTCCAGCCTCGAGACCCAGGCGCTGACGAAGCGGCGCAGGAATGACCAAACGACCTGCCTTGTCGATGGTAGCTCGCATGGCACGAGTCTACCATGGCCTCCGCCAGGGTGTCCTGGGTCAGCGCGCGCCGATGCTGTAGAGCGCCTTGTCGGTCCGCAGGAAGATCCGCCCGTCGGAGATCGCTGGCGAGGCGAGGGTGTACTCGTCGAGCGCGTTCTCGGCGAGCAGGTCGAAGTCACCGCTGGTGCCGACGACGCTGGTGGTCCCGCCCTCGTTGGTCACGTACAGCTTGCCGTCGGCGAGCACCGGCGACGCGCTGTAGGTGCCCTGGGCCAGGCGCTGCGCCTCCCAGGTCTCCTCGCCGGTGCGCGCGTCGAGCCGCCGCAGGATCCCGCGGTCGTTGACCAGGTAGAGAGAGTCGCCGTCGGTCGCCGGAGTCGGAACGTCGGTGCCGCGGTCGGTCTGCCAGAGGAGCTCGGGCTCTCCCTCCCTCGGCACCTGGAAGGCCAGGAACGGATTGACCCGCGAGGGCACGAACAGCAGGTCACGGCTGACCACCGGCGAGGCCACGATGCGGTACGCCGGGTTCCTCTCCGGGTTGAGCCCGCCGATTCGCCACAGCTCGCGACCGGTGGCGAGGTCGTGACCGGTGACGTAGTCGCCGCCCGTGATCACCAGCTCGCGACGTTCCCCGACCTCGATCACGGCCGGCGTCGTGTAGGAGTCCGGTGACTCCATCCGCGCGTCGGTCGGCCGCTCGACACGCCACCGGTTCTCGCCGGTGGCCGGATCGATCGCCAGCACGTAGGATGGATCGTCGGTGCGCATCCCGTGGAGCACCTGGACGTAGAGGGTGCCGTCGTCGAGCAGCGGCGAGGAGGCGTAGCCCCAGTTGAGGCCGAAGTCGCCGTAGTCGGCCTGCAGGTCCCGGCTCCAGAGCTCCTCGCCGGCATGGGAGAAGGCCTTGAGGATGCCGGTCCCGGTCAGCGCGAACACCCGCTCGCCGTCGGTCACGGGCGACGGCGAGGACATGTTCTGCTTGCGGGTGACCTTGTTGCCGCCGCCCAGCTCGCGCTTCCACTGGACCTCGCCGCTGGCGCGATCGACCGACCACAGCTCGAGGCTGTCCTCGGTCCCGACGTTGAGGAAGATCCGGTCCCCAGAGATGATCGGGGTGGCGCCCGAGACCCCCGGCAGCTCCAGCCGCCAGAGCACGTTGTCGCTCTTGCTCCAGGTGGTGACCAGACCCTCCTCGTCGCTGGTGCCGTCACGGTTGGGGCCCCGCCAGTGAGGCCAGTCGCCGGTCGCCTCGGCGACCGCCGGCGCAATCAGCAGCAGGAGGAGGGGCGCGATTCCCGCGCGAAGGAGAGGCTGTCGTCTGTTCATGTCGTCCACCCCATCAGTTCGGCTCATCGGCTGGCTGCCCCTCCTCCACCGGTCCCTCCGGCAGGAGGACGAAGGTCGCCACGTTGTCGAAGTCGATCACACGCTGCGCCATCGCGAGCAGGTCCTCGGCATCGAGCGAGTCGACCCGCTGGTCGTACTCCAGGATCTCGAGCGGGTCGAGGTCGTGCTCGAAGACGAAGGAGAGCGCGCTCGACCAGAAGCCGTTCTGCTCGAGCGCGGTCTCGCGCGCGCGCCGCTGGGTCTCCTGCACGTCGCGGATCTCCTCGGTCTCGACCGGCTCCGAGCGCGCCCGCTCGAGCTCCTCGCGCACGACCGCGAGCAGCGCGTCGACGCGGTCGGGCGCGCAGGCGAACGAGATCCGCAGCGTGTAGTCCTCGACCGGAACGAAGCCGGTCGAGGCCCCGACCGAGACGCCGTAGGTGCCGCCGAGCTCCTCGCGGACCTCTTTGCGCAACCGATCCTGCAGCACCTCGACCAGGGACTGCAGCCGATGGCGCGTCACCCAGCTCTGCTCGAACGGACCGGTGAAGAGCTGCAGCACCTGCGCCTTCGGCTCGAGCCCCTTCCTCACCGTCCGCTCGATCACGCCGCGAGGCGGCCGGATGCCGAGGTCCCGCCAGGACTCGTCGCGGCCGGCGCCGGGAAGACCCGCCAGATAGGTCTCGACCAGCGGCTCGATCTGCTCGAGATCGAAGGCGCCCACGATCATGAAAGTGAAGTCGGAGACGTCGGCGAAACGATCCCGGTAGAAGGCCAGCGAGACCTCGAGGTCGGTTTGCTCGAGGGTCTCCTGGTCGAACGGCTGCCGCCGCGGGTGCCCCTGGCTCATCACCTCGGTGACGGTGTCCTGGAACACCACTTCTGGGCGCGCCAGGCGGTTGGCGAGGAAGCCCACCATCCGCGCCCGGTAGGACTCGAAGGCGTCGGGGTCGGCGCGCGGCTCGACGATCGCCAGGTAGACGAGCTGGAAGATCGTCTCGAGGTCCTGCGGCGACCCGCCGGCCGAGATCCCCTCGCTGTGCTCGCCGATGTAGGCCGACGCGCCGGCGGCCTTGCCGGAGAGGAGCTTGCCGAGGGTGATGAGGTCGTGCGCGCCGAGGCCGCCGAGCCCGATCACGCTGCTGGCCGTCGACGCAGGAACGTAGAGCTCGTCCGGGGCCAGCGAGGTGCCGCCGGGGCTGAAGGCCGAGATTCGCACCTCGTCCTTCTTGAAGTCGGTCGGCTTGAGCACCACCCGCACCCCGTTGCCGAGGAGCCAGACGTCGACCCCGAGCTCATCGATGTGCTCACGGGAGACGATGCTGCCGGCGACCGGCGGAGCCGGCAGAAGGCTGGTGTCGGCGACCCGGTCCTCGTAGGGCGCGATCTCGCGCTCGCGGACGCGATCGAAGCTCGCCAGCAGCGCCTCCTCCTCCGGCAGCTCGAGCCCCTCCTTCTCGGGTCCGGTGACCAGGATCACCCGGTCGGGGGAGGACATCCGCGCAGCGGCTTGAGCGTTGACCTCCTCGAGAGTGATCTCGGGCAGGAAGCGCTGGGCCAGGCGCAGGCGGGTCTCGGCGTTCGGCGTCGGCTCGCCGTCGAGGAACTCGCCAGCCAGCCGCGACGCCCAGACGCCTGAGCGCGTCGTGTCGCGCTCCTCGTAGGAGCGCTCGAAGCTGCGCAGGAAGTCCGCGCGCATCCGCTCGAGCTCGCTGCCCTGGAAGCCGTGCCGCCGGGCCCGCTCCGCCTCCTCCAGCAGCGCCTCGAGCCCCTCGAGCATCTCGCCCTCGTTCACGGTGGCGCTCAGCGAGTACATCTCGCGGTCGCGGGTGAGGGAGCCCAGCGAGGACGCGGCGCCCAGGTACGGCGGGTCGGGCTCCTGCAGACGCTCGCGCAAACGCGCGTTGAGCATCGCGCTGAACAGCCCCTCGACCAGATCGCGCCGGAAGTCGCCGACGGTGGCCATGGGCCGCGCCGAGAACTTGTACGAGACCTGGACCCGGGAGGTGGTGAGCTCGGGATCGGTGACGCGAGAGATCGCGGTGTCGTCGCGCGCCGGCACCTCGGCCTCGAACCACTCGCGCGGATCGGCGGCCGGCTCGAGCTTCGAGAAGCGCTCGCGCAGGCGTCGCACCATCTCCTCCGGATCGACGTCGCCGACCGCCACCACCGCCATCAATCCCGGCCGATACCAGTCGTGGTAGAAGCGCAGCAGCGTCTCGCGGTCGAAGGTCTCGAGGATCTCGGGGTCGCCGATCGGCAGCCGCTCGGCGTAGCGCGAGCCCGCGAGCAGCACCGGCAGCTGCTGGTCGAAGACCCGGGCCGAGGCGCCCCGGCCTCCCCGCCACTCCTCGATCACCACACCCCGCTCGCGCTCGATCTCCTCGGCGTCGAAGGTGACGCCGGTGGCCCAGTCCTCGAGGATCAGGAGCGCACGCTCCAGCAGCTCCTCGCGGTCGGTCGGCACCTCCAGCTGGTAGATGGTGCGGTCGAAGCCGGTCGAGGCATTGAGGTCGGCGCCGAAGCGCATGCCGGCCGCTCGCAGCGAGTCGACCAGCTCCTGCTTCTCGAAGTTGCGGGTGCCGTTGAACGCCATGTGCTCGACGAAGTGGGCGAGGCCGAGCTGGTCGTCGTCCTCGAGCACCGAGCCCGCGCGCACCACCAGGCGCAGCTCGAGGCGGTTCTCGGGCCGCGTGTTCCGCCGGACGTAGTAGCGCATCCCGTTGGCGAGCCGGCCGCTGTGCACGGCGGGGTCGCCCGGGATCGGCTGGTCCAGGGCGAGCTGCGCCGGGTCGCTCGCGCCGGCAGCGGGCTCCGGCGTCGCCAGCGGCGCGGTCGTCGTGGCGCAGGCGGCCAGGAGGAGCTGGAGGATCAACAGCCAGCCCACTCCGGCCGCGATCGGGAGCCGGCGCCTCACGCTCCCTCCTCCGCAGCGGCGGCCGGTGACGCCGATGGCGCGCCGCTCGGCTCCTGCCGCTCGGCCCGCTCGTGTCGGCGCTGCGGCCGCCCCGGCTCGGGCATCCTGGCGCGGATCTCGGCCGCCAACGGGTCTCGCTCGAGGCGCTCGGCGAGCTCGACCCCGTATTCGAACGCCTGCCGGCAGTCGGGGTCGAAGCGCATGACGTCGAGCAGCTCGGCCAGCGACGACTCGGTCGCTTCGTCGGCGAGCTCGGCGCGCGTGTAGGCCGCCTCGGCCCGATAACGGGAGTTCTGGGGGTCGAGCTCGGCGGCGACCGCGATCTGGCGCGCCCCGGCCTCGAGCTCGCCCTGGCGCCACTTGGCCATTCCGTCTGCGAAGCACTCGCGGGCGTCGATCAGGTCCGAGATCCGCCGGACCGACCTCTGCTGGAAACGCGAATGCCGCCGGGCCAGCGCCTCCTCGCGGAGCTCCCGCTCGATCAGCGTCGTGTACGCCACCGCTCCAGCCAGGAACAGCTCGCGCGCCTGCTCACGCACCTCCTCGTCGTCGTGCTGCCAGGGAGCGTAGCGCCGAGCGAACTCGAGGAAACGCTGGCGGATCGCGGGCTCGGCGCTGTCCTCGGAGACCGCCAGCAGGTCGAAGGCGTCCCGACGCCGGTGGGCCAGGAACATCTCGGTGACGCTCTCCCCGCCCCTCACCCCCGCCGGAGCGAGGGCGGGGGGATCGAAGGCCTGGGTCACCGACCCGAGCTGGGCGAGGTCGCGAAGGGCGTCCTCGGTCACCATCAGCCCAACCACCCCCAGCGCAAAGACGTGGCGAGTGACGTCCTCCATCGCCATCCGGCACTCGTCGGCCAGCTCGTTGAGCGACCGCGGGCTCGACGCCGCCCGCAGCAGTCGTTCCTGGTCCCGCTCCAGGCGGATCTCGGCGAGCTGGATCATCGGAAAGGGGTGAGCCGCCAGACGCGTGGCGATCAGCATCATGACCGCCGAATCGACCTCGGTCTGCGGTGCGAATCGCGTGGTGCCGGTGAGGACGAGCTGCGGCACCTTCATCTTGAGCGGCGCCGGCACCTCGAGCGGCTCGGGGGGGAACGAGAACTGACCGTCGGTCCACGCGAAGCCGTCCAGGAGCTGCTTGCCCAGACACTGCTGCAGCTGGCGCAGCAGCTCCTCGGGCTCGAGCACCCCCTCCTCGACCAGGACCTCGCCCAGGGGCTGGTCGCGGGTGATCGATTGGCTCAGGCGCTTGGCGAGCTCCTGCTCGCCGAGCCGACCGATCTCGACCAGATACCGGCCGAATCGCTCGTGGGCGAGGTTGCTCTCACAGGCGACCGGGCAGCCGTTCTCGAGCGCAATCTTCTTCCACAGCCGGCCACGCCGGATCTCGAGCGTGCAGGTCCGACGCTGCTCCCAGAGCCAGCGCAGGAGCACGCCGAACGGCACCAGGCGAAAGCTTCCCCCCGTCTTCGACTGGAGCTGCTCGAGCTGTTGGTCGGTCGGAAACACGGCACCTCGGCGTCTGACCCGCAAGAACGCACTGCGGTGCCTGATTGTAGCCCGCCTGTCGACGCCGGTCCGGCCGATTCGTCCACGGCTCGGCGCGCAAGGTCCCCGTGCAACAATACCGCCGCCATGCGCTACCCCATCACCCTCATCCCCGGCGACGGGATCGGCCCGGAGGTCACCGACGCCATGGTCCGGGTGGTCGATCACGCGACCGAGGGACGCATCGAGTGGGAGCGACGGATCGCGGGCAGCACCGCCGTCGAGCGGGGGCAGCCTCCGCTGCCCGAGGACACCCTCGAGTCGATCCGCCGCAACCGGATCGCGATCAAGGGCCCGCTGCAGACCCCGATCGGGGGCGGCTGGCGCAGCGTCAACGTCGCGCTCCGCCAGGAGATGGACCTCTACGCCTGCCTGCGGCCGGTGGTGTCGCTGCCCGGCAACTCGCGCGCCCGATACCAGGAGGTCGACCTGGTCGTGGTCCGCGAGAACACCGAGGGTCTGTACAGCGGGCGCGAGCACGAGGTGATCGACGGCGTCGTCGAGGCGCTCAAGATCGTCACCCGCCGGGCCTCCCAGCGCATCATGCGCTTCGCCTTCGAGCACGCGCGCCACCACGGCCGCAAGAAGCTGACCGTCGTCCACAAGGCGAGCGTGATGCGGCTCTCCGACGGCCTCTTCCTCGAGTGCGCCCACGAGATCGCTCAGGACTACCCCTACCTCGAGGTCGAGTACCTCCCGCTCGACAACCTGGCGATGGCGCTGGTCCTCGATCCGTCGCAGTTCGACATGCTGGTGATGGGCAACCTCGACGGCGACCTGGTCTCGGACCTGTGCGCCGGGCTGGTCGGGGGGCTGGGAATGGTCCCGGGGGCGAACATCGGCGACGGTTATGCCGTGTTCGAGGCGGTCCACGGCACCGCCCCCGACATCGCGGGCAAGGGTGTCGCCAACCCGATCGCCCTGATCCTCTCTGCCGAGCTGATGCTGCGCCACATCGCCGAGCACGAGGCCGCAGACCTGGTGCGCGCAGCGGTCGAGCAGCTGCTCGCGGAGGGCACGCGGGTGACGCGGGACCTGGGAGGAAGCTCGGGCACCGGCGAGCTGTGCGACCGCCTGCTCGAGCTGATGGACGCCGGAGCGCCGGCGTGACGGGCGGCGACGACCGCCATCCGGTGGCCCTGATCGTCGGCGGCGGCGTCGGCGCCGAGCTCGTCCCGTTCGTGCTCGAGCTGCTCGCGGCGGTCGCCGCCCCCTTCGAGTGGCGGCGCGTCGACGTGCCGGCCGCCGGCCCCGACTCCGGCGAGCACCTGCTCGACGAAGCGGTGTCGGCGATCGAGGCCTGCGGCCTCGCGCTCAAGACCAAGCTGGTCGGAGCCGGCGTCGAGCGCCATCCCGACCGGCTGCAGAAGCGCTGGAGCAATCCCAGGATCGGCAACCCCAACGTCCAGCTCAGGTTGCGCCTCGACCTGTTCGCCGGCGTGCGTCCCATCCGCTCGCTCGCGGGCCTGCCGACCCGCTATCCCGACCTCGACCTGCTCCTGGTGCGCGAGAACACCGAGGACATCTACAAGGGGATCGAGCACGTCATCGTGGATGGCGTGGTCCAGAGCCTCAAGGTGGTCACCCGCGACGCCTGCGAGCGGATCTCCCGGTTCGCCTTCGAGCTGGCGACGGAGCACCGCCGCCGCCGGCTGACCTACGTCCACAAAGGCAACATCATGAAGCTCAGCGACGGTCTCTTCCTCGAGACCGTGCGCGGCGTCGCCGAGGGATTCCCCGACATCGAGCTGCGCGAGATGATCGTCGATGCCGCCTGCATGCAGATGGTGCTCGACCCCTACCAGTTCGACGTGATGCTGACCGGAAACCTCTACGGGGACGTCCTCTCCAGCCTGGGCTCCGGGCTGGCCGGCGGGATCTCGAACGCCTACAGTGTCAACGTCGGAGCTCACTGCCGCGTGTTCGAGGCGATCCACGGCGACGCTCCCGAGCTCGCCGGCCGCGGCATCGCCAACCCGTTGCCCGTGCTCTCCCCCGCCCTCGCACTGCTGCGCCACGTCGGCCGCCACGACCTCTCTCAGCGCCTGCTCGACGCCGTCAGCGGAGTGCTGAGCGAAGGCCGGAGCCTGACCCCCGACCTCGGCGGCGACGCCGACACCGAAACGATGTGCCGGGCGATCCGAGAGCGACTCTGACCGGCCGCACCCTGACCAGACCGCACTCTGACCGGACCGCAAGGTGGCGTTCGAGATCGATCGGCTTCGTGCCGCCCTGCGGAGAAGCGACGGCGAGCCCGGCCACCTGCCGGGGCCGACCGCGGCAGTGGCCGCGATCCTCCGGGGAGACGAGCCGGACGCGCCGGAGCTGCTGCTGATCGAGCGCGCAGCCCGCGAGCGGGATCCCTGGTCCGGCCAGATCGCGATGCCGGGAGGGCGTCGCGATCCCGCCGACCCGAGCCCGGCGGCGACCGCCGAGCGCGAGACCCGCGAGGAGGTCGGCATCGACCTGAGCCGCGCCGAGCGGCTGGGCCGGCTACCGGATCAGAGCCCGGCGAGCTCTCGCCTTCGCCTGTCGGTGTCGGCCCACGTGTACTGGCTGGGAGATTCGCGACCGCGGCTGCGGACGAACCACGAGGTCGAGGCGACCCTGTGGGTGCCGCTCGCCGACCTGACCCGCCCGGATCGCTACCGCGACTACCGCTACCCGATCGTCCCCGACGAGCTCTTCCCCGCGGTCGCGCTCGACGAGCAGGAGCGCGTGGTGTGGGGCCTCACTCTGCGATTCCTCGAGGACCTGTTCCGCTGCTTCGACCACCCTTTTCCCGTAAAACCGTGACGGAGCGTGAGATACTCGCCGGCCGACCCCCGATGGACAGCCTCACCTTCCGACAGCTCCTGGGACGCTTCGCCACCGGCGTCACCGTGATCACCACCGACGCCGGCGGCCTCCTCCACGGGATGACGGCCAGCGCGGTCTGCTCGCTGTCGCTCGAGCCGCCGCTCCTGCTGGTCTGCGTCGACCGTTCGACGCACTGCCACCCGCAGCTCCACGCCGCCGGACACTTCGGAGTCAACGTGCTCTCCGCCAGCCAGCGCGAGCTCTCGGACCTGTTCGCGCGCAGCCAGCCTCCGGAGCGCGGGGCGCTGCGGGGCGCCGGCTACGGGCCGGGTCCCCACGGCGTGCCGCTGCTCGACGGCGCCATCGCCAAGATCGTCTGTCGCCTCGAGACCACGTACCCCGGCGGCGACCACGACATCTTCGTCGGCGAGGTGCTCGAGGGCGCCTTCTCCGACGACGGCGACGACGAGCCCCTGCTCTACTTCCGCGGCATGTACCGCAGGATCGGCTGAGCCCCTAGCGCCCCCGCCAGGAGGCCGGCCGCTTCTCGAAGAAGGCGTCGATCCCCTCCCGCGCGTCCTCGCTCAGCAGGTTGCGCGCCATCACCTCGGAGGTCTCGCGGTAGGCCTCCTCGAGTCCCTGCTCGAGCTGCCGGTAGAAAGTCGTCTTGCCCGCCGCGATCGCCAGCGGTGAGCGGGCCGCGACCTTGGCGGCCAGCTCCGCGGTGCGCTTCTCGAGCTCCTCGTCCGGCACGACCCGGTTGACCAGCCCCAGCTCGTAGGCGCGGCGCGCCGAGACCCGCTCCCCGGTGAGCAGCATCTCCATCGCCGGCTTGCGTCCGATCGAGCGGCCGACGGCGACCGCCGGAGTCGAGCAGAACAGGGCGAGATCGACCCCCGGCGTCGCGAAAGCCGCCGACTCGCCGGCGACCACCAGATCGCAGCTCGCCGCGAGCTGACAGCCGGCCGCAGTCGCCAGGCCCTGGACACTGGCGATCACGGGCTTGGGCATCCGCACGATGGTGGCCATCATCCGCGAGCACTCGACGAACACCGGCAGGCACCGCTCCGCGCTCGCCGTCTCGACGGCGTCGTCGCCCGAGAGCGCCCTCAGCTCCTTTAGATCGTGTCCGGCGCTGAACACGGGTCCCTCGGCGGCCAAGACGACGACGCGCACCTCGCGGCTCGCGCTGGCCTCGTCGAGACGCTCCTGGAGCGCGGTGATCATGGCGCTCGACAGCGCGTTGCGCTTGCCGGGCTGCGCCAGGGTCAGCCAGCGAACGCCGGGCGCACGGTCCTCGCAGCCGACCAGGCTGACGGCCTCGCTCCCTGCCTCACTCGCTGGCTGCACCGGCCTCGAGCTCGTCGAAGGGGTCGGGGCGGTCGATGTCCTTCTCGAAGTCGGCGAGCGCCTCCGCCACCGAGCCGTAGAACGAGAACAGGGGCAGGATCTGGCTCACGTGGAGGACGCGCTCGACCGCGCTGCCGCCACGCACGAACTTGACCTTGGCGCCGAACCGGTTGGCGATGCGGCGGGTCGCGACCAGCTCGCCAACCCCCGAGCTGTCCATGTGGGTCACCTTCGAGAGGTCGACCAAGAGCTTCTGCTCGCCGTCGCCGAGCAGGCGGTTGACCGACTCGCGCAAAGCGACGTCCCCGACTCCGGCGACCAGCCGCCCCTCGAGCGCCACGATCGAAACTACCCCGTCCGTTCTCTCTCTCAATCTCATGGCCGGTTGATTGTAGCGCGGATCAGGAGCGCTCCTGAGCGCCGCGCACGATCATCTTGTGAGCGCGCAGGCGCAGCGCGTTGATCCGGATGAAGCCGCGGGCGTCGGCCTGGTCGTAGCCGCCTTCGACGTCCATCGACGACAGATCGCGGTCGTACAACGAGCTCGGGGACTCGCGGCCCAGGATGTGCACGCCCCCCTTGTACAGCCGCACCCGAACGACGCCGTCGATCAGCTCCTGGGCCTGTGCGAAGGCGGCTCGGATGAAATCCATCTCCGGCGAGAACCAGAATCCGTTGTAGATCAGCTCCGTGAACTTCGGCGACAGGCTGTCGCGAAGACGAAGCACCTCGCGATCCATCGCGACCCCCTCGAGGTCGCGCAGGGCGGCGTGCAGCACGGTGCCCGCTGGGGTCTCGTAGACCCCACGCGACTTGATCCCGACGAAGCGGTTCTCGACGATGTCGATGCGCCCGACGCCATGGCGGCCCGCGATCTCGTTGAGGAACACGAACAGCTCGAGCGGATCGCTGCGTTCCTCGCCGCTGTCGAGATCGACGATCTTGACCGGCATGGCGTCCTCGAAGTGCACCTCGAGGCGCGCCGGATCGTCGGGCGCCTCCATCGGCGAGGTGGTGAGCTGGTACATCTCCTCCGGCGGCTCCGCCATCGGGTCCTCGAGGACGCCTGATTCGTAGCTCTTGTGCATGAGGTTCTCGTCCATGCTGTAGGGCTTCTCGGAGGTGCTCTCGAGCGGAATCGCCTCCTCCCTGGCGTAGCGGATCAGGTCGGCGCGCCCCTGAAAACGATCGAGGAACTCGCGGTCCTTCCAGGGGGAGATCACCTCCATGCGCGGCGCCAGGGCGGCATAGGTGAGCTCGAAGCGGACCTGATCGTTCCCTTTGCCGGTCGCTCCGTGCGCCAGGGCGCGCGCGTCCACCTTCCGCGCGACCTCGACCTGGTGCTTGGCGATCAGTGGCCGGGCCAGGGAGGTCCCGAGCAGGTAGCGGTTCTCGTAGACAGCGTTGCCCGCGATCGCCGGGAACACGTAGTCGGTGACGAACTCCCTCCTGAGATCCTCGACGAAGACCTGGTCGGCGCCGATCCGGTGCGCGCGCTCCTCCTGCTCCTTCAGGTTCTCGCGTTGACCGACGTCGGCGATGAACGCAACGACCTCGTAGCCCCTACGCTGCAGCCAGCGCAGGATGACCGAGGTGTCGAGCCCGCCGCTGTAGGCGAGGACGGCTTTCCTGCTCATTTCATCCCCTCTGGAAACCGGCGATGATAGGGGCCACGGCTCGGGGTGGCAACCTCTGCGAGCTCCGCGTTGCGCTCGAATCACGCCGCGTCCCGCTCCGCCCGCAGCTCCGCCACCGGGTGCCCCAGGCGAGAGCGCACCCGCAGGCCCAGAGCGCACGCCGTCGCCACCAGCCCCGCGGTCAACCCCCACCACAACCCGAGCGGCCCGTAATCGTACCGGTAGGCGAGCACCGCCCCGAGCGGCAGGCCGACCACCCAGAAGCCCACCAGAGCCATCGCCGCCGCCCAGGTGGTGTCGGCGGCGCCGCGCAGGACCCCGGCCGCCACCACCTGAAAGCCGTCTGCGATCTGGAAGACCGCCGCGATCGGGAGCAACGCGGCCGCCAGCACGATCACTTCGAGGTCGGGGGTGTAGGCGCGAGCGAGCAGCGCCGGCAGGGTCGCGAAGATCAGCGCCGAGATCGCCATCACGCCCGCCCCCAGTCCCAGCGACACTCGCGCCGAGCGCTGGGCGCCGGCGCCGTCGAGTCTCCCCACGGCGTTTCCGACCCGGGTCGCTGCCGCGCTGGCGATCCCCAGCGGCACCATGAAGGTCAGCGAGGCGAGGTTGAGGGCGATCTGGTGGGCCGCGAACTGGAGCGCGCCGAGGCTGCCCATCATCAGGCCGACCGCGGAGAAGACCCAGAACTCGGCGGCGTTGTGCAGCGCGATCGGCAGGCCGAGCCGGAGCGTCGCGGCGTGTTCCCGCGGTCGCAGCGCCGCAACGAACAGCGGCCAGGACAGCGTCCCCGCCATCATCGTCCGCAGCGGCCGCCAGGCTGCCGCGAGCAGGATCAGGAACAGGCTCCACCGCGAGATCGAGGTGGCGAGCCCGGAGCCGTAGACCCCGAGCGCCGGAAACCCGAAGCCGCCGAACACCAGCGCGTAGTTGGCGACGACGTTGACCACGTTCGAGAGCAGCACCGCGATCAGCGCCGGGCGCACCACGCTGTCGGCCTGGAGCACGAGGCGCAGCACCAGGAACAGGAAGAACCCGGGCACTCCCGGAGCCACTCCGCGCATGTAGTCGGCGGCGAGCGGGACCAGCTCGGGCGCCTGCCCCAGCCAGCCGAGGCGTGGCCCCAGCCAGATCACGAGGACGATCACGGGCAAGCTGATGTAGAGCGCGAGGACCACCATCCGCGCGAAGTGTCGCGCCACCCGCGGACGGTCGCCGGCCCCTACCGCCTGGGTGACCAGCGCCTCGATGGCGAAGAACAGGCCCATCACCGGGCCGAAGATCGCGAAGCTGATGGTGTGTCCGAGCGCGCCGGCCGCCATCTCCTCCTTCGACAGCCGGCCGAGCATCATGGTGTCGACGGTGCCAGTGAGGAGCAGTCCGACCTGGGCGAGCGCCACCGGGGCGGCGAGCCGGCCGACCGCGCGCAGCTCGCGGCGCAGCGCAGCGCGCGCGGCGGGGGCCTCGGAGGGCGGCTGGTGGGGGCGGGTGGCCAGGCTGCTCATGGGTTCGCGTCGGCTCCTCGGAGGCCGCGGCAGCGTAGCGGAAACAAAACCGGAAGCGCTCGTTCGGTTGCGTCCTCGCGACCCTCGCGCTACTGTGTGAAAGACCGTCGGCGAAGCGTTCCGCGCACCGGCGTCCCACCCGCATCCTCCCCGCCCGCTCCGGCGCCGTCTCCTCCTCACCGCCTCTGCTTCATTCCCTTGGGCCGATCCGGCGCGCGCGCGCGACCACCGACGCCCGAACGGAAGCCGACGTGACTCTCGAAAAGCTCCCTCACACCGGAAGCCTCTCCTACGTGGAGGCGCTCCTCGAGTCCTATCTCGAGGACCCAGGCTCGGTCCCCGAGGAGTGGCGCGAGTACTTCCGCGGCATCGACACCAACGGCGGCTTGCCGCGCGAGTTCCGCACGCGCCCACGGTTCCTGCCCGGACGCCTGTTCTCGGCCGACGGCGACCGCGGGCGCGCGGCCCGGCTCAGCGAGCAGGCCCGGCTCCTCCAGCACAAGGTCGACGAGATGGTCCGCACCTTCCGCGTGCGCGGCCACCTCACCGCCCAGATCAACCCGCTGCACGAGCGCGAGTTCCCCGAGGAGCTCGAGCCCGAGGCGTTCGGGCTCACCGATTCCGACTTCGACTCGGTGGTCTCCACCGAGAACCTGCCGGGCCCCGACGAGCAGACCGTGTCCGAGCTGTACCGCCGGATGCGCAACACCTATTGCCGCTCGATCGGCGTCGAGTTCATGCACATCGACGACCTCGAGTCGCGCTTCTGGCTGCAGCAGCGCATGGAGGTGACCGAGAACCGCCTCGACGTTCCGCGCGACACGCAGTTCCGGATTCTGCGCCGCCTCAGCGCCGCCGCGGTGTTCGAGCAGTTCATCCAGAGGAAGTACCTGGGGGCCAAGAGCTTCTCGCTCGAGGGCGCCGAGTCGCTGATCCCGCTCCTCGACCTGGCGATCGAGAAGGCCGGCGCCCAGGACATCAAGGAGATCGTCTTCGGCATGGCCCACCGCGGCCACCTCAACGTGCTCGCCAACATCCTGGGCAAGGAGCCGCGTTGGATCTTTCGCGAGTTCGAGGACGCCGATCCGGAGCGCTACTACGGCAGTGGCGACGTCAAGTACCACCTCGGACACTCGAGCGACTGGACCACCGCCAAGGGCAAGCCCATCCACCTTTCGTTGTCGTTCAACCCCAGCCACCTCGAGTACATCGGCCCGGTGGCGCTGGGCCGCATCCGCGCCAAGCAGGACCGTCTCGGAGACGTCGAGCGCCGGTCGGGGATGGTGATCCTGATCCACGGCGACGCCGCCTTCGCCGGCGAGGGGATCGTCCAGGAGACGCTCAACCTGAGCCAGCTCCCCGGCTACCACGTCGGCGGGACCTTCCACGTGGTCGTCAACAACCAGGTCGGTTTCACCACCGGACCCGAGGAAGCGCGCTCGAACACCTACGCCACCGACGTCGCCAAGATGCTCCAGGTGCCGATCCTCCACGTCAACGGCGAGGATCCGGAGGCGGTCGCGCAGGTCGTCGAGGTGGCGTTGGACTTCCGGCAGGAGTTCCAGCGCGACGTGGTGATCGACATGTACTGCTACCGGCGCCGCGGTCACAACGAGGGGGACGAGCCGGCGTTCACCCAGCCGCTGCTCTATCGCGAGATCCGCGAGCGCCAACCGGTCCGCGTCCACTACCTCGAGCACCTGCTCGACCTCGGCAAGGTCACCCGCGACGAGGCCGAAGAGCTGATCGAGCAGGAGGAGAAGGCGCTCGAGGTCGCGCTCGCCTCGGCGCGCGAGTCCGATCGGCCGGGGCTGGACCAGGCCTACGGCGGCCTCTGGAGACCGTACTCGGGTGGCCCCGACGAGAACCAGCCGGATGTCGACACCGGTGTCGAGCCGCACCGCTCGCAGTGGCTGCTCGAGCGCCTGTGCTCGATTCCCGAGGGCTTCGCCGTCCACCCCCGGATCGAGCGCCTGCTCGAGGCGCGTCGGCAGATGGCGAGCGGCGAGCGCGATCTGGACTGGGCCACCGCCGAGCTGCTCGCCTTCGCCAGCCTCGCCACCGCTGGCGCCCGGGTGCGCATGTCGGGGCAGGACAGCGCCCGCGGCACCTTCTCGCAGCGGCACGCGGTCCTCCACGATGTCGAGAACGGCGCTCTGCTCCACACCCTCGCCTCGCTCCAGTCGGACCAGGCGCCGGTCGAGATCTTCAACAGCCCACTGTCGGAGGCCGGCGTCCTGGGCTTCGAGTACGGCTACAGCCTCGACTGCCCGGACGGACTCGTGGTCTGGGAGGCCCAGTTCGGCGACTTCTGCAACGCCGCGCAGGTGGTGATCGACCAGTTCCTGGTGAGCGCCGAGGACAAGTGGAAGCGCCTGTCTGGCATCGTGCTGCTGCTGCCTCACGGCTTCGAGGGTCAGGGTCCCGAGCATTCGAGCGCCCGGCTCGAGCGCTGGCTCACCCTCGCCGCCGAGGACAACATCCAGGTCGCCAATCCGACGACCCCGGCGCAGCACTTCCACCTGCTGCGCCGCCAGGTCCTGCGCCCGCTCCGCAAGCCCCTGATCGTGATGACGCCGAAGAGCCTGCTGCGCAACCCGCAGGCCGTGTCGAGCCTCGAAGACCTCGCCGCGAGCGGCTTCCAGCGCGTGATCGCCGACACCTGGGCGTGCGAGCGCGCCGATCGGGTCCAGCGGATCCTGATGTGCAGCGGCAAGGTCTACTACGACCTGCTCGAACGGCGCCGCGAGCTCGACGACGTGCCGGTCGCGATCGTCCGTCTCGAGCAGCTCTTCCCCCTGCGCGCTTCCGAGCTGGAGAGGGCTTTGACGCCGTTCGCGCCCGAGACGCCGGTCGTGTGGGTGCAGGAGGAGCCGCGCAACATGGGCGCCTGGCCGTTCCTGCGACTCCAGTTCGGGCACCGGCTGCTCGATCGTTGGGAGTTCTCGGGGATCTATCGCCACGAATCCGCGAGCCCGGCGACCGGCTCCGCCCAGAGCCATAAGATCGAGCAGGACGAGTTGCTCACGCGAGCGTTCGCCGACCTCTGACCGGCCGCCGAGCCCCACCAGCCACCGGAAGGAACGCCATGGCCCTCGACGTCAAGATCCCAGAGGTCGGCGAGTCGATCACCGAAGCGCTGATCAGCCGCTGGCTCAAGTCCGAAGGCGATCACGTCGAAAAGGACGAGCCGATCGTCGAGCTCGAGACCGACAAGGTCGCGGTCGAGCTGCCAGCCCCCGAGAGCGGCGTCCTGATCGAGATCCTGGCCAAGGACGGCGACACCGCCGCCGTCGGCGAGGTGATCGCCAGGCTCGAGCCGGGGGAGGCCCGGGAAGCGCCGAAGGAAGAGCCCGAGTCGGAAGCTTCCGAAGAAGAGCCCGAAGAGGAGGCGGCCAAAGAGGAGCCTGACGAGGAGCCTGACGAGGAGTCTGACGAGGAGACCGCAGAGCCGACAGCCGAGAAGGAGAAGGCGAAGGACAGGGCGAAGGACAAGGCGAAGGACAAGGAGAAGGACAAGGCGAAGGACAAGGCGAAGGAGACGCCCGCTGCCGCCCGCCCTCCGGTCGTGATGCCGGCCGCCCAGCGCCTGCTCGAGAAGCACGGTCTCGACGCCGACGAGGTCGAGGCGTCGGGTCCGGGCGGCCGCCTGCTCAAGGAGGACGTCGAGCGGCACCTGAGCGAGATCGCCGAGCGCCCCGAGGCGAAGCAGGCGGAGGAGGCGCCGGCCGAGCCCGTTCGCGGGCGCCCCGAGAGCGAAGAGCCCTCGCCGGGACGGCGCGAGGAGACCGTGCCGATGAGCCCGATCCGCCGCCGGATCGCCGAGCGCCTGGTCTCCGCCCAGCAGAACGCCGCGCTGCTCACCACCTTCAACGAGGTCGACATGTCGGCGGTGGTCGAGCTGCGCCAGCGTTACAGGGAGGAGTTCCAGAAGCGCTGGGAGGTCAAGCTCGGGTTCATGTCCTTCTTCGTGCGCGCCGCGGTCGACGCGCTGCGCCAGTTCCCGCAGGTCAACGCCGAGATCCGCGGCACCGACATCGTCTATCGCAACTACAGCGACATCGGCATCGCGGTGAGCACCGACCGCGGGCTGTTGGTGCCCATCCTGCGCAACGCCGAGCGCCTCGGCTTCGCCGACGTCGAGCGCGCGATCGGCGACTTCGGCGAGCGCGCGCGCGACGGCAAGATCAAGCTCGAGGAGCTCGAGGGAGGCACCTTCACGATCAGCAACGGCGGGGTCTTCGGCTCGCTGCTGTCGACGCCGATCGTCAACCCCCCGCAGAGCGGCGTGCTCGGCCTGCACGCCATCGAGGACCGGCCGATCGCGCGCGACGGCGAGGTCGTCATCCGGCCGATGATGTACGTGGCGCTCAGCTATGACCATCGGATCATCGACGGTCGCGAGGCGGTGACCTTCCTGCGCCGGATCAAGCAGACGGTCGAGGACCCGAGTCGGCTGCTCCTCGAGGTCTGAAGGCAACGGCTGGAGGAGCTTGGTGAAGACACTCGATCTCATCGTCGTGGGCGCAGGCCCCGGCGGCTACATCGCCGCCATCCGCGCCGCCCAGCTCGGCTTCTCGGTCGCGTGCGTCGACGACAACGCGGCGCTGGGGGGCACCTGTCTTCGCATCGGGTGCATCCCGAGCAAGGCGCTGCTCGAGTCCAGCGAGCGCTTCGCGTCGGCCGGTCACGCCCTCGCCGATCACGGCGTGATGGTCGAGCCGACGCTGGATCTCGGGGTCATGATGAAGCGCAAGGATCGTGTCGTGAAGGCGCTCACCGGGGGCGTGCGGTCGCTGTTCAAGAAGCACGGGATCGAGGCCGTTAAGGGGCGCGGCCGCCTCGCCGGCGAGCGACGAGTCGAGGTGGAGGGCGAGGACGGGGGAACGCTCGAGGCCGAGCACATCGTCCTGGCGCCGGGCTCGCGGGCAGCGACGCTCCCCGGCGCCGAGCTCGACGAGGACCGGATCGGATCCTCGACCGCCGCGCTCGCCTACCCCGAGGTCCCCGGCGACCTGGTGGTGATCGGCGCCGGGGCGATCGGCCTCGAGCTCGGTTCGGTGTGGAGCCGGCTGGGCTCGCGGGTGGTCGTGCTCGAGTACCTCGACCGGATCCTTCCCGGGATCGACGGTGAGATCGCGGCGCGCGCCGCCAGGGTCTTCGAGAAGCAGGGTCTCGAGCTGCGCTTGGGCCAGCGGGTCACGGGCGCTCGCGTCGAAGGCGATCGCTGCACGGTCGAGGTCGACGGAGCCGACCCGCTGAGCTGCGACCGCGTGTTGGTCGCGGTCGGGCGTCGGCCGGCGACCGACGACCTCGGTCTCGCCGAAGCCGGCGTCGAGCTCGACGACCGCGGCTTCATCGTGGTCGATGACAGGTTCCGCACCGGCGCGTCCGGAATCTACGCGATCGGCGATGCGATCGGCGGCGCCCTGCTCGCCCACAAGGCCGAGGAGGAGGGGGTCGCCTGCGTCGAGGGCATCGCCGGCCAGCCGGTCCACGTGAACTACCGGGCGATCCCCAACGTCGTCTACACCGAACCCGAGGTCGCTGCGGTCGGTTGGACCGAGGAGGAGCTCGAGGCCGAGGGGATCCCGTTTCGAAAGGGCACCTTCCCGTGGTCGGCCAACGGTCGCGCACGCGCCCTGGGCGACACCACCGGCTTCACCAAGCTGCTCGTCCACGAGGAGACCGATCGACTCCTCGGCGCCCACATCCTCGGCGCCCGCGCCGGCGACCTGATCGCCGAGACCGTCGTCGCGATCGCCTTCGGCGCCAGCGCCGAGGACCTGGCGATGACGTCGCACGCCCATCCGACCCTCGCCGAGACGATCAAGGAAGCGGCGCTGGCGAGCGCGGGGCGGGCTCTCAACATCTGAGGGAGGTTGGCATTGACCAAACAAGAGCTGATCGACCGACTCAACCAGGACCTCGCGGGCGAGCTCGGGGCGATCATCCAGTACATCGTCTACGCGGCCAAGGCCACCGGCCCCTACCGCCCGCAGCTCGCCCAGTTCTTCCTCGCCGAGGTCGCCGACGAGCAGGCGCACGCGCAGTTCCTGGCGAACAAGATCGTCGCTCTGGCGGGCGAGCCAGCCACCGAGCCGAGACCGATCCCGCCCGCCTCCTCGAACCGCGAGATGCTCGAGGCGGTGCTCGAGGCCGAGCGCCGGGCGATCACTGACTACACCCAGCGCGCGCAGGACGCCGAGGCCTTCGGCGACAAAGGCCTGGTGGTCCAGCTCGAGGACATGGTGCGCGACGAGAGCGGCCACTCGGAGGAGACCGAGCGCATCTTGCGCGACTGGCCCCTGTGAGCTCGCTCAGTCGCCGCGCAGCACGCTGCAGGGGTCTGTGCGCCCCGCCCGCCGCGCCGGCAGCCAGCAGGCGACGAGGCCGACCGCGACCAGCAGCACGCTCGCCGCGATCAGGGCGAACGGCTCGCTCGGACGCACCTCGAACAGGACGCCCTCGAGCAGCCGGCCGGAGGCGAGCGCGACCAGACCACCGAGGATCACCCCCACCCCCAGGATCGCCAGCGCCCGGCCGAGGACCAGAGAGAGCACCTGTCCGGAGCGGGCGCCGAGCGCCAGCCTGAGCCCGAGCTCGCGCCCCCGGCCGTCGACCCAGCAGCTCATCGTGCCGTAGGTGCCGACCGCAGCCAGCGTGAGCGCGACCGCGGCGAAGACCGCCAGCAGGCTGCCCAGCACCCGCGTCTCCCCCATCCCGGTGGCGCGCAGGTCGTCCAGGGCCGCCGCTCCGAAGAGCGGCACCTCGGGATCGAGCTCGGCCAGTGCCGAACGCATCGGGGCGACGAGATCGAGGGGATCGAGAGCCGCGCGCGCGAGTGCGACCGCGTAACGCAGCGGCTCTTGTCGCTGCGACACGTAGACGTCGGGCAGGATCCCGCGCTCCGGCCGCTCGTAGAGCACGTCCTCGACGACGCCGATCACCTCGGCCATGGTCTCCGACCCCGACGGCGTGAGGCCGATGCCCAGCGCCAGGCTCCGCCCCAGCGGCGCCTCGTCGCCGAAGACCTCCCGAGCAGCGCTCCGGCTGAGCACCACGACCGGGCTCGAGTCGGACCGGTCGCGCGAGTCGAAGGTGCGGCCGGCGAGGCGTAAAATCCCCAGCGTCTCGAAAAAGCGGTCCCCCACCGAGGCCACTCCGACCGCCGGTCGCTCGGTGTCCTGGTACTCCGGCCGCCCGTCGATCCGGCGCACGCCCGTGATCCAGTCGTGCCCCGAGAACGGGCTGGAGCTCCCTACCGACGCCGACGACACGCCCGGGACGGCAGAGAGTCGTTCCACGAAGCGCCGGTGAAAGCCCGCCGGGTCGCCGGCGGCCGACGAAGAGCGCGGGATCTCGTAGCGCGCGCTCAGCACCTGCTCCGGCGCGTCGACTCCGGTCGTCACGTCGGAGAGGCGCAGGAGGCTCTGGACCAGCAGCCCGGTCGAGGCCACCAGCACCAGGGTGAGGGCCACCTGGACGACGACCAGCGCTCCCCGCAGGCCGATGCGACCCGCCAGGCCCCACGGCTGGTCCGCGACCGCCCCCTCCCGCAGCGCCGCCGAACGCGCGCCCCGCGCGACGCGGAGCGCCGGGAGCGTGCCGAACAGCACGCTCGCGCCCGTCGCGAGCAGCAGGGAGACGACCAGCGTCGAAGCGTCGAGCGAGAGCGGCTCGAGGTCGGCGTATCGGACGCGGGCGTCGCCCATCACGAAGCGCTCCGGCCAGACGCGGGCGAGCGCCCGGACGCCGACGGCGGCAACGAAGAGGCCGGCGAGGGCTCCCAGCACCGACAGCAGCCAGGACTCGACCAGGGCTGCACGCACGATTCGCCAGCGCCCGGCGCCCAGCGCCTGCCGGATCGAGGCGTCGCGCGAGCGCTCGGCCCCCCGGCTGAGGAACAGCGTCGCCAGATTGCCGCACGCGATGAGCAGGACTGCGCCGGCCGCCGCCGCGAGCAGGAGGATCGCCGCCTCGGCGTCACGGTTGCGGCGAACCTCGCTCAGCGGGAACAGGTCGGCTCCCATGATCGCGGAGGAGCCTTCGTCGGGATGGGCCTCATCGATCGCGCGGCCGATGGCCGCCATCTGCTCGCGCGCCTCCTCCAGCGTCACCCCCTCGCGGAGCCGGCCCAGGACGTCGAACCAGTGGGCGTGCGGCCACTCGAGCTGGCGCGGATTGAACAGCGAGGGGGTCGCCTCGAACGGCACCCAGGCACCCCTCTCTCCGCCCAGGCCCTGGAAGCCCTGGGGGAGGACGCCGACGATCGTCAGAGGCACTCCGTTGACCACGATCGGACGGCCGATCACGCCCTGATCCGCTCCATAACGCGACGACCACAGCGAGTGGGAGAGCACGGCCACCAGGGCGTCGGACGCCACCGATCGGGGCGTGTAGAGCGCACCCAGCACAGGGCGGACGCCGAGCAGCTCGAAGAGCGCGGGATCGGCCACCTGCAGCTCCGAGCGCATCGCCTCGCCGCCACCGCTGACGGTCACCGCGCGGCTCGCGTACGCAGCGACCGGATCGACCGGCCGGTCGCGGTGCTCGCGCAGCACCATGTACTTGGGATAGCTCCACGGGAACAACTCGGGCGTCGCCGCGGCACCCTCGCTCATCGTCAGCCTCGGCACCACGAGACGCTCCGCCTCGGGTGCCTCGATCTCGGCCAGCAGGGTCGCGCGCAGCGCGGTCCAGACTGCAGCGTTGGCGCCGATGCCGAGCGCCAGGATCAGGATCGCCGCGGCGCTGACGCCGGGCGCACGTCGCACCGAACGGAGGGCGTCGCGCAGATCGGCGGCGAGCGAGTGGAGGGCAGCGGTTCGGGTGCTCATCTCGGACCTCCTTCCGGTCGCGTGCGCTCCAGCCCGCTCGCGCTCGGCCTCGGCGCCCCGACGGCGAAGCGCCAGTCCGCTGGCAGCGATGTCGACCAAGATCGAGAGCGCCAGCCGGACGGCGCTCGCCCGCCCCCGCTCGCTCCGGCGCCGCGAGATCAGCAGCAGGAAGTCGGCCTCGATCTCGCTCCCGTACCGTCTCCGATGACGCTTCGGATGCGCGCCGAGCACGACCCTGAGGAGGCGCAGCACGAGCCCCGGGGGACGGTCGGATCGGCTCATCGCCCCGGGAAGATCGCCTGCTTGCGCGCAAAGGCCACGAGCCGCGCCATCCGCTCGGCCTCGGCGGCGGCGACCTGGCGGCCGAGCTCGGTCGCGCGGTAGTACCTGCGCCGAGGATCGTGGTCGTCCGGACGCTCCTCGGTCTCCTCCACCAGGCCTCGCGCCGACATCTTCGAGAGCGTGCTGTAGAGCGTTCCGGGGAGGATTCGCTCGCCCGGCCCCTCCCGCTCGAAGCGCTGCTGGATGGCGTAGCCGTGGAGCACCTCGTCGCCGAGCGCGAGGAGGATGTGGAACACCGGGGCGCCCAGCGGCAGGAACGACTCGGCATCCTCGTTCTTGGAGTGCCTGGCCGGTCTCGTCTCGGGGCTCATCTCGGTTTCTACGCAATCGATTTCAATGCAATCTATAAGGCCACGGATGCGCCGTCAACCGGACCGAGCCTCCGGGAGCGTGGCTTCGGGGGCCGGGAATCAGTCGAGATCGCCGAGCGACTCGCGGAGCTCCCGCACCAGCCGGTCGCCCTCCTGTTCCTCGGCGTCTCCGTCAGCGGTGGCGCTCACCTGCCCCGCCGCCGGCTCGCGAGGCGCCGGAGGACCGTCCGAAGCCAGCTCGGCGGGGGGCGGCGGGGGCGGAGTCTGCTGCAGGCTCGCGAGCTCGTCGCCGAGGCGGCGCTCGCGGTCCCCAGCCGTCGCCGACTGGTCGGAGCCGGCGAGAGACGCCAGTCCGAAGCGCGGCGGCTCCTCGTCCAGGGAGGCGGCGAGGTCGTTACGGGCCCGATCGAGCTCGGCCTCGAGCTCGGCGATGCGACTCGCCGCCTCCTCCGGCTCACCGTCGCCGGCGAGTTGGTCGAGCAGCTCGTCCCGCTCCGCGGTCACCGTCGTCAGGCGCCGCCTCTCGTCCTCGAGCTCGGTGCGAAGGGTCGCGAGCTCGCCCGCGCCCCCCTCGCCGCGCGCCAGCTCCTGGTACTTCGACTCCACGGTCCTGAGCTCGGCGATCTCCTCCTCGAGCGCCCGGCGCACCTCCTGATCCCGCTGGCGAGCCCCCTGGAGCCGTTCGACCTCCTCCTTGAGCGCGCTTCGCCGAACCTCTACCGCCTGCGCGTGCTCCTCGCTCTCGGCGAGCTTCCGGGACAGATCCTCGGCCTCCGCGCGCCGGGCTTCGACCTCACCGGAGAGCGACTGGCGGAGCTCGCTCTCCTTGGCGTGCTCCTGCCGGGCCTGTTCCAGCTCGCCCTCGAGGTCGCTCGCACGCGCCTCCGCGGCATCTTTCGCCTCGCCCAGCGCCGCTAGCTCTCTCCCAAGCTCGTCGAGTGAGGCCTGACGGTCGTCGAGCTCCTTCTCGACCCGCTCCGCACGAGCGACAGCCTCCGAGAGCTCGGTTCTGGCGGCGTCGAGGTCTCGACCGAGCTCCTCTCGCTCCCCTTCCAGCGTCTCCAGCCTCGCCTGAGCGTCCTCGAGGAGCCCGGAGGTCTCGCTCAGCTCCTCGCTGCGACCGCGCAGCTCCTCCTCCAGCTCGGCGACCCGCGATGCGCCGGCGTCGCGCTCGGTCGTGACGGCGCCCAGCCTCTCGTTGAGGGTCTCGATCTGCGGCTCCAGCTCCGCGGCCCGGCGCATCGACTCCGTGCGCTCCTGCTCGAGGGTCTCGCAGCGGGAGGTGGATTCGCCGAGCTCCTCGGCGAGCTCCTGTTCCCGGTCACGCAGCGACTCGACCTCCGACTCCAGACCCTGCGCCCGCTCCCTGAGCGAGTCCCTCTCCTTCTCCGTCTCGAACAGCCGGTCGCTGGTCTCGAGCAGGTCGTCGCGGACCGTCCCCAGCTCGGCGCTCTCCTGGCGCGCGGATTCCAGGCTCTCCTCGAGCTCTGCGATCCGCGCAGACTTCTCCTTCTCCTTCGATTCGAGCTCCTCGACGCTCAGCTCCACCTCGACCAGACGCGCGATCTCGGCGTCGGCGTTCTCGAGCCTCTCCGCGAGATCGGCCCTCTCGCGCTCGACTTCGGCGACCTTGGCCTCGAGCTCCTCCAGCTGCTCGAGCCGGGATCGGCTCGCTTCCTCGAGCTCTTCCGCGGAGCTCTGCGCCGCCTCGAACGACGCCTTCAGCTCGTCTCGCTCGCTCTCGGTCCCCTCGAGCTTGGCGGTGATCTCGTCTCGCTCGCTCTCGGCCCCCTCGAGCTTGGCGGTGATCCCGTCTCGCTCGCTCTCGGCCCCCTCGAGCTTGGCGGTGAGCTCGGCGAGCTCGGCGCGCAGCTCACCGATCTCGGCCTCGCGCGTGGTGTTGACCTGGTCGACGACGCTGATCGCGCGCTTCTGGCGCTCCCTCAACGTCTCCGACTCCTCGAGCTGCTTGCGGAGATCTTCGATCTCCTCCTGGAGCTTGCCGCGATCGTTGTCCCCCTGGATCTGCCCGCGCAGCTGGGCGCGCATGTCCAGGATGGTCTGACGCTGGAGGTCGACGGTCTTCTCGAGCTCGGCGAGATCCCGCTGCTCGCCCGAGATCTCGGTCGCCGACTCGAGCTCCGCGACGCGCTCGCGCAGGCGCTTGATCTCGTCTCCCGCCTCGAGCAGGAGGTCCCGGTAGTGCGACTCGCGCTCGGACATGTCGTCGGTCATCCGTACCCTCTCTCGGCGCTCCTGTGTGCGAAGGAAACGAGACTAACCTCGATCTCGCACCTGTTCAACCGCAGGCGGGCTCGTGGTGGTCACCGGTCCCGAAAGGGCGGCAGCATCGGGGCACTGTCATGCCTCGAGCCCACCAGCTCATGTCTCCCGCCCAAGCGCCGCAAGCGGCGCGGGCTCAACGCCCGCGGTCGAGCACCTTGTACACCGCTGGGATCAGGATCAGGGTCAGAACCGTGGACGTGATCAACCCACCGACCACGGTGATCGCCATCGGAGCACGCAGCTCGCTGCCCTCGCCCAGGCCCAGCGCCATCGGCAGGAGGCCGAGCACCGTGGTGGCGGTGGTCATCAGGATCGGTCGCAGGCGGATCTGACCGGCGGCGACCAGAGCCTCGACCTTCGAGCGTCCCTCCCGCCGCAGGTTGTTGGTGTAGTCGACCAGGATGATCGCGTTGTTAACCACGATGCCGGCGAGCAGGATGGCGCCGATCAGGACGACGATGCTGACCGTGGTGCCACTCACCCACAGCGCCAGGATCGCGCCGATCACCGAGAACGGAACGCTGAACAGGATGACGAAGGGGTGCAGGAGGGACTCGAACTGCGAGGCCATCACCAGGTAGACCATGAAGACGGCGAGCAGGATCGCCAACCTCATGCTGTCGAAGGAGGTCTCCATCTCCTGCCGCTGACCGCCGATCCGCCAATCGAAGCCCGCCGGGAACGACATCTCCTCGAGAACGGCCTCGATGTCGGCCGAGACCGACCCGAGGTCGCGCCCGTCGAGGTTCGCCGTGATCAGGGCGACCCGGCTCCCGTTGGCGCGCCGGATCTCGGCCGGGCCCTCGATCTCGACGACCTCGGCCACCGAGTCGAGCGGGATCGGCGTCGTCCCGCTGCGCGAGACGTTCAGGTTGCGCAGGTCCTTCACGCTGTCGCGATAGCGCTCGCCGGCACGCAGGCGGATGTCGATGCTGCGGTCCTCGCGCTGGATGTCGGTCGCCACCTCCCCCTGCACCTTGGTGCGGATCAGGTTCCCGATCGAGCCCACGGTGTAGCCGAGGGACGCGAGCCGGTCCCGATCGAAGAAGATCTGCAGCTCGGGGTTGCCCCCCTCGGTGGAGGACTTGACGTCGACCAGCCCTTCGACCGTGCTCAGACGAGCGACCAGCTCGGCGGCGAGACGCTGGAGCAGGCCGACGTTGAAGCCGCGGATCTCGATCTCGACCGGGGTGCGGAAGCTGAAGTAGGAGGGCCGCCCGAACCGGTAGTCCATCGCCCCGCGTTGCTTGGACGTGAGCGCCGGCGCCGGCCGGTCGGCGGCCAGCCCGGCAGCGGGCGGCGCCGCGGGCGGCGGGTCGAGGCGGGCGTAGACGGAGTTCGCCGCGTCGATCGCGAGTCGCAGCTCGTCGATCGCCTGCTCCTCGACCGGACGCGAGATCGGCGGTAGCAGCTCGACGGTGAGCTGACCGATGTTCTCGCGCCGCTCGCCGGCCGAGCCGCCTTGCTCGTTGGAGGCGCCGGCAACCGTGAACACCTCCGCGACCCCGGGGAGCGATGCCGCCGCCCTCGAGATCTCGCCGAGCCGCCGGTCGGTCACCTCGAGGCGGGTGCCCGGCAGCAGCTCGACGTCGACGAAGAACTCCCCCTGAACCAGCTCGGGGACCAGCTCGACCCCCAGGCGCCCGACCAGGGGAAGAGTAACGCCGAGCATCGCCGCGGCGATCAGGAACGCCGACACCGGGCGCGCAAGAGCCCCCTTCAGCACTCGCTGGTAGCCGGCCGAGACGCCCTGGAGACCGTGGTCGAAGCCGACCAGGAAGGGCGCCCCCAGCCGACGGCCGATCGCGAAGCAGAAGCCGACGATCGTCTTGATCGCCCGCGCCACGCCCACGAACAAGAGGAAGATCCCACGCTGCACGGCCCGCAGCGGCGCGAAGCCGCGCGGCTCGGTCTCCCGCGTCTCGTCCGGCGCCTCTTCGAGCGCGAAGGTGCGCGAGGCGAACATCGGGATCAGGGTCAGCGCCACGGCCAGCGACACCACGAGCGAGAAGGTCACGGTCAGCGCCTGGTCCCCGAAGAGCTGGCCGGCCACCCCCTCGACGAACACGATCGGCACGAACACGCAGACCGTGGTGATGGTCGAGGCGGACACCGCTCGCGCCACCTCGGAGGCGCCGACGCGGGCCGACTCGACGACGCCGAGGCCCTCCTCGCGCTTGCGCTGGATCGCCTCGAGCACGACGATCGAGTTGTCGAGCAGGAGCCCGATGCCGAGGGTCAGACCGCCCAACGACATGATGTTGAGCGAGATGCCGGCGACGTACATCAGGAAGAAGGTCGCCATCACCGAGATCGGGATCGCGATGCCGATGATCAGCGTGTTCTTCAGGCTGCGCAGGAACAGAAAGAGCACCAGGATGGCCAACCCGCCGCCGAGCAGGGCACTCTGCACGACCGCGTCGATCGACTCGCGGATGTAGCGCGCCTGGTCGGTGAGCTGGCTGATCTCGAGGCTGGGATCGATCGCCTCGAGCCGCGCACCGACCTGGTCGAGCGCTTCACGCACCGACTGGACGACGGTCACCGTGTTGGTGCCGCCCTCCTTGTAGATCGCGATCTCGACGCTCTCCCGCCCGTCGATGCGGGTGATGATCTCGCGCTCCCTGCTCCCCTTGACCACGGTCGCGATGTCGTCCAACTTGGTGATCGCGCCGCCCGCCGAACGCTGGACGACGATCTGGCGCAGGTCCTCGGGGCGCAGCAGCTCGTTGACCGTGCGCACCATGTACTCGGTCTGACCCTCGCGCAGGCGGCCCCCCGTGAGGTTGACGTTCTCCTGGGCGAGCCGATTGATCACCGTCTGCACGTCGAGGCCGAGGGAGCCGATCCGCCGCTCGTCGAGCTCGACCTGGATCTCCTCCTCGAGGCCGCCGCTGACGATCGCGGCCGCTACCCCCTCGACCCGCTCGAGCGCCCGTTTGACCTCTTCGTCGGCGATGCGCCGCAGCCGGACCAGGTCGTTGCCGCCGGTGAGACCGAGGCGCAGCACGGGGTCGAGGGAGGGGTCGTAGCGCAGGAGCACAGGCCTCTCGACGGCGACCGGCAAGCGCACGACGTCGAGTCGCTCGCGCACGTCGAGCGACGCAAAGTCCATGTCCGTGCCCCACTGGAACTCCAGCGTGACCTCGCTGATGTCGGGGCGCGAGCTCGAGATCACCCGCACCACGTTGTTGACCACGCCGACGCCGTTCTCGAGCGGCTTGGTCACCAGGCTCTCGACCTCGGCCGGCGCTGCGCCCTCGTAGCGGGTCTGGACCGTCAACGAGGGATAGGTGATGTCGGGCAGCAGGTCGACGGCGAGCTGGCGGAAGGCGACCACGCCGAACACCACCGCCGCCAGCGCGAAGATGAAGACGGTGACGGGGCGCCGGATCGAGAACTCGACGAGTCGCATTGGGACTCTGACCTAGAGCCGAGAGCCGGTCGGCGGACCGCCGCGCCCAGGCCCGAAATCGCCCGACTTCATCCGCTCGATCCGCTGCTCGATCTGCTCGTCGGTGAGACCGCGCTGTCGCATCATCGACTTGATCCGGTCCACCTGGGCCTGGTCGTCCCAGTCGATCTGAGGCATCCCGCCGGAGCTGCCCGGCCCACCCTGTCCGCGCCTCCTCCCGTCGCCGGGCGGGCTCGCCGAGGCGGTCGGCTCGGAGCCGGGGGCGCCCGTCGCCGGCCCGGAGAGGACCTGGATCGGCGTGCCCTCGCTGAGCTCGTCCTGGCCGACGACCACCACCCGCTCCCCCGCGGCGAGGCCGGAGAGCACCTCGACGTCGTCCGCCTCCTGATAGCCGATCCGTACCTCGCGCCGCTGGGCACGATCGCCGGCGGCGACGTAGACGGAGTCGCCGATGCTCTCGAGCACCAGCGCGCGCTTCGGGATCACCAGCGCGTCCTCGTGCACGGCGGTCTCGAGGAACACCGAGGCGAACATCCCCGGCCGCAGCAGGCTCTCGCCGCCGACCGACAGGGTGACCTTGAAGGTGCCCGTGGCGGCGTCGATCACGGGGTTGATGCGCAGGACCCGCGCTTCGAAGCGGCGCGTCGGGAAGGCGTCGACCTCGAGCTTCGCCCGCTGCCCGATCGCGAGGCGGCCGAGATCCTTCTCGGGGATCTGGACGTAGCACAGCAGCGGATCGAAGTCGGAGATCCGGAACAGCCGGGTGCCGTTGCTCACGAACTCCGCGAACTTGATCGCGCGCTCGATGATCAAACCCTCGAAGGGAGCCCGGATCTCGGTGTAGGAGAGCTGGAGCTCGAGGCTCTGGAGCTGCGCCTCCGCCGAGAGGTAGCGCGCTCGCGTCTGGTCGAAGGCCTCGCGCGAGACGATCTGGGCCTCGAACGAGGACTTCGCGCGTTCGAAGTTCGCCCGCGCCTCCTCGATCGCCACGCTAGTGACCGCCAGCTGGGCCTGGAGCTCGCGCGGGTCGATGCGCGCCAGGAGCTGCCCCTTCTTCATGAACTGCCCCTCCTCGGCCGCCAGCTCGACGATCGGCCCGGCGGTGCGGGCGACGATGTCGACCTCCTGCTCCGCCTCGAGCACCCCGGTGGTCTCGAGGTTGTCGGCGATGTCGCGCCGCGTCACCGGCGCGACGTCGACCGGAACGGCGGCCTGCTGCTGATCGCCCACGCCGGAAGAGCCGCCGAAGTCGCCCCCCTGCCGCCCGCCGCGCCCACCCTGACCGTCGCCCCCCGGGGCCGCGTCGGCATCGCTTCGACTGCAGGCCAGCGCCCATGGGGCCAGGCACACCAGGAACAGCGCGATCGATCGTCGTCTCATGGCTGGAGTTCGCAGCGACTCGGAGCTCCGGCTCGAGTCGGGGTCAGGCGGCGCGCGCGACGCGTCTCGCGAAGCGCGTGGCATCGTCCACCAGGGTGTAGATCGTGGGAGTGACGAGCAGGGTCAGGAAGGTCGACGTGGTGAGACCGCCCAGGATGACCAGCCCCACCGGCGCCCAGAAGGCCGCCCTCCCCTCGGGCTGGCCGAACACCGAAGGCAGGAAGAAGGGCGCGACCATCGGCGACAGGCCCAGGATCGTGGTGATCGCCGTCATCAGGATCGGGCGCAGGCGGTGCTTGCCGCCCAGCACAACGGCCTCGTCGCGCGACAGCCCCTCTCGCCGCAGCCGGTTGATGTGGTCGATCAGCACGATCGCGTTGTTGACCACGATGCCGGCAAGGATCAGCAGCCCCATGTCGGCGGCCTGCGAACGCGCCTGACCAGCGAGCTTCATCAGCACGCCGACGCCGATCAGCGAGAACGGGATGGACAGCAGGATCGTGAACGGCTGCACGAAGTTCTCGAACAGCGCGGCCATGATCATGTAGATCAGCAGGATCGCCAGCAACAGCGCGGCCTGTGCGGTGCCCGACTCCTGCTGCATCTCGCGCATCGACCGCCCGAAGTCCCAGTCGTATCCCTGCGGGAGCGAGAAACCCGACAGCGCGCCCTGGACGGCGCCCATCGCCGCGAACGAGGGGACGTCCCCCTTGGTCGCCGCCGAGATCTCGAGCTGCGGTCGCCGGTTCTCGCGCTCGATCGAGCGGGCTCCGCGCTCGACGTCGAAGCTCGCCAGGCTGCCGATCGGCAGCGGGACGTCGGCGCCGAACACCGGCATCCGCTCGAGCTGTCCGAGGGTCTCGCGATCGGCCTCCCGGTACTGCATGACCAGCGGCACCTCTCGGTCCTCGGTCTGCACGTAGCTCATGGCGCGGCTGGAGAGCGCGTTGCTGACGGTCTGCGCGACCGCCTGCGTGGAGAGCCCGGCCTGCAACGCGCGCTCGCGATCGACGCTGACCCGGATCTGCTCGTCGCCGCTCTCGAGCGAGGAGTCGATCTCCTTGAGGAACGGGATCTGCTCGAGCCGGGCGACGATCTGCGGGCTCAGCAGCTCGAGGATCTCGACGTCCTCGCCAGCCAGCTCGATGCGGACGTCGCCGCCGCGCCCCGGCGGCCCGTGCTGCGCCTGCTGGAGCTTGAAGCTCGCCGAGGCGGTCACCGGCAGGGCGCCACGGATCGAGTCGGCGATCTCGGAGGTCCGGCGCTCGGCCTCCTCCTCGTCGGTGAGGAAGATCTCGAACCGGTTGCTGCCGCCGTAGCCGCCGCGCCCGCGCGAGCGCCCGCTCCCGGTCGAGAACTGGGAGCTGACGTCGGCGATCTCCCACTCCTGGCGCTTGGCGTCGAGCAGCCTGTAGACCTCGTCGAACAGCTTTGCCTTCTCCTCGACCGAGACCTGCTTGGCGGTGTCGACCATCAGCGTGATCTGGCGGCCCTCGGCCGGCGGGCTGAAGGTGCGCTCGATCCCGGTGTAGAGCCGCCACGAGCCCCACAGCAGGACCACGATTCCGATGCTGAAGACCGCGCGGTGGCGCAGCGTGAACGAGATCGTCCTGCCGTAACCCTCGACCAGCAGGCGCAGGAAGGCAGGTTGGGTCCGCGCCTCTCCCTTGAGCAGGAAGGCGGCGACCATCGGCACCACCGTGATCGAGACGAACAGCGAGGCGAGCATCACCACGCAGACCGTGGTCCCGATGTCGGTCATGTAGCGGGTGAAGCCGCCGCCACGACCCCCGCTCTCCTGGCTGCCGAAGATCAGGGGCAGGAAGACGCACATCGTCGTCGCGGTCGAGGCGATGATGGGCATCGCCACCTCGGAGGCGCCGCGCAGCGCCGCGGTGCGCGCGTCCTCCTTGAGCTCGATGCGGTGACGGAAGATCGACTCGATGACGACGATGGAGTTGTCGAGCAGCATCCCGACTGCCAGCATCAAGCCCATCAGGCTCATCACGTTGAGCGTCATCTGGGTGACGCCGCTCTGCCGGCCGAGATAGATGATGACGAAGGTGACGATCAGCGACAGCGGGACCGCGATGGCGATCAGCACCGTGGTGCGGAGCTTGCGCAGGAAGAAGAACATGAACAGGATCGCGAGACCGCCGCCCAGGAACCCCGCCTTGCCCAGCTCGGAGAGCCCCTGCCTGACGTCGACCGAGGCGTCGTGGAAGTGGCGCACGACCAGCCCGGGGTGCTCCTCCCGGAGCAGCGCGAGCTCGTTCTTCACGCGCTCGACCACCGCCAGCAGGTTGGCGGTCGAGACCTTGTTGACGCTGACGTGCAGCGCCTCTTCGCCGTTGAGGTAGTTGAAGTCGCGGCGCTCCGGGAAGTCCAGGTGCACCTCCGCGACGTCGCCCAGCCGCAGGCCGTCGGCCCGGATCGGCAGCGCCTTGATCTGCTGCAGCGTCTGCAGCTCGCCCATCGAGCGCACCAGCAGCCGCCGGCTCCCCTCGCGCAGGTAGCCGCCGGAGACGTTGACGTGGTTGTCGCGCAGGACGCTCGAGAGCTGGCGCACGTCGACGCCCGCAGCGCTCATCCGGCTCGAAATCAGCTCGACCTGGAGCTCTCGGCTGCGAAGACCGTAGACGCCGACCTGCGCCACCCCTTCGAGACGCTCGAGGCGGGGCTGGAGGGTGTACTCGAGGAAGTCGTAGAGCTCCTCGAGCGGCCAGGGGGCGCTCAGGCTGGAGCGCAGGATCGGGATGTCGGTGCTCTGGAAACGTCTGATGTTGACCCGCTCGATGTCCGCCGGCAGCAGCGCTCGCGCGCGATCGACCCGGTCGCGGACCTCGACGGCGGCCAGGTCCATCTCGGTGCCGTCGACGAACTCGAGGTTGAAGTTGGCCGAGCCCTCGGTCGCGTTGGTGCGCATCTGCGACAGGCCGTTGATCGTCCCGAGCAGGTCCTCGAGCGGACGGACGATCTCGCGCTCGACCTCCTCCGGAGAGGACGACGGGTAGGGCACGTTGACCGAGATGCTCGACGACGAGAACGACGGCAGGAACTCGAGTGGCAGGCGCTTCAGCGACAGCCAACCGAGGACGCCGAGGCCGAGGACCACCATGGCCATGGTGATCCGGCGCTCGACCGAGAACCTGACGATCGGATTGACGCCCACCGCCTCCGGCTCTCTCTGCCCGCCCGGAGGCGGGAGCGTTCTCATCGCTGCTTGCTCCGGCGCGGCTCTCCCTCGCGCGGCGCGCCACTGTTGTACCGGGCGCGGTCACGCTCGTCGATGCGTTGCAGGCGCTCCTCGAAGAGGGGCAGCTGGTCCGCGTCGAGCAGCTCTCTCACGTCGTCTCGGAGCAGGTCGCGCATCGCGCAGTAGTCGCGCCGGGTGGAGGTCCAGAACTCGCGCGCCAGCGCTCCGTGACGCTCCATCGTGGCGCCCAGCTCCTCGACTTGCGCGGCATCGAGGCCGAGCTCCTGCTGGAGGTCGGCCAACCGCCGCTCCCGCCACTCGCGAGCGCGCTCCTCCACCACCCCGGAGGGGGTCGGCTGCTCGGCGCAGTCGAACCAGATCGCGCCGGTGCGGGAGGGCGCCTCGACCTCGGGGTCGCGATGGAGCATGCGGTCGGCCAGCACACCGACGCTGCCCCCCGCGATGATCACCATCCCGATGGCAGTCGCCATCCAGAGCCACGTCCTGCTCATCTTCATCTCCCGTTCAGGGCCAGCGCAGGTCGGCGCGGCGCAGACCGTTGATGCTGCGCGAATCGACCGCGCCCGCGAGCAGCAGCTCGGTGCCCGGCGCTTCTTCCGTGATCGACTCGCGCACCGGCGGCGATCCCACCGCGAGCACGGTCCGCTCCAGCGCGGTGAAGCTCTCGTCGGAGCTCTTCCCGCCGCTCTCTAGAGCGGTGAGGGCGAGCGCCGCGACCAGCGCGGTGGCAGCCAACGGCATCAGTCGGATGGCGATCATCCGCCAGCGCTCGGCGCGCTCGGTCTCGAGCGCGTCGAGGCGCTGCCGGAAGCGCGCGACGAAGGAGGGATCGGCGATCGCCGGAGCGACCGCGAGGAGACGCGAGCAGTCCTCGAGCTCCGCCAGCGCGCGGCGACACTCGGGGCAGGAGTGCAGGTGCGACTCGATCTCGGCCGGAGCCCCGGCCTCTCCGTCGAGGTAGGCCGAGAGGCGCTCGTCGCATCGGTCGCAGGCCTGATTGCGGGTCTTCCTCCATGCCGTGGTCTTCCAGGTCATCGTCCCGCGCCTTCCCCGGTCACCACGCCGATGCCCTCGTTCGAGACGTGGATGCCGAGGGACTGCAGGCGCTCGCGCAGCCGCAGGCGAGCCCGGTGGATGCGGATCTGTGCGGTGCCCATCGGAATCTGGAGGAGCTCGGCGATCTCCGCGTAGGTCATGCCCTCGACCTCCTTGAGCAGCAGGGGCTCACGGTACTTCGTGGGGAGCTCGGCGATGAAGCGACGGAGATAGACCCGAAGCTCGCGCGACTCGGCGGTCTGCTGCTCGTCGGGAGCGTTGCTCGCCTCGCGCAGGGGCACCTCGAGATCCTCGACCTCTTCGAACCGGCCACGGTGACGCAGCTCGTCGCGCGCCCGGTTGACCACGATGCTGAACAGCCAGGAACGAAACGACGACGGCTGCTTGAGGGAGCGGATCCGGCGGTAAGCCTGCAGGAAGGAGTCCTGGGCAACGTCCTCGGCGCCCTGGCTGTCGCGCAGGAAGCCGTAGGCGAGCCGCCGGGCGCGCGCTTCGTAGCGCTCCAACAGGACGGAGAACGCCTCGCCGTCCCCCTCGCGGAATCGTAGGACCAGTGTCGCATCGTCGTCTCGGTCTCGAGCAGGCGTCATCGACTGCTCACCGGTGCGACGGCCCAGCCGGCTTTCCTGTTTCGCTCGCCTGCGCCGCCAGGAGAGAGTCGAGGAAGCGCTCGCCCCCGGCGACGTCCTCGAAGACGCCGTCGAGCTGGGCCTCGAGACAGGCGTCGAGGATGGGTCCGAAGTCGGGGCCGGGCTCGAGCCCGCGCGCGATCAGGTGCCGGCCGAGGATCAGCGGCTGCGGCGCCCGGTCGGCGAGCTCCAGGCGACGGGCCTGCTCGAGCAGCCAGGCGCCGGGCCGCCGGTCGCCGCCACCCGGCCCTCGCCCGCCTTCGTCGGCGGCGGCCACGCGCACCAGCCGATCGACGCGGCCGACCTTGCCCGCCAGGCGGCGGACGGCGGAGTCTCCCGCCCCCGCCTCGAAGAGCTGGCGGGGCTTGAGGTGGTGGATGACCAGAGGCAGCACCTCGTCCTCGAGCGCGGCATTGCGGCTGATGCGGGCCAGGAACCGGCGGGTCGGCTCCGCCCCTGCCTCCTCGTGGCCGCGAGAGCGCCAGCGACCCTCGAGGTAGCGAGTCTCGGCGGGCTTGCCGAGGTCGTGACAGAGGCAGGCGAATCCGACCACCAGGTCCTCCCACGGCGCCCCGACACGGGCCCCGGCGAAGGCGTCCATCACCAGGAGGGTGTGCCGCCAGACGTCCCCTTCGGGGTGCCATTGCGGGTCCTGGGGCGCGCCCACCAGGGCTTCGAGCTCGGGGAACTCCCGCAGCCAGCCGCACCGACGCAGGAAGGCCAGGCCCAGACCGGGACGGCGTCCGAGCAGGATCAGCTTCCGCCACTCCTCGAAGACGCGCTCGGGCGCCAGCTCGGAACCGTCCACGGCGCGTGCGACCCGCACCGTCTCCTCCGCCACCTCGAGCTCGAAGCGGGCGACCAGCTGCATGCCGCGCAGGACGCGCAGCGGATCGTCGACGAACCGCTCCGAAGTGTGGCGCAGGATCCTGCGTTCGAGGTCGGGAGCTCCGCCGAAGGGATCGATCAGCTCGTCGCCAGCCGGGTGGTAGGCGATCGAGTTGATGGTGAAGTCCCGGCGCGCGGCCGCCTCCCGAAACGACAGCCAGGGGTCCGAGTGGACCTCGAACCCCCGGTGTCCGCGGCCGACCTTCGACTCGCGCCGAGGCAGCGCGACGTCGATCGGAAGCCCGCGCAGCTTGAGCACCCCGAAGGCGTCGCCCACCAGGTCGAGCTCGAAGACGCCGTCGAGCGCGCCGCGAACCGCCACGGGCGAGAGGCGGAAGACCTCGAGGTCGAAGTCGTGGATGTCCAGTCCCGAAAGGGCGTCGCGCACGCAGCCACCGACCAGGTGCACCCGCCCGCCGGCGCTCTCCAGGCGCCGGCAGACCTCGGCCACGGCCCCCCAGGCCGTTGCGTCCGAGCGGGCGTACGCGTCCCGCAGCGATGCCACCGGCGTCGTCATCGAGACGAGTCTACGCGTGCTCGCTCTGATAACCTCGAGGTGCCTCCGCCGCCGATCTGCGACACTCCGGCGGGGGCATTCCCAACGACTCGAAGCTCGCCTGCTGGAGGTCATCCATGACCGATTCTTCCCTCATCCTCCGCGGAACCCGGGGCCGCCGGCTCCTCGTCGTGACCGGCCTCGCCCTCCTGATCGCGACCGCGGCCGCAGCCCAGATCCCGGCGACCCTCAACGGCCAGGTCTTCGACGAGAACGACCAGCCGATCGAGGGCGTCCTGGTCACCGCCACCGATCCGGAACGGCCCGATTTCAGCGAGACCGCCACCACCGACGAGCGCGGCCGCTTCAGGATCCGGCTCGCCAACGGCACGGTGCCCTACGACTACCGGTTCACCAAGGAGGGCTACCAGGAGTTCATCAGCCCGGGCCTGAACATCCCGGCGCGCAAGAACACTCGGATGAACTTCAACATGAAGTCGCAGGAGGCGGCACTGGCGGCCGGAGCCCCGGTCGATCCGGAGCAGGCGGCGCGCGGCGCCGCCGTCGAGGTCTACAACCAGGGCGTCGCCGCGCTGAACTCCGGCAGCCTCGAGACCGCCGAGGCGCTGTTCGAGACCGCGATCGAGAAGAAGCCCGACCTGGGCGCGGCCCACAGCGCTCTGGCGCGTCTCTACCTGCGCGCCGAGCGCCATCAGGAGGCGGTCGACGCGGCGAACAAGGCGATCGAGCTCGAGACCGACGCGGCCTCGATGCACCAGGTCCTCTACAACTCCTACACCGCGCTCGGCGACAAGGAGAAGGCGGAGGAGGCGCTGGCGAAGCTGCAGGAGGCGAACCCCGAGGCCGCCAGCAAGAACATCTTCAACCAGGCCGCCGACGCCTACAACGCCGGGAACATGCCGGAGGCCAAGACCGGCCTCGAACAGGTCATCGCGGCCGATCCCGATCACGCCAAGGCCAACTACCTGCTGGGCCTGATCTACATCAACGAGGGCGAGACCGCGAAGGCCAAGCAGCACCTCACCAAGTTCCTCGAGCTGGCTCCCAACGATCCGGACGCTGGGACTGCTCAGGAGATGCTGAACTACCTCGACGGGTAGCGACCCGCGAGGCGACTCTGGAAGAGGCCCGACGCCGCGTCGTCGCGGCGGCGGCCGATTCTTGCCCTTCAGGATTGACGGAATGAGACCAAGAACACTGCTCCTCGCGCTGCCGGCGTCTCTGCTCGCAACGGTGGTCATGGCGCAACCGGCACCGGTCGCCATCACACCGGCCGATCCCACTTCCAACGGCGCCGGGGTCACCCTCGAGCGCATCATGAGCCACCCCGAGTGGCTCGGCAGGGGACCGACCCAGGGCTTCTGGGCGGCCGACTCGAGGACCGTCTACTGGCGCCGCCCGGCCGCCACCCGAGAGGGGGTCGACCTCCGCGAGTCGGAGACCCTGGAGTCGGACCTGCGCGGCGAAGTGCTGCGGGTGGTCGGGCCGGAGCAGGAGTCCACGGTGCCCTCCCCGTTCGGGGCCGCCTACGACCGCGCACGCGAGCGACGCCTCGAGAGCCGCGACGGAGACCTCTTCCTGGTTCGCCTGGAGAACGGCGCGGCGACGCAGCTCACACGCACCGCCGCGCGCGAGCACAGCCCGCTGTTCCTCGACGACGGACGCATCGCGTTCGAGCGCGACGGCCAGGTCTTCGCTCGCGAGCTCGAGGGCGGTCTCGAGAGCCAGCTCTTCGACGTCCGCTTCGAGCAGGATCCGCTCGAGAAGCTCGACGAGGAGGCCGAGAAGGCCGACTTCCTCCGCCGCCAGCAGGCCCGCTACTACGACTGGATCCGCGACGAGGACGCGCGCGCGCGGCGGCGCCTCGAACGGCGGGTCGAGGAGCACGAGGACCGGGCGCGGCCGCCCCGGCCCTTCTACCTCGGAGACAAGAGGGAGCCCGGCTCGACCTGGCCGTCCCCCGACGGCCAGGTCCTCCTGCTCACGGTCACGGCCAAGCAGCGCGAGCGCGGCAAGCGCGACGAGATGCCGCGCTACGTGACCGACTCCGGCTGGGTGGAGACGACGCCGGTGCGCCCCAAAGTCGGTACCGGCGACGACAGCGGCGAGACCCTCCTCCTTCTCGACCGGGGCACGCACGAGGTCGTGGAGATCGACCTGTCCGTCCTCCCAGGGATCGCCGACGACCCCCTCGCCGAGCTGAGGAAGGCGGCGGAGGCAAGGCGCAAGGCGGAGGCCGGCGATCGAAAGCCAGACGAAACTGCAGACGAGACTGCAGACGAAACTGCGGAGGACTCCTCGGAGACGACGGACGAGAAGAGCAAGGAGGGTAAGCCGAAGCCCCGCCCGGTCCAGCTCGACCGGGCGCGCTGGTCCGCCGACCGAGGGACGGCAGTCCTCCAGGCGAGCTCGATCGACAACAAGGACCGGTGGGTCTTCGCCGTCGACATCGCCGAGCGCAGAGTCAGGCCGCTCTACCACCGACACGATCCCGCCTGGATCAACTGGAGCTTCCGCGACCTCGACTTCCTGCCCGGCGACGAGATCCTCTACCTGCTCTCCGAGGAGAGTGGCTTCTCCCAGCTCTACCTGCTCGATCCCAGCGATCCCGAGAGCCTGCGCCGGCTCACCGACGGCGATTTCGTGGTGGACTCCCCCGCCCCGGCGCCCGACGGCAGCGCGCTCTATTTCACCGCAAATCCCGACCATCCGGGCAGGTACGACGTCTACCTCGTGCGCCTCCCGGAGGGCGACGTCGAGCGCCTGACTGCCCTCGGAGGGATCTCGTCCTACCGGCTGAGCCCCGACGGCTCCAAGCTCCTGCTCACCCACTCGACCACCACCCGGCCGCCCGAGCTCTACGTCCAGGACGCCGCTCCCGGCGTCGAGCCGCACAGGATCACCGACGGTGTGAGCGAGGAGTTCACGGCGATCGACTGGGTCGCGCCGCGCGTGGTCGAGGTCCCCTCGAGCCATCACCACCGCCCGATCTACTCCCGGCTCTACCTGCCCGACGAGAGCGCCCCGGGCGTGCGCGACGGCAAACGGCCGGCCGTCGTCTTCGTCCACGGCGCCGGCTACCTGCAGAACGCGCACTTCGCGTGGTCGAGCTACTTCCGCGAGTTCATGTTCCACACCTTGCTCGCCCGCGAGGGCTACGTGGTGCTCGACATGGACTACCGCGGCTCGGCCGGCTACGGCCGTGACTGGCGGACCGCCATCTACCGGAACATGGGCTGGCCCGAGGTCGAGGACCTGGCCGACGGCGTCCACTACCTCGCCGCCGAGCACGAGGTCGACCCCGAGCGGGTCGGCGTCTACGGCGGCTCCTACGGCGGCTTCCTGACCATGATGGCGCTGTTCAACCGGCCCGACCTGTTCGCGGCCGGGGCCGCGCTGCGGCCGGTGACCGACTGGGCGCACTACAACCACCCGTACACCTCGAACATCCTCAACACCCCCGACGTCGACCCCGAGGCCTACCAGCGCAGCTCGCCGATCGAGTACGCGGAGGGGCTCGAGAAGCCGCTGTTGATCGCCACCGGCATGCTCGACGACAACGTGCTGTTCCAGGACTCGGTGCGCCTCGTCCAGCGCCTGATCGAGCTCGAGAAGGAGGATTGGTGGATCGCGTTCTACCCGGTCGAGCCGCACGCCTTCCGCGAGCCGAGCTCGTGGCTCGACGAGTATCGGCGGATCCACGATCTGTTCGACCGCACTCTGAAGTGAGCGCTCGCCGCGCTGCTGCTAGCGACGGGCTGCGCCTGAGGTCAGCGGCTCAGCACCCTCCCGGCGAGGCGGCCGGTCGGCTCGCCGCCGGCGACCGCCACCTCGCCGCCCACCAGCACCCACTCCACCCCCTCGGCGAGCCGGTGCGGATCCTCGTAGGTGGCCGCGTCGCGGATCCTCTCCAGGTCGAAGATCACCAGGTCGGCGATCGCGCCGGAACGCACCACGCCTCGATCCGCCATGCCGAACACGCCCGCCGAGAGCGACGTCATGCTGCGCACCGCGTCCTCGAGACCGACCACGCCATCTTCGAGGGCATAGCGGCGGATCTTGCGCGGAAAGGTCCCGTACCACCGGGGGTGCGGGTGCCCCTCGCCCGGGGCGGTCAGGCCGCCGTCCGAGGCGGTCATGGTCCAGGGCCGACGCATGAAGACCGCGATGTCGTCCTCGGTCATGTTGAACGAGATCAGGCCGGCGTCGCCGCCGCCGAGGAGATCGAGCGCGAGATCCGCTGGATGGGCGCCGCGCTCCTCCGCAATCGCGGAGAGCGTTCGCCCCTCGATCGAGGGATCCGCCGGATAGCGCGCGAAGAGCAGCCGATCGGCGCCCCCGCGACGATCGAGGTTGTCGACGACTTCGGCCCGGATCCGCGCCCGCTGCTCCGCCTCCCGCAGCCTCGCGAGCAGCGCCGGGTGGCCGCCTTCCTGCGCCCAGCGGGGGACCAGAGCGCCGACGATGCCGGTCCCGGAGGCCTCGTATGGGTACTGGTCGGCGTAGACCTCGACGCCGCGCGCGCGGGCGCGCTCGACGAGCTCGACGATCGTCCGCGAGAGTCCCCAGACCCGAGGCCCGAGCACCTTCACGTGGGTGACCACGCCCGGCAGGTCCGCCTCCTCGGCGATGCGGATCACCTCCTCGACGGCCGCGATCACCCCGACCGAGTAGTCCGCCTCGTCGCGGATGTGGCTCGAGTAGACGCCGCCGGCGGCCGCCGCGACCCGGGCGAGCGCGATCAGCTCCTCGGTCGTGGCGAAGCTCCCCGGCGCGTAGAAGGGGCCGCTCGAGAGGCCGAAGGCTCCCTCCTCCATGCCGCTGCGCACCAGCTCCTCCATCGCACGCAGCTCCTCGGCGTTTGGCGCCCGATCCTCCATGCCCAGCACCGCCTGCCGCACGCCCGCGTGGGGGACCATCAGAGCGACGTTGACGCCCAGGCCGTCGGCGAGCAGCGCTCTCCGCTGGGCGGGGAGGTCGGTCGGCCCGCTACCGTCCGGATTGACCACTACGGTCGTGATCCCCTGCATCAGCAACGGCCGTGCATCGCTCAGCTCAGCGGTCGCCAGCGCCGCCGCGGCGTGCGAGTGAACGTCGATGAAGCCCGGCGTCACGATCAGCCCCGAAGCGTCGATCACCAGCGCGGCCCGGGCGGCGTCGGGGTCGTCGCCGAGGTCGCCGACCGCGACGATCCGGTCGGCTTCGACTCCGATGTCGACTCTGCGCCAGGGGTTGCCCGAGCCGTCGAGCAGCCGGCCGCCGCGAATCAGGACGTCGAAGCCGGCGTCGGTCGCGCAAGCCGAGGTCAGCGCCCCCGCGACCAGGACCGCCGCGCGAAGGACACCCATCGCCCTATCGCGGGATCTCGGCGGTCAGGTTGCGGGCGCCATCCTCCACGATCAGCACGTCGTCCTCCATCCGCACGCCGCCGATCGGACGCAGCTCCTCCACCCGGTCCCACCGAATCTGGGAGGCGAAGCGCTCGCGCCGCTCGGGGTCGTCGAGGATCGCGGGAACGAAGTAGATGCCGGGCTCGACCGTCATCACGAAACCTCGCTCGAGCGGCAGGTCGACGCGCACGTTGACGCCGCAGCAGCGCGGGTTGTCGCGGCCGGGAGCCGCGCCGCCGACGTCGCGCACGCCGAGCCCCACCATGTGCCCCACGCCGTGGGGGAAGAAGACCGCGAGGGCCTCGCTCTCGAGCAGGCCCTCGACCTCGCCGACCAGCACGCCCAGATCGACCAGCCCCCGGGCCAGCACGCGCGCCGACGTGCGGTGGACGTCGTGCCACTCGACTCCGGGGCGGCACGCGGCGATCCCTTCGTCGAGCGCGGCGACGACCAGATCGCGGACGTCGGCCTGCCTCCGGTCGCAAGGGGGCACCGCCGGGTGCGTGCGGGTGACGTCGGCGGTGTAGCCGCCCACAGATCCGCCGGCATCGATCAGCACGAGGTCGCCGGGCCGCGCGGTCCGCGCGCCGGGGGAGAAGTGGAGCACCGCGGCATGGGAGCCGATCCCCACGATCGTGCCGTAGCCGGTGGCGTCGGCGCCGTGTCGGAACATCTCGGCCTCGAGCTCGATCTGGATCTCGCGCTCGCTGATCCCGGGCCGCAGCACCTCGAGGACGCGGCGGTGGCCGGCCGCGGTCGCCGTCACCGCCCGCGCGATCAGCCCGAGCTCGTAGCGGTCCTTGGGGCGGCGCGCCCGGTCGAGCGCCTGCTGGACCGCGTCGAGCTCGTCCTCCCCGGCCTGGTCGAAGCCGGGGACGACGGTCTCGAGCAGGTCGAGGTCGTCGGCGCCGGGCGCTCCGAGCGAGAAGACCGAGCCGATGTCTCGCGCGCCCAGCCAACGAGCCAGATCGGCGATGTCTTCGCCCGAGATGTCTTCGCCCGAGATGTCTTCGCCCGCGACCTCCTCGGAGGCCCCCTCCCACAGGCGCTCGGCGTCGGTGACTGGACGCACGAAGCCCGTCCACTCCCCCGACGAGCCGTCCCAGACGATCACTCCGCCCGCGCGCGTCGAGCCGGTGAGCCACTGGTATTCGGGGTGCGGTCGAAACGGGAAGGTCTGGTCGTGTCCACCGGGGACGTGGATCGGCTCGCCGGCCCACACCATCACCAGCGCGGGCCGGTCACCGGTCGCCGAGGAGAGGGCGTCGCCGGCCACGGCGAGGCGACGCTCGAGGCACTCACTCAGGGAAGCGCACACGGCCGGGCAGCCTAGCAGCCCGTGGTGGAGCTCCCGCGCGGTGCCAGCACCCGCACCTCGGTGACCACGCGGCTGAGGGCGACGTCGTGGGCCTCCACCGGGACCCGCTCGACCACCTGCAGGTCGTAGCCGAAGCCGGCCGTGAACAGCCGGCGCTCGGCCAGGAACCGGTCGAAGGTCCCGGCGCCGTAGCCGAGACGGTGACACTCGAGGTCGAAGGCGAGTCCGGGAACGACCGCCGCGTCGAGCTCCGCCTCGAGCTCGGCGCCGCCGAGACCCGGCACCTCGGCGACCGGCTGGCGGATGCCGAACGACGAGGTCTCGAGCAGGCAGGGAGAGCGGCAGACCTCGAGCGGCGTCCCGGGCCTCACCAGCCGCGGCACGAACAACGCCCGCCCGCGCGCCTGCCACTCCTCGATCAGCGGCTGCGTGTCGATCTCCAACCCGAACGACAGGAAGACCAGCAGTCCACTCGCCGCCTCGATCTCGGGCAATCCCAGCAGGCGCTTCGCCGCCGCGCGGCCGGCTTCGCTCGCGCGCTCCGGCTCGAGCGCGCCGACCCGGGCCCGCATCTCGGAACGCAGCGTCCGCTTCAGGCGCGGGATCGACAGCGCGCTCACTCCCCGCGCAGGCTGGCCAGCAGGTCGAGCCGGATCGCTCGGCGCACCGCGACGAGACAGGCGAGGGTCCCCACCAGCGCGACCGCGAGGAGGGTCGCTGCCAGCGATCCCCAGGGCACGAGGGCGTGATCGCCGCGCAGATGCGGCGACACCGCGGCGAGCGCCGCCAGCGCGCCGAGCACGATCCCCAGCACCAGCAGCAGGCCGTTCTCGGCGACCACCGTCCAGGCCAGGGTCGCACGGCGGAAGCCGATCGCACGCAGCGTCGCCAGCTCGCCGGCGCGCTCGAGCACGTTGCGCAGCAGGATCACGGCGAGCCCGACCGTCCCGAGCAAAAGCCCGAGGCCGCCGAGCAGCTGGAAGGTCGCGAGGTAGGTGTTCTCGACCGCCTGGAAGCTCTGGATCCGTTGCCCGACGCCGGTGACGTCCATGCCGTAGTCGTCGAGCCCCCCTTCGAGCGCGCTCGCGACCTCCTCTTCGCGACCGGGCGGCGTCTCGACCAGGAAGGTCCGGTAGCCGGCCGCGCTCGGGAAGTGCTCGACGAGGCGGTCCTCGGCCACCAGAAGCTCGCTCTGGAAGACGCTCTTGCGCAGCAGGCCGACCAAACGGAGGCGGACCACCCCGCCCAGCTCGTCCTCGAGAATCACGTCCTCGCCGAGCCCGGACTTGAGAATCCACAGCACCGAGTTGTAGTCGCCGAACGCCGGGATCACACCCTCGCCGAGGTCCTGCTCGAGCAGCCTCCAGGGGTTCTCCAGCTCCTCTCCATCCGCCGCCAGACCCTGGAAGACGAAGCCCCCCCGCTCGATCATCTCGTCCGGCACGCCCAGCACCTTCGGGCTCTGCGGCTGATAGAGGTTGAGGCAGCTCACGTCGTCTCCCGCGAGCACCCGGAAGGGCAGGATCGTCGAGCCGGCGATCGCTGCCGAGCTCTCGGCGTCCATTCCCAGCTCGAAGCGACCCTCCTCCGAGGCGAGCTCGTGGAAGATCGGCACGTTGCTCTCGGCGATCCACTGGAAGCCGCCGCCGCCGGTGTCGCGGTCGCGCTCGTCCCCGCCGAAGCGGTGGCCATAGGCGCCGACCGCGACGATGACGAAGCAGGCGGACGCCACGAGCGCGACGCTGAGCAGCGAGCGGCCCGGGTTGAGCGAGGCGTTGGCGCGCGCCATCCGCGTCACGCCCTCGACGCCGCCCGACGAGATCAGCGACTGGGAGGGCCGGCCAATCCACAGCGAGACCGCGGCCAGCCCGGCGACGAGGAGCAGTGCGCCGACGCCGAAGAACAGCGCTGACGCCGAGCTCTCTGCGACCGCGAACGAGGCCCCCCACAGGGCCGCGGCCAGCAGCAGCCCGCCCAGCGCCACCCACCGCGCGCGCGACGAGCGACCCGCCGACTCCGCGTCGCGGCGAGCGCCCTTGAGCAGGGCCACCGGCGGCCGACTCGCCTCCCGCCCGACGGCGCGCCAGATCGCGAGCACGACCACCAGCAGCGAGGCGCCGTAGCCGATCGCGAGGCTGAGGCTGCCCACGTGCAGCTCGAGGAAGGGGGCGCCCACCGCCCCCACCCACAGCGTCCGCAGCCCCCAGACCATCGCGGCTCCGTACCCCACCGCCAGCGCCAGGCCGAGCACCCCGCCGATCGCGGCCAGCAGCGCTCCTTCGGCGAGCAGGCCCCTGCGCACCCGCCGCACCCGCTCGCCGATCGCGAGGCGAATCCCGATCTCGCGTCCCCGCCGCTCGGTCCCGAGCCGGAAGAACAGCGCCACGAGGAGACACGCTGCCACGATCAGGAACAGCGAGAAGCCGATGAACAGCCCGCCGAAGTCGGTCGTCCCCTTCGCTGCGGCGAGTCCCCGGGCCTTCACCGGCAGCACCGACAGCCCCGCGGCGCGCGGGTCGATCTCGGCGAGCAGGCGCCCGCGCAACGCCTCCTCGCCGCCGGCCGGCAGCTCGACGCGCACACTCGTGATCTCGCCGAAGCGGCTCCCCCACAGCTCGCGCGCGGTCTCGACGCCGACGAACAGCTTCGGAGCCCCCCGGTACAGGTCCCAGTACTCCTCGTCGCGCTCGCGGATCAGGCCCAGGTCGACCGGAAAGGTCGGCTCCCAATCCGACATGTCGCGAGCGTCGGAGACGCCCGGGAAGTCCGGCGTGAGCTCGGGGTCCGCGCCGAGACCGTCCATTGCGACGATTCCGGCGACCTCGAACGTGGCGGTGCGCGTGGTCAGCTCCTCGCGCTCGCCGACCTCCCAGGTCTCGACGACCACCGAGTCGCCGGTCTCCACCTCGAGATCGTCCGCCGCCCACTCGTTGAGCAGGATCTCGCCGGGCATGAGCTCGCGGATCGGATCGCCGTCGAGTCCGACCAGCGAGCCCATCGCCGGGCCCCCGAGACGCTCCGGAGGCGGCAGCTCGAGCCCCGTGATCGTCGAGTAAGGAAGCAGCCTCCCGGCCTCGAGCGCGGCCTCGGCGCTTCCCAGCTCCCTGGGCCAGGTGCGGTTGGCGAGGTAGGTCGACACCTCCATCGAACGGGCCCCGAGGCCACTCACGGCGCGACCGATCGCGGCCTCCACCGGCGCGCGCAACACCAGCTCGCGGCTGCCGACCGCCACAGCGTGGTCGCCGATCGCCTCGATCACCAGGCCCAGGTCCTCGACCTCGAGACTTCTCCGCACCTCGTCCGCGAGCGCCTCTCCCCCACCCGCCAGCAGCAGGGCGTTGATCCGTCCGCGCTGCCCCAGCGAGCGCTGCAGATCGGCGAGCGGGACGTAGGCGACCAACGGCAGGCTCTGGTGCGGCATCAACCCGAAGCGGCCCGGCCCACGGTCCGGGAGCACCGAGCGCACCTGCACCCGCAGACGCTGCACCACGTCGGCGGGCTCGGTCGAGCCCATCAGCGACTCGCGCGGCACGTCGCTCGGTCGGGCGAGCTGGAGCAGGAGCTGGCTCCCGACCTCGGCGCCCAGCTCGGCGCGCAGCGCCTCGTTGATGACCACCGGGGGGAAGGCCTGCCCCTGCGCGCGATCGAGGACCAGCGCCGCTGCGGCGTCGCCTTCGTAGAGAGCCCCGAAGCTCTCCTCGACCCCCTGGATGTTGACCTTCGACGCGCGAGTCCCCAGATCGGGAGCCGTGACTCCGCCCTGGAGCAGGATGGCGGGCACCGCGTCGACCTCCGCGGCCGATTCTTCGAGGCGCTCCCCCAGGTCCTCGGAAAAGAAGCCCTCCGACAACAGCGCCTGATCGACCGCACCGAGCCGGTCGAGGGTCAGGTCGCGCAGGCTTCCGCGCACCGAGTCGCCGACCAGCAGCGCGCCGGTGAGCACCGCGGTGGCCACCGCCGCCGCGAGCATCACTGCGAGATTGGTCCGCCAGTAGTAGCGCAGGCTGTCGAGCATCTCCCTCATCCGCTGCCTCGGCGTGGCCGCAGGCCTTCCCGCTCGAGCTCGAACCCCTGGGCGAACCGGCCGGCGAGCTCCTGGCTGTGGGTGACCACGATCATCGATCCCCCCTCCTCGGCGTGGAGCTCGAAGAGCAGGTCGGCGACCGCGTCGGCGGTGCGCTGGTCGAGGTTGCCGGTCGGCTCGTCGCACAACAGGAGGCTCGGCCGATTGATCAGCGCCCGTGCGATGGCAACGCGCTGGCGCTCGCCCCCCGACAGCTCGGCCGGGCGGTGCGAGGTGCGCTCGGCGAGCCCGACCGCGGCGAGCAGCCGGCGGGCGCGATCCGCCGCCCCCTCCCCCGGCGAGCCGCCGCCGGCGATGGTCGGCAGCACCACGTTCTGGAGCACGTCGAACTGCGGCAGCAGGTGGTGGTCCTGGAAGACGAAGCCGATGGCGCGGTTGCGAAAGCGCGCGAGCTCGGCCTCGGCGAGCCGATGCGGATCCTGGTCGTCGACGATCACGCGACCGGAGGTCGGCACCTCGAGCGCCCCGACGATGTGCAGCAACGTGCTCTTGCCCGACCCCGAGGGTCCCGTGATCACCACCGCCATCCCCGGCCCGAGGCGGGCGCTGATCCCGTCGAGCACGCGGATGGTGTGGTGCGGAGTGACGTACTCCTTGGTCACCTCCTCGAGGACCAGCTCACCGCGTGCTGCGCTCATCGCCGTCTCACTCTACCGTCGCCTCCGCGATCCTGGAGGCGATCGGCTCGGGGATCGCAATCGACCGCGGCGGCTCGCCCGGGCGCAGCTCGCAGCAGACGGTGACCAGCTCGCCGCGCGCCACCACCTCGCCCTCGTGCGCGAACTCGAAGCCCCAGGTCATCGACCGGCTGCCCTTGCGCCGCACGGTCACCGTGATCTCGAGCGTGTCCTCGAAACGCACCGGACGCACGAACTCGCAGCTCGCGCGCAGGCGCGGCCAGCCGATCGCGACGCCGTCGATCGTGGTGTGGACACTGGTGCCGATCGCGTTGAGCAGCTCGTGCTCGGCGGTCTCCATGTACACGAAGTAGCGCGAGAAGTGGATGATGCCGGCCATGTCGGTGTCCGAGAACTCGACCCGCCGGCGGGTCACGAATCTGCGGATCGCATCGCCCCCTTCGCTCATGCGTAGGCCGCCAGCGTCTCTTCCGCCATCGCAGCGACCGCGTAGCGCGCCCGCACGCCCTCGGCCCCCTGCTGCCCGAGCTCGCGCCGGCGCTCGGCGTCGTCGAGGAGGGAGCGCAGGCCCTCGGCCACCGCCAGCGCGCTCTCCGGCTCGACCAGGATGCCTCCGCCGGTCGCCTCCAGCAGCTCGGGGAAGGCGCCGTGCGCCGGCTGCACCGACGGCACCCCGCACGCCATCGCCTCGAGCACCGACAGCCCCTTGGGCTCGCGGTAGACGGTCGGCACCGAGAACACGTGGAGCGAGTCGAGGAACGCGATCTTGCGCGCGCGATCGACCTCGCCGTGCCACTCGATCGCACCGTCGAGCCCCCACTCCCGCGCCTGCTCCCGCAGGCCTTCGTGGTACCCGCGATCGCGCCCCCCCAGGTAGCCGGCGACGCGCAGCACCACCGACCCCGGCTCGCGGTCGCGCACCACCTCGCGAAACGCCTCGAGCAGCAGGTGCAGGCCCTTCTCGGGGCAGATCCTGGCCAGGTACCCGATCGCGAGCGGGCCCTCCTCGGGCTCGCCCGGTCGCGTGCCGAACCCTTCGAGGTTGATCCCGAGACGCGCGATCTTCATGCGCTCCGCCGGGATGTCGAGCAGGGCCGCCATCTCGTCGGCGTAGAAACGGGCGGTGGCGACGAAGCGGTCGACCCCGCCGGCGCGCTCGCGCATCGTGGTCAGCACCCGCGCGCGCCAGGGCTCGGGCAGGTCGTCGAGGAAGATGTCCTCACCCTGGACCGAGCACACCAGGAGGGCGTCCGGCAGCTCGCGCCGCAGCCGTCGGGCGAACCCGAGCAGCATCGAGTTCGTCAGGTGGACGACGTCGGGCCGGAGCTCGTCGCGCAGCCAGCCGACCAGCGACTCGAGCTCGGCGTGCTGGCGCCCCGACTCCCCCTCCAGCATCGACAGCGTCAGCGCTCCGAGCTTGTGAGCGTCGATCGTGCTGCTGGACGACCCCACCCACTCGAGGAGCCGCGGGTTGTCGAGCCAGCGCCGCATGCGCACGGGCATCCTGCCGAGAACCGGCACCAACTGCTGCAGGTACACGTTGACCGCGCCGTAGAACACGCGCTCGTGGGCGACGCTCGTCTCGTCGGTGCGCAGCGGCGTGTAGATCGGCATCAGCAGCGCATCGTGGCCGCGGCGCTGCAACTCGGCGACCAGCGCGTTGTCGCGGATGCAGCTGCCGCAGTACATGCCGCCCGCCCCCGCCGCGATGTAGGCGATCCTCATCGAGGCATGAACCGCTCGATCGCGGCCTCGTCGGGCGGGCGGCTGGCCAGCGATCCGACGAGCATCGCGAGCACCGAGGCGCCGAACACCACCGCCACCGGGTCGAGGCCGGTGCCGCCGACGGAGTAGTCCGGCCGCCCCCAGGCCCGCACGAAGAACCAGATCCAGGTCACCACCACCGTGACCAGCGAAGCGGCGGCCCCGACCGCCGTCGAGCGACGCCAGAACAGCCCCGCGAGCAGGATCGGCAGCAGCGCCGAGAACCCCGTGAACGACCAGACGGCGAGACCGAAGATCCGCCGGTTGACCACCAGCGACAGCCCGAAGGTGAGCGCCACGACCGCGAACACGAACAGCCGGCCGACCCACACCGTCTGACTCTCGCTGAGCTCGGGTCGGCCGGCGCGTCGCCGGTAGTGGCGCACCACGTCCTGGGTGAACATGTTGCCGATCGACAACGACTGCGAGTCGAGCGACGACATGATCGCCGCGAACACGCCGGCGCCGAGCAGACCGCCCAGGATCCCTGGCGCGTGCAGCGCGATCATCCGCACTAGGACCGAGTTCGCCTCCGGTCCTTGGAGCTCGGGGAAGTCGAGGTGGCCGAAGATTCCGAGCAGCACCGACGGCACCCAGACCACCGCGATGCACAGGGGGTAGAGCGCCACCGGCGCCCGGAAGGCGGCGGCGCTGCGCGCCGACAGCCAGTGGACGAAGATGTGCGGGAACATGCCCACCGAAAGCGGGATCAACGTGTAGCTGAGGAGCTGGATCGGCGAGATGCGCTCGCCGCGCACCAGCATCGCGGGCTCGGCCTCGCGCAGGCGCGCGAACGCCGCCTCGAGCCCGCCCAGCCGGGACACGATGACGGTAACCGTCACCGCGCCGAGAACCATGAACAGGGAGGTCTGGAAGGTGTTGACCCACGAGGTTCCGCGCAGACCGCCGTAGGACACGTACGCGACGACGACGACCGACACCAGCAGCCCTCCGACCCAGGTCGGCACCTGCCCGTCGGTCACCTCCGCGAGGGTGATGCCACCGCCCATCACGCCGATCAGCAGGTAGGGCACGAGCAGCAGGACCAGCACCACGAACAGGGCGAGGCCGAGCGCGTCCGATCCCCACCGCTCGCGCACGAACTGCACCTGGGTCAGGAGGCTCAACCGCTTGCCGATCGACCACACGCGCGTGCCGACGAAGAAGAACACCAGCGGCACCATCAGCGCGGACGACGACGCCATCAGCGAGAACACTCCGATCCCGACCCGGTAGCTCTCGGCCGACGCGCCGAGCAGCGCGAACGCCGTCATGTGAGTGCCGAACAGCGTCATCAGGAGCACGAATGGCCCGATCGTGCGGGAGGCGACGAAGTAGTCCTCGCCGGTCACCGCCGCCAGCCGGTGGCTGAGCACCCCGATCACGAGGACCAGGCCGAGATAGGCGATCACCACGGCGAGCGTCATCGCCGCTCCACGGCGAACGTCATCGCTGCTCGACCTCGGCAGGATCGACGTCGCGAGGCCAGGCCCAGCGCAACGCCAGCCACATCACGCCGACCACCGCGAAGCAGAACAGCACGTGGTAGGTGAGCCCCACCGGCAGGCCGAGCACCATCCGCGAGTCGTTCCATGCCCACAGGTCGTTGTGCAGCAGGTACAACGCCCCCATCAGGAGGTAGACGAGGAGGCGTTTCATCGACGGTCGGCGGAGGTGGGGAATCAGGCCGCGCCGCCGGCGGAGAGCTCCGTCGGGCTCAGCGAGACGGTGTCCGCGCGCTCGAGCCGGAAGGTCTCCATCGCCTGGAACAGGTCGTCGTAGCTCGAATCGAACACGTCGCCGATCAGGATCCTGGTGACGCTGCGCTGGAGGTGCGGAAACATCCGCAGGAACTCGCCGAAGCTGAAGTCGCGGGAGTAAAACGCCTGGACCAGACGATGAACGGCCGAGATCGCCCGTTCCAGCTCCGATTGGAAGGCCCCGAGACGCTCACCGGAGACGTCGCCGTCGGCGATCGCCACGGCCGCGGTCTCGGCCGCCAGCTCCCCCGACTTGAGCGCGAGGAAGACACCCGAGGAGTACACCGGGTCGATGAAGCTGAACGCGTCGCCGACCAGCACCCAGCCGTCGCCCGCCATGCGCTCGCAGCGGTACGAGAAGTCCTTGCACACCGCGAAGGGGCGGCAGCGGCTGGCCTCGGCGAGACGATCCGCGATCTCGGGGCACTTCGCGACCTCCTCGAAGAACACCTCCTCGGGCGTGCCCTCGCGGCCGCGGACCAGGGCGTCGAGCCTGCCCACGACGCCGACGCTGGTCACGTCGCCGGCAAGCGGAATGAACCAGAACCAGGTGTGCCCTTCGCTGGTGTGGAGAACCAGGGTGGCCCCCTCGTCGATCCCGGAGTCGCGCCGCGCTCCCTCGAAGTGCGTGAAGATCGAGGCGTGCTGGAGCCCGTAGTCGATCCTGCCGAGGTCGAAACGGCGGGACACCAGCGCGCTCTGACCGGTGGCGTCGATCAACACCTTCGAGCCGAGCTCGACCCGCTCCCCGCCGGCGTCGACGGTCACTCCCACCACCCGCTCCCCCTCGGTGACCAGCTCGCGGGCGTTGACGCCGCGCCGGCACTCGGCGCCGGCCTCCTCGGCGACCTCGAACAGGAGCTGATCGAAGTCGGAGCGCAGGACCTGCCAGGTGCGCGCCCCCTCCCCGCTCTTGACGGTCGAGAAGTAGAAGGGCGCAGACGCCTTGCCGCTCTTGGCGAAGAACTGCACGCTGTGCTTCTCGACAAAACCCGCGCTGCGCATCCGCTCGAGCGCGCCCATCTTCTCGAAGGTCCCGTAGGTCTCTGGCATCAGCGACTCACCGACCTTGAACGCAGGCTCCATGGAGCGCTCCAGCAGGAGCACGTCGAGCCCGCCCCGGGCGGCGACGGCGGCCGCCGCGCAGCCGCCGGGCCCGGCACCGATGACGATCAGGTCGTATTGTGATTTCGAGAACATGTCTAGCCCTGCGGGCGTTTGAAGGTCATCGCGATGTTGTCGGTGGCGCCCGTCTTGAAGTTGACCGAAGTGATGGACACCAGCTCCCAGCCCTCGCTCCCCAAGCGGTTCATCTCGGTGGCAGCGGCCGGGTCCAAACGGTAGTTCTCGCTCCGGATGTTGATGATCTTGTACTCCCACTTGGTCATGCTCGTGTCCTCTCGAGGTCACGGCAAGCGCTTGCAGCGAGCGCAGGCGCCTGCCTGCGTGGGGCCCTTGCGACGTCAGAGATCCACCACCGGAGAAGGAGCGACCTCCCCGGTCGTCCAGCATATCGTCCCCCGATCGCGAGGCTCAGTCGCGCAGGCGCCGTCGCGAGCGGAGCTTGAGCCCGAGCGCCGCCACGAAACCGATCCCGGCCGCGATCAGGGGCACCGTCCAGGCGCGGCGGGCGATCCGGCCCGTGTCCTCGCGGATCGCCGTCCGCGTCTCCTCGAGCGCATCCTCCAGCTCCTCGCGCAGCTTGCGGACCTGGAGATCTCCATCCCCGCTCATCGTTCCACCCCACTGTCTCCGTCGTCACTGTCTCCGTCGTCACTGTCTCCGTCGTCGGAGCCCGGCGCGGCGGCGTCGTCCTCGGGCGGCAGCAACTGGTCCTGCCACCAGACGACGTGGTCCGAGACGCGGCGTCTGATCGTGATCCAGGGGAGCTCGAGCTCGCGGAAGCCGGCGTGCGCCGACCGCCAGACCAGGTAGGCAACGATGCCGGTCACCACCATCACGATCGCGGCCGCCGCCCACACCGGGAGGAACAGCGCGAGGGCGGCGACCATGGCCACGAACGACAATCCGAGCACCCAGAACGCCAGGAATCCGGCGATCGCCGACAGCAGCAGCGCACGCAACAGGACCCGCCAGCTCTCCCCCAGCTCGCTCTGGAGAGCCGCCAGCTCGCCGCGCCAGAGCTCGACCGCAGAGCGGCCGATCCTGCCCAGCAGCTCTCCCCAACCCGCTCGACCCGCTGCGACCATGGACGTCAGCTCCCGATGCGATAGGGCTTGTTGAGGAAGGCTCGCCGTCCGCCGAAGTCGTCGCGCAGGCCGATCGCGATCCGCTGCTCGCCGGGAGCGACCTGCAGCGTCAGGGGATAGGTGTAGTACATCTTCTGGGCCCTCTCGTAGTCCTCCTTCTCGACCCGCACGTCGATCGCCCGGACCCCGACGTCGGAGACGTTGCCCTTGCGGTCGCGCGCCTGCACCCACACCCGGAAGCGGCCGAGGTGGTACTCGGGTCGCGGCAGCAGCGTCAGCTCGCCGATCGGCACACGGAGGTCGAGGTGCATCATGTAGGTGCCGTCCTCGCGCTCGATCAGATCGCGTTCGACCAGGGAGAGGTCCAGGTCGTTCTGCTCGAAGCCGAACTGGAGCGAGGCGAGGGTGCCGTCGGCCATCTCCTTCTCGACCGACAGGTCCCGATAGTTGTTGCGGTAGCGCAGCCCCGAGACCCTGAGCTCCTTGCGGTTCTTGAGCCGCACCTCGACGTCGTAGAGCCGCCCCGAGCCGGCGTGACCCGGCGAGTAGCCGAGCGAATAGTAGTGTTCGAAGTCGGTGGCGAAACGGTCGAGGGCGTCGCCGAAGTTCTGGCTGTTGACCAGGTACTGGCCGCCGGTCTCGTCGGCCAGGAACATCAGCGGCGCCTGCATGTTGGCCGCCCAGGTCGAGTTGACCAGCGGCGACTGCTGGATCGAGCCGACGTCGGCGCCGCGATCGCTGCGCCCCATCAGACCGGAGGCGTCGAGGGTGTAGAAGGCGACGCGGTGGGTGCTGGCGAGGCGGGCGATGTCCGAGAAGCGGCGGGTCGCGTCGTACTGCATCGACTCCATCCGCAGCGAGCTGAGCTCCTCCGGGAAGCGCTCCGTGGCGGCCTGGAAGAGGTCGTCGCCGGCCCGCATCGGCAGCCCGTCGCTGACGTAGAGGATCGCCTTGCGGCCAGGGATCCCGCCCAGGCCGGCGACGAAGTCGCGCATCGCGTCGAGCGTGAACTGCAGGTCGTTGTACTGGTTCTCGGCGTACATTTTGACGCGGGCCCGGATCAGCCCGGCGTCGTTGCGCTCGGACTGCAGCTCGCGCAACAGGTCGATGCGGTCGGAGTCGGCCTGGGTGCGCCCGCCGGTGTGCTTCTCGAGCTCGAACAGCGCGCCCGAGATCACCTGGGGATCGCTGGTGAACTCGCGCTCGATCTTGATCGACCGGTTGTAGCTGACCAGCATCACCCGGTCGTTGCGGTCGACGTGGTCGCGCAGGAACTCGCGGAGGTGGCGGAAGACGCGGTTGCGATGATGCGGCCGGACGTTGAAGTGATCGACATAGACCACCAGGTACAGGCGCTGGTCCGCGGGCTCGTCCCCGATGCGCGGGTCGTAGCTCGGATCCGCCTTGATCCTCTCGAGCTGGGTGCGGGTGTCCTCCTCGACGTCGGTGCGCCGCCCTTCCCTCACCTCGTAGAAGTTGGTGATCGGCATCGGCCGCTTGTCCTCGAAGATCTCGAAGTCTTCGGCGGTCAATCCCGTCACCGGGTTGCCGTCCTTGTCGCGCACGTAGACGTCGACGTTGAGGACCTTGACCTCGACCGCGTCGACGAAGGTGCCGTCGACCAGCTCGCCGCTCGGCTGCTGGTCTCCGGCGGCCCCTTCGCCGTTGTTGCCCTGCCCGAGCGCCGGCGAGGCATGCAGCGCCAGCGCCAGGCTCAGGGCGCCCAGGCCGCACCGGAGAGCGTCGATCGGTCGGACCCAGCGCATCGCGGCGATCAGCATCGCTTCGATTATAGGACTTGTGCGGCGGAGCCAGGTTCCAACGCTCACGGGCTCACCTCGAGCTTGCTGGAGAGGATGGCGCCGCTCGGCACGTCGTAGACGGCGATCACCAGATCGTGCTGCTTGCGGCGCATCGTCAGCTCCGTGTCGTAACGCAGCAGGGCGCCCGGCTCGGGTCGCTCGGCCAGCGTGAGCGTCAGCGGCACCACCGGCGTGTCCGCGGCGGCGCCGTCCTCGTCGAGCACCGCCACTCGCAGCTCGAGCTGAACGACGAACCCCTGGGGGCCGGGCAGCAGGGTCAGGGCGCCGGCGGGTATCGCGACCGAGATCGGCACCGTCATCCTGCGGATCCCCGATCGCGCGCCCCGGCCGACCTCGACCAGCAACGGCTGCGCGCTGGGCGGCGCTCCGAAGCGCAGCGCGCTCTCGACGGCCAGGGTGACCTCGCGCCGCCGTGAGAAGTCGAAGAAGCTCTCGCGCGTACGCACCTCGAGCCCCGGTCGCTTCACGCGGACCTCGATGCGGTGACGCCGATCGTCCCCCTGCCGTTCGGGCGTGAACCCGAGCCAGTAGTAGGAGCGCGTGTCGGCGCTCGTGCGGTTCAACGCCTCGAGGCGCTCGGCGTTGATCAGCGGCTCGCCCCCGGTCTCCCGCGCGAGATGCCGAAGCGTGTGGTGGACGTTGTTCTCCTGCAGAAAGCTCTGCCGAGGCGCAGCCTGATCGACGCCCACCGTCGTCGTCTCGAGGCCCGGGACGTCGACCGGGTAGATCGTGTAGCCGAGCAGGTTGGCGGTGTCCACCAGCGGGCTCCAGACGTCGATCCCACGCTCCACCAGGCTGTCGAACGTCGATCGCGCCGGATCGTCGATGACGTACTCGGCCGCGTCGAATGGCCACCCGCCGGCGAGCAGCAGGAAGACCTTTCGACCAGGCGGCGCGGCGAAGCCCCGCAGGGTCGCGACCGCCGCGTCGATCACGCGCTCCTCCTGGTCGATCAGCCGCTCCACCCAGTAGCGCTCCTCGACCGTGAGCTCGGCGGCGAGCCCGCTCGAGCCCAGGAAAGCGATCGACTCGACGCGCGGACCGCTGCGGACCTGCCGCATCTCGGAAACGCGCTGGAGGCCTAGGCTCTTGCGACCGCGCGCGCGGCGCAGCGCGTCGGCGAGCTCGGCGCGATCGCGGCTCCAGGTGGTCAGCATCTCGAGGTCGTCGCCGTCGTAGCGCACGATCGCCATTCGGTCCTCGGGCCCGAGACGCTCGACCTGCTCCTCGATCGCGTCGAGCACGCGGTCGCGGTCGCGCGTGATCGAGAAGAACTCGTCGATGAAGAGCAGGATGTACGTCCCCACCGGCCGCCCGGTCTCGAGGATGGGGACCGCGCGCGCCGGATCGTCGCCGGCGACGGCGGCGCCGTCGCGCACTTCGGAGAAATAGCCGATCGGCGCCACCTCGCCGTCGACGATCAGCTCGAAGTCGTCGGCGCCGAGGCCCGTGATCCGGTTTCCCCGCCGATCGGTGACCACCACCTCCACGTTCACCACGCGGACGTCGACGACCTCGGAGAAGACCGGGGTCTCTGCCGGCTGCGACAGAACGGGCTGGGACAGGGCGGGCAGGCTCGCCAGCAGGGTCAGCAGCAGCGAGCGCACACCGACCCTCACGTCCAGGCTCCCCGGTAACGGTGGAAGTGGTGCACGGGACCGTGGCCGCCCCCCAGAGGAAAGGCGCGCGCCAGCGCGCCCTGCAGGAACTCGGTAGCGTCGGCGACCGCCTCGACCAGCGTCCGGCCGTGGCCGAGCCCGGCCGCGATCGCCGCCGACAGCGTGCAGCCGGTGCCGTGGTCGCTGGTCGTGTCGATGCGGCGATGTTCGTAGCGGTGCACGCGCTCGCCGTCGAACAGCAGGTCGAGCACCGTCTCCCCCGCGGCGTGCCCGCCCTTGATCAGGACGGCCGAGGCGCCGCTCGAGACCAGCTCGCGGGCGGCGGCGTAGCGCTCGGGGACGGACTCGACCGGCAGGCCGGTCAGTCGTCGCGCCTCCGGCAGGTTGGGCGTCAGGAGCGTCGCACGAGGCAGCAGGAGCTCGCGCAACGCCTCGACCGCGTCGTCGGCGAGCAGCGAGGCGCCGCTCTTCGCGACCATCACCGGGTCGATCACGGTCGGCGTCGGCGGGCGCGCCGCCAGCCGCTCCGCGACGACCTCGATCACTCGTGTGCTCGACAGCATTCCGATCTTCACCGCGTCGACCCCGATGTCCTCGAACACCGCATCGATCTGGTCTGCGATCACCGCAGGCTCGATCTCCTGAACGCTGCGCACCTCGACCGTATTCTGGGCGGTCACCGCGGTCACGGCCGACATGCCATAGCAGCCGAGCGCGGCGAAGGTCTTGAGATCGGCCTGGATCCCGGCGCCGCCCCCGGAGTCGGAGCCGGCGATCGTGAGCAGCCGCGGAGGCCGCATCATCGTCTCGACGGCGCCGGCTCCGGCGCGGCGGCAGCCGGCCGGCGCAGGACCAGGAAGCCGACGACCACCAGGACGATCGCAACGCTGATCGCCTGCGCCACGGTCAGCGGACCGAGCAGGCGGTCGTCCTTGGCGCGCAGGAACTCGATGCCGAACCGCTCGACGGCGAGCAGGCCGACCACGATCAGACCGGCGCGGCCCGGGGCCAGCCCGCGCCGCACCAGCCGCCGTCCGAGCCACCAGATCCCGAGCGCCAGAACGGTCTCGTAGAGCTGCGTCGGGTGGACCGGCACCTGATCGCCTGGGGCGTATCCCGGAGGCACGTCGACGCCGAAGAAGCGCTCGAGATCCTGGGCCGTCGTCGGGACCGGACCCTCGGGAAAGGTCATTCCCCAGGGCAGCGTCGTGGGTATGCCGTAGTCATCGCCGACCAGCAGACAGCCGATGCGGCCGATCGCGTACCCGATGGCGACGCTGGGAGCGCAGGCGTCGACCAGCTTCCAGACCGGAAGCCGCCGCCAGCGCACGACCAGCAGGACCGCCGCCGCCCCGCCGATCAGGCTGCCGTAGAAGACGATCCCGGCGCGCTCGATCAGCGTGTGCCAGTCCCCCTGGAGGATCGCGTAGTAGACCTTGCCGCCGAGCAGCCCGCCGACCGCGGCGGCGAGCAACAGCGCGCTGGCGTCCTCCTCGTCGCCGACGCCGAGCTCCCGCATCCCCCAGCGAAGCTGCTGGTAGGCGCAGAGGAACGCCACGACCAGCATCACACCGAAGGGGCTGATCGAGAGCGGACCGATGCGGAAGAGCTCTGAGATCATGCGGTCGAGGGGTCGAGCCAACGGGCGCCGGCCCGTACGGCCGCACGACCTTAGCAGCGTCCGGCCGCCGAGCACGCGCCGCTACAATGCCCGCGCCATGAACTCTTCGACCACCGCCGAGGCGCTCGCCCGTCTCGAAACCCACATCACTACCTCCTCGCGGGGTCGATGGCTGGTGCTGACGCACGACAACCCGGACCCCGACGCCGTCGCCGCCGGCGTGGCGCTGGTCAAGCTCCTCCGCCAGCACTTCGCCCAGCGGGCCACGCTGGCCTACGGCGGCATCATCGGCCGCGCCGAGAACCTCGAGATGGTGCGCTCCCTCAAGCTCGAGATGAGCCGGCTCCGTCACATCCAGTTCAAGAACTACCGGCACTTCGCGCTGGTCGACACCCAGCCCCGAACCGGCAACAACCAGCTCCCCGACGACATCACGCCCGATCTGGTGTTCGACCACCACCCGCTCCGCCGCTCGAGCGGCGACGTCCCCTTCGTCGACGTCCGCACCGACTACGGAGCGACCGCCTCGATCGTCGCCGAATACCTCCTCGCCGCCGAAATCCCGCTGACCCGCAAGGAGGCGACCGCGGTGGTCTACGCCATCCGCTCCGAGACCCTCGATTTCTCCCGCGAGGCGGCTGGCTCGGATCGCGCGGTTTACGACCATTTCCTGAAGCTGGCCGACAAGCGTCTGCTCGGCAGGATCCAGAACCCTCCCCTTCCACTCCATTACTTTTCGTCACTGCACGATGCGCTCGAGAACCTCACCACCGTCCACACCCTGATCGTGAGCCACCTGGGCGCGGTCGGACAGCCCGACATCGTCCCCGAGATCGCGGACCTCCTCTTGCGCATGCAGGGCAAGACCTGGTCTCTCGTGACCGGACAGTTCGAGGGAAGGATCTACTGCTCGATCCGCACGAGCAACCCCCGGGCCAACGCCGCCCAGCTCATGCGCCGGCTGCTCGGGCGGAGGGGCAAGGGCGGAGGCCACGGGATGGTCGCCGGCGGCTGGTTGGCGATCTCCGACCGTGAACCGGCCGCCAAGCAGCAGATCGACCTGGGCAGGCGCCTCGCGAAGCTCCTGCGCAAGAAGCCCGAGAAGCTCAGCGAGTTGCGCCTGCGTCCCGTTCCGGCGCCTGCCGGCGACGAAGCCGAGCCTGCCTGAGGCAGCAATACAGGCTGCGACTCCGCATCGACGAGCCGAACGAGCTCGCAAAGTAATGTCCTCTCATAAATTTGGCTCAGGCGATATCATAACGATTGTGGCTTGCCTGAGCCACGAGCTGCGGCGCGGCTCCTTTTCGGTGCGGCTGTCCTCGAGGTTGCGATTCATGCCGCACTCTGGTTTCTTTGAAAAGGCGGGGTTTCTTTGAAGAGGAGGTAACATGGCGTCACGGGGCGGTGGCCTCGGCAGTCGGCTTCGGGTGAGGTCGAGGACCACTGAGTGATCGGCAGCGGGAATCCGCCGTGGAGCGCGGTGGGAGGCGCGGTGACGACCCGCTCGGGCGAGCCTTCCCATGATGCCGACCCTTCCAATGATGACAATGACTCCTTTCTCCAGCGGGTCGACGAGTGGGAGTCCGTCCTCGCCGAGGATCACCGCCTGTGCCGGCTCCTGCCCTTGGAGGATCATCTCGAGAGCCTGACCCTGGAAACCGCTGCGCGCGCTGCTGCGCTCGAGGAGAGTTCCTTCAGCCGCTACTTCAGCCGGGTCGTCGGCGTGTCGTTTCGCGACTGGCGTACCGCTCTCCGGGTCAGCCAGGCGCTCCAACTCCTGCGCGATACCAGTCTCTTGGCGGAGGAGATCGCCCTCGAGGTCGGCTTCAGTGACGCCCGCTCGCTGCGCCGTGCGATGAACCGTCTCCTCGATCTCGGTCCCGCCGAGTTCCGGCGCCGCGAAGGACCGGGCGGGGATCGCTAGAGGCGAGATCGAAAGAAAAGGTCCGGCGGCAATGAGCGAAGAAAAGAGGTGCCTGCCGTTCACGAAAAAATAGATCGACGCAAGAGCGGCAGGAATGGGCCGCCTCGACGAGAGAACAGAGACGAGAGAACAGATTTGAACGAAAAACGAAGCGACCCATTCGAAAAAAACGAGAGACCGAAGTGAACCCGACCGGCGCCGACCGAGATCGCAACGCGTGAGCGGCCATCTTCTCCGCGCGCCGGAGCCGGCGGTCGACGAGCAGAATCCGATCGAGGAGGTGCTGGCGCAGCGGCAGTACCACGTGGTCTACCAGCCGATCGTCGACCTGGCCAGCGGTCGAGCGGTCGGCAACGAGGCCCTGGCCCGTTCACAGTCGCCGCACCTGAAGGGGCCGCTGGAGCTGATCTCGGCCGCGATTCGCGCCGGTCGGATGGGCGAGCTGGGTCGGGAGCTGCGCTCTCTCGCGCTGGCCGGCTCGTCCGACACCGCGGTGTGGATCAACATCGTCCCGCAGGAGTTCGACGCGGGGTTCCTGGTTCGTCCCGACGATCCGATCTTCCGGCACCGCCACCCGATCTATCTCGAGATCACGGAGTCGACGCCCCTCCACTACTTCGACCAATGCCACTTCATCCTCGACGAGTTGCGCACGAGGGGTATCCTGCTCGCCATCGACGACTTCGGCGCCGGGTACTCCAATTTCAAGTACATCGCCGATCTGCGCCCCGCAATCATCAAGCTCGACCGCAAGCTGATCGCCGGGATCAAACCCTTCTCGCGCCAGTTCCGGCTGGTGCGGTCGATCGTCCACCTCGCCCACCAGATGGGCGCGAAGGTGGTGGCCGAAGGGATCGAGAACGCCGAGGAGCTCCACCTCGTGCGTGATGGCGGCGCCGATTACGGCCAAGGCTATTTCCTCGCCTACCCCGCCGCGCCGCCGCCGAAGGTGCCCTGGCCGTTGAGCTGACGACCTACTCCCATTCGATCGTCGCCGGCGGCTTGCTGGTGATGTCGTAAACCACTCGGTTGACGCCCGCCACCTCGTTGACGATCCGGCCCGCGATCCGCCCCAGGAGCTCGTGCGGGAGCGCGCTCCAGTCGGCGGTCATGAAGTCCTCGGTCTCGACGCAGCGCAGAGCCACCGCGTTCTCGTAGGTCCGCCCGTCGCCCATCACGCCAACGCTGCGCACGGGCAGCAGCACCGCCAGGGCCTGGCTGACCTTGTCGTAGTAGCCGGCCTCGCGCAGCTCGTGCAGCAGGATCGCATCGGCCTCCTGCAAGACCGCGACGCGCTCGGGAGTGACCTCGCCGAGCACCCGCACCGCGAGCCCCGGGCCCGGGAACGGGTGACGGCGGATGAACTCCTCGGGGAGGCCGAGCTCGCGCCCGAGCTGGCGAACCTCGTCTTTGAACAAGAAGCGCAGCGGCTCGATCAGCTCGAAGCCGAGCGTCTCGGGCAGCCCGCCGACGTTGTGGTGGGTCTTGATCGTCGCCGACGGCCCCTTCACCGACACCGACTCGATGACATCGGGGTAGAGCGTACCCTGGGCGAGGAAGCGCACCCCCTCGAGCTTCGACGCCTCCTCCTCGAAGACCTCGATGAACACCCGACCGACCGTCTTGCGCTTGTGCTCCGGGTCGGCGACGCCACGCAGCGCATCGAGGAACCGCTGGCGTGCGTCGACCACCCGCACCGGCAGTCGCAAGCCATCGCGCAGGCTGTGCTCCACCTGCTCGCGCTCCCCCTTGCGCAGCACCCCGTTGTCGACGAAGACCGCGGTCAGCCGTTCGCCCACCGCCTTGGACAGGAGGCTGGCCACCACCGCCGAGTCGACCCCGCCGGAGAGCGCGCAGATCACCCGGTCGTGGCCGACCCGTTCCTGGATGGCTCCGATCGCCTCGTCGAGGTACGAGGCCATGCGCCATTCTCCGCGTGCCCCGCAGGCGCCGTAGAGGAAGTTGCGCAGGATCTCGCCCCCCTCCACCGTGTGGGTGACCTCGGGGTGGAACTGGATGCCGAAGGCGCCCCGCTCGGGGTTCTCGAAGGCGACGATCGGGCAGCTCGGCGTCGAGCCGATGGTGCGGAAGCCCTCCGGCAGCGACGCCACCTTGTCTCCGTGGCTCATCCACACCGTCTGGCGCTCCTCGAGCCCCTCGAACAGTCGCGACTCCGGGTCGGCGTCGATCTCGGTACGACCGAACTCGCGCTCGGACGAGGCCTCGACCGCGCCCCCCGTGCCCTGCGCCAGCAGGTGCATGCCGTAGCAGATCCCCAGGATCGGCACGCCCAGGTCGTAGATCGACCGGTCGGCCACCGGCGCGCCCTCGGCGTAGACCGAGTCGGGCCCCCCGGACAGGATGATGCCGATCGGACGACGTGCCGCGATCTCCTCCGCCGGCACGTCGAAGGGATGGATCTCGCAGTAGACGCGGTTCTCGCGCACGCGTCGGGCGATGAGCTGGGTGTACTGCCCCCCGAAATCGAGCACCAGAACGGTCTGCTGGTCCGATGGCTGGGAACGAGCGTCGATACCGGTCATCTCTCTCTCCGTTCCAGACGGGCCGGCGACGGTTGGCCGGGCATCGTAGCTCACAGCTCGCTCTCCGACTTGAGATCCCGCCCCAGCAGCTCCTCGAGCGCGTGCCGTGGCGCCTTGCCCTGATAGAGCACCTCCACCATCTGCGCCGTGATCGGCATCTCGATCCCCTTGCGCTCGGCCAGCCGCGCGATCGACAGCGAGTTGCGTACGCCCTCCGCGACCATTCCGGTGGCGTGCCGAATCTCGTCCAGCGACCTCCCCTGGGCGAGTTGCAGGCCGGTCTGCTGGTTGCGCGACAGGCCCCCCGTGCAGGTCAGCACCAGGTCCCCGAGGCCGGCGAGGCCGGCGAGCGTCCGCTCGAGGCCGCCGCAGGCGACGCCGAGGCGCGTGATCTCGTGGAGGCCGCGCGTGATCAGCGCCGCCAGAGTGTTGTGGCCGAGCCCCAGGCCCTCGACCGCGCCGGCCGCGATCGCCACGACGTTCTTGGCGCTGCCTCCGATCTCTACGCCGACCACGTCGCGCGAGGAGTAGAGGCGCAGGGTCCGGGTCGCCAGCCGCGAGCGCAGCTCGGTCGCCAGCTCCTCCTCCTCTGCCGCGATCACCACAGCGGTCGGCGAGTCGGCGACCAGCTCGACCGCGAAGCTGGGCCCCGAAAGAGCCGCGAAGCGGAGCTCCAGCCCCGCTCGCTCGCCCTCCTCCGCAGTCACCTCGCTCATCCGATCGAGGCTGTCGACCTCGACCCCTTTGGTCCCCGACACCACGATCCTCGGCCGCCTCGACCGAATCCGCTCCAGCAGCTCGCGCAGCACGCTGCGGTAGCCGTGCGACGGCACGACCATGACCAGCGGATCGCAGTCGTCCATCGCCGCCAGGTCGTGGCTCGCCTCGATCGCGTCGGGAATCGCCACTCCGGGTAGGTAGCGCTCGTTCTCGCCGGCTTCGATGGCTTCGCAGATCTCCCGCGAGCGCGCCCAGAGCCGGACCCGGTGGCCGGTCCTCGCCCAGTGGACAGCGAGTGCCGTGCCCCAAGAGCCGGCGCCGAGGACGCCGATCGCGGGCGCGCTCACTCCGCCCCCCCGGGCGCCGGAGCCGCCGCCTTCCCGCGGCCGAGCTTCGGCTCGTTGCCCGCACGCAGCCGCCGGACGTTGGCGCGGTGCTTGATCAGGATGAGCCCGCCGATCACGGCGCAGGCGGCAGTCAGCCATCCTCGCTCTCCGGGCGGGTAGTGCCCGGCGAGCCCGAGCGCCGCAACGATCAGGGGAACTGCCGTCGCGACGACCACCGAGCCGAGCGAGACGTACCGTTTCCAGGCCACCACCACGACGAACAGAGCGCAGGCGGCGGCGGCGGCGAGCGGCACCAGCAGGGCCAGCGTCCCCGCCGCCGTCGCCACCCCCTTGCCGCCGCGCAGGCCGAAGTAGATCGGCCACATGTGGCCGGCCACCGCGGCGACCCCCACCAGCGACTCGGGGACGATCCCGACGTCGAGACCGCGGGCGATGGCGACCCCCGCGGCCCCCTTCCCCGCATCGAGCAGCAAGGCCAGGAGCGCGGGTCCTCTGCCGGCGACCCTCAGGACGTTGGTGGCGCCGGCGTTGCCGCTGCCGACGGTTCGGATGTCGATTCCCAGCAGCACCCTCACGATCAGGATGCTGAACGAGATCGAGCCGAGCAGGTAGCCGGCGGCGACCACCAGCGCGCCGATCGCCCACGACCCGTCGACGCCGCTCACCTCTCGGCCTCGCCGGGCGCCGAGGACTGCCAGTAGCTCTCGACCGGCAGGCCGAGCAGGCGCCGGCGGACCATCTCGAGGGCCAGCTGGCTCGCCTGGCGTCGGATCCGCTCCCGGTCCCCCGGAAACCTCACCCCCAGCCAGTGAGCGCCGTCGGAAGTGGCCAGCGCCAGGTGGACCGTGCCCACCGGCTTCTCGTCGCTCCCGCCCCCGGGTCCCGCCACACCGGTGACCGCGATCGCGAGATCGGAGCCGAAACGCCGCACGGCTCCTCTCGCCATCGCGATCGCGACCTCGCGCGACACTGCGCCGTGGCTCTCGATGGCGGCCTCGTCGACCCCCAGCATCGTCGACTTGAGCGCGTTCGAGTAGACGATCCCGCCCCCGACGAACGCCGCGCTCGAGCCCGGAATGGCCGTCAGGCGCTCAGCCACCAGCCCGCCGGTGCAGGACTCGGCGACCGAGAGGCTGCGCTCGTTCGCGACCAGCAGGTCGAGGACGACCTTCTCGAGATCCTCTCCCCTCTCTGAGTAGAGCGCGTCGCCGACGCCGGCACGCACCGCTTCGACCGCTCGGTCGAGAGCGTTGCCGAGAGCCTGGTCGGTCGCGTCGGCGGCGTCGCCAGCGTCACCGGCGGCCGCCGGCGGCCGCAGCCGGATCCGGATGTCTCCGGGGCTGGCGAGCACGGAGACCTGGTCGTGACCCAGCATGTCGTAGACCGGCGCGATCCGCTCCTCCACCAGCGACTCCGGAAGACACGCCACCTTCAGCTCGAGCTGGCGCCGGCGCGGGAGCGATCCCTCGTGAGCGTCGAGCCAAGGCTCCAGCGCCTCGCGGGTCAGCACCCACAGCTCGCGCGGCACCCCGGGGAAGAGGAACAGATCGACCCGCCGCGCGCCTGCGGTCTCCACGTTCAGGTGGAGACCGGGCGCGGTGCCGGCCGGGTTGGGCAGCACCCGCGCGCCCTCGATCACCTCGGCCTGTTTGCGATTGGTTTCGGGCATGACATGGCCGAACGAGCGGTAGCGCTGCTCGATCGTCTCGAGCACGGTCCGATCGAGAACCAGGCGTCGCTGCGCGAAGGCGGCGACGGCCTCGCGGGTCAGATCGTCACGGGTCGGCCCCAGCCCACCGCTGACCAGGATCAGATCGGCATCCTCTGCCGCCCGCGCCAGCTCGAGACTGATCGAGCGGAGGTCGTCCGCGACTGCGCACTTGCGCGCCAGCCGCCAGCCGCGCGCCTCGAGCGCGGCGGTCAGCACCAGCGAGTTGGTGTCCAACCGGTCCGACCCCAGCAGCTCGGTTCCCACCGCGAGAATGACCGCTTCCACGATGCGGGATCCTACCCGTCGCGGGCGGCCGAGCCGATGCGCTCACGGATCAGCGGTGGCGTCTCGCGGCGTACCGCCGAGTCGACCGGAACGACCTCGAAGCAGGCGCCGATGCTGCGCGCCAGTCCGGGGTCCGCCGCCGTCAGACGCAGCGTGGCGAGCGGCTCGCCGGCGCCGACCTGCTCACCGAGGCGCCGCTCGACGCGCATGGCGATGCGGTGATCGATGGCGTCGCCGTGTGGCCGTGCGGCTTGCTGAAGCAGCAATCCGAGCTCCCGGGTGCGGATGCCGGCGACCACCCCGTCGGCTTCGGACGGCACGTCGACCGCCACTGCGCCGAGCTCGAGCTGGGGACGCGCGCACCATGCCGGCTTCGCGCCCTGGGCCCGCGCCCACTTCAGAAACGCGGTGCGAGCGGAGCCGTCGTCGAGCGCCCGCTCGAGCGCCAGCCGGTCCGCTCCCGCGCCGACCAAGTCCGCGGCGGCGGCCGCCAGCTCGAGGGTGAGCTCCCGCAGCCGGCCGTCGCCCCCGCCCGAGAGCACCTCGAGTGACTCCTCGACCTCGGCGGCGTGGCCGATCCACCGCCCGAGCGGCTGGCTCATGTCGCTCACCAGGGCGCAAGCCGGGCAGCCGAGCTCTACGCTCGAGGAGACCAGCCGGTTCGCCAGCTCCGAAGACTCCGCCGGATCGGAGAAGAAGGCCCCCTCGCCGCTCTTGACGTCGAAGGCGATCCCGGCGCAGCCGGTCGCGAGCTTCTTGGAGAGGATGCTGGCGACCACCAGCGGCAGCGAGCGCACGGTGCCGGTGCGATCGCGCAAGGCGTAGAGCCGGCGGTCGGCCGGCGCCACCTCGGCGGTCGCCACGCCGATGGCGAGGCCGACGGTCTCGAGCAGCTCCAGGCAACGATCGCGGTCGAGATCGAGAGACAGCCCCGGGATCGCTTCGAGCTTGTCGGCGGTGCCGCCGGTGTGCCCGAGCGCACGGCCGGTTAGCATCGCGACCGGGACTCCGCAGGCCGCGAGCAGCGGGCCCAGGATCAACGAGACCTTGTCTCCGACTCCTCCGGTGGAGTGCTTGTCGACCACGCCGGGAACCTCCCGCGCGAGCTCCCAGAGCTCGCCGGAGTCGCGCATGGCGACGACCAGGGCAGCGGTCTCGTCCCGGTCGAGCCCCCTGATGGCGGAGGCCATCAGAAACGCAGCGAGCTCGGCGTCGCCCAAAGCGCCGCTCGTCGCTCCTTCGACCACTGCGGCGATCTCGTCGGGGACCAGCCGCTCACCCTCGCGCTTGCGATCGAGGATGCGGTAGACACTCACGCCGCGTCGCCGATTCTCTCCCTTGCTCGCGTCGCGTAGGCCGAGGTCGGGTGCTCGTCGACCAGGCGCTGAAAGGCGTCGCGCGCCTCATCCGGCTGGCCCTGCTGCTCGAGCGTTAGGCCGAGCTCCCACAGCAGCACGTCGCTGGGAACGCTCCAGGAACCGCTCTCGATCGCGTCGCGCAGGTCGGCGGCGAGCTGCTCGCCGGCGCCGGTCTGCCGCTCGAGCGAGATCAGATCGAGACGGACGGTCGCCGCGAGAGCGCTCTGAGAGTCCTTTTCGAGGTAGCGCTGCCAGTGCTGGCGGGCGGCTTCGAAGTCCCCCCGGCTGGCCGCGATCTCGCCGAGGTAGGCGCCCGCGATGCGGCCTGCCGCGGTCGAGCCGAAGCGCTCGTGGACGCGCTCGAAAATCGGCTCGGCGCGCGCCCCGCGGTCGGCTTCACTGGCGAACACTGGATTCTTGGCGTCGTCCGGATCCGGGGTCGCAGCGTCGATCGGCGCGGTGTAGAAACGGATCGCCTCCGCCAGCTCTTCCTGCGCGCGCTGGGCGCGGTTGCCCAGGAACTGGAAGACCAGCGCCAGGACGACTCCGAGAGCGATCAGGCCGCCGAGGACGGCGAACAGCACCTTGACGTGGTCGGCGATCCAGTCGATGGCGACGACGATCCACTCGCGAACCTCGTCGCGCTTCATCTCCTGGCGGGTGAGTCCACTCATATCTCTTTATCCTAGAACAGGTCCAGCGGACGGATGAGGACCACGTAGACGAGGCTGCCGGCGAGGCCGCCGAGGATCGCCCACTTGAGCCCGTAGTAGGTCTTTCGGCTGCGGCCCTTGAAGGCCTGCATCTTCGATCGCGCGCCGTAGATGGCGGGGGTGAGCCGGTTGAGGAGGCCGACCTTCTCGCCGTCCTCGTTCTGGCTCTTGGTCGCTCGGATGACGAAGCGCGTGACCAGCCAGTTGAGGCCCCGCGCCACCGGCGTGTGCAGGGGCCGGGTGAGGTCGCAGAACAGGATGATCCTGGTGGCGTCGGTGTTGTTCGCGGCCCAGTGGACGTAGGTCTCGTCGAACACGACGTCCTTGCCGTCGCGCCACGAGTGCTGCACGCCGTCGACCCAGATCGAGCATGCGTCCGAGTTGGGCGTGATCAGCCCGAGGTGGTAGCGCAGCGAGCCGGCGAAGGGGTCGCGGTGCTTGCCCAGGATGCTCCCCGGCGGCAGCAGCGTGAACGCCGCCGACTTGATCGACGGGATCGACTGCACCAGCTCGACGGTCTTCGGGCAGGTGGCCTCGGCGGAGGGCATGGGATCGTCGTACCACTTGAGATAGAAGCGCTTCCAGCCCCGCTTGTAGAAGGCCATGAACGCGAGGTCGTTGTGCTTCTCGGAGGGGCGGATGCGATCCCCCTCCCAGAGCTGCTTCGCCTCGTCGCGGATGGTCTCCCAGTTGTCGCGCAGCGGCTGCAGCTCCGGAAAGTCGCCGCTGTCGAGAATCGGATCCTTGGGCACCGCCGAGAACAGGTACATCAGCGAGTTGTAGGGGGCGAGGATGCCGGAGTGCTCGGTGAACTGGCGCGCGAACCTCAGACGCACCTTTCCCCGGAAGTGGACGTAGACCACCGACAGGGTGTAGAGGTACAGGACAATCAGCGCCGGGTGGTTCAGCTGTTGGGCGGCTCGTTCCAGCATGAGAGGCTCCGGCTCGAAGCGGTCGTTCGACGCGCGAGGTGGTGCGGCTGGCAGGACTCGAACCTGCGACCCCAGGATTAGGAATCCTGTGCTCTATCCAGCTGAGCTACAGCCGCGGGAATGCAAGAGGAGGAGGGTCTCGTACGGATCCCTACGCGATGATCGGCTGCCGCTCTACGGCGGCGCGGAGAAACGCCATCAGGCTATCACTGGCCGAGGTCACTCGTCGTACTGAATGAGCGCCTCCACGCGGTAGCCGTCGAGGCGACGCCGACCGTCGAGAAAGGTCAGCTCGACGACGAAGCCGAAGCCGACGACTGCGCCCCCGCCGGCCTCGACCAGGCGCGCGGTCGCCTCTGCGGTGCCGCCCGTCGCCAGCAGGTCGTCGACGATCAGCACGTCGTCTCCGGGCTCGATCGCGTCGAGGTGCATCTCGAGCGCGTCGGTGCCGTACTCGAGCTGGTAGGCCTGGCTGCGGGTCGGTGCCGGCAGCTTGCCGGGCTTGCGCACGGGCACGAAGCCCGCGTTCAGCGCACACGCCACCAGCGGGGCGAACATGAACCCGCGGGACTCCATGCCGACGACCTTGTCGACCTCGTCGCCGACGAAGCGCCAGACGAACCGGTCGACCGTCTCGCGCAGCCCCTTGGGGTCCTTGAGCATCGTCGTGATGTCGTAGAACAGGATGCCGGGCTTGGGGAAGTCGGGCACCGTGCGGATGTGTCTCTTGAGATCGTGCTGCATCCTCTCCTCCAGGACGGACTCAAGCCGGCCAGCCCTCACGCCCGATCAGGGGGACGAACGCCACCGGATCGCCGACCCGGCGCACCAGCTCTCCCAGCCGGTCCTTCTCGTAGAGCACGAGCTGTTGCTCGCCTCGATTCCCCTCCGGGATTACCATCCGACCGGGGCAGCCGAGCTGCTCGAGCAGCCTCGCGGGCGCGGCCGGCGCGCCGGCGGTGACCAGGATGCGATCGAAGGGCGCGGCCTCGCTGTATCCCACGGTGCCGTCGAAGACCAGGATCTTGACGTTGGTCAGCCCGAGCTCCCGAATCCTCCGGATCGCCTCGGTCGCGAGCGAGCCGATCCGCTCGATGCTGTAGACCACCCGCGCCAGGTGGGCGAGGATCGCCGTCTGGTAGCCGGAGCCGGTGCCGATCTCGAGCACCGAGTCGCTGGCACCGACCGCCAGGTCCTCGGTCATCCGGGCCACGATGTAGGGCTGCGAGATCGTCTGCTCCGCTCCGATCGGCAGCGCGAAGTCCTCGTAGGCCTGCGGCACGAGGTGCTCGGGCACGAACAGATGCCTGGGAACGCGCCGCATCGAGTCGAGCACCCGCTCGTCGCGGATGCCCCGGCGCTCGCGCAGCACGCGCATGAGGCTCGCCTGCGCGTAGCGGAAGCGGGAGTCGGCGGCGGCGTTCATTCCAGCAGCGTGCCCCAGGAATCGGCGACCAGACCCTCCAGCTCGGGGAACATCTCGACGTCGGTGCTGACGGTGCGCAAGGGGGTCACCGAAGCGTAGCCGCTGAGCACGGCCTCCTGGTCGGTTCCGGGATCGTCCTCCCATTGCGGCTTGCCGCCCAGCCAGTAGTAGGCGACCCCTCGCGGGTCGGTCTTGGCGACCACGACGTCGCGGTAGACACGCCGGCCGAGACGGGTGAGGCGGATCCCGAGCAGCGGCCCCGCCGGGATGTTGACGCTGAGCAGGAGCCGGCGGGGGCAGCCGTCCTCCGTCACCGCCCGCAGCAGCTTCGAGCACAGTCGCGCCGACTCCTCCATCGAGCGCCCCCCCAGCTCCTGGCTGAGGGCGACGGCCGGCACCGCGAAGTGGTGCGCCTCGCACGCCGCCTGCACCGTCCCCGAGTAGCTGACGTCGTCGCCGAGATTGAGCCCGTGGTTGATGCCCGAGACCACCAGGTCCGGAGGCTTCTCGGGCAGCAGGTAATGGAGAGCGAGGTTGACGCAGTCGGCGGGCGTTCCGTTGGCAAGATGCCAGCGGCCAGGCGCCGGCGACGGATCCAGCTCGGTGAGACGCAGCGGCTGGTAGAGGGTGATCGAGCGGCCGCTGCCGCTGCGCTCCCGGTCCGGCGTCACCACCCAGACCTCGGCCCAGGAGGCGACCTCGGCCGCGAGCAGGCGCAGGCCGTCGGCCAGATAGCCGTCGTCGTTGGTCAGCAGGACTCGCATGGAGGGCTAGGCGACGTCAGTCCAGGACCCGGCCGACCAGCGGGCGCAGGCGCTCGAGCGCGTCGCGCGAGATGCGGTCGCGCGCCGTGATCAGCGCCTGCTCCAGAGCGCCGCAGCAGGGGCAGCCGGAGGGCGCCTCGGCTGGGAGCCGCCGGACGATCTCGGCGACGACCGCCTGCGCGGTGCGAGCATTCAGCCCGAGCACCTCGAGCACCGACGTCACCGACACGTCGGCCTCCTCGTCGTGCCAGCAGTCGTAGTCGGTGACCAGCGCCAGCGTCGCGTAGCAGATCTCGGCCTCGCGAGCGAGGCGCGCCTCGGTCAGGTTGGTCATCCCGATCACGTCGACACCCCAGGATCGATACAGCCTCGACTCGGCGCGGGTCGAGAACTGCGGTCCCTCCATGCACAGATAGGTTCCGCCCTCGTGGACGACCGCACCGGCGGCGCGCGCCGAGGCCGCGAACAGCGGCACCAGCTGTGGGCAAACCGGATCGGCCAGCGAGACGTGGGCCACCAGACCCTCGCCGAAGAAGGTATCGGCTCGGTGCCGGGTGCGGTCGATGAACTGGTCGACGACCACGATCTGGGTCGGCTCGTACTCCAGCTTCATCGATCCGACCGCCGAGAGCGAGATCAGGCGATCGACGCCCAGCGTCTTGAAGCCATAGAGGTTGGCGCGGTAGTTGAGCTCGCTCGGCATCAGTCGGTGCCCGGCCCCGTGGCGCGCCAGGAAGGCGACGCCGCGTCCGCCGATCTCGCCCAGGACGTACGGATCGGAGGGTGGACCGAACGGCGTCTCCACCGTCCGCATCTCCTTCACCACCAGCCCCTCCATCTGGTAGAGGCCGCTGCCTCCGATCACGCCGATCCGGTAGTCGGTCATTTCGCAACCCCCTCGAGAGCCCCGCTCCGAGCCCGCATCGAAGCCGCCACGCCCGAAGCGACGGTCAGCGCCGTCGCCAGCGCCCGCCGCCCCGCCTCGCCGTCGACCAGAGGCGCTCGCTCGCCGCGGCAGCGGGCGACGAACGCCTCGAGCTCTGCCCGCAGCGGCTCCGCCTTCTCCACCTCGAGATCGGCCGGCACGATGCGGCGCGCGCCCCCCGCTCCAGGCTCGAGCTGAAATCCCTTGATCGTCTGCTCCTGATAGTCGAGCGAATGGTAGCTGTCGCTGGCGAAGACGCGCAGCCGCCGCACCTTCTGATCCGAGACCCTCGACGCCGTCAGGTTCACCACGCAGCCGGAGGCGAGCTGCAGGCGGGCATTGGCGATGTCGACCTGCTCGGACAGCACCGCGATGCCCACCGAGCGCGCCTCCTCGATGGCGCTCGGGTCCAGCGCGTGGACGATCTGCAGGTCGTGGATCATCAGGTCCAGGATGACGTCGATGTCGAGGCTGCGCGGAGAGAACGGCGCGATGCGCTCGATCTCGAGGAACCTTGGCTCGTCGACGTGGCCGAGCAGGCGCTGGACCGCCGGGTTGTAGAACTCGACGTGGCCGACCGCCAGCACCCGGTCCCCGCACGCGTCCAGCATGCGGTCCGCCTCCTCCAGACTCGACGCCATCGGCTTCTCCACCAGCACGTGGAGGCCCCTGCCGAGAGCCTCGAGGGTCAGGCGCTCGTGCTCGACGGTGGGCGCCGCGACGACCACCGCCTCGACCGTGTCGAAGAGCGCTCCGACGCTCTCGACGACGGGGGCGCCGTAGCTCGCCGACAGCGCCTCCGCGACCTCGGTGCGGGGGTCGTAGATCCCGCGCAGCTCGACGCCGTCGAGCTGGGACAGGATCCGCACGTGGTGGCGCCCCAGCGCCCCGGTGCCGAGCACCCCGACCGCCAGGCTCACGCGGCGCCTCTCGATCCACGACGCGACGCCCGAATGAAGCCGCGCTCGCTCCCCTCGACGAACTGGATCAGCCGCCGGACGTTGTCGTCGCCGGCCTCGGCCGTCTCCTCGCGCAGCCGGTCGAGGGCCTGGGCCCGGTTCAGCCCCGGCCGCGTCAGCAGCCGCAGCGACCCCTCGAGCCGCCGCAACGCGTCGTCGTCGAAGCCGCGGCGCTTGAGCCCGACGCGATTGAGCCCCATGCACACCGGCTTGTGGCCGACGCTGATCGCGAACGGCAGCGCGTCCATGGTCACCACCGTGAAACCGCCGACGTAGGCGTGCTCGCCGACCCGGCAGAACTGGTGCACGGCGCTGAAGGCGCCGATCACGGCCCAGTCGCCGACCTCGACGTGACCGGCGAGCGTGCCGCAGTTGGCGAACACGGTGTGGCTGCCCACCTGCGAGTCGTGGCCGACGTGGCTGCCCGCCATGAACAGGTTGTCGTCGCCGATCCTGGTGACGCCGCCACCCCCCTCGGTCCCGCGGTTCATCGTGCAGAACTCGCGGAACTGGTTGTGCGCGCCGATCTCGAGCGAGGTCGGCTCCCCCGAGTACTTGAGGTCCTGCGGGGCGGTGCCGATCGAGGCGTGCGGGAAGACCTGGTTCCCGGGCCCCATCGTCGTCGGCCCCTCGATCGTCGAGTGGGCGCCGATGCGGGATCCCTGGCCGATCCTCACCTGCGCCCCGATGACCGCAAAGGGGCCCACCTCGACCTCGTCGCCGAGCTCGGCGCCGCGGTCGATCACGGCCGTCGGGTGGATCCGCGCACTCACCCCGGCTCTCCGGCCAACATCGAGCTGCAGATCGCCTCGACCGCGAGCTCGCCGTCGACCGTCGCGCGCGCCTGGAACCGGGCGTGAACGGCACGCAGGCGGAGCACGTCGACTTCGAGCCGCAGCTGATCGCCGGGGACGATCGGACGCCGGAAGCGCGCCTTCTCGATCCCGGTGAAGTAGATCACCTGTCCGCGCAGGTCGGGGCGCCCGTGCATCAGCAGCAGGCCCGCCGCTTGCGCCAGCGCCTCGATCGCGTAGACGCCGGGCATCACCGGGAAGCCGGGGAAGTGCCCCTGGAAGAACTCCTCGTTCTGGGTGACGTTCTTGAGGCACACGATCCGCTGCAGCGGCTCGATCTCGATCACGCGGTCGACCAGCAGCATCGGGTACCGATGCGGCAGGACCGATCGGATCCAGCGGTGATCCAGCGGCGGTTGCTCTGGTCCTTGGGACATGCCGTTCTCCTCCCCTGCGCGCACGCGCCCCCACCGGGGCTCAGTCGCCCGTCGAACCCGAGCCGGTCGCCGCCGCCGAGCGCAGGCGAGCGATCTCCCCCTCGAGCCGCTTGATCCGGCGCAGGACCTCGGGGAGCCGGCGCCGCGCCACCACCTCCCGCCGCCACAGCGACAGCTCGACCGCCGGGCTGCCCCCGACGGCGCCGGAGCCGACGCTGCCGAGAACCGCGGCCTGGGCAGCCACCTGGACGTCGTCGCCGATCTCGAGGTGGCCGGCCGCTCCCGACTGCCCGGCGAATACCACCCGGTCGCCGATCCTGGCGCTGCCCGCGATGCCGACCTGGCCGCAGAGCAGGCAGCCCTCCCCGATCTGGACGTTGTGGCCCACCTGCACCAGGTTGTCGAGCTTGGTGCCGGCGCCGATCCGGGTCGCCTCGAAAGTCGCGCGATCGACCGCCGAGTTGGCGCCGATCTCGACCTCCTCCTCGAGCACCACCGAGCCCACCTGCGGCACCTTGACGTGGGCGCCGCCGTGCGTGGCATAGCCGAAGCCGTCGGCGCCGAGGATGGCGCCCGCGTGCACCACCGTACGCGCGCCCACCTTCACGCGGTCGTAGAGCACGGCGTGAGCGTGGAGGACGACGTCGTCGCCGATCTCGCAGAGGGGGCCGATCGACACGTGCGGCCCGATGTGGGCGCGCGCGCCCACGCGGCAGCGTTCGCCGATCACGGCGTACGGCGCCACCGAGGCCGTGGCATCGACCTCGCTTCCCTCGCCGATGACCGCGGTGGCGTGAACACCGGGCTCGACGACCGGGCGCGGATGCACGTGGTCGAGGATGCGGCTCAGCGCCAGGTAGGGGTCGGCGCACACCAGCAGGTCGGCCTCGGTCTCGAGCCCCCGTGCCTCCGGAGAGAGGAGCAGAGCGGCCGCTCTGGAGGACTCGGCCAGGCCCCGGTAGCGCGGATGGGTCAGGAACGAGAGGTCGCCCGGCCCGGCGACGTCGAGCGGACGCACCGCATCGATCGCACGCTCGGGATCGCCGATCAGCTCGCCGTCCACCATCGCGGCGAGATCGCCGAGGCGAACAGGGCTCAACTCGACCTCAGGATCCCTGGTCGAAACGCTGGATGACGACGTCTGTGATGTCGACGTTGTCGGCGGCGAACAGCAGACCGCTCTGGAACTTGTTGAAGATCAGCGTGAAGCCGAGCTCCTGGCCGACCTGGTTGATGATCGGCAGCACCCGGGTCTCGATCTGCCCGAACGCCTCGGCCTGACGCTTCTGCATCTCGCGCTGGGCGTCGTCCTGCGCGCGCTGCAGCTCGATCGTCATGTCCTCGAGCTGCTTCTCCATCTCGGCCAGCTTGTCCTCGGCCAGGGTCAGGCGGCTCTCGGTGTAGCGCTGACGAAGCTGGTCGAGCGCGTCCTTCTTGCTCTTGAGCTCGTTGCTCTTCTCGTCGCGGAGCGTCTTGAGCTGCTCGATCACGGCCTTTCCGGCGCTCGACTCTTCGAGGATGCGCTCGACGTCGATCACGCCGATCTTGGCGGAGCTCACCCCCTCCTGGGCGATCGCGGCGCTGGACAGGGCGGCGAGCGCCAGAAGGGCGATGACGGGGTGAATGCGGAGTTTCCTCATGTCTCGATCCTCTGATTGACCATTGCTCTCGTTGGTGTCCGTCGTCGATCCGCGCGAGGCGGCAGGGCCTTCCGACGACGACGACGGCCGCCGGGCACCCCTCGGTGCTCGCGCGCGCGGGGCGAACGCTCCGCCTCAGAAGCTCACGCCGATGCTGAAGTCGAAGCTTTCGAAGTTCTCCTGATCGATCGGCCGGAGGTCGTCGAACGCGTTGAGCTGATTGGCCCAGATGAACCGCAACGGCGCGCCGAACAGCGGCACGTTGATGCGGAGCTCGAGCCCCGCCACCCAGCGCAGGTCCTCGAGCGACACGTTCTGGTCGTCGCCGAAGATGTTGCCGCCGTCGGCGAAGGCGACGATCCGGAACGGGCCGCTGACCACGAAGTGATGCTCGAAGTTGAGCAGGAACGACTTGGTCCCGCCCTGCGGGAACTGGTTTTCGTCCCGGATCACTTCGCCGGTGTCGGGATCGCGCACCCAGATCGACCGGTAGCGGTAGCCCCGGATGCTGGTCTCGCCGCCCAGGAACAGGCGATCGTTGAAGAACAGCTCGCGCGGGGCGCCGAGCTCGTCAGTGCCGAAGGGCTCGATGTAGGCGGCCTCGAGATTGACACGCCCGACGGTCTGCAGCCCCCGGCGCAGGAGCGGCCGCGTGTAGGTGAGCTGGAGGCGCGGGCGCACGAAGTACTCCTCGCCGGCGAGCGGGCCGCCGGCGTACTCCGTCGAGAGCACCGCCCGCTTGCCGCGAGTCGGCTCGAGCCGGCTGTCGTGGGAGTCGTAGCGGTAGGTGGCCGTCAGCGAGGACTTGCGGAAGATGAACTCCTGCTCGAAGCGGGTGCCGTCCGGCATGGTGGGATCGATGAACAGGAGCTGGGAGCGGAAGTCCTCGAACTCGGAGTTCGTGTAGGCCATGCTGAAGCTCTCGAACAGCCGGAAGCTCCGCCCCCAGGTCAGCACCGCACCGCGCTCCTTGCGCAGGAAGCGCTGATCGGCGATCAGGTCGAAGTCGAGGTCCCGGTCGAAGATCTGGATGCCGACGCTCTGCGGCCGGTCGCGCAGCCAGGGCACGAAGTACGACAGGTCGAAGAGATTGCGGAAGCGTCCCCGCTGGACCGACACGCCGAAGGTCTCGCCGCGACCGAGGAAGTTGCGGGTCTGGATCGCGAACTGGCCGAAGAAGCCGTCGAGCTCGCTGAAGCCGCCCCCGAACTGGAGCTCGGTGCGCTCCGCTTCCTCGCCCTTGAGCACCAGGTCGACCTTCTTCTCCTCCTGATGGTACTCGAGGTCGACCGGCTCGTCCTCGTTGAGCTTGAAGAACTCGAGCTGGTTGATCTTGAGCAGCGAGTTGCGCAGGGCGGCGGCGTTGAACACCATGCCCTCCTGGATGCGCAGCTCGCGGCGCAGCACCCGGTCGCGGGTCCTCGTGTTGCCCTCGAACTCGATGCGCCCGACCCGGAACTGGTCGTTCTCGTCGACCGTGATCACCACGTCGGCGACCAGCTCCTCGCCCTCGCGCGCGACGATCTCGCGCTTCATCTGGGCGAAGATGTAGCCGGAGTTCTTGTAGAACTCGTCGATCTTCTCCATCCCCTCGTCGATCACGTCCTCGCGAAGCCAGCCGCCCTTGGGCTCCTCGAACACCCGGTCGACGACGCTGTCGAGCAGCACCTCGTTGCCCTCGAGGCGAATCTCACCGAGCCGCCAGCGCGCCCCCTCCTCGATCGGGATGATCACCCGCAGCCGCCGCTTGCCGCCGGCCTCCTCGTCGGGCTCTTCGCCCCCCTTGGTGATCACCTCGATGACGGGATCGCCGGTCTGCACGTCCTTGTAGCCGAAGTCGCGGTACAGCTTGCGCAGCGTCTCGAGGTCCTCCTCGACGGTCGCCGGGTTGTAGATGTCGCGCTTCCTGATCCGCGTGATCAGGTTCGACTTCTTGGTCTTCTCGAGCGTGCCCCGCAGCCGGCCGGCGCCGAACACCTCGTTGCCCTCGAACTGCACCTGCCCGATCTTGACCTTGTTGCCCTCGTCGAGGGTGACGATCACACGGCTCTCGGTCGGCGAGATCTCCTCGACCTCGACCCGGATCTCGGCGAAGCGGAAGCCCTTCTCCTCGTAGAGCGCCTCGATCGCCTTCTGCAGGCGGACCAGCTCGCCCAGCTTGAGCGGCGAGCCTTCGTAGACCTCGATCCGCTCGCGGTCGATCTGGTCGGCGATGTCGGCGCGCCGGATCTTGTCGAGCCCCTGGTAGTCGATCGAGCGCAGCAGCGGCCGCTCCTCGACCGCGATGACCAGCTTGACCCCGCCCTCGACCGGGACGCCCCGGACCTCGATGTCCTCGATCAGCTCGCGCTCCCAGAACTCGAGGATCCTGGCGTCGAGCGCCGCCGGATCGAGCGGCTGTCCGACCTCGAGGCCGAGGTAGTAGCTCATCGAGTCCTCGGCGAGAGTCTCGAGCCCGTGATACTCGATCTCTTGGATCGTCTGCCCGGCGAACTCCTGGGCGGCGGCCGGAGCGAGAGCTCCGAGCAGCGCCAGGCACCAGGTCGCTAGCGATCTCGACGTCGGCTTGCTCAACATGCGGCTAGGAGATCAGCTCGGGCTCGAGCGACTCGACGGTGAGCGCGTCGTCGCGGACGTCGACCAGCAGTGCTTCGAGGCTCTCGGTGCCGTGGATCAGCACGTCGGAGATCGCGTCCTGCACGTGGCGCTGGATGGTGCGCCGGAGCGGTCGCGCTCCAGTCGACGGCTCGATGCCGGCGCGGTCGAGCAGCCACTCCTTGGCGGGCTCGGTGAGCTCGACGCGCAACCCGCGCTCGGAGATGGTCTCGTTGACGTCGTCGATCAGCAGGTCGACGATCGCGCGCAGCTCGCCGCGGCCGAGCGGGTTGAACACGATCACGTCGTCCACGCGGTTGATGAACTCCGGGCTGAAGGCGCGCTTGAGCTCGCCGAGGATCTCCTCCTCGATGCGCTGGAAGTCCTGCTCCTGATCGGCGCCGGCGAAGCCCATGCGACCGCCCTTGAGCACCAGGGCCGAGCCCAGGTTCGAAGTCATGATCAAGAGCGAGTTGCGGAAGTCGACGCGGTTGCCGTAGCTGTCGGTGAGCACGCCGTCCTCGAGGATCTGGAGCAGGATGTTGGCGAGGTCGGGGTGCGCCTTCTCGATCTCGTCGAACAGCACCAGCGAGTAGGGCTGGCGGCGCACGCGCTCGGTGAGCTGCCCCCCCTCCTCGTGGCCGACGTAGCCGGGCGGCGAGCCGATCAGCTTGGAGACCGCGTGCTTCTCCATGAACTCGCTCATGTCGAAGCGGACCAGGGCATCCTGGGTACCGAACAGGAACTCGGCGAGGCGCCGCGCGACCTCGGTCTTGCCGACCCCGCTGGGGCCGAGGAAGATGAACGACCCCGACGGGCGCGACGGATCGGAGACCCCGACGCGCGAGCGCCGGATGGCGCGCGAGATCGCCTCGATGGCATGGTCCTGGCCGACGACGCGCTGCTTGAGCGTGTCCTCCATGTGGAGCAGACGGTTGGCCTCGTCGCTCTGCAGGCTGGCCAGCGGGATCCCGGTCCACGACGCGATAACCTGCTCGATGTCGCCGATGGTCACCTCGAGCTCGCTGTCGGGATCGAGGCCGACGGTCACCTGCTCGAGGTCCTCGCGCAGGTCGATCTCGCGCTCGCGCAGGTAGACGGCCCGCTCGAACTCCTTGGCCGAGATCGCGGACTTCATCTCGCCCACCACCTGGCGGATCTCCTGCTCGATCTTGCGCAGGTTCTGGGTGTCGCGGACCCGGCGCAGCTTGACCCGCGCGCCGGCCTCGTCGATCACGTCGATCGCCTTGTCGGGCTGGAAGCGGTCGTGGATGTAGCGGGTCGACTGGTGAATCGCGCCGCGCAGCGCCGCGTCGACGTAGCGCACGCCGTGGAACTTCTCGTAGCGCTCGCGCAGGCCGAGCAGGATCTCGTAGGTCATCTCCTGGCTCGGCGGCGCGACCTGGACCGCCTGGAACCGGCGCAGCAGCGACCGGTCCTTCTCGATGTACTTGCGGTACTCCTTGAGCGTCGTGGCCCCGATGCAGGCGATCTCGCCGCGCGAAAGCGCCGGCTTGAGGATGTTGGCCGCGTCGAGCGACCCCTCGGCCGAGCCGGCGCCGATCAGCGAGTGGATCTCGTCGATGAAGACGATCAGATCGTCGCCCTCCGAGAGCTCCTTGAGGATGCCCTTGAGCCGCTCCTCGAACTGGCCGCGGTACTTGGTGCCGGCGACCACCAGCGAGAGATCGAGCGCGATGATCCGCTTCTTGGCCAGGAACACCGGCACTAGGCCGTCGACGATGCGCTGGGCGAGGCCCTCGACGATCGCGGTCTTGCCGACTCCCGGCTCGCCGAGCAGGATCGGGTTGTTCTTGGTCCGTCGCGAGAGCACCTGGATGATCCGCTCGACCTCGTCTTCGCGACCGATCAGCGGGTCGAACTGCCCTTCGGACGCCAGCGTCATCAAATCGCGCCCGAACTCCGACAGGAACGGCAGCTCCTTCTTCTGACGGCTGGCCTCGCGCTCCTTCACGATCGACATGACCTCTTCTCGCACCGAGTAGGTGTCGAAGCCGTACTGGCCCAGGATGCGCTGGGCCAGGCTTCCCTCCACACGCAGGATCCCGATCAGCAGATGCTCGGAGCCGACGCTCTCGTGGAGCATGCTCTCGGCCTCGTGCGCGGCGTAGGCGAGGATCTTCTTCGACTCCTCGGAGAGCGGCAGCTCCGCCGTCGACGAGATCCGCTCGACGAACACGCGCTCGCCCTCGATCTCGCGTCGGATCTCCTCGGGCTTGACCCGGAACCGCCGAAACAGCTCGCTGACGGTGTCCTCGCCCTCGCGCAGGATGCCGAGCAGCACGTGCTCGGACTCGATGACGCGGCTGCCCAGCTTGCTCGCCTCGTAGCGGGCGAAGAACAGGGCTCGCCGGGCTTTCTCGTTGTATTTCTCGAACACGTCGGAGCTCGTTCGAATGTGGACCCTAGGGTCGGGGCTCGGAGTGCAGAACACGCTCGCGCGGCTGGCGATTCCGCGGCTCCGACCGCGGCGTCAGCGGGCTGCCGAGCCTGGGGCGAGCCTGGGCTCCAGCTTCGACGCTGTGGTGCGAGAATGCCGCCGAAACACCCCGTTTCTCGGGCGACCGGGTCATGCTCGTTGCTGGGTCAAGACCCCGTCTCGTAGCTCCAAAACCCTACCACAGCGGGCGGCCAGGACCGGGTTGTGGGTGACCAGCACGCTGGTGGCGCCGCGCCGCTCCCGCATCTCGATCAGCAGCTCGAAGATCTGGTCGCCCGAGGCCGGATCCAGGTTGCCGGTCGGCTCGTCCGCGAGCAGGATCGGCGGCTCGAGCAGCAGCGCCCGGCACAGCGCGATCCGCTGCCGCTCGCCCCCCGAGAGCTGGTTGGGGAAGGAGTGCGCCCGCGCCAGCAGGCCGACCTCCGCGAGCAGCGTCCGTGCCCGCTGCTCGAGCTCGCGCACCGCGAGCCCCGCGATGCGCCCCGGCATCGACACGTTCTCGAGCGCGTCGAAGTCGGGCAGGAGCTGGTGGAACTGGAAGACGAAGCCGATCGTCTGGTTGCGGAAGTCGGCGAGCCGCTCGGGGCCGAGCCGGTCGGGGCGCTCCCCGGCGATCAGGATCTCGCCCGAGTCCGGCCGGTCGAGCGCGCCGAGCAGGTGCAGCAGCGTCGACTTGCCGGAGCCCGAGGGCCCGACCACGGCCACCATCTCCCCGCTCGCGACCTCGAGGTCGGCCCCGGTGAGCACGTCGATCCGCTGCTCGCCGTCGCGGTAGCACTTGGTCACCTGGCGAGCTTCGATGGCGAGCGGGCGAGCAGGCGACGTCATCGGCGCATGGCCTCGACCGGATCGAGGGAGCCGGTCTTCCGCGCCCCCACCGCCGCCGCGATCAGGGTGACCACGATGGTCGACGCCAGGACCACCGCGACGTCGCCGACGCGCACGTCGAACGGCAGGTGGTCGACGATGAACACCTGGCCCGGGAGCCGGATCACGCCCCAGTGGTCGAGCGACCAGGCGAGGCCGACCCCGAGCACCGCCCCGCAGCCGGCGCCGACCCCGGCGAGCGCCGCCCCCAGCAGCAGGAAGATCCGCCGCAGCGACCGTCGCGACGCCCCCATCGCGGAGAGGATCCCGACCTCGGCGCGTTTGCTGGCCAGGATCAGGGACAGCGCGCCCACCAGGGCGAACGACGCCACCAGCACGATGAGCACGACTGCCAGGAAGATCACGGTCTTCTCGAGCCGCAGCACGAAGCGCAGCGCCCGGTTGGCCTCGAGCCAGGTCACCGGCTCGGCGCCCGCGGTCGCGGGGTCACCGGCGAGCGCTGCGCGCAGCCGCTCGGCGACCGCGCTCTCGCCCCCGCCGCGCTCGAGCCGGACCTCGAGCCGGCGGTCGGCCGCGACGATCATCGAGCGCGCCAACTCGAGCGGTAGCGCGACCCGCTGCGCGTACCGCTCGTCGGCGTTGCCGGGATCGTGGAGCCCGAGGATCTCGAGGTGCCGGGAGCGGGGCGCCGGCCCCCGCGGCGTCAGGGTCATGCGCGGCGACACCAGCTCGACGACGTCCCCGGGCGCCAGCCCCCAGCGAAAGGCGGTCGCCGACGAGATCCACAGCCCGGGCCGCTCGACGTCCGGGTGCTCGGTCCCGGCCTCCACCGGAAAGGCCTCCGGCAACGAGGACTCGTAGCCCACGATCTGCACCGGCTCGACCTCGTACCGGCGACGCAACCAGCCGCGCCCGTAGAGCAGCTCCTGCACCGAAGCCACCCCACCCACGCCGATCGCCAGATCACGCGCGCGCTCGAGGTCGACGCTGGGGTCGGCGACGATCTCGAGCAGCGGACTGCGCTCGCGCACGTCTGCGAGCAGCCGTCGCTGAAAGCCCGAAAGCGCCGCCAGCGCCAGGATCAACGCCGCCACGCCGAGGGTCAGGCCGCCCGCCGTGATTCGCGCCAGCAGATGGATGAAGGCGTCGGAGCGGGCCGAGCGGAGGTAGCGCATGGCGACGAACAGCTCGAAGCGCGCGCCGCGCCGCCCCGGTCCGCTCATCGGCTCACGCGCCGCTCTCGCCCATTTGCTCGGAAGCCGCTTCCTCGGCGCGCGGGCGCAGCAGGGGGAACAGGATCACATCCCGGATCGAGGGCGCCCCGGTCAGCAGCATGACCAGCCGGTCGATGCCGATTCCCTCCCCGCCGGTGGGCGGCATGCCGTGCTCGAGAGCGTGGACGTAGTCGTGATCGAAGCGCTGCGCCTCCTCGTCGCCCCCTTCCCGGTCGGCGAGCTGCTGGTGGAAGCGCTCCGCTTGGACGTCGGGGTCGTTGAGCTCGGTGAAGGCGTTGGCGATCTCCATGCCGCCGACGTAGAGCTCGAAGCGCTCGGTGAACCGGGGATCGAGCGGATCGGTCTTGGCGAACGGCGAGACCTCGACCGGGTGGCCGTGGATGAAGGTCGGCCCATCCAGCTGCTCCTCGACCAGCTCCTCGAACACCGCGGTCAGCAGCTTGCCGTAGCTCGCCGGCCGCGGCGCCTCCACGCCGCGCTCCCGCAGCACCGCGGCCAGCCCCTCGGCGCTCGCCGCCGTCTCCGCCGGGACCCCGCCCAGCACCTGGACCGCCTCCAGCATCGAGTAGCGTCGCCAAGGGCGCTCGAACGAGATCTCGCGCTCGCGCCAGCGCGCCGTTTCGCCGCCGAGCACCTCGCGGGCGAGGCCGCCGATCAGCTCCTCGGTGAAGTCCATGAGCTGCTCGTAGTCGGAGTACGCCCAGTAGAACTCGAGCATGGTGAACTCGGGGTTGTGCTGGGTCGAGATCCCCTCGTTGCGGAAGTTGCGGTTGATCTCGTAGACGCGGTGCAGCCCGCCGACGGTGAGGCGCTTCAGGTAGAGCTCGGGCGCGATGCGCAGGTAGAGCTCGAGGTCGAGGGCGTTGTGGTGGGTGACGAAGGGCCGCGCCGCCGCGCCGCCCGGGATCGGCTGCATCATCGGCGTCTCGACCTCGAGGAAGCCGTGCTCGTCGAGCACCCGGCGCAGGTGGCGGATCACGCGGCTGCGCACCTCGAAGGTGCGGCGCGACTCGGGGCTCGTGATCAGGTCGAGGTAGCGCTGCCGGTAGCGCGCCTCGACGTCGGCGAGGCCGTGCCACTTCTCGGGGAGCGGCCGCAGCGCCTTGGCCAGGAGCTCGATGCGCTCGACCGCGAGGGTCAGCTCGCCGGCCCGGGTGCGCATCAGGACTCCTTCGGCGCCGACCAGGTCGCCGAGGTCGAGCTGCTCGAACAACCACCACTGCGACTCCTCCATCCGGTTCTTGCGCAGGAAGAGCTGGATCTTGTGCGCGCCGTCGGAGAGGTCGGCGAAGGCGATCTTGCCGTGCGGCCGCAGACCGCGGATGCGTCCGGGCACGCGCAGCCGGATCGCGGCCGCCTCGAGCTGCGCGGCGTCGAGCTTACCGTGGCGGGTGTGTACGTCGCTCGGCTCGAGGTCGTAACGGTAGCGGCGGGGGTAGGCGTCGATCCCGCGTTCGGCGAGGAGCGCGCGCTTCTCGCGACGATTCTCGATCTGTGATTCGAGCTCGGACATGGCCTCTTCGCGTCGCCCTCCCAGGCGGCGCTACCATAACCGCGTCAGCGATCCGCGACCAGCTCGGGATCGTCGAGCAACGCGCGCAGCAGCGCTTCGACGCGCCCGGCGGCCGCGCGGCCGGCCTCGAGCACCTCCTCGTGATCGAGCGTGGCAGCGCCGCTCCCGGCCGCCGGATTGGTGACCAGCGACAGCCCCAGGCAGCGGAGCCCGAGCTGGCGCGCCGCAATCACCTCCAGCACCGTCGACATGCCGATCAGGTCGGCGCCGGCGCGACGCAGCGCCTCGACCTCTGCCGGCGTCTCGTAGCAGGGGCCCAGCAGCCCCGCGTACACCCCCTGCTCGAGCGGGATGCCGAGCGCCTCGGCGTGCGCCGCCAGCCGTCGGCGCAGGGCTGCATCGTAGGCGTCGACCATGTCCGGGAACTGCGGCCCCCACGACTCGGGAAGGCGCCCGCGCAAAGGATTGAGCCCGGTCTGGTTGAGGTGATCGGCGATCGCCACCAGGGCGCCCGCCCGGGCCACCCTGCCGATGCCGCCCGCCGCGTTGGTCACCACCAGGACGCCGGCGCCGAGGCGGGCGGCCAGGCGTACCGGGAACACCAACTGTCCGGGCTCGAAGCCCTGATAGGCGTGGAGGCGTCCGCGGAAGTGGAGCAGCCGATGCCGGCCGCCGTCGACCAGCTCGAAGGTGAGGGCGTGCCCGGCGACCGCATGCACCGGGAACGGCAGCCAGTCGGCGAGGGCGAAGGGGCCTGCGACCGTCGCGCCGAACGAGACGTCGAGCCCGGAGCCCGCGACCACGGCCACTTGCGGGCGGGCCAGCCCGAGTCCATTCCATCGCGCCACCGCCGCCTCGAGCTCGGCGGCGTGGTGCGAATCGCCTCCCGTCACCCGAACACCAGGAGCCACAGGCCCGAGTAGTCGCGGACCAGCCGCATCCGCACGTGCTGGAGGGACTTGGCTTCGATCAGGTCCTCCGAGTGCACGGCCTCCTCGACGAACTGCTCGAACCGGCGGACGAAGAAGCCGGCGAGGTGGCACAGGGAGCGTGCGCGCTTCAGCGCAGAGGAGGACTTGCGGCCCCGCAGGTGATCGGCGCTCCCGACGATCTCCTCGGCCTCGGCCGTGATCGCCATGCGCAGCGCCGCGGCCTCCAGCAGGAACTGCTCTCGGTCGGCCTCGAACCGCTGCGGATTGAAGAGACGACGGTAGGCGAGCACCTCGCGCGGCTCGAGCCGCAGCGTCTTCGCCTCGGCGGTGTGCGTCGCGGACTTCGGGCTGGCCTCCCAGTCCATTCCCTCGAGCACGCCGAGCAGCCCCCTGAGGGTGTCCGCCAGCAGCGCGCCATGGGCCGTGCGCAGGTGAAGCGGACCGCGGGGCTTGGTCTCTGGGAGCCCCTCGTCCCAGTTGCCCCGCAGCGACACCGCCCCCGGGCTCTCGCCCTGCGACCCGGCCGCGGGCGCGGGCTCCGGCCCCACCTCGACGCCGACCGCCGAGTCCGAGACCTCCTCTTCGACCGGCCCGACCGATCGTGAGCCGCCCGCTCCGGCGGCGGCTCCCCGCTCCGCCGCCTCTTCGCCGCCGTCTCGGAGCCTCGGCAGGACCGACCTCACCTTGGCTCCGAGCTCCACCATGTCGCCGAGCTTGACGTTCTCCTCCTCGATGTCCTGCTCCCAGCGCTCGATGTCGACCCGCAGCTCGCGCAGGACCGCGATCAGGCTGGAGTCGCGTTCGAGGGCGTCGCGCTCCAGGTCGAAGACCTCCCGGCATTCCTCTGCGATCCGGCGCTCCTCGAGGCCGTAGAACTCGCCGACCACCGACCGCAGGAAGAGGTTGGTGTCGACGATGTCGAACAGCAGCTCGGGGTGGAAGAACAGCGGCCCGAGGGAGTGCTTGAGCTGACGGTAGCCGCGGATCACGCCGAGCTGGTTGAACTCCTCGAGGCTCTCGATCTGCGACATCGCCTCCCGCAGCGTCCGGATCTCCCTCCTCGCGTCCTCCAGCTTCGAGGGCTCCGGCTCGGGGGCTCCCAGCAGCCTCCAGAAGCCGCCCAGGATCACGCCCGCGCGCTGAGGATCCCGCTCGAGGGCGGGGCGGTCGAGCTCCTTGACCACCTGGCCGAGGCGGGTGGTCAAAAAGTCGATCTTGTCGACGCGATCGACCTCCCACCCCTGCTCCTCGCAGGCGAAGACGTAGAACCGCAGCAGCTGGGTCAGGATCCGCTCGTCGCCGCTGTTGACCCGGTTGAAGAACTGACGCACCCGCGAGGGTGGGACCTCGGCGTCGAGGTCGATCAGATGCGCCATCTTGCCCTCGAGCCGGCTGGAAGTATCATCCAGGGCCTCCGAGACCTCGACCGCCTGGGCCGCCGTGATCCTCTTCGAAAGCGACTTGAGCTCGGCGAACAGGCTCTGGAATGCGACCGCGTCGCCGCCCCTGGCGGCGCCCGTGAAGATCTTCTCCAGGCCCTGCAGGAACTGCTGATAGGCCCACGCAGCCTTGAATCGATTGGACAGCCGAACGTAGCGAAGGTTGAGCTCACTCAGCTCTTGGACGGTCATCGCGCATCTCCCGCCCCGTCTGGTCTCAGGAACCGCGCCGTAACGGCAGGACAAGCAAGAGTGGGGGCAAACTCTCAGTATACCGAGGAAGCGATGAGCGAAACCGCCGCGCCCAGGGTCCTGATCTCCTCCGAAGATCTCCAGCGGAGGATCTCCGAGCTCGCCGCCGAGATCCGCGCGACCTACGACGAAGGAAGCCACCTGACCTGCATCGGGGTGCTCAAGGGAGCGGTGTTCTTCATGGTCGACCTCCTCAAGCAAATCGACCTGCCGGTGGTCGTCGACTTCTTCCAGACCTCGAGCTACCAGGGCGCCAAGGAGCCCGGCGAGGTCCGCATCAAGAACGACGTCGACACCCCGGTCCGCGGCCGGGACGTTCTGCTCATCGAAGACATCGTCGACACCGGCCACACGCTGCGCACGGTGCTCTCCCTGCTCGAGTTCCGCGGCGCCCGCTCGGTGCGCCTCGCCGCCCTGCTCGACAAGCACGCCGCCCGCGAGGTCGAGGTGCCGATCGACTTCTGCGGCTTTCGCATCGACAACGTGTTCGTGGTCGGCTACGGCCTCGACTACGAAGAGCGCTACCGCAACCTGCCCTACATCGGCGTCATCGAGTAGGAGCCCCGAGCACCTCGGCGGCCAGGTCGTCGAGCAGCGGCGCAGCTCCGGTGGCGAGCCAGCCGTCGACCAGGGCGCCGGCGGGCTCGGCCAGCCACTCGAGGACCCGGAGGTTGCCCTCCCGGGCCAGCGCGCGCAGGTCGAAGGCGGTGCGGTCGACCTCTCGGGCGGCCCGGAACAGGACCTGGCCGGCCGACGGGGGCCGCCCGGCGCGCAGCCAGAGATCCGCGGCCTGGCTCAGCAGCCCCGACAGCACGCGGTTCTCGGCCGCCCTGCCCGCGACGCCCGCAGCCGGCCGCGGACGCAGGACCTCGAGCCCCGCGCGGCGGGCGGAGCGCATCAAGGGCGTCCCGTCGACCGGCTCACCGTGAAACAGGTGCTCGAAGCCGTCGCCGCCGAAGAGCTCGGCGAGACGACGCAGCTCCGAGCCCCCGAGTCGCGGCTCGTAGACGTGCACCGCCGACGCCGAGAGCTCGACGAGCCTCGCGCACACACGCTCCTGCGCGCTCTCGCCGGCGGTCAGGCCCGGGATCGCGGGGAGCAGCCACACGGCCCCCTCGCCGCCGCTCCCGGCGGGAGCGGCCGCGAGGAGCGCCGGCAGCGAGTCGATCAACAGCGTGAAGGAACCCTGCAACGACGGCAACGGGTCCTCCAGCCCGACCTGGACCACCGGCCGCAGCCCGTACTCGATCGCCGCCGCCGCCAGCTCGTCGCGAAGGCCGCTGTCGCCGCGACCGGGGGGCGGGAGATAGACCAGGTCGTCGAGCGCGGCGACGTCCTCGACCCGGGGAGCGGCTCCCCGCAAGCCTCCCCCGAGCCCTCCGTCGACCAGGTCGAACCACGGCCCTGGAGCTCCCCCCCAACCCTTCGGGCGATAGCGGGTCCACAGAGTCCGCGCCTCCGGGAGGTGCTCGGAAAAGCCCTGCCGATCGGTCACGAGCGGGATCCCAGCAGCGGCTCCGCGAGCCGCTCGACGTACTTGGCGAGGACGTCGGCCTCGAAGTTGACCCGGTCCGCGACTCCCCGCTCGCCGAGGTTGGTGACCTCGAGCGTGTGAGGGATCAGCGCCACCTCGAAGCGATCGCCCTCCAGCCGCGCCACCGTGAGGCTGACGCCGTCGAGGGTCACCGAACCCTTCTCGACGACGTAGCGCCCGAACCCGGCCGGTGGCTCGAGCGCGAGCACCCGGTGCTCGCCGAGATCCTGCCGCTCCACGATCCGAGCCACGCCGTCGACGTGCCCCTGCACCCAGTGCCCGCCGAGCGCGTCCCCGAGCCGCAGGGCGGGCTCGAGGTTGACCCGCGCGCCTTCTCGGAGATCGCCCAGGGTCGTGCGCTCGATCGTCTCGGGCGAGAGCTCCACGGTGCAGCCGCGCTCGCCACGATCGACCAGCGTCAGGCAGACGCCGTCGACGGCCAGCGAATCGCCGATCGCGAGCCTCGCGGCGAGCCGCGAGGAGATCTCCAGCTCGAGCTCGATCCCGCGCGCGCCAGCCGGACGGGGCGGCCGGATCAGCCGGCCAGCCTCTGCGACAAGTCCCGTGAACATCCGCTGCGCACCCCCTCGATGATCAGGTCGGCTCCCCGGCGCCGCGTCCTCAACCCTTCGATCCGCGCCGCCTCCTCGAGCCGCGCGACCCCCCGCCCCGACAACGGACCGGGCGCGCCCTCGCCGCCGATCAGCAGGGGAGCGCAGCAGACCGCGATCCGATCGAAGACGCCGGAGGCCGCAAACGCACCGAGGATCTCGCCTCCTCCCTCGACCAGCACGCTGTCGAGGCCCCGGCGGCCGAGATCGGCGACCACGGCGGCGGGGTCCAGCGACTCCAGCCATACGATTTCGGCGCCGGCGCGCTCGAGATGCGCGCGGGCGACCTCGTCCCGCGATTCAGTGTACAGCAGCACCCGCCCCGCGACCTGGAACAGGCGCGCGCCCGGAGGCACCCGAAGAGACCGATCGAGCACCACGCGAACGATCGCCCCGGGGGCCCGCCCGAGGCGCCGGTCGAGTCGCGGGTCGTCCGCGAGCACCGTGCCGCGCCCGACCAGGATCGCGTCGTGCTCCTCACGCAGGCCGAGCGCCCAACGCCGCCCCGCCGGCGAGGAGATCCACTGGCTCGCGCCGGTCCGGGTGGCGATCTTGCCGTCGAGCGAGGCCGCCCATTTGAGGGTGACGGTGGGCCGGCCGAGCAGACGGGGCACCAGGAACGGCAGGTTCTCGCGAACCGACTCCTCGACCAGCAGGCCGCTGCGCACCGAGATCCCGGCCGCTCGCAGCTGGTCCAGCCCCGAGCCCGCGACCCGGGGGTCGGGGTCGCGATGGCAGCAGACGACTCGCCGCACCCCCGACCCGATCACGCGCGGCACGCAGGGGGGCGTGCGCCCCTGATGCGAGCAGGGCTCCAAATTGACATAGAGGGTGGCGTCGCGCGCGGCGCCGTCGGCAAGCCGCGACAGGGCCTCGATCTCGGCGTGGGGCTCGCCGACGCGGCGATGCCAGCCCTCGGCGAGGACCGCTCCGTCCCTGACCACCACCGCCCCGACCCGCGGGTTGGGCGCGACGGTCGCGGCCCCGCGCCGCGCCAGGACCAGGGTGCGGCGCAGCCAACGCAGATCCCGAGCCTCGTCCCCGGCGTCGTCGGCGCGGCGCATCGCGGGGTCTCAGAACAGCGCCGCCGCGAAGTCGCGGGCGTGGAACTCCACCAGGTCCTCGGCGCCCTCCCCGACCCCGAGGTACGCGACCGGCAGGCGCAGCTCGCGCGCGATCGCGACCACCACGCCCCCCTTCGCGGTGCCGTCGAGCTTGGTCAGCACCAGCCCGTCGACCGCCACCGTCCGCGAGAACTCGTGCGCCTGTCGAACCGCGTTCTGGCCGTTGGTGGCGTCCAGCACCAGCAGGGTCCGGCGCTGCCAGCCCTCCCCCGTGCGGTCGATCACCCGTCCGATCTTGGCCAGCTCGTCCATCAGGTGGCCCTTGGTGTGCAGGCGGCCGGCGGTGTCGACGATCAGATGGTCGGTCCGGCGCGCCTTGCTCGCCTGCAGCGCGTCGTAGACGACGGCCGCGGGGTCGGCGCCCGCGCGGTGAGCGATGACGTCGACGCCGAGCCGCGTGCCCCACACCTGGAGCTGCTCGATCGCGGCGGCCCGGAAGGTGTCGGCGGCGGCCAGCAGCACCCTCTCTCCGTCGTCGAGCGACCTGCGGGCGAGCTTGGCGATCGTGGTCGTCTTGCCCGAGCCGTTGACGCCGACGACCAGCGAGATGCGCGGAGACGCCGCCGGCGCCAGCCGCGGTGCGTCGAGCAGCAGGATCGAGACCTCGTCGACCAGCATCTCGCGCAGCTTGACGACGTCGCCCGCCTGGCCGGCCTGGACGCGGCTGCGAATGCCGTCGACCAGCTCCATGGTGGTGGCGACCCCCAGGTCCGCCGCGATCAGCCCCTCCTCGAGCTCCTCGAGGGTCTCCTCCGAGATCACCCCCCGCCCCGACACCGCCGCGCCGATCCGCTCGATCAGCTCGGTGTGGGTCATCGTCAACCCACGCTTGAGCTTGTTCCAGAAGCCCCTGCGCCGCTCGGAACGCGGCTCGTCGCGCGATGGATGGCCCAGGTCGAGTGGCTCCCCCATGGTCCGGGACACTAGCAGCCCGTGGTGGAGCTCCCGCGGGCTCGCGAGCTCAGTGGAAGAGCTCGCGGACGAGTTGCTCGCGCGCCTCCTCCATCGTGCGCCGGGCGACGGCGGTGAGGCTGGGACTCTTCTGTGCGAGGACGAGGTGGTAGCCGTCCGGCAGCGGGATCGTGTAGACGTTGAGATCGCGATCCTCGATCTGCAGCCAGCGCACGGCGCCATGCTGGTCCGGGCTCAGGAAGCGCTCGACCTGGCGGAGGTAGATGCCGACGTAGGCGCCCAGGAGCTGCATGTCGTCGGCCGAGATCGACCCGCAGGCGACATCGACCGTCTCCCCCGACTCGTCGAGGAAGAGCACGCCGAGAGCGTCACGGTTCTGGGCGAGGACCTTGGCGAGAATGGACTGGAAGGGCATGGTCGGATCGAAGCTCATGGCGGGCCCGCCCCACTTCGGCGGCCGAGATCGGCGAGGTCAGGTGTGCACCGGGCTCGCCCCGGCGAGCGAGGCGGGCGTCCGCCGCGGACCGCTCGCGGCCCGCACCTGGATCTCGCCCCGATCATAAGCCGCGAAGAACGCGTCGACCACCCGCGGATCGAAGTTCTTGCCTTTCAACGAGCGTACGATGTCGAGCGCCTCCTCGGCGGCGAAGGGAGCCTGGTAGACGCGCTGGGTGGTGAGCGCGTCGAAGGTGTCGGCGACGCCGACGATCCGCGCCATCAGCGGGATGTCCTCGCCCACGATCCCGTCGGGATAGCCGCCCCCCACCCAGCGCTCGTGGTGGGAGCGGATGGCGGGCACCACCGGGCCCAGCGGCTCGATCGACGCCATGATCTCGGCGCCGATCACGGGGTGCTTCTTCATCTCCTCGTACTCTTCGGCGGTCAGCACGTCGCCCTTGTTGAGGATGCGATCCTCGATGCCGATCTTGCCGATGTCGTGGAGCAGACCCGTGATCCACACCTGCTCGTGGAGGGTCTTCGAGTCGCTCAGCTGTCGGGCGATCGCCTGGCTGTACGAAGCCACCCGCTCGGAGTGGCCACGGGTGTAGGGCTCCTTCGCCTCGACCGCGGCGAGCAGCGAGCGCAGCGAGCCGAGGAACAGCTCGCGATTCACCTTCACCGCCTTGCGCAGCCGCCGCACGTGGTCCTCGACGTGCTCGCTCATCAGGTTGAAGCTGGCGGCGAGCTCGGCGATCTCGGCGCCGAAGCCGCTCGGCTCGACGCGCTGGCCGAAGCGGCCCGAGGCGATGTGCTGCGAGGTCTCGGCCAGCTCCTGGGTCGGACGGCTGATCAAGCGGGCGGCGAACGCCGCGAACAGGAGCGCGAGCAGGACGGTCGACGCGGCCACCAGCACCGTCGAGTCGATCTGGTCCCGGACGCTCTGCAGGGTGACCTCGCGCGGGCGCTGCACCAGCAGCCGCCAGCCCGACGCGCCGAGCGGCACCACGCGCGCGATCATGGCCCGCGACGAAGAGCCGACCTGGAGCTCGTAGGGGAAGACTCCGACCTCGACCGCGGCCAGGCTCAGGTAGTCGCGCACTTCCGGCGCCTCCACCACGGCGTTCCACACCACCGCCTCCTGGGACTGCGCGGACCAGCGGACGCGGAAGCGCGGGCTGTCGCTTTCGGAGAGGAACTCGACCAGGAAGATCTCCTGGCCCGACTCCGTCGGCACCTCGAGAGGCAGGATCCCCTGCAGCGCCCACCGTGGCGCGGTCCCATCTTCACCCCCGGCCTCCTCGGTGATCACGATCCAGGGCGCTTTCGATCCGCGGTGCGAGCCGGCGAAATAGAAGTCCTCCTCCCGGGCGCGCGCGAGCTCGGCCGCATCGACCAGCTCGGGATCGAGCGTCGGAGGCTGGAGCGATCGCTCCGCCTGGAGATCGACGAAGCGCGCGTAGAAGTCGCTGCCGCTCGACTCGAGGAAACGCAGCAGGTAGTCGGCCTCGCGCCCCTCGCCGACCACCTCGAGCCCGGCGGCGAGCTGACGCAGCTGCCTGGAGACGCGGTCGACCTGCCAGCCCACCCCCTTCGAGATCAGCTCGGCGTGCCGCGACAGGTTGAGCATCTCCTGGTCCTCGAGCAGCGACCGGTTGATGCGCACGTTGGCGATCGTGATGAACACGATCGGCACGGCTCCGAGCGCGGCGAAGATGCCGAACAGCAGATGCCGCAGCCGCACGCGGCTGAGCAGGGCATGGAAACGATGCATTCTGAAGTCTCGGTGTAAGCCGATCCCTCAGTATAGCGCGATGGCTAAATGCGTCTTGATCGGCCGAGCAAGAACCGCTCCAGGCTCGCGCGTACCCGCGTCGCGTCGAGGGCCACGATCTCGCCGCTCCCGATGGCGCATGGCAGCACCCACGCAAGCCCCTCCTCCCGAGCCTTCTTGTCGCGACCGAGAGCCTCCCAGAGCGCGTCGGCGGACAGCTCGGGCAACGGCGGGAGCCCGATGCGCTGGATCAGGGAGCCGACGCGCCGCGCATCCTCCTCGCTCATCCCGCGCTCGCGGGCGAGCTCGAGCGCGAACAGCATCCCATGGCCGACCGCCTCGCCGTGCCGCAGGCCGCGGTAGCCGAGGCAGGTCTCGATCGCGTGGCCCAGGGTGTGCCCGAAGTTGAGCAGCCGCCGGCGCCCCTCCTCGAAGGGATCCTGCTCGACGATCCTCGCCTTGGCCGCGATCGCGGCCGCGACCACCGGCTCGAGCTCGCGCGGCCGAGCGCGGAGCAATGCGTCGAGGTCTCGCTCCACGGTCTCGAGCAGCACGTGATCGAGGATCACCCCCTTCTTCACCACCTCGAACAGGCCGGATCGCAGCTCGCCCTCCTCGAGCGTGGCGAGGGTGGCGACGTCGGCGACCACCAGCGCGGGCTGGTGGAAGGCGCCCACGGTGTTCTTGCCCGCCGGCAGATCGATCCCGGTCTTGCCGCCGACCGAGGCGTCGACCTGGGCCAGCAGCGTGGTCGGAATCTGGACCAAGCGAATGCCGCGCAGGAAGGTCGCCGCCACGAACCCCGCCAGATCGCCGACCGAGCCGCCGCCGAGCGCGACGACCGCGCTGTCGCGCTTGCCGCCGGCCTCGAGCATCTCGCTCCACAGTCGCTCGGCCTCGGCCACGGTTTTGGCCGCCTCGCCGTCGGCGACGTCGAGGTCGATCACCCGGACCGCGGCGGCGAGCGAGCCGCGCGCCGGCTCGCCGTGCAGAGCGCGCACCGGCGGCGAGCTGACCACGAAGACGGTCCTTCCGGAGACCGCCTCGGTCAGCGCCGCGATCTCGCCGCCCAGGAGCCCCTCCCCGACCAGAGCCGGGCAGACCCCGGCGGGGTGGCGGAGGGCGAGCTCGATCATCCCTCGCCGTCCCCGGCCGGCGAAGGATCGCCGGGCGGCGATGGCCCCGGCCGCTGGACCACGCGAACCCCCAGCTCGAGGAGCTGCGCCGGATCGACCGGCGAGGGGGCGCCCGTCATCAGGCAGCTGGCGGTCGCCGTCTTGGGGAAGGCGATCACGTCGCGCAACGACTCACCGCCTCCCATCAGCATGATCAGCCGGTCGAGCCCGAGCGCGATGCCGCCGTGCGGTGGCGCGCCGTAGCTGAGCGCGTCGAGCAGGAACCCGAAGCGCGCCCGCGCCTGCTCGGCGTCGATCCCCAGCAGGTCGAAGGCTCGCTGCTGGATCTCTGGCTGGTGGATACGGATCGAGCCGCCGCCCAGCTCGATGCCGTCGAGCACCACGTCGTAGCCGCGCGAGCGCACCGAGCCTGGCGCGGTCTCCAGCTTGTCGAGGTCCTCGGGCACCGGGCTGGTGAAGGGGTGGTTGACCGCGTCCCAACGCTCCTCGTCGGCGTTCCACTGGACCAGCGGAAAGTCCGTGACCCAGAGGAACTCGTGGTCGTCCTCGCGCATGTGCCCATAGCGCCGGCCGAGCTCGACGCGCAGCGCGCCGAGCGCCGCCGCCGCCACCGGCTCCGCCGCCGCGACCACCACCGCCAGGCCGTCGTCCTCGAGCCCGAGGCGCCGGCTCGCAGCCTCCACCTGCTCGGCGCCGAGGACGTCCTTGACCTGGAACTCGGTCGCCCCGTCGCGCCGCTTGAGCGTCAGCACGCCCTGCGCCCCGTAGCGGCGGGCGATCTCGGCGAAGCCGTCGACGTCCTTGCGGCTGGCGCCGGCGGCGCCCGGGACCGGCAGCGCTCGGATCGCGCCGCCGGCGGCGACCACGGCCTGGAAGGCGCGAAAGCCGCTCTCGGCCCACAGGTCGGTGAGATCCGAGATCTCGAGGTCGACGCGCAGGTCGGGCCGGTCGGACCCGTAGCGCAGCATCGCCTCGGCGTAGGGAACGCGCCGGAACGGCACCGGCGGCTCGACCCCGACCAGCGGGAAGATGCGCGCGAACAGACCCTCGATCAGCGCGTAGACGTCCTCCTCGTCGATGAACGACATCTCGATGTCGACCTGGGTGAACTCGGGCTGGCGGTCGAGCCGCAGGTCCTCGTCGCGGAAGCAGCGAGCGATCTGGACGTAGCGCTCGAACCCCGAGACCATCAGGATCTGCTTGAAGAGCTGCGGCGACTGCGGCAGCGCGTAGAACGCGCCGCGCTGCACGCGGCTCGGCACCAGGAAGTCTCGCGCCCCCTCGGGGGTCGAGCGCGTCAGCATCGGCGTCTCGATGTGCAGGAAGCCCTGCTCGTCGAGGTACTCGAGCAGCTCGAGGGTCACCCTGTGGCGCAGGGTGATGAGCCGCTGCAGGGGCTCGCGCCGCAGATCGAGGAAGCGGTAGCGCAGCCGCGTCTCGTCGTTGGAGTCGATCTTGCCGTCGACCGAGAACGGCACCGGCTGCGAGCGCGCCAGCACCTTCGCGCGCTCTGCGATCACCTCGATCTCGCCGGTGGGGAGGTCCGGGTTGACGGCCTCGGGCGCGCGCGCCTCGACCACTCCTTCGACCTCGACCACCCACTCGATGCGCACCGGGTCGAGCGCCGCGGTCGCCTCGGCGTGCTCCTGCGGCCGCACCACCACCTGGACGCGCCCCGAGCGGTCGCGCAGGTCGAGGAACATGACCCCGCCGTGATCCCGTCGCCGGTGGACCCAGGCCTTGAGCAGGACCCGCTGGCCGATGGCGGCGGCGGTGAGGGTGCCGCAGCTCTGACGTTTCATCGTCGCTCCTCGAGATATCCCGCGACCCGCTCGCGGTCCATCAGCTCTTGTCGTCCGGACTCGAAGTCCTTCACCGTGACGGCGCCGCTGCTCAATTCGTCGTCGCCGAGCAGCAGCACGTATCGGCTGCCGCGGCGCCCGGCACGCTTGAGCGCGCCTTTCATCGCGCCGGCGCCGAGCTCGGCGACGGCGGCGAGGCCCGACCCGCGCAGCTCCTCGGCCAGACGCAGGGCATCCTCCGGCGCGACACCACCGACCGCGATCACGGTGGCCGGTGCTGCCGGCACGAAGCGCGACGCGTTGCTCGCCGGCAGCACCTCGATCAGCCGGTCCTCGCCGATGGCGAAGCCGAGAGCCGGGACCTCAGGACCGCCGAGGTCGGCGACCAGGCCGTCGTAGCGCCCGCCGCCGAGGATCGCGTCCTGCGCACCGAGCTCCGCGCTGGCGATCTCGAAGACCGTGCGCGTGTAGTAGTCGAGCCCGCGCACCAGGCCGGGGTCGACCTGGTGCTCGATCCCGCGCTCGGCGAGCATCCTGACGATCATCTCGAAATGCTCGCGACTCTCGTCCGACAGATGCTCCTCGAGCCGAGGAGCATCCTCGAGCACCCGGCGCTCCCGGGGCAGCTTGGTGTCGAGGATGCGCAGCGGGTTGGTCTCGAGACGACGTCGGCTGTCCTCTCCGAGCTCGGCGGCCCGCGGCGCCAGGAACTCCCGCAGGGACTGCGCGTACGCCGAGCGCGAGGCGCGATCCCCCACCGTATTGAGCCGCACGACGAGGTCCTCGAAGCCGAGCTCGTCGAGGAAGCGCAACAGCATCTGCAGCAGCTCGACATCCGAGAGCGGACCCGGATCGCCGAACACCTCGGCGCCGATCTGATGGAACTGGCGATACCTGCCTCGCTGCGGCCGCTCGTACCGGAACTGCGGCCCGATGTAGAACAGCCGCAACGGCAGGCCCTGCTCCCGCAGGTTGTGCTCGACGAACGCCCGCGCCACCGGCGCCGTGCTCTCCGGGCGCAGGGTCAGGCTCCGACCCCCCTTGTCCTCGAAGGTGTACATCTCCTTGCCGACGATGTCGGTCGACTCGCCGACGCTGCGCATGAACAGCTCGGTCTCCTCGACGATGGGCGTGCGGATCTCCTCGAAGCCGTAGAGCGAGAACACCCGTCGGGCGGTCGCCTCCACGGCCGCCCACACCGCGGTTTCCGGCGGCAGCAGATCGCGCATCCCCTTGACCGAGCGGGGCGCGCTCATGGCGATGTCCACGTCATGTCACGAGGGGTTTCGACCGGCGAAACCGGCCGCCGGAGGGTAGCGCAGTGTAGCGCGATAGCCTCCGGCGGCCGATGACCGCCACCCCTTCCGACCTCGCCGTGGTGATCCCCGCCTTCAACGAGGAGCTCTCGCTGCCGCTGGTGCTCGCCGACCTGCCGCGGTCCGTCGTGAAGAGGATCGTGGTCGCCGACAACGATTCCACCGACCGCACCGCCGCGGTCGCGAGGGACGCTGGCGCCGAGGTCGTCACCGCGACCCGTCGAGGCTACGGCAGCGCCTGCCTCGCCGGGCTCGCCCACCTGCGGGCCACCGGCCCGCCCGACATCGTGGTCTTCCTCGATGCCGACTACTCCGACCACCCCGACGAGCTGCCCGAGGTGATCGCGCCGATCCTGGAGGGCCGCGCCGACCTGGTCATCGGCTCGCGCACGCTCGGAAAGCGCGAGCGCGGCGCCCTGCTCCCCCAGGCGCGCGCCGGCAACCTCCTCGCCTGCTGGATGATCCGCCTGCTCTACCGGCACCGCTACACCGACCTCGGACCGTTCCGGGCGATCACCTGGAGCGCGCTCGAGCGCATCGGCATGCGGGATCCCGACTTCGGCTGGACCGCCGAGATGCAGGTCAAGGCGCTCCGCCACCGGCTGCGGGTGGCCGAGGTGCCGGTAAGCTACCGCCGCCGGATCGGCGTCTCGAAGATCACGGGCACGGTGAGCGGGACGCTGCGCGCCGGCTACAAGATCATCACCACGATCTCGAAGCATTCGATCGGTTCGGGCCCCCGATGAGCGATCCCGTCCGCTGCACCATCGACGTCGAGGTCCGTTACGTCGAGACCGACCAGATGGGCGTGGTCCACCACTCGAACTACCTGGCCTGGTTCGAGCTCGCGCGCACCGCGCTGTGCCGTCAGGGGGGCCGCGGCTACCACCAGATCGAGCAGGACGGCCACTGGCTGATGGTGACGGGGGCGCAGCTGCGCTACCGCGGCGGCGCCCGCTACGGCGACGTGGTCCAGGTCGAGTGCTGGATCGACGACCTCAAGAGCCGCACGCTGACCTTTGCCTACCGGGTCCGGCGCGGGGAGGAGCTGCTGGTCTCCGGCGCCACCGATCACGTCTGGGTCGAGGCGGGGACCAAACGGCTGTGCCGGATCCCCGAGGCGCTGCGTCCGCACTTCGAGCGGATGGCGGGACGGCCTGCCGAGCCGGTGGCTCAGAAGCAGGCATAGCCGCCGTCGACGATGAACGAGTCTCCGGTGTGGTAGGCGCTGGCGTCGCTCGCCAGGTAGACGGCGAGCCCGCTGAAGTCGTCGCCGGTCCCCCACCGCCGCATCGGGATGCGCGTGAGGACCTTGGCATTGAACGTCTCGGTCGATGTGACGGGCTCGGTCATCGGCGTGTCGATCCAGCCCGGGAGGATCGCGTTGACGCGGATGCCGTGCCGCGCCTGCTCCACCGCGAGACCGCGAACCATCGCGTTGAGCCCCGCCTTGGTCGCCGCGTAGTGCTCGCCGCGCGGCGCGCCGAAGATCGAGGCGAGCGAGCTGGTGGCGACCAGCGAGCCGGCGGCGCCGCGCCCCTTCAGGTGCCGGATCGCCTCCTGGAAGGTGAAGAAGACACCGTCCATGTTGACGCGGAAGATCGTGCGCCACTCCTCGAGCGTCATCTCGTCGAAGGGCGTGCCGCGCGAGCCGATCCCGGCGTTGGCGAAGCAGGCGTCGACCCTGTCGAGCGCCTCGACGGTCGCCGAGAAGCCGTCGGCGACCGCGTCCGGATCGCCGACGTCGCAGCGCATCGCGACCACTCGGGTTCCGTACCTCTCGAGCTCGGCGCGCGCGCGCTCGTTCTTGCTCTCGTTGGTGCCCCAGATGCAGACGTCGGCGCCAGCCTGCGCGAGGCCCCGGGCGAAACCGAGCCCGATGCCGGAGTTGCCGCCGGTGACCAGCGCCACCTTCCCGGTCAGGTCGAAAGGTCCAAAAGCCATGGATCGTTCCCCGAGTGTCGTTGGGCCGAGGCCGCAGCCTACAGGAGGGGACGAGCCCCTGCCGTAGACTCCGCTCGAGCATGAGCGCCCTTCCCTTCGAGAACCCCTACCGCCACGGCTTCGTGCGCGTCGCGGTCGCCATCCCCTCGGTCCGGGTGGCCGACCCCGCGCACAACGCCGCCGCGGTCCTCGAGCTGGCGCGCCGCGCCGGCGAGCGGGGAGCGGTTCTCGCGGTGTTCCCGGAGCTCGGCCTGACCGGGTACAGCTGCGACGATCTCTTCCACCAGACGGCGCTGGTCGAGGCGGCCGAGCGGGAGCTCGAGGGGCTGGTCGCGTCGAGCGCGGGGCTCGCGCCGGTCCTGGTGATCGGCGCGCCGCTGAAGCGCGAGGGCCGGCTGTTCAACTGCGCCTTCGTGATCCGTGACGGCGAGTTGCTCGGCGTGATCCCCAAGAGCTACCTCCCGACCTACCGCGAGTACTACGAGAAACGCTACTTCGCCGCCGCCGAGAACCGCCTCGATGGCTGGGTCGAGCTGGCCGGCCAGGAGGCGCCGTTCGGCGCCGAGCTCCTGTTCGAGGCCGAGAACCTGCCCGGCTTCCGCCTCCACGTCGAGATCTGCGAGGACCTGTGGGCGCCGATCTCGCCCTCGAGCTGGGGGGCACTCGCCGGCGCCACGGTGCTCGCCAACGCCTCGGCCAGCAACGTCACGATCGACAAGGCCTCGTACCGCCGGCTCCTGTGCCGGGCCCAGTCGGGCAAGAACGTCGCCGCTTACGTCTACGCCGGAGCCGGGTACGGCGAGTCGACGACGGACCTAGCGTGGGACGGCCACGGCCTGATCTGCGAGAACGGCGAGGTGCTCGCCGAGACCGAGCGCTTCATCGCCGACGGGCGCGCCGAGGGCCCGTTGATCGTCGCCGACGTCGACCTCGAGCGCCTCGAGCAGGACCGGCTCCGTCTCTCGACGTTCCACGACAGCGTCCGCCACGAGCGCGAGCGGCTCGAGCGCTTCGTCCGGGTCGGCTTCGCGCTCGAGCTGCCCGAGACCGAGCTCGCGCTCGAACGGCCGCTCGAGCGCTTCCCCTACGTGCCCGCCTCGGAGCTCGCTCGCGACGAGCGTTGCGAGGAGGCCTACCGCATCCAGGTCCACGGGCTGGTCAAACGGCTCCAGGCGACCGGCATCGAGCGCCTGGTGATCGGCATCTCGGGGGGCCTCGACTCCACCCACGCGCTGATCGTCGCGCGCCGCGCGACCGAGCTGCTCGGGCTGCCGGCGTCGAACGTCCTCGCCTACACCATGCCCGGCTTCGCGACCAGCGAGCAGACCCTGGCGAATGCGCGCGCCCTGATGGCGGCACTCGGGACCAGCGCCGCCGAGATCGACATCCGCCCCTCCTGCCGCCAGATGCTGGCCGACATCGGTCACCCCCACACCGACGAGGCGCCGGTCTACGACACGACCTTCGAGAACGTGCAGGCGGGAGAGCGGACATCGCATCTGTTCCGGCTGGCCAACCTGAACCAGGCGCTGGTGGTCGGCACCGGCGACCTCTCCGAGCTCGCCCTCGGCTGGTGCACCTACGGCGTGGGCGATCAGATGTCGCACTACAACGTCAACAGTTCGGTGCCCAAGACCCTGATCCAGCACCTGATCCGCTGGGTCGCCGAGCGCGAGCTCTTCGAAGCGGAGGCGAGCGAGGTCCTGCGCCGGATCCTGTCCACCGAGATCTCGCCGGAGCTGGTGCCGGCCGGCGGCGAAGCGGAGGGTCCGCAGAGCACCGAGGCCGTGATCGGCCCCTACGACCTCCAGGACTTCCACCTCTACTACACGACCCGCTTCGGCTTCCGCCCGAGCAAGGTCGCCTACCTCGCCCACCGCGCATGGAGCGACCAGGCGCGCGGCGCCTGGCCGGCCGGCCTGCCCGAGAGCGAGCGCCACGCCTACACGCTCGAGGAGATCAAGCGCTGGCTCGCGGTGTTCCTGCGCCGCTTCTTCGAGACCAGCCAGTTCAAGCGCTCGGCGATGCCCAACGGCCCCAAGGTCGGCTCGGGCGGCTCGCTGTCGCCGCGCGGAGACTGGCGCGCGCCCAGCGATTCCACGGCGACGGCCTGGCTCGAGGAGCTCGAAGAGAACGTTCCGTGATCATCCGTTGGAGTGGCGGTCGAAGCCCGGCCACTCGCTCATCGGATCGGTCGAGCGCACCAGGTGCATGCCGGCCTTCTCGAAGCGCTCCAGCGCCTCCTCCGCCTGACCGGTGAAGTCGAAGGCGAGCTCACCGGCACGAGCGGGATCGGGCACGGTCACCGCCGACATGCAGTCGGTCAGCACGTAGACGCGGTCGGCGAGCGAGCGGTCGCGCCTGTCGATCTCGAACAGCAGGTCCTCGAGGCTGTTCTTGACGCAGTGGCTCGAGGCCTGACCGGCGACCACCAGCGCATCGACGCTCAGCATCGCGTCGAGGAACTTCAGGTTGCGTTCCGCCAGCGTCCGCCCGTCGTGGTGCGTGCGCACCTCGGGGCTGAACACCGAGTAGTTCTCGGTCAGCGGGTTCATGCCCTTGAGCTCGACGAAGGCGTCGCTGCCCCGCACCCAGGCGTGGAACAGCCGCGCCTCCTGGACCACCCCGGCGAGGGCATGGCCGTCGCCCCCCATCAGACAGTGGAGCGGCCAGAGGAACAGCTCGTACTTGCCCTGGCGCTCGAGCTCCTCGCAGTAATGCAGCGCCTCGCGCCGCAGCCACGCGATGTTGCCGTCGCACAGCCACCACGCCACTTCGGGGTTGGGTCGAAGCGCTCCCGAGCGCAGGTCCTCGGCGCGCACGACCCTCCCCGGCTCGACCGCTCCGCCCTCGTCGTCGAGCCAGAACGAAGGGAAGAAGATCTGGTGCGGCACGTGGCTGTCGAGGGTGTAGGTGATGTCGCTGATCGACTCCAGATTGCGGTAGAGGAAGCGCACGATCCGGTCGTTGTCGCGGATCGCGCCGTCGCCCGAACGCCCGCCGACGAACAGCGCGCCTTCGGGGAAGCAGAAGTCCCGCTGAAGATCGACCAGCAGCAGGTGGACGCGCTTGCGGTCGTTGGCCGCAGTGCGCACGGCGAGCTCCGAGCGCCAGCGGTGCGCCTCGCGCAGCAGGCTCGAGTGGTCGGGTTGGTACGACCACTCGCGAGCATCTTCGGAGCGATAGAAGTCGGGGACGGGAAGCTCGCGCATGGGGGCGTAACACTACACTCCGTACACTCGGGCGGCATGGACCCGACGCGCTTTCTTCCGCACGCACCTCCGCTGCGCCTGCTCACTCGCGTCGACGAGGTCGCCGGCGACACGGTGCGCGCGGTCGGATGCATCCCGCCGGATGCGCCGGGAGCCGGGCCGCGCTGGGCGCCCGCGATCCTGGGTCTCGAGCTCGGCGCCCAGAGCACCGCGATGATCGGGGCGGCGGCGCTCGCCGCCGAGACCGTCCCGGCGCCCAGGATCGGCTACCTGGTCTCGATCCGTTCCGCGAGCTTCGAACGGCCTTCGCTGCCGGTCGGCGTCGAGCTCGCCGTCGAGGCGCGCCGCGTCGGCGGCGCCGGCGGCCTCGAGCTGTTCGAGGTGGCGGTGACCGTCCCCGGCGATCCCGAGCCCGCGGTTCGCGCCGTGGTGGGGACCATGCTCACCGACCGAACGGTCACCGGCCGATGACACCGCCGATGACACAGCCGACGACACAGCCGCTGCCGGACCACCTGGCGCCCGAGCTCGCCATCGTCTTCTGCGGCATCAACCCGGGACGCACGTCGGGGGCGCGCGGCCACCACTACGCCGGACCAGGGAATCGGTTCTGGCCGGCGCTGCACGGGGCGGGCCTGACGCCGCGCCGGTACCGCCCCGAAGAGGGCCCCACGCTGCCGGAGCTCGGCCTGGGGCTGACCAACCTGGTGCATCGAACCACTGCCGCCGCCGCCGAGCTGCGCACCGTCGAGCTGGTCGCGGGCGCCCGCCGGCTCGAGACGGTGCTGCTCGAGCTCCGGCCGCGATGGCTCGCCGTCCTCGGCCTCGGCGCCTACCGCGTGGCCTGGAACGAGCCGGACGCGCGGGTCGGCGAGCAGCCGAGCACGATCGGCTCGACCCGCGTCTGGCTGCTCCCCAACCCGAGCGGACGAGGCACCCATTACCCGCTGCCGGCGCTGGTCGCCGAGCTGGAGCGCCTGAGGAAAGCCGCCGGACTCCCGCACCTGAGCGCCTGCTAGTCTCGCCGCGTGAACAGGCTGCGCCCCAGCGGCGACCCCCACTACGACGTCGTCGTCATCGGCGGCGCCTTCGCCGGCGCCAGCGCCGCGCTGCTACTGCTCCGCGCGCGCCCCGACGCCCGCATCCTGCTGGTCGAGCGCAGCGAGCGCTTCGGCTCCAAGGTGGGCGAGGCCACGGTCGAGGTCTCGGCGCTCTTCCTCGAGCAGGTGCTGGGGCTCGAGGCCCACCTCGCGGAAGAGCACCTGCCCAAGCACGGCCTGCGCTATTGGTTCACCGACGGGCCGCAGCGCAGTCTCGAGGAGATGACCGAGGTCGGCCCGGTCACCGAACCCGCGCTGCACAGCTTCCAGCTCGACCGGGCGCGGCTCGACCAGCACCTGCTCGATCTCGCGGTCGACGCCGGCGCCGAGCTGCTGCGCCCCGCTCGCGTCTCCGGCGTCGAGCACGGCTGGCCCGAGACCACGGTGCGGGTGCTCGGCGCCGGTGGAGTCGAGCGTCACGTGACCTGCCGCTGGGTGGTCGACGCCTCGGGGCGCTTCGCCTACCTCGCTCGGCGGATGGGGCTGCAGCGGCGCAACGAGGAGCACCCGACCGCCGCCGCCTGGGCCCGCTGGCACGGGGTCGCCGACCTGGATGCTCCCGAGATCGCTGCGCGGCTCCCCGCGATCGGAGCAGTGCGCCGCTACGCCACCAACCACTTCTGCGGCGATGGCTGGTGGTGCTGGATGATCCCGCTCGCCGACGCTCGCACCAGCGTCGGCCTGGTCTGGGACCGCCGTCTGTTCACGCCCCCCGGCGCCGGCGACGTGCGCGATCGGGCCGAAGCCTTTCTGCGCGCGCAACCCGGCTTGCGGGAGCTCCTGGCCGAGGCCACCGTCGATCCCGACGATCGGCACGCGTACTCGCACCTCGCCTACCGCAGCGAGCGCTACGCCGGCCGCGGCTGGGCGCTGGTCGGCGACGCCGCGGCCTTCATCGACCCCTATTACTCGCCGGGGCTCGACCACGCCTCGATGTCGGTGACTGCGACCGTGCGCCTGCTCACCGCCGAGCTCGCCGGCAGCCTGGGCGACGCCGCCCATGACCATGCCGCTCTGGACGCCGAGCTCGCGCGCCACAACGGCGAGTTCGCGCGCTCCTACGACCGGTGGTTCGACGCCATCTACCGCGACAAGTACGAGCTGCTGGGCGACGCCGAGCTGGTGTCCTCGTCCTTCCTGGTCGAGACCGCCCTCTACTACCTCGGGGTTGTGACGCCCGGCTACCGGCAGCGAGATAGCCTCGCCAACCCCGTCTTCGGCCTGCAGCTCCCCCAGGCGAAGAGCGCCTACCTGGTCGCACGCACGTTCTCACGGCGAATGGTGGCGCTCGCGCACGCGCGGCGCCGGCTGGGGATCTACGGCCGGCGCAACGCCGGCCACCGCATCTCGATCCGCAGCCTGAAGCTCGGGCGCGGCGCCTTGCCGGCTCTCCTCCTCGGGCTGAGGATCTGGCTGCGCGCCGAGCTCGAGACGCTCGCGGCCCGCCTCCGTCTGCTCCCCGCGAGCCCGCGCCCGAAGCAGAGGCGGGCGAGCGTCAGCTGAGGTCGCTCTGCTCCCACACCCGCCGGAAGCAGAACCACTGATCGGGGGCGCGCGCCAGCACCTCGCCCAGGTCCGAGGCGAGCCGCCGCGCCGCCGCCTCGAGCGCGGCCGACCTCTCGCCGGCGCCGGAGACGCGGATCGGCGGGCGAAAGATCATGATCGAGCGCCGCCGCCCCGCCCGCAGCGCGTAGACCGGCAGCAACGGCACCCCGGCGCAGCGCGCCAGGGCGAGCGGCCCGAGCGGCAGCTCGTAGGGCCTGCCGAGCAGCTCGACGTCGACCGTGCGCCCCCCCTGACGCGGCCGGTCGCCCTGAAGCGCGACGACCTCGCCGCGGCGCAGCGCTCCCAGCAGCCGAGCCCCGAGCGTCGGATCGCCGGGTTGCGCGAAGTGCACGTGATAGCTCTGACCCGTGACCCTGCCGAGCAGCTCGGAGAGAAACGCCTGGGCCTGCGGGTCGAGCTCGGGCTCGCGCACGACGTGAACGCAGCGAGCGCCGGCGGTGCCGGCCAGCCGCGAGCCCACCTCCCAGTGACCGATGTGGGCGGTCACCAGGACCAGCCCCTGCCGCGGGTCGAGCGCCTGCCAATGCTCGAGCCCTTCGACCACGGGCTCGGTGGCCGACGAGCGACCGGCGAGCGCCTCGTAGGTTTCGGTCATGCACCAGGCGTGGTTCGACACCGTCCGCCACGCGTGACGGCGCGAGGCGAGCCAACCCATGCGCTCGCCCGTGATCGCCTCGTGGACGGCCGCGCCGTTGGCGGCGAGCGCGCGACGGACTCCGCCGAGGAAGAGGAAGAAGCTCGTCGCGAACAGGGGCAGCATCAGGCGCATCGCCCGCTCCGGGAGCCGCGCTGCGGCCCAATGGTGGATCCGGTACCAGGAGGCCCCACTGAAGTAGAGCGGGCCCAGGAGCCGGCGGACCCAGGGACTGGTCGCCGGCGATTGCAGCGGCGGCGCGCCGACCCTCCTGGCGAGCGAGGTCCGGCGCGCGTTCACGCCGAGCGCCTCTGGGTCAGCCCGCCGAGCGCCGGCAGCACCGTCAGCGTGGCGAGCAGGCAGAGCGAGACGCCGAGCGCGATCAGCAGGCCGGCCTGGCGAAGTCCGGGGATGCTCGACACCATCAGGCTGCCGAAGCCGACCATCGTGGTGAGCGTGGTGAGGGTCATCGCGCGGCCCGCCGAGATCACGCCCTGGCGGAGCGAGCCGAGGGCGGCCGCCCCGTGCGTCGCGTGCAGTCCGTCGTCGATGCCGATGCCGAGCAGGATCGGCGCGACGGCCAGGCTCATGAGATCGCAGCGTCCAACGATGAAGCCCCAGAGTCCGAATGTCCAGAGCGTACCGCCGATCACGGGAACCAGGGCGCACGCGGCGCTTCGCAGGTCTCCTCGGAACGACAACGCCACGAGCGCGACCACCGCCAGCAGGCCGAGCTCCGCCAGCCGCTCGGCGTCGAGCACCGCCACCCGTTGCAGCTCGGCGCCGAGGCGCGAGCTCGATGCCAGCGAGCTGCCCGGCGCGACGCGTTCGAGCTCGCGCAGCAGCTCCGGGTCCTCGAGCGCTCCGGCGGCGGGAGACTCCGTGCTGGGCGCCAGCCGGACCCGCACGAGCAGCAGCGTGCGATCGGGCCGGCTCGCCACCTGCTCGGACAGCCAGTCGGGCCAGCGATCGGGCGGCGACGCTCCGGGATCCTCCCCGGCGAGCAGGCGCTCGAGCGCTTCGATCCCGGGCTCGAAGTAGAGGGGGGAGAGGTTCTCGCGGCGCAGCGCCTGCGCCAGCTCGGCGGACGCGCCCTCGAGGCCGAGCCGCTCGATCGCGGCGAGCCGCTCGGCGGCGGTCCTCGAGGAGACCAGCCAGTCCGAGGGGGCGTCCACCGCCGCGCCGGGCCCGAGGCGATCGCGGAGCAGCGCCGCGGCGGCGGCGCTGCGCTCGAGCGCCTGGTCGAGATCCTGCCCCTCGACCACCGCGGTGGCGGTCTCGAACCCCAGCCCGAACTCCTCGATCAGCCGCTCCTCGGCCGCGATCGCGGGGTGTCCCTCTGGCCGCAGGCTGCGCGGATCGCTATCCAAGCTCAGCGCGCGCACGCCGAAGATCGCGCCCACGCTGAGGGCGCCGGCGCCGATCAGGACGGCCAGGGGGCGCCGGAACGCAGCGCCTGCGAGCCGCGCCGGAACCGCGCCCAGGAGGCGCCAGACCGGTCCGCCGGCGCCGAGCGCTCGCGGCCAGCGCCGGTCGATGAGCACCAGCGAGGCGGCGCCGACGGTGGCGGTTGCGACCGTCACGGACAGGATCCCGAGCGCCACCAGCATCCCGATCTCGAACAGGGGCCGGAAGTGGGCGAAGAAGAGGACGGCGAAGGCGCCCGACGTGGTGGCGGCCGAGGCCAGGATCGCTGCGCCGCTGCGGTCGAAGGCGGCCTCCAGCGCGTGCTCGGCCGCCGCTCCCTCCGCGCGCGCCTCCCGGTAGCGCGTCGCCCCGTGGATCGTGTAGTCGATGCCGAGCCCGACCAGCACCGCGGCGAATCCCAGGCTGATCGCCGAGATGCCCTCCGGGAACGCAGCGAGCGCACCGGCGAGCCAGGCGGCCGCGACCGCGAGCGTCGCGGTCGTGGCCGCCGCCGGCGCCCAACCGACGAAGGCCAGGATCAGCACCGCCAGGCAGCCGGCGACCGAGGTACCGACGGAGCGGATCATGTCGCGCCGGATCAGCTCCTCGTCGGCCGCCGCATACAGCGGACCGCCGGTGGCCTGCCAGGTCATGCCGGAGGTGTCGAGCTCGTCGCTCACCGTTCGCCAGGCTCGATCGAGCAACGCGCGCAGGGTCCGTCCGCCGGCGGGGTCGATCTCGGAGACCTGCGGTTGGACGATCAGCAGGGTGGCGTCGCCGTCGGCGCTGAGGAAGGCGCCGCTCATCGGCTCGATCGGCAGCCCCGACTCGCCGCCGGCGCGCGAGACGAGCTCGTCGGCCAGACCCAGCGGATCGCGCGCCGCGAGCTGGAGCCGCAGCTCGCCCCCCGGCACCTGGGCCGCCGCGTGCAGGCGGGCCGCGGCGTGAGAGAGACCCTCGCTGCTCGCCCGTCGAGCCAGGCGCTCCACCCCATCATCGAGCAGGAGCGCGCTGCGCGGAACGACCCAGCTCAGCAGGAATTCCTCGTCGGCGGCGGTGCCCCCCGACCGCACGCCGCGCACCAGGGGGCTCTCGAGCAGGAGCTCCTCGAAGCGCCACGCCGTCTCGAGCAACGCGCCCTCGCCCACCGGCGCACCCGCCGGGTCCTCCGCGATCAGCACGAAGACCTTCTGGAGGCCGCCGAAGGTCTCCAGGAACACGCGGTAGTCCCGTGCCGCCGGCGAGCCCTCGGGCAGCAGCTCCGCCAGGTCGGTCTCCGGACGCAGGCGACTGGCCGGGATCAGGGCGAGGAGCGCGCTCACCAGCCCGGCGAGCAGCCACCACCAGGGCCGGATCGCCACCGAGCGCGCCAGCCGGGCCCCGAGTCCTCGCCGAGCTTGCGCGTTCTCCACGTCGATGGCTCCCGCGCTCAGGCCGAGGCGCCAGCGTCGACGCACAGGCACTGGCCCGTGATCGCCGCCGCGCGCTCGGAGAGCAGGAAGGCGACCGCCTCGGCGACGTCCTCGGCGGTGGTCCCGGTCGCCAGGCACTCGGCCTGGCGCAGACCGGCAACCGCCGCCTCGGGGAGCCCGGCGGTCATGTCGGTGGGCACGAAGCCCGGCACCACGGCGTTGACCCGGATGTTGCGCCGGCCCATCTCGCGCGCCAGGCTGCGGGTCATCGCCAGCAGCCCGGCCTTGGAGGCGCCGTAGGCGGACTGCCCGGCGACGCCGCGCAGGGCCGAGAGCGACGAGACGTTGACGATCGCGCCGGCGCGCCGGCGCACCATGCCCGGCAGCGCGGCGCGCGCGCAGCGGAAGGCGCCGCCGAGGTTGACCTCGAGCAGGTCGCCCCAGAGGTCGTCGCCGGTCATCGCGAGGAGCTGGCTCGCTTGCACCCCTGCATTGTTCACCAGGGCGCGAAGCGGACCGAGCTCTGCCTCGACCGCTTCGACCAGGGCCTTCGGAGCCGTCGGATCGGCGAGATCGAGCGGGTACGGCTTCGCGCCCGGGGTCGTCTCGGCGACACGACGCGCGGACTCCTCGTCGCGGCGCCAGGTGAAGGCGACGCGCCAGCCGTCGCCGGCAAGCCGCTCCACGATCGCGCGACCGATCCCCCGGCCGCCACCGGTGACCAGGGCGACACCCGGGCTGTTCTCGGCCGTCTCTTCGCTCAAGCTCGTCTCCGCTCAGCGGGCACGGTCGAACCGTGCCGCCACCACCGCCCGCGCGATCCTGAGGCTATCGATCAAGGGACGATAGTGGCTGGTTCGAGTTCCATCGGCGAAGCCCAGCTCCACCGGCACGCACCGCACGCGCAGGCCGCGGCGGGCCGCCCGCACCACGACCGCGCTCTCGGCCTCGAACCGGTCCTCGCGCACCGGCACCGCTTCGAGCAGCCGGCGCGTGTAGAGGCGGAAGCCGGTCTGCACGTCGGGCAGCGAGAGACCTGCTGCGATGGAGATCGCCCGGCTCGACAGGGTGTTGCTCCAGCGCCGCAGCCCCGTCATGCCGCAAAAGAGATGATCGCGGCTGCCCAGCACGAGGTCGGCCTCGGACGCAGCGGCGAGCAGCCGAGGGATCTCCGAGGGCAGGTGCTGGCCGTCGGCGTCCAGCGTCACGACCGCGTCGATCCCGCGCCCGAGCCACTCGTCGAAGGCCCGCCGCAGCGCCGCGCCCTTGCCCCGGTTGACCGGCAGACGCACGATCTCGGCACCTGCCTCGCGGGCCCGCGCCGAGGTCGCATCGGTCGATCCGTCGTCGACCACCAAGACCGACCCCACTTGCTCGAGCGCTCCCTGGACGACGGCGGCGACCCACGCTTCCGCCTGGTAGGCGGGGATCACGGCCGCGATCCGGGTCACCGGGGCGCCCCTTCGAGACCGAGCCAGGCGCCGGCGCCGCCGGCCGAGAGCACGCTGAGCAGGATCCGCCGCGGCGGCTCCAGCTCCCGGCCGTCGTGGGGGACCAGGCCGAGCTCGGGATCGACCTGCTCGAAGCCGGGTGTCGCTCCGAAGTGTCCCCCTTCGAGCGCCGCCAGCCCCGCGATCAGCGGCGCGCCCACCCACTCCCCGAGCACTGCCTTGGGGGCGAGGACCGGCGGCAGCGGGCGCTCCCCCCAGACGGTGCGCAGGACCCTCGCTTCGGCGCGGTCGCCGGGACGCGAGCCCGACGCGCCGCTGACCACCAGGTCGATCGACTCCGGCATCCAGCCGGCCTCGTCGAGCGCGACGCCGAGGCGAGCCGAGAGCGGCGCCGGCCGCTCGCTCCAGGAGGTCGGCGCCGCCGTCGGGTCGAAGCCGCGAGCGAAGAACCCGATCCGGCCCAGGGGGCGCGCGCCGCGCGCCGCCGCGTCCCGCTCGCGCTCGACGACCGCGACCACCGCCCCCTCCCCCGCCACGAAGCCCCGCCGCCGCGCGTCGAACGGACGCGGCGCCTCGTCGTCGCCGTGCGCGAGCGCGCGGTAGCCGTCGAGCACGGCGTGCAGCAGCGGGCAGAGCTCCTCGACGCCGCCGGCGAGCGCCGACGACGCCCGACCCTCGGCGACCGCCAACGCCGCGCGCCCGAGCGCCATCACGGCGCTCGCCTCGCGCTCGGTCACCGTCACGTTCGGACCGTAGGCTTTCCTCAGGAGCGCGACCTGCGCCGCGGGGGCGTTGGCCACCGACTCGGTGAACAGCATCGGAGAAGCGGCGGTCGGCCCCTCGAGGAAGACCTGACGCAGGATTCGCTCGCTGTACGAGGAGGGGCCGTACGACGTGCCCAGGAAGACGCCGGTCTCGCCTCGGCTCGACCGCACGCGCGTGCGCTCCGGGGGCTCCAGCCCCGCTTGCTCGATCGCCTGGCGGGCCGCCGCCACTGCGAAGCGCGAGGGAGGGCTCATCCGCCGCGCCTGGGCCGGGCTCAGCCAGGGCGTGAGCTCCGAAGCCGCGACCGTCGCGCCGAGGCGGGCGCCCGGACGCCGGTGGTAGCCGGCGCCGCGATCGATCTCGGTGAAGCGGCCGCGAGAGGCGGCGAGCGCGGCCGCGCAGGTCGAGCGGTCGCAGCCGGCCGAGGTGACCACGCCGTAGCCGGTGATGACGGCATCGGCGGACCCCGCGCTCACTCCTCCCCTCCGTCCGCAGACTCCCCTCCGTCAGGAGACCCGATCAGCACCGCCACGTTGGAGCCGCCGAAGGCGAAGCTCGTGCTCAGCCCGACCAGCGGACCCTGCGCGGGGAGAGGGCGCGGCGAGCCGATCACGACGTCGACGCCCAGCTCGGGATCGGCGGGACCGCCGCCGGCGGTCGGCTGCAGCGTCCGGTCGGCGATCGCCAGCACCGTGGCGACCGCCTCGATGGCGCCCGCCGAGCCCAGCAGGTGCCCGATCGCGCCCTTGGAGGAAGTCACGGGCGCCTCGACGGAGCCTTCCCGAGAGCCGCCCAGCGCCGCCCTCAGCGCATTCGCTTCGGAGGAGTCGTTGAGCGGGGTGCCGGTGCCGTGGGCGTTGACCAGGGACACGGCGCCCGGATCGAGATCGCTCTCCTCGAGAGCAGCGACCACCGCCGCCGCCGCGCCGACGCCCTCGGGCTGAGGAGCGGTCATGTGGTGCGCATCGCAGGAGGCGCCGGCGCCGACGACGACGGCGAGGACGGTTGCGCCGCGAGCGCGCGCCGACTCGGCGGACTCGAGCACCACCGCGCCGGCCCCCTCCCCCAGGCTGAGACCCGCCCGCTCCCGGCGAAAGGGCCGACTCGGGCCGGAGTCGACGGCGCGGAGGGCGTTGAACCCCGCGTAGGTGAGCTGGCACAGCACGTCGGCGCCGCCGGCGACGGCGAAGTCGACCTCCCCCCGCCGGATCGACTCGAACGCGGCCTGAATCGCCAGGCCGCCGCTCGCGCACGCGCTCGACACCGTCTCCACGGGCCCCTCGACCCCGAGATCGCGCGCGACCGCGTTGCCCGGCCCGTCGAGCTGGTGGGACATCAGGCTGCGCAGCCGCGGGCGCCCCGCCGCGGCGCCGATCAGTCGGGCGAAGAACTCCTCGGCCTCCGCCATGCCCGCCGTGCAGCCGCCGAAGAAGACCCCCATGCGCGACCGCGGGATCGGCGAGGGCTCGCACAGACCCGCCCGTCCGATCGCCTCCCGCGCCGCGAACAGCGCGTAGCGGTCGGCGCGAGAGAGCGCCGTGTCCGGCACGAAGCGGGCGCTCTCCGAGTCTTCGGGGACCTCCGAGGCGAGGCCGGTGCGGTGACCGTCGACCGCCAGCCGGCGGGGCGCCCTGACCGCGGTCTCGCCGCTGCCGAGACCCGCGCGCAGCGCCTCGACCCCCCAGCCGAAGCCGCTCACAGCCCCGAGGCCAGTGACCACGACGCGCTTCAATCCCGGCCCTGCAGCTCGCGGATGAAACGCTCGAGCGAAGCGACCGACGCGAACGCCTCGGGGTCGATCTCCTGGTTGTCGATCTGGACGCCGAAGTCCTTCTCGAGGACCACCATCAGCTCGAGCGCGTCGACCGAGTCGAGCCCCAGACCATCGCCGAACAGCGGCGCATCGTCCTCGATCATCTCGGGCGTCATCCCCTCCAGGCCGAGGCTCTCGATGATCACGGCCTTGATCCGCTCGCGGATGCCGGCGTCGGTTGTCTCCTGGTCAGCCATTCCGAATCGACTCCTTGCGCGCGCGGCCGAAGGCGACGGTCGCTCGCGTCCGATGTCCGTGACCCGAAGAGGTGTGCAACGATCAGATCGGCGCCCGGATCCGGCCGCACACACACGCTCGCGGAGCTCTCCCGGCCCTCGGGACGCGCCCCACCGAGGACCCCGTTCCGACTCCGCGACCGAGGCTGGCGGAAGTATACTGGAGACCCGCCGCGGGACCCCACTCCATGGACACGACACTGGCCGAGCGCTTCGCCCGACGGCGCCGCAGCGCCCCCGATGCCATCGCCGTGCGCTGCGAGGGACGCTCCGCGACGGTGCGCGATCTCGACCTGCTCGCCCGACGGCTCGAATTCGAGCTGGCCGAGCTGCGGTTGGCCCCGGGCGCGCTGGTCGGTCTGGCGGCCGTCAACGGGCCTGGCTTCCTCGCCGCGCTGCTGGCCCTGCGCCGGCTCGAGCTGGTCGCCCTGCTCCTCGACACCTCGGCGCGGCACGAGGAGACGCAGCGACTCTGCCGGCGGCTCCGGCCCGCTGCCCTGGTGGCCGTTCGCCGCGTCTGGCCGGAGCCCGGGAGCCGCGGGTTCGAGCTGCGGGCGCTCGGGGGCGGTGCCGAGGTGCCCTGGACCCGGCCGGACGACGCGGTGGTCAAGCTGACCTCGGGATCGACCGGCGAGCCGCGGGGCATCGCGACCCCCGAGGTCGCACTGCTGGCGGACGAGGACGCGCTCGCGCGCTCGATGGAGCTGCTCGAGGACGAGCGCATCCTGGGCGGCATTCCCTGGTCGCACTCCTACGGGCTCTCGTCCGCGGCGCTTCCGGTCCTGGCCCGGGACGCGGTCGCCGTGGTGCCGGCCCCCGGCGATCCGCTCGGCGCCCTGCGCGCGCTGCGCGGCCACGGCGTCACCTTCCTGCCCACGGTCCCCGCTTGGCTCCGCGGCCTGCTGCGCTCGGAAACCCGTCCCGAGCTCCCGCAGTCGCTGCGCCTCGTGGTCACCGCCGGCGCACCCCTCGAGCCGGCCACGGCGCGCGCCTTCCGCGAGCGCTACGGACTGCCCGTCCACGTCTTCTACGGCGCCAGCGAGTGCGGCGGCATCGCCTACGACCGCAGCGGTGCGGCCGGCGAGCAGGGTCACCTCGGCTCCCCGGTGGAGGGGGTGGAGATCGAGATCGAGGGCGCTGCGGGCGCCGGCAGCATCGGCCGCGTCGTGGTCCGCTCGCGCAGCGTGGCACGCAGCTACGTCCCGGAGGGCGACGCCGCGCTGAGCGGCGGCGTCTTCCGCACCGCCGACCTGGGCCGGATCCACGGCGGGTGCCTGCGCCTCGTCGGCCGCGTCGACTCGGTGATCAACGTCAAGGGCAGGAAGGTCCAGCCCTCCGAGATCGAGGACGTCCTCCTGCAATGCCCGGGGGTCGAGGAGGCGGTCGCCGTCGGTTTCCAGAACGGCCGCAGCGAGGGCATCCGCGCCGTCGTCACTTTGAACCCCGGGCTGGAGCGGTCGCCGGGGGTGGAGGAGATCCTGGCGTTCTGCCGAGGCCGCCTCGCCGACTTCAAGGTTCCGCGCAGCCTGCACATCGTCGACGCACTGCCACGGACGACGCGCGGCAAGCTGGATCGGCCCGCCCTGCTCGAGCTGGCCGCGGGGCGATGACGGCCCTCGAGCCCCGCCCCTTTCGGGGCTCACCGCTCCTATGGCTCACTGCCCTGGTGCACGCCGGCGGTCTCGCCGCGCTCGCGCTGCGCCCTTCGTCGTGGCCGGTCGCGCTGCCGGCGCTCTTCGGCAACCACGCGATGCTCGCGATCCTCGGGGCCACTCCGCGCAGCCGCGCGCTCGGGCCGAACCTGAGCCGGCTTCCCCGCGACTTTCCGGGGATCGCGCTGACCTTCGACGACGGCCCCGATCCCGAGGTCACCCCCCCGGTCCTCGATCTGCTCGATGCAGGCGGCCACCGCGCCACGTTCTTCTGCATCGGCCAGCGAGCGCAGCGCCATCCCGAGCTGGTCGCCGACCTGGTCGCGCGCGGCCATCGCGTCGAGAACCACACCCACCGGCACTCCTCGTGGTTCAGCTTCTATCCGCCTCGTGCGCTGCGTCGTGAGTTGTCGACCGCGCAGGAGGTGCTGAGCGGCCTGACCGGGCGCATCCCTCGGTACCTGCGCGCTCCGGCCGGAGTCCGCAGCCCCTGGCTGGAGCCGGTCCTCGCCCGGCTCGGCCTCCACCTCGTGTCCTGGACTCGACGAGGCTTCGACACCATCACCCGCGACCCCGATCGGGTCCATCGGCGTCTCTCCTCCGAGCTCGCGAAAGGCGACATCCTGATGCTGCACGATCGCCGGCTCGCCGATGGCCGCGCTCCGATCCTCCACGTGCTGCCGCACCTGCTGCGAGACCTGCGGGAGCTCGGCCTCGTGTCGCTCCCGTTGCCGGCGCCGAGCGGCGGTGATTGACGCTCCTCGGTGCTTCCTCTAACCTCCCGCATCTCATGCAGGAAATCGTGACTCCGGCCGAGGCGCCCGCCGCCGTCGAGGCCGAAGAGCGTCATCCCGGACCTCCGCTCTGGACCCGGCTCCTGGTCGGGGACGCGCAGGGCGCTCCCTGGCTGCAGGGGGAGCCGGGGACCCTGGCGCGCACCGTCGGGGGGAGGGCATTCTCACTGGTCTCCCTGCGCCTGGTCGACGCCGTCGATCTCGACGCCGGCGAGTTCCGCGCCGGAGCCCGGTGCCTCTACGAGTCGCTGCGCCGGCTCCTGGCGAAGCGGACGAGCACTCCGCACCCGGTCCGCATCTGGAACTTCATTCCCGGCATCCTCGAGCCGCTCGGCCAGCTGCCCCACCGCTACATGGAGTTCAATGCGGGCCGTTTCGAGGCCTACGAGCAGTGGTTCGAGTCGCGCTCGAACTTCGCGCTCCAGCTTCCCACCGCCACCGGCACCGGGCAGGCGGGGCGCCACTTGGACGTCCACTGCCTGTGCGCGCGTCATCCCGGGACCCCGGTCGAGAACCCGCGTCAGATCTCGGCCTATCGCTACTCGCCGCGCTACGGGCCGCTCCCCCCCTGCTTCGCACGGGCGACCCGGCTGTTCAACGGGCACGGCGTCGACTGGCTGCTGGTCGGCGGCACCGCCAGCGTCGCCGGCGAGGATTCCGCCCATCTCGGCGACCTCGACGGCCAGCTCGAGGAGACCGCCCTCAACCTGGAGGCGCTGGTGCGCGCGGCCTCTCGTGCCGGAGCCGACGCCCTCGACCGCTTCGAGCACCTGCGCGTCTACCACCCGCGCGCGGAGGACTCCTGCTACCTGAGCCGGACGCTCGCCGCCCGTTTCCCTTCGGTCGAAAGGCTCGAGCTGGTTCAGAGCGACCTCTGCCGCCCCGAGCTCCTGCTCGAGATCGAGGGCGTGGCACGGCTGTCCTAGCCTCCGAATGTGCTGAGTAGCACATTCTCCGGCTAGATGTTCTCGCGGCTCCAGGCGCCTTCGGCGCGTCGCCGCGGACAGCCGCAGAACCGGACCCTCGAGAGCCAACTCGTCTGTCGCCTCCGAATGTGCTGAGTAGCACATTCTCCGGCTAGATGTTCTCGCGGCTCCAGGCGCCTTCGGCGTGTCGCCGCGGACAGCCGCAGAACCGGACCCTCGAGAGCCAACTCGTCTGTCCGCCGACTCGGACAGACTTCTAGGCTGAAAAGCGCTCTGAGCGCACCGTCAGCGCCTCGATGCGCTCGACGTCGACGGTCACCCCCAGGCCGGGGTGCTCGGGGACCGTGATCTCGCCCCGCTCGTTCATCACCCACTCGGGATCGACGACGTCGCGCTCCCAGTAGCGGGCGCTCGGGCTGACGTCGCCCGGGATCCGGAAATTCGGCAGCGAGGCGAGTGCGACGTTGTAGGCCCGCCCCACCCCGCTTTCGAGCATCCCTCCGCACCACACCGGGATGTCGTGGCTCGCGCAGAGGTCGTGGATCTGCTTCGAGACCGAGAAGCCGCCGACCCGACCGGGCTTGATGTTGACGATCCGGCCGCTGTCGAGACGGATCATGTCCTCGGCTCGCTCGATGCACGTGATCGACTCGTCGAGGCAGATCGGCGTGCGCAGCCGCCGCTGGAGCTCGGCGTGGCGGATCACGTCGTCCCAGGCGAGCGGCTGCTCGATCATCACCAGGTCGAAGTCGTCGAGGCGCGCCAGGTGGTCGGCGTCGGCGAGCGTGTAGGCGTTGTTGGCATCGGCCATCAGCGGCGCCTCCGGCCCCAGCTCCGCTCTCGCCGCCGCCACGAACTCCACGTCCCGGCCGGGCTTGATCTTGATCTTGATCTTCCGGTAGCCCTGCTCGAGGGCGGCGCGCGCACGCTCGACCAACGCGGCGGGATCCGCCTGGATACCGAGCGAGATGCCGGTCTCGACCACCGGCCGCTCGCCCCCGAGCAACCGGGAGAGGCTGACGCCCCGCACCGTGGCGAACAGGGCCCAGACTCCCATCTCGAGCGCCGCCCGGGCCATCTCGTGACCGCGCACGTCGGCGCTCAGCCGGCGGTGGGCCTCCTCCGGAGCGCCCAGCTCCACACCCAGCAGGCGAGACCCGAACCACTCGCGGATCGCCAGCCAGGCGGTGTCGATGGTCTCCGGCGAGTAGTTCGGAAAGTCGCCGGCGACGCACTCGGACCAAGCCTCGACGCCGTCTGCCGCCTCGAGGTGGACCAGCAGGATGCGCCGGGTGGTCGTCACCCCCGAAGAGATCGCGAACGGCTCCCTGAGCGGAAGGCGGATCTCGTGCAGGGTGATGCGCCGGACCTGGATCATCGCGACGCGCCGGATGCTAGCCTAGGCGGCCGGTTCGGACCATTCGACCTCCTCTGGAGAACGCTCCATGGTGCACCTTTCCAGCCGAACGGCCATCCATCTCCTGCTCGCCCTCCTGGGCCTCCTCGCCGTCTCGACGCCGGCCCTCGCCCAGGAGAGCGCGCCCAAGATCGCGGTGGTCAATCTCGAGGCGGTGTTCGCCGAGTCCGCCATCGGGCAGTCCCTGCAGGCCGAGATCCAGGAGCTCGAAGAGCGCACGCGCCTGGAGCTCGAGAAGGAGCGAGACGCCATCGCCACCCTGCAACAACAGGAGGTGACGGCCACCCCGGATCAGCGTCGCGAGCTGGAGCGTCGGCTCCAGGACCACGAGCGCACCGCCCGCCGGATCGCGGAGGACGCCACCCGCCAGGCGGCGAAGCTCGAGACCGACAGCCGGCAGCGCTTCGCGGCGGCGGTCGAGCCGCTGTTTCGCACCCTGCAGCAGGAACAGGGTTGGGACCTCATCCTCAACAAAGCCTCCGGATTCGTCATCTTCGCCGGCGACTCTCTCGACGTCACCGACCTCGTCCTCGAGAGGCTCTCCGCCGCCGGTTGAGCCCGCTGGCGGGTGAAACAAGACGGTCCTCGGCGCCGTCTCCCAACCGTCGCTGGTCGACAGGAGGAAGCCCCTTGCGCTCTTCGATTCACGCTGCCGTCATCACCCCTCTCCTCCTCGCGCTCCTCGGTGCGCCGCCGGCGCACGCCCAGGACGAGCAGGACGAGCAGGACGACGAGGAGACGATCGAGGCAGCCGAGGCGGCCTCCGCCGAGCTGCCGCCCCTGCCGTCGACGGCGACCCTCGAGGTGAACCCGTCCGAGCTCCGGCTCGAGGTCGGCGAGACCGCCCAGCTCGAGGCCGTCCTCCAGGACCGCGAGCAGCCCCTCGACGGCTACACCGTCGTCTACTTCTCGCGCTCCCGCCGCAACGTGGGGGTCGACGCCACCGGCAAGGTCGAGGCCTACGGGCCGGGCGAGTTCACCATCGTCGCCCTGGTGCCCCGGGATCCCGAGGACCGCCCACGCAGCGCAGAAGCCATGCTGCGCGTGGAGATCCCGGTGACCATCCCGAACCCCCCGGTCGAGACCGTCGAGCTGGTCCGGCTGCCGGGCTCGTTCTACGCCGGCACCCAGCTCCTCCTCCACTCTCGCGTGATCGACCGTTCGGGGGTCGAGCGCTCCGACGTCGAGGTCGAGTACGAGAGCTCCAACGAGTCGGTCGCCGAGGCGGACGCCTTCGGCCACCTGCTGCTGAAGGCTCCCGGGTCCACCACCATCACCGCCCGCGCCGAGGCGGCGACCTCGACCCGGCGAATCGACGTGGTCGAGAACCCGGTGGCCTCCTTCGAGCTGGTCTCCGACTTCGAAGAGGGGGAGCTCGCGGAGGTGCGCACCGGCGACGTCGTGCGGCTGTCGGCGATCGGCCGGGATCGGCGCGGGCTGGCGGTCGAGGACCTGCCGGTGCACTACTCGGTCGCCGGGCGACCGGCGGTCAGCATCATCGCACCCGGATCGACCGCGATGGTGACCGAGGACGGCCGCTTCGTGGCCGAGCGCTCGGGCATCTACACGGTGGTCGCGACCGCCGGCGGCTTCGTCGCCGAGAAGCGGATCCGCGTCGAACCGCGCCGGGTGCGCAAGGAGGCGCAGTACGTCGGACAGGGCAAGGTGCGCGACCGCCACACCTCGGACCTGTGGATCTGGGAGGGACAGGACGGCAGGGACTACGCGATCACGGGCACGTGGGGAGCCGAGGGGCACGCCTACGTCTGGGACGTGACGAATCCCGAGAGCATCACTCTGATCGACACCGTGCGGGTCGATGCGCGCACGGTGAACGACGTCAAGATCTCCGAGGACGGCAAGCTCGCCGTGATCAGCCGCGAAGGGGCCTCCAACCGCAGGAACGGCATCGTGATCGTCGACGTCTCCGACCCGAGCGTCGGGGTGCGCATCGTCGGGCGCTACGATGACCAGCTCCGCGGCGGCGTCCACAACGTCTTCGTCCACGACCAGCACGTCTACGCGGTGAACAACGGCCGCCGCTTCGACATCATCAACATCGAGGATCCGGCGCAGCCCTACCGGGTCGGCCGCTTCGAGCTCGACACCCCAGGCCACGCGATCCACGACGTCTGGGTGGCCGACGGCGTCGCCTTCACCTCGAACTGGGGCGACGGCGTGTGGGCGATCGACGTCGGCGGCGGCGGCAAGGGGGGCGCTCCCAACAACCCGGTGCCGCTCGGCCACTACGCCTACCCCTCGGGCTGGAACCACGCGGCCTTCCCCTATCGCAGCAAGTCCACCGGCAAGTTCTACGTGTTCGCCGGGGACGAGGCCTTCCCCTACGGGCTCACCGGGCGCGAGGCCAACGAGGCGCCGCCGCGCGCCGCCGGCTGGATTCACGTCATCGAGTGGGAAGACTGGGCGAACCCGCGGGAGGTCGCGCGCTACCAGGTGCCGGAGGCCGGGACCCACAACCTGTGGATCGAGGACGACGTGATGTACGTCGCCTACTACAATGGCGGTCTGCGGGTGGTCGACGTCTCGGGGGAGCTGCTCGGCGACCTCTACGCCCAGGGGCGCGAGATCGCGATGTTCATGCCGTTCGACGGCGAGGGCTTCATCCCCAACTCGCCCTTCACCTGGGGTCCCCAGCCCTACAAGGACCGCATCTTCTTCTCCGACTGGAACTCGGGGCTGTGGGCCATCGAGCTGGTCGATCCGGAACGCCCCGATCGCGTGATCGGAGAGCCCCAGTAGCCGGGCTTCACGATGTCGATCCAGATTTCGATCCAGATGTCGATCCAGATGTCGATCCAGATGCTCGCTCTGGCCGTTGCGGCCACCCTGCCGCTGGTCGCCGCGGCGCCCCCCGAGGCCGACCGCGAGCCGCCGCTGCGCGACTACTGGGCTTACGTCTGCGCCGAGTCCGAGGACGAGGTCGCCCTGATCCGCTTCGGCCCCCAGGGGGCCGAGGTCGCCAAGACCATCGAGGTCGGCACCTTTCCCGCCGAGATCGAGGGGCCGCACGGGATCGGCGTGTCCCCCAGCGGCCGCTACTGGTACGTCTCGGTCTCGCACGGGATGCCGTTCGGCACCATCCACAAGTTCGCCACCGGCACCGACGAGTGGGAGGGGGACACCACCGTCGGGATGTTTCCGGCCACCCTCGACGTCGCCGGCACCACCGGGCTGCTCTACGTCGTCAACTCCGACTTCTTCGGCGACCACTCGCCGAGCACGATCTCGGTGGTCGAGACCAGCACGATGACCGAGGTGCGGCAGATCCCGACCGGCACGATGCCCCACGGAGCACGGCTCAGCCGCGACGGCAAGCGCCTGTACTCGGTCAACATGATGGACGACGAGCTGGTCGAGGTCGACGCCCTGCGCTTCGAGATCAGCCGGCGCCTCGCGCTCTCGACTCCGGCCGCGGCGGGGCACGGCGGCCACGCCGAGCACGCGGGGGCGCCGAGGGTCGAGCCCGCCTGGGTTTCGGCCCCCACGGCGGCCGGCAAGCTCTACGTCGCCGCGCTGAGCGGCAACCAGATCCTCGAGGTCGACCTCGCTGCCTTCGAGGTCACCCGCCGTTTCGACACGGTGGCGGGTCCCTACAACCTCGCGGTCACCCCCGACGACGCGATGCTGGTGGCCACCTACAAGAAGAGCGACGCGGTCGGCTTCTGGGACCTCGCGACCGGCGTCGAGATCGCGCGGGTCGCGACCACCCGGCGGATCCCGCACGGCGTGGCGATCACCTCGGACGGCCGCTACAGCTTCGTCACGGTGGAAGGAGTCGGCGGCGAGCCCGGCGTCGTCGAGGTGTTCGACAACCGCATCCAGGAACGCGTGGGGACGGTCGAGGTCGGCAAGCAGGCGGGCGGAGTCGCGGTGTGGGAGCGCGGCGGTTGACGGCCGCCCACAGGCGGAAGACGTCCGCCCCCAGGCGGAAGACGTCCGCCCCCAGCCAGGACCTCGAGCGCCTCGATCGATTCCTGAGCCGGCTCGATCGCCGCGAGCGGCTCCGTCCGGTCCTGCGCGGAGCAGTGCTGGGCGCCGCCTTGGGTCTGGCGGGTCTGCTCGCGGGCTGGCTCGCGGCCGCGCTCGGCCGGCTCCCCGACCCGGCCGGTCTGCTGCTGTCCCTCCTGGCGTGGGCCCTGCCGCTGGCCGGCGCGATGGCGGGGTATCGGCGTCCCGACCTGCGTCGGGCAGCGGCGCTCGGAGACTCGCGCGCGCGCCTGCACGACCTGCTCAAGACCGCCCACGGCTTGGAGATCAGCAACCGTGACCAGGAGGCCTGGCGACCGCTGCTGGAGCGACGGGCGGCGGGGCGAATCGGCTCGCTCGACGCCGCGTCCCTCGCGCCGACGCCCTGGGGGCCGATCGCAGGCCTGGCGGCGCTGCTCATCGCCTGTCTCCTGGCGCCCCAGGCGCCAGGAAGCTGGATCCCGATCGCGGGCTCTCTGACCAGCCTCGAGGCCGAAGCTCCGCCGCCGCCCGGTACTGAGGACGGGCCCATGCCGACGCTCGCCGCACCCGAGCCGGAGGAGGAGGAGCCCGTTCCCGAGGGCGGCGTTCCGCCGCGAATCCAGCTCTCGGCCGAGCAGCTCGAGCGGCTCGCGAACGGCGACAGCGCCGCGGGTCGCGAGGCCGGCGAGGAGGGAGACTCGCTGTCGAGCGAGCTCGGCGACGACCTGCTCCAGGAAGCCGCCGCCGAGAACGCCCCGCCGGCCAGCGACGAGCTCCTGCGCGAGGTGCGCCGCCAGCTCGAGGAGGAGGGAACCCTCCCCTCGGCCGCCGAGGCCGCCGAGCCCGCCTCCCAGAACGGCGGCCCGACTGCCCCGTCCGATCCCCGGCTCCAGCAGCAGACCGACGAGCTGACCACCATCGACGCTCCGACCTCGGCGCCCAGCTCCGAGCTCTCGCGACGCAGCGCCGGCACCGCCGAGGTCGCGGTGCCCGCCGGCGTCGAGGTCGAGGCCGGCGACCAGCCTCGCCTGGGCGCGGAGAGCGGCGATCCCGGCGCTGCCGAGGGGGGCGCCTCGACCGCCCCCCAGGACGGCTTCGTCGATCCGCTCGGCGACGTCCCCACCGAGCTCGAAGTCACCCTCGAGCTCGCTTTGCTCGAGAGCCAGCAGCAGGAGGCGGCCCGCGAGACCACCCGCGAGATGACGCCCAGCCGCGCCGGCGAGTCGACGCTGCGCGCGAGCGGACGCGAGCCGGTCGCGCCCTCCGCCGAATCGGTCCCCGCGCGCAGCCCGGTCCCCTGGCGCCACCGCCGACTCGTCCGCGAGTACTTCGACCCCTCGGAGCCGGCCGCTCGGCCTCCCGACCAGGAGATGCCCCCGTCATGATCCAGGACGCCGAACGCCGCATCGCCGATCTCTGCGAGTCGCTGGACCGCGTCCGCGAGGAGGTCGGCAAGATCATCGTCGGCAACCGCGACATCCTCGACGCGCTGCTCACCTGCCTGCTGGCCGACGGTCACGTGCTGCTCGAGGGGATTCCGGGCCTGGGCAAGACGCGCCTGGTCAGCACCCTGGCCAACGCGCTGCAGCTCGACTTCTCGCGGGTCCAGTTCACGCCCGACCTGATGCCGGCCGACATCGTGGGCACCAACATCGTGCAGGAGGACGAGATCGGACATCGGACCCTGGTGTTCCAACGGGGGCCGGTGTTCGCACACCTGCTGCTCGCCGACGAGATCAACCGCGCGACCCCCAAGACGCAGTCGGCGCTACTCGAGGCGATGCAGGAGAAGACGGTGTCGGTCGGCCGCGTGACCCACCGCCTCGAGCTCCCCTTCTTCGTGCTCGCCACCCAGAACCCCCTCGAGATGGAGGGCACCTACGCCCTGCCCGAGGCGCAGCTCGACCGCTTCCTCATGAAGCTCAAGATGGAGTATCCCGACCAGGACGAGCTGCACGAGATCGTCGAGCGCACGACCCAGGACGAGCCCCCCGAGATCTTCCCGGTGCTCGACCGCGAGCGGATCCTCGAGCTGCGCGGCACGGTCCGCTCGCTGCCGGTTGTCCGCGAGGTCCGCGACTTCGCGATCCGGCTGGTGCTCGCCACCCATCCGACGCGCCCGCAGGCCCCCGACTCGATCAAGCGCTACGTGCGCTTCGGCTCGAGCCCGCGCGGCGCTCAGGCGCTGATCCTCGCCGGCAAGGTGCGTGCGCTCTCAAACGACCGCGCCCACGTCTCGAGCGACGACGTCGCGGCCTTCGTCCGCCCGACCCTTCGCCACCGCCTCCTGCTGAACTTCGAGGGGGAGGCGAGCGGCGTCGATCCGGACACCCTGCTCGACGACGTGCTCTCGGCCACTCCGCCTCCATGAGGCCGGCTCAGGCCGGCTCGCTGGCCGGGATGCGGCTGTTCGGGGAGGACTTCCTCGCCCGCCTCGAGCGCCTGCGCCTGGCGGCTCGCCGCCTCGCCCCCGGCGCTCTGCGCGGCGAGCACCGCTCCAAGCGGCGCGGGCGCGGGATCGAGTTCGCCGACTACCGGCCTTACGTGCCGGGAGACGACATCCGCGACCTCGACTGGGGCGCCTACCTGCGCTTCGACAAGCTCCTGCTGCGCCTGCTCGAGGAGGAGGGGGACCTCCCTCTCTACGTCTTCGTCGACGGCAGCGCCTCGATGACGCTGCCCGATCCGATCAAGTTCGACCGCGCCCGCCAGATGGCGGCGGCCTTCGCCTACATCGCGCTCAACCACCACGACCGGGTCCATCTGGTGGTCTTCGATCAGGGGGTGCGCGCGGACAGCGGCGCGCTGCGGGGCTCCGGCCAGATCGTGCGCATCCTGCGCCAGCTCGAGTCCGTCGCGTCGGCCGGCGCCACCGACCTGCGCCTGGCGCTGACCCGGTTCTTCTCGGTGCGCCGGCGCCCGGGCCTGCTGGTCGTGCTCTCGGACCTCCTCTCCGCCGACCTCGACGCCTGGCTCGAGGCGGCGCCAGGGGGCGACGGTCCGGGAGCTCCGCTGCCGCTCTTCGATTGGCTGCGCGCGATGAGCCAGGACCTCCTGCTGGTCCACCTCGAGACACCGGGGCACGACGAGCTCGAGCGCTTCGGAGAGACGCTGCTGGTCGACGCCGAGACCGGCGAGGAGCTGCGCGTCGATCTCACCCCCGGCCTGCTCGAGGAGCATCGCGCCGAGCTCGACCGGCGCGCCGACGAGATCGAAGCGGCCTGCCGGCGCCGTGGCTGGTCCTACGTACGCGCCGACGCCGACCGTCCCTTCGACGACCTGGTGATGGACACCTTCCGCCGCGGACGCCTGCTGGGATGATCTTCGAGCGCCTCTCCTCCCCGCTCGCGGTCGCCCTCCTCGCCGGAATCGCGCTGGTCGTGATCGCCCTCTACTGGCTGCGCCCGCCGGCCCCGGCGGTCACCGTCGCCTCCACCCTCACCTGGCGACGCCTGGCCGAGCGCTCCAAGCGCACCCGACGCTGGCGCCGCCTGCTCTCGCTCCTGCTGTCGCTCGCCGCCGCCGCGGCGATGGCCTCGGCGCTCGCCGGCCTGCGCATCGCGCCGCGCGGCGCCGGCGGTCCGCCGCTGGTCGTGGTCGTCGACACCTCGGCGACGATGGCCGCAGCCACGGTCGGAGGACCCACCCGGCTCGAGCGCGCGATCGCCCTCGCGCGCGCCGAGATCGCCAGGAGCTCCGGCCCGATCGACCTCTACGACACCACCGGCCAGCTCATCCACGCCGGGCTGACGGTGGCCCACGCGCTCCGGCTGATCGGGGATCTCAGCGTGCATCCCGCGCGCGCCTCGCTGTTTCCCGCCGTCGCGCTCGGGGCACGCGCCGCTGCGCGCGAGCCGAAGCGGCTCCTGTTCAGCGATGGGGTGTCAGCGCTCGAGGCGCCGGCGGGGTTCGAGCGGCGCTCCGTGTTCGAGCCGGCGCTCAACGTCGGCGTCGTCGCCTTCGAGGCTGCGCGCAGCGGCAGCCTGGTGCAGGCGTTCGTCGAGGTCCTCAACGGCTCGCTCGAGCCGGTGGTCGCCGAGCTGCTGCTCGACACCGTGGCGGGCGAGGTCCTGGTGCGCCGGCCACTCCAGCTCGCCCCCGCCGAGCGCTGGTCGGGCGTGATCGACCTGGCGCCGCTGGCGGACGTCATCGCCTCGAGCCCGGTGCTGCGGGCGCGCGTGACCACGCCGGGCGACGCGCTCGCGCTGGACGATCGGGCGTTCGCGCCGGTGCCGCTGGGTCGGCCCCTGAGAGTCGCCATCGCCGGGGCCGAGGCCACCGCGGTCCGCCGGGTTCTCGGCCTGGTCGCCGGGGTCTCGCTCCACGCCTACGCGCTCGACGAGATCGAGACCCTCGGCCCCGATCGAGCCGACGTGGTGGTGCTCGAGGAGGACGCCCCCGAGCGCGCACCGAGCGTGCCGGCCCTGCTCATCGCGCCGCCCTCCCGTCGCTGGCTGCCCGAGCCCGAGGCCCGACTCGGTCCGTCCGCCTGGTCGGCGCCCGCCGCCGGCACCGCGCTCGAGGGCCTGCGCGTCGAGTCGATCGATCGCTACCCGATGGCCGACGCCGACCCCGCCTTCCTGGCGAGCCCCACGAGCGAGGACTTCGTCGAGGCGCAGCTTCCTCTTCCTCTGCTGCTGCGTCGTGGCGACGCCGGCTCCTCCGGCCCCCGCTGGGTGATCGTCCCCTTCGCCATCGAGGGCTCGAACCTCCCCGAGCGCGAGGCGTTTCCCGGTATGCTCGCGACGGTGCTCCTCGAGCTCGCCGGGGCCGAGTCGAATCCGGTGGTCGAGCCCGGGATCCAGGAGGTCTCGCACTCGCGCGGGACCGAGGCCGGTCGCTTCGCAATCGACTCCCGACGCTTCGCCGAGGTCGAGCAGCCCACCCTCTTCGACGCCGGTGATGGAGGGGCCCGCGCGGTGGCGCCGCTCGGACCGGCGGCGTCCGCGGTCAACCACAGCGAGTGGCCGCCGGTGCGCTTCGAGGGTCGCGAGACGCTCGCCCTCGCCTCGAGCGCGGGCCTGTTCGGAATCTCGAGGGTTTCCTGGCGGCATCTCCTCCTGGGCATCGCTCTCGCCGTCGCCGGCCTCGAGCTGTGGACGCGCAGCCGGGGGATCACCGAATGAGGCCGGCCGCGCTGACGGTCGTCGTCCTCCTGGCGCTCGCGGCCGCGCTGTTCGGACCGCTGTGGTCCTCGCCGGCCGACGAGCCGGAGGTCGTCGCCGTGATCGACGTCTCGGAGAGCGTCGATCCGGCGAGTCTCGCGCGCCGCCTCGAGGAGCTCGAGGACCGCCCGGTCGCGCGGCTGGTGGCGTTCGCCGATCATCCGGTGTCGGTCGAGGACGTCGCCGACCTGCGCGCGCTGCCGGTCGCGAGCGATCCGGGGGCTGGCGCGACCGGCGCGCTCCACCGCGGCGGCAGCGACCTCGCCTCGGCGCTCGAGCTGGCCGCGGGCAGCTTCGAAAGCGACCGTCCGCGCCGCATCCTGCTGCTCAGCGATGGTGCGCAGACCTCCGGCGACGCCTTCGCGACGCTGCCCCGCCTGCTCGAGGCCGGAATCGAGGTCCACACCCGTGCGCTCCCGACCCGCCGCGATCGCGCGCGCCTGCTCGGCGTCGAAGTCGCCGAGCGAGTGCGCGCCGGCGAGCCCACCCGCGTCGCGGTCTCGGTGCTGTCGCCGCTCGAGGACGCGACGCTGGTCCTCGAGCTCGACGGTCGGATCCTCGACCGTCTGCCGGTCCCCCGCGACGACGACCCCAGGTCGCTGTCGGCCGACGTGGTGTTCGAGGATCCCGGCGTCCAGCGTCTGGTGTCCCGTCTCGAGACTGGCGACGCCACCCTCCATCGAGCCGAGCGAACGGTCCTCATCGAGCCGAGGCGATCCGTGCTCCTGGCCACCGGCTCTGCGCCCATCGACCCGCTCGCCCGAGCCCTCGAGTCGCTCGGGTGGAGCACCACCGTGCGTCCGGGGAGCGCCCTCCCGCGCGACCCCGAGGGTTACCAGCCCTGGGATGCCGTGCTGCTCGACGACGTCGACGCGCAGGCGCTCGGCCCCGAGCGCATGGCCGCGCTGCGCGCCTGGGTGGTCGAGCACGGCGGCGGACTGCTGTTCGCCTCCGGGCCCTCGACCTACGGTGAGGAGGGATACGCGGGATCGCCGCTCGAGCAGATCCTGCCGATGCGCTTCAACGTCGAGGAGGAGAAGACCGACGTCGCGCTGATGATCGCGCTCGACAAGTCCTACTCGATGCGCGGCGAGAAGATCGAGCTCGCCAAGGAGGCGGCCAAGGCGGTGGTGCGCGAGCTCGACCCCGAGCACCGCTTCGGCGTCGTCTCCTTCGACTGGAACCCGTTCAAGGTCGTGCCGCTGCAGGAGGTCGGCGACGGCGGCGACATCGTCGAGCGCATCGGCCGCATCGAGGCCAGCGCCCAGACCAACTTCTACCCGGCCCTCGAGATGTGCCGGGAGCAGCTCGCCTCGGTCGAGGCCGAGGTCAAGCACGTGATCCTGCTCTCCGACGGCAAGACCTATCCCGACGACTACGAGAAGCTGATCTACGAGATGCGCGGCGACGAGATCACGATCTCCACCGTCGCGGTCGGCACCGAGGCCGACCGCGACTTGCTCGCCGAGATCGCGAGGTGGGGGGACGGCACCAGCTACTTCGTGCAGGACGCGTCGAAGGTCCAGAGCATCCTGCTCGACGAGGCGCGCAGCAAGACCGAGCAGACCCTGGTCGAGGAGAGCGTGCCGGTCCGCGTCGCGGGCTCTTCGCCGGTGCTCGAGGGGGTCGGCGCCGGCTCGGCCCCCGCGCTGCTCGGCCGGGTGAATCTCGAGGCCGCCGAGCGCGCCGAGGTACTCCTCGACACCGAGGACGACCGGCCTTTGCTCGCCTCGCGCAGCGTGGGCCTTGGTCGCATCTGGATGACGGCCTTCGACCTGGATGGGCGCTGGACCGGGCCGTGGACCGCCTGGCCGGGCTTTGCCCGGCTGGTGTCGCAGGCTCTGCGCGACGCCGCCCGCAGCCTGCCTCCGGCGCGCGAGCTGCGGCTCGAGGAGCGCGGCAACGGTGTGCGCGCGGTGCTCGAGGCCCGGCGTGAGGACGGCTCCTGGGAGAACGGCCTCGACGTGACGCTGGCGCTCGCCCGGCGCTCGAGCGACGGAGCGACCGACTCGCTGCCGCCGATCCCGCTCCGGCAGGTCGCCCCCGGACGCTACCGGGCCGACCTCCCGGTGAGGCTTGCCGGCGGCGAGGAGCTGCTCGCCGAAGCGACGGCGCCGGGCGGTCCTTCGGCTCTCGTCTCGCTGCTGCGCGCGGTCTCTCCCGAGGAGCGCCCGAGCACCGCGGCCTCCGAACGGCTGCTCCACGACCTCGCCGCCGCCACCGGCGGCAGCACCGAGGGTCCGGTCTCCCACGTGCTCGAGGTCGCCTCGCCGCGAACGCGCACCACCCGGCCGCTGTGGCCGGCGCTCGCCACGGTGGCGCTCTTCGTCTACCTGCTCGAGCTGGCGCTGCGCCGCTCCGGACTGCTCCGGCGTTCCGGTCCGGTGCGCGCCCGCCTCAGTTAGGCAGAGCCATCCCCGCGCCGAGCAGCGCGCCCGCGCCGGCCGCGTCGAGCGGCTTGGCGAACCAGAAGCCCTGGGCGAGGGGGCAGCCGAGCTGCCGCAGGTGCTCGAGCTGCTCGGCGGTCTCCACCCCTTCGGCGACGACTCCGATCCCGAGATGGCTCGCGAGCTGGAGGATGGTCTCGACGATGACACGCGAGTCCTCGAACGCCAGGTTGCCGACGAAAGAGCGATCGATCTTGAGCTCGTCGTAGCGGAATCGCTGGAGGTAGGAGAGCGACGAGTAGCCGGTCCCGAAGTCGTCGATCGAGAGCTGGACGCCGAGCTGGCGGAGCAGGCGCAGGCGCTCCATCACCTCCTCCCCGTGATCGAGCACCACGCTCTCGGTGACCTCGAGCCGCAGGGACTCCGGGGAGAGCTGGCTCTGCTCGAGGATCGCGAGCACCTGCTCGACCGCGCCGTCCTGCGCGAACAGCTTGCCCGAGACGTTGACGCTCATGAACAGCGGCGGGTCCTGGGGATAAGACTGCTGCCACTCGCGCGCCTGCCGGCAGGCGTTCTCGAGCACCAACCAGCCGAGCGGCACCACCAGGCCGGTCTCCTCGGCCAGACCGATGAAGTGGGCGGGGGACACCAGCCCCCGCACCGGATGACGCCAGCGCGTCAGCGCCTCGAATCCGACGATGGCGCCGGTGGGCAGCGCGACGATCGGCTGGTAGTGCATGACGAAGTCGCCGACCGCCACGGCGCGGCGCAGCTCGGTCTCGAGCTTGAGCAGAGCCACCGCGGCGTGGTGCAGCTCGAGATCGAACACCTCGTAGCAGCCGCGACCGGCGGCCTTCGCCCGGTACATCGCTAGGTCGGCGTCGCGCAGCAACCGCTCGGCGTCGGCGGTCTCCTCGTCCGGCAGGGCGATGCCGATCGACGCGGTGACGTAGACCTCGTGGTCGCCGATCAGGAATGGCTCGGCGAGGCCTACCTGCAAACGCTCGGCGATGTGGGCCGCCCCGGCGCTGTCGGCGACCCGGCCCGCGATCAGCGCGAACTCGTCGCCGCCCAGCCGCGCGACCGTGTCGATCGGCCGGGTCAGCTCCTCGATGCGGCGCGCGATCGCCACCAGCAGGCGATCCCCGACCCCGTGGCCGAGGCTGTCGTTGACGGTCTTGAACCGGTCGAGGTCGAGGAAGAGCACCGCGAAGCGCTGGTTGGGGCTGCGGCGAAGCGCGGCGAGAGCGACCCCGAGGCGATCCAGGAACAGGCTGCGGTTGGCCAGGCCGGTGAGACCATCGTGGAAGGCGTCGTAGATCAGGCTCTCCTCGGCGCGCTTGCGGGCCGAGATGTCGGTCATCGAGCCCACGATCCTCACGACCCGGCCCACGGGATCGCGCACGAGGATCCCGCGGGTGAGCACCCAGAGCTGCGCGCCGCCGCTGCAGACCATGCGATGCTCGAGCTCGAAGTGCTCCTCGCCCGCCGCCGCCGCCGCCTCCAGAGCCGAGTGGAAGGTGTCGAGATCCTCGGGCGCGATCAGCGACCTCCACGAGCTCGGCTGGTCGTCGAGCTCCTCCTCGTCGAGTCCCAGCATCTCCTTCCATCGCGGCGACAGGTAGACCGCCCCCCGGCCGACGTCCCAGTCCCAGATGCCGTCGTTGGCGCCGCGCACCGCCAGCGCGTAACGCTCCTCGCTGCAGCGCAGGGCGGCCTCCGCCCGGTGGCGCTCCAGGGCATAGCGGATGGCGCGACCGAGCAGGGGCGCATCGACCTCACGCTTGATCAGGTAGTCCTGGGCACCCTCGGCGACCGCGCGGGTCGCCAGCTCGTCGTCGTCCATTCCGGTCAGCACGATGACGGGCACGTCCGGATGTTGCGAGTGAAGGGCGCGAAACGACGCGAGTCCCTGACTGTCGGGCAGGGAGAAGTCCAGCAGGACGAGGTCGATTCCCCCCTCGGCCAGACGCGCGAGCCCGGCCGACAGCCGATCGCGATGCAGGACCTCGCACCGCAGCCCGAGCTTGGCCAGATACTGGCGCACGAGCTTCGCGTCGACCGGGTCGTCCTCGATCGTCAGCACCGTCAGCGGCTTGTCAATTTCCATCGTCCTCTCCCTTCGATCGCCGGGCGGGCTCGTCGACGCGCTTGGCGAGCGTCGCGTGGAACCTCGATCCACCGCCCTTGTTCGGCTCGACCCAGATCCGGCCGCCATGGCGCGCCACGATGCGCCGGCAGACGGCCAGCCCGATCCCGCTTCCCGGCACCTCGTCCGTGGTGTGGAGTCGCTGGAAGAGCTGGAAGACGCGCTCCGTGTCGGCGGGCGGGATGCCGATCCCGTTGTCGCGGACCCGCAGGTGCCAGTGCCCCTCCTCCTCGACCGCGTCCACCTGGATCTTGGGCGGCTGCTTGGAGCGGAACTTGAGCGCGTTCTCGATCAGGTTCTGCAGGAGCTGCTCGAGCTGGAACTCGTCGCCGCGCACCACCGGCAACGAGCCGCGCTCGATCTTCGCGCCGCTCGCCGCGCGTTGCGGCTCGACCCGCTCGAGCACGCGCTCGAGCGCCGCGTCGAGGTCGACCGCCGTGAACGCCGCGGTGGCGCTCTCGATGCGCGCGCAGCGCAGCACCGCCTCGATCATTCCGTCGAGGCGCTCGGCGCTCTCGCGCGCGTGATCGAGCAGCGCGCCCGCGTCGTCGCGGAGCTCGGCGCCGGTCTCCTCCTCGAGGAGCTGGAGGAGGCGGATCACCTGGTTGAGCGGTTGCCGCAGGTCGTGCGAGACGGTGTAGGCCATCTCCTCGGCCTCGCCTCCGACGGCTCCTCCCGCCCAGGTGCGCCCCGACGGCGCCAGCTCCCCGCCCCCAGCGCGCTCGGTCAGCAAACCCTCGATGTGGTCGATCTCGCCCTTGACGGCCGCGACCCGCCAGGCCTGGAGCCAGGCCCTCGTCGTGCCGCCGTCGGCCCGACGGAGCCTGACGTCGAGCGCCTCGACGCGATCGGGACCGAGCCTCGCCAGCAGATCCTCGGCGTCGCCGCGCGAGACGAACAGGTCGGCCAGCGGCCGGTAGGCGCACTCCTCCGGCGACGGGTAGCCGAGCAGGCTCGCGAAGGCGGGGTTCGAGTCCAGGACGGTGCCGTCGGCGGACGCCACGAACACGCCGACGGGCAGCCCATCGAGCAGCCGGCGCGCCCCCGGCTCGACCCCGGCGCGCCGGCGGCTCGAGTACAGTGCCAGCCGCAGCGCCCTCGGCAGTCCCACCCATCCGGTCGAGGTCTTCGGGATCAGCCCGTCCGGCGACAAGTGGAGCAACTCGGTGGCGATCTCGGCGATCGGCTGGTCGGTCACCACCAGGACGGGACACTCGGGTCGGAGGTCACGGATCAGGCGCAGCAGGTCGCGCGACTCGATCCAGGACAGGGCGTACTCGGTGAGCACGGCGCCGAACCGGCCGGCCGAGACCGCTCGGGCGAGCGCCGCGGCGTCGCGCACCTCCTCGATGTCGACCTCGCCGAAGGCCCCACGCAGGATGAGCGACACCAGCTCCCGGTCATCGGCGCTCTCATCGAGGAGCAGGATCCTTGGGAGCAGACTCATCGCGTCCCTTCAAAGAAGGACGACCGCAGGGTGGGCGAATCCCGCTTGAAACGATCACTTCATACCGCACCGATCACAGCGCGAGTCGCCTCAGCCTAACACAGGATCTTGCGGTCGGGTCACCCCTCGACCGCAAGATGTGGGGAATTTCACCCGCTCTCGACGGCGGATCCCGCCGAGGATTCAGAGATGCCCGCGAACCGGGAAGATCGCGCCCGCAGCGAGCAGCCCGGCGACCAGGGCCACCACCAGCATGGCCACGCTGAACGCGTGCTGAACGCCGGTGAGCGCGTCCTGCACGAGCAGCGAGCTCACGCTGCGATAGCCCAGCGAGCCGGGGACGAGCAGCAGCAGGGCCGGCACGCGCGGGATCAGCGCCGGGCGCCGGGCGAGGCGGGCATAGGCGTTGCTGCCCACCCCCGCAGCCAGCGCTGCGATGAAGGCTGCGACCTCGGGCCCCCACGCCGCCGAGCTCTCCGCCGAGATCCAGAAGGTGGCGAGCCCGGCGACCACGATCCACGGGAGGTCTCGCCGGGCGGCGCCGAGCAGGATCGTGAACGCCAGGCCGGCCGCGATCACGGCCGCGTACACCGTCCAGACCGGCAACGTCGAAGGCGCTGGCAGGGGGGATGGCGGCGCCTCCAGCAGGGATGCCACGAGCCGCCCGCCGAGCAGCACGCCGAAGCCGAGCATCAGAAAGCTCAGCACTGCGCCGAACAGGCGGGAGGTGCCCGAGACCAGGCTTCCCTGGGCGAGCTCGCTGAACGCTCGGGTGATGGTCAGCCCCGGCACCAGCAGGATCACGCCCGCCAGGGTCACCACCTGCGGGGTCGCGCCGAGCCTCGGCGCCAGCGAGGCGGCCAGCGCCGACACCACCAGCGCCCCGAGCAACTCCTGCAGGCGCCGCAGCGCCGAGGCCTGCGCCAGCAGGACCGAGAGCGTCCCGAGGACCAGGCCGCATCCGCCGCTCAGCGCGATGGCCGGCCAGCCGGCGCGCAGGATGGCCGCGAAGCTGGCGGAGAGCACCGCGGCTGCCAGCGCCGTCGAAACCGGCCCGTAGCGGGGCGGCCGGGCGACGATCTCGGCCAGGGCCCGCCGCGCCTCCTCGACGCCGAGCTCGCCGCCGATCAGCCGCTGGGCGAGCCCATCGACGTCCCCCAGCTTGCCGAGATCGACCTCGCTGGGCGCGAGCCGCTCGAGATGGGTCTCTCGGGGTCCGCCAGCGGACGTCGACGCGGAGAAGGTCGCGAACAGGGCGGTCGGGGTCGAGAAGACGCCGGCGCGCAGCCCGAGCGCCGCGGCGACGTCACTGACGGCGGACTCCAGCCGGTGTGCGGGGGTGCCGTACTGGTGAAGCGCCCGGCCGAGGTCGAGCAGCAGCTCGACCTCGGCGGCCGGCGAGCGGCGAGGCTCCACCTCGCCGCGTGGCTTCATCTCAAAGCTCACCGGCGCAGCGCGCGAGCGCCGCGCCGCCGAGCGCTCCGCCCTGGGCGCCGAGCTCGCTGACCACCACTTCGATGTCGTCGATCGGGAACATCGAGACCCGGGAGCGCAGCTCTCCCGCGATCGAGTCCGTCAGCGGCTCGCCGATCGCCGACACGCCGCCGCCGAGAACGATCGCGTCGGGGTGCAGCGTCAGCACCAGGCTCGACGCCGCCAGCCCGATCGCCTCGCCGGCGCGGCGGACCACCGCGGCCGCCGCGCGATCGCCGTCGCGGGCGTACGCGCCGATGAGCTCCGGCGTGAGCCGGTCGAGATGCCCGTCCACCTCGGCCTCGAGAGCGGTCGCCTGCCCCGCTCGCATCCAGCGCAGCGCCTCGCCCACCATCGCGCTGCCGCTCGCCACCGTCTCGAGACAGCCGCGCGAGCCGCAGCTGCACTGTTGGCCGAGCGGGACGATCGGCAGGTGCCCGAGCTCGCCGGCGGCGCCCAGCTGACCGAGGCGAATGCGCCCGTCCACCACCACTCCGCCGCCGACGCCGGTGCCGAGGGTCAGCAGCACGAAGGTCGTCCGCTCGCGACCGCGCCCCCAGCCGAAGTGGAGCTCGCCGAGGGTGGCGAGGCGGGCGTCGTTGAGCAGGAACACGGGCGCGCCGAGGCGATCACCGAGCATCCTCCCCACCGGCACGTCGCGCCACTGTCCCGGCAGGTTGGGGAGGAAGCGCGTGACGCCGGCGGCCCGATCGACCAGGCCGGGGCAGCCGACGCCGACGCCACGCAGCTGGCCCTGGCCGGCCGCCGCCTCGGCGACCAGTCCCGCCATCGTCTCCACCACCGCCTCGGGACCGCGCTCGGACTCGGTCGGAGCCTGGCTCTCCGCGACCACCTCTCCGCACTCCGTGCACAGGGCGACCTTGATCCCGGTGCCACCGAGATCGACGCCCGCGTAGAGGGCCGTCATGAGGCCGAGCCGCCTGCCTCGCTCGGAGTCAAGGCCTCGATCCGATCCACCGCGTGCACCGGCGCGTCGGCGCCCTTCAGCAACGGCGCGATCGCTCCCAGCACCCTTCGCTGCCGACTCAGCCGGCTGCCGCCAGCGAAGGCGTCGGAGACGACGCGGATCTCGAAGTGCCCTCCCATCCCTCGGACCGACACCTCGGCGCCGGGAATCGCCTCCAGCAGCGCCGCCTCGATCCGCTCGGCGATCTCGCTCGTGGAACGATCGACGTGCAGGGCGGCCATCTCGCAACCGTCCGGGCTCAGTAACGCGGAACCGAGGGGTCGACGTCGCTCGACCAGGCGTCGATTCCGCCCGCGAGGTTGTGAACGTTGGTGAAGCCGCGAGCGGCGAGGCGCTGTGCAGCGGCCTGGGAGCGCCGCCCGGTGTGGCAGAAGAAGACGATCCGGCTCTGCGGATCGAGCTCGCGGAGCTCCCGCTCGAGCTCGTCGTCCAGCACCTCGGCGCCCTCGATGGAGGCGCGCTCCCTCTCCTCCGGCGTACGCACGTCGATCAGGCGGACCTCCTCGCCTGCCGAGCGCAGGCTGTCCAGCTCCTGCACCGAGAGCTGTTTCACCGGCGGCGGCGCGTTGGGATTGTCGATGCTCAGGCGGGGACCCTGGGGGGTCTCCTGCACGTCGATCATCAACCCGTGGGCGCGCGGCGCCGAGTCGGCGTCGAGCAGGATCACCAGACCGCCGACGTCGACCGCGATCTCGCCCCCGGCGGCAGGGCCGAAGCCGAGGGAATGGCGGAAGAGGGCGTCGATGCCGAGGTGGAGGTCGCCCCCGCCGTGCTGGGTCTGCGCGGTCTGCAGCAGCTCGACCGCAGCCGGCGTGACGCGAAGCTCGGGGACCACCGGCTGCCTGCGCTCGACCCCGAGCGCCTGGTGCAGCTCACCCTCGCGGTACATCTCGCGGACGATGTCGCAGCCCCCCTGAAACTCGCCGCGGATGTAGAGCTGCGGGATCGTCGGCCACTCCGAGAACTCCTTGACCCCTTCGCGGATCTCCGGATCCTGGAGGACATCGACCGTCGAGTAGTCGGAGACCAGGCGGTCGAGGATCTGGACCACTTGAGCCGAGAACCCGCACTGCGGCGCCTGCCGGTTGCCCTTCATGAAGAGGACGACGTCGTTGGACCCGACGATCTGGGAGAGTCTCTGCCGAAGCTGTTCTTCCATTTGGTTCCCTGTCTTCCTTTCCGCCGCGATCTTACAATGCGTTCGAAACCTCTCCCCCGACACGTAGAATCTGCCCTTCGAGGATCGATGCCGTGAGGGAACGCCGAGCCGTGTCGCGGGAGCCGCGACGCATCCATCTCGTCTTCTGGGATCGCTGGAAGCCCGAGGACCGGCGCAATGGCTTCACCAGCGACGCATCGGTGAGCGGCGTGTTCGTTCAGACCCACCGCCCGCTGCGCAGCGGAACCCGCATCCAGATGGAGGTCGACCTCAACCCCGGCTCGTTCTTCCTCGAAGGGCTGGTCGTTCGCTCGGTGTCGGTGCCACCCGACCTGCGCAAGGTGAAGCCGGGCGGCATGGGCGTGAGGCTGCTGGGGATCGACGCACTGCTGCACGAGCTCCACTCCAAGGACCCCGCGCCCTCGCGGCCGACTCCTGCGGGGCCGGCGGTGGAGGCTTCGAAACCGCCCGCAGACGAGGCGGCGGCGAAGGACGAGGGGGAGCCCGCCCCCGGGAGGCCTGCGCGAAAGACCGTGTTCGAGCGCGACCCGACCGAGGTCGATCCGGCCCGCCTGCACCCGGCCGCGTCTCCGGTACGAAGGGTCGAGAGCGACGAGGGCGAGAGCGGGGCGGACGAGAGGCCCCCGCCCCCCGCCAGGCAGGCGAGGCCCGAGACCTTCGCGGTCGCCTTCGAGTCGTTCGACGCGCTTCGCCAGACCTACGAGCGGGAGCTCATGCTCGGCGGACTGTTCGTCCCCACCGACTCCCCCGCGGCGGTGGGCAGCACGATCTCGATCAGCCTCCAGCTTCCGCTCGGGCGCGGCACCATCGACGCCACCGCTCGGGTCGTGCAGACGCTTCACGCCGGAAGCTCGGCGATCGCCGGCATGGGGATCGTGATCGACGACGCCGCTGGCTTCGCCTCCGACCTGCGCGAGATCCTGGAGAGCGCGTGAGCGAGGCTGGCCCTCGCGGCCTCGACCCCGAGGCGGAGGAGATGCGTCGGATCCTCCACCGCGCGGTCGACCTCCTGGTCGACGACCGGATCGGGCTGAGCGATCGGCGGGTCGGCGTGCGCGCGAGCGCCGCGGAGCTGGCGGCGATCGTCGACGAGCCGCTGCCTCGAGAAGGCCTCGGCGCAGACTCCACCGTCGACGCCTTCTACCAGCGCGTCGTGCCGCACATGACCCGGGTCGACCATCCGCGCTTCCACGCCTACATCCCCTGCGCGAGCTCCTTTCACGGACTGCTCGGCCAGCTCCTGTCGGCGGGCGCCAATCCCTTCGTCGGGAGCTGGCTGGGGGGCGCCTCGACCGCCGCGCTCGAGCTCACGGTGCTGCGGTGGATCGGCGAAGCGATCAACTGCAGCGAGCTCGACACCGGCGTGCTGACGTCGGGCGGTTCGATCGCCAACCTCACCGCGATCGCGGCCGCCCGCCGGCACCTCGGCGACCGCCTCGGCGACCACGTTGTCGGCCGCGCCACGCTCTACTTCTCGGAGCAGGGGCATCTGTCGGCACAGAAGGCGGCAGAGCTGCTCGGCTTCCCCGCCGAGCACCTGCGCAGCGTGCCGGTCGACGACGGCTTCCGGATGCGCTGCGACGAGCTCGAGAGGATGCTCGACGCCGACCGGGCGAGGGGTCTCGTTCCCTTCTTCGTCTGCGCCAACGGCGGCACCACCAACACCGGCGCCATCGATCCGCTGGTCGAGCTGGCCGCGCTCTGCCGGCGCCAGGGGCTCTGGTTCCACGTCGACGCCGCCTACGGCGGCTTCGCCGCGCTCTGCGCGGAAGGGCGCAGTCGACTGTCGGGAATGGGCTGCGCCGACTCGCTCACCCTCGACCCGCACAAGTGGCTCTACACGCCGATCGGCGTCGGCTGCTTCCTGACCCGCCACCGGGCCGCCCTGGAGGGGGCCTTCCGCAGCGGCGGCGACTACCTCCAGGACGTCCCCCGCGAAGAGGTGAACTTCTTCGATCGCGGTCCCGAGCTCACCCGTCCGGGCCGCGCCCTGGCGGTATGGGCGCTGATGCGCAGCGTCGGGGTCGAGCGGCTCGCGCACGAGATCGAGCACGACCTCGCCTTGGCGCGCCTGGCCGCGGAGCTGCTCAGCGCCGACTCCAGGCTCGAGATCGCTGCGCCCGTCGACCTGTCGATCGTCACCTTCCGGCACCGGGGCGAAGGATCGGCGAAGCTCGACGAGGAGGAGCGCAGCCGCCGGGACCGGGCGCTCATGGAGCTCACCCTGAGCGAAGGCGAGATCATGCTCTCCACCACCCACCTCGGCGGCAAGCTCGCGCTGCGGCTGGTCGTGCTCAACCACCGCACCAGCGAGGCCGAGCTGCGACGCACGATCGATGTCGTTCGGCGCGCCGCGGATCGGGTAGCATCCCGGCGCTGAGATCATGGCCGAAGAACAGACGACGGAGGAGATCGGCGCGCTCCTCGACCGCCTCCACGCCGGCGACCGCAGCGCTCTCGACGAGCTGCTGCCGCTGGTCTACGACGAGCTGCGCCGGATCGCGCGGGGCCAGCGCCAGCGTCTGGGCGGGCGGCAGTTCACCGTCAACACCACAGCTCTGGTCCACGAGGCCTACCTCCGGCTCGCCAAGTCGAAGGTCAGGAGCTTCACCGACCGCGGCCACTTCTTCGCCGTCGCCGCCACCGCGATGCGCCAGTTGCTCATCGACGAGGCCAAGAAGCACGCCGCGCAGAAGCGCGGCAGCGGCGTGCGGCCGATCTCGCTCGACAAGGTCGAGGTCGGCATCGAGGAGGAGGCCGAGGGGCTGCTGGCGCTCGACCGCGCGCTCACCCGTCTCGGCGAGGTCAGCCCGCGGCTGCTCCGGGTCGTCGAGTGCCGGTTCTTCGGCGGCCTCACCGAGCAGGAGACCGCCGACGCGCTCGGAGTCACCGACCGCACCGTCCGGCGCGACTGGGTCAAGGCGCGCGCCTGGCTGGCGGTCGAGATGGGCGCCGGCTAGCCTCTGAGGCTTCGGCCTCCTACCGCAGGATGAGACGTTGCGCCGAGAGAGCGGCGAGGCGAACGCCGCCGGCGCTCACCTCGACCTCGACCAGCGCGTCCAGCTCGAACTGGAGCTCGGCCAGCGTGCGCGCGTAGTCAACGCGGGCGTCCAACTCCGCGAGCTCGGCGCCGGTGAGCAGCTCCTCGGTGGCCACCAGGTCGATCAAGGTCGAGTCGCCGAACGCGAGAGCCCGTGGTGAAACTCAGCACGGGCTGCTAGGGGCCCTCGTACTCGAACAGCGCGGCGCCGATCTCCACCTGGTCGCCGCTCTTGAGCTTGACGCGCTGCTCGCGCTCGCCGTTGACGCTCAGGCCGCCGCCGCTGGAGACGTCCTCGATCCAGTAGGCATCGTCCTCCCAGGAGATGACGGCGTGGCGACGCGAGACCGTTGCGCCCTGGATCAGGACGTCGCAAGACGTGCTGCGGCCGAGCACGAGGCCGTCGGCATCGATCACGAAGGTCTTGCCGCCGTCCGGCTTCTTGCGGGTCAGGAGCCCCTGGGTCAACGTGCGCGTGTCGGTGAGCGCGGTGACCGGCGGCGGCGAGTCGGCCGGGATCTCGACGGTTCTCTGCGACGGCGGAGGGTCCGCGGCAGGCGGAGCGGCGGGAGCCGGGGGTCCCTCCGGCTTCTCCGGTTTCTCCGGTTTCTCTGGCGGCGGCGGTGGCGCGCTCTCCTCCGGCGCCGGCTCGGGCTCGTCGATGAGAGCCGGGGCGGGAGCCGAGGCCGCGGCCGAAGCGGGAGACGGCGGCTTGCCGGAGAGCACCGCCTCGACTTCCTCGCCGAGCAGCTCACGGGCGACGCCGTAGGTCTTCTCCGCGGTGGCCAGATTGGCCTCGAGCGCCTCGATCGTCCCCTTCTTCTCCGTCTCGCGCTTCTCGAGCTCGCTCTTGTCGAACTCACCGACGTTGCAACGGAAGCGCAGCTCGTCGAGCTGGTCGCGAATCTGGCCGAGCTGGCTGCGCAGCTCGAGCTCGTGGGCGCGAATGGTGGAGAGCTCCTCGACCATGCGATCGCGCAACGGGGCGTAGCGGCCGGCGATCGCATCGAGCTGGACACGATAGTCCGCTGTCACTTTCTCGTAGATCTCCTGCTTCACCTTGTCCCGGCCGCTCTCGGCCGTGTTCAGCAGGCTCTCGACCTTCTGACGCTCCTGAACGACCGCCCGGGTCTCGCTCACGAGGTCCTTGGAAAGCACGAGGCTGTTCCGTTGGGATTGGTCGTCGGTGCTCATCCATCGCCTCCCCCGGAACCCGTCGGGGGTCCGGCTTCGTCCACGGTGAAACCAGCGGAGTCTAACCCGTAGCCGTCGGCACGTGCCAGATTGTCGCGACGCCGGCCAGCCTCTCCCGCGCTCCGCGACGAGCTCAGGCGCGCTTGAGCAGACGCACCCGATTGCCGCGGTCGTTGAAGGCGACCTCGTCCATCAGCGCCCGCATCAGCAGCACCCCGCGGCCGCTCGGCCGCAGCAGGCGCTCGCCGTCGGTCGGGTCGGGGAGGGCCTCCGGGTCGAACCCGCCTCCCTCGTCCTCGATCACGAAGCTCGCCTCGGAGCGGCTGAGGGCGACCTCGAGGCGGACGCGACGCTGCCTCCAGGGGGCGCGACCGCGCCGCTCCTCGGCCAGCTCGAGGTAGGCGTCGCGGTCCTGGTTGCGCAGCTCCGAGTCGAGCTCGAGGTTGCCGTGCTCGGCGGCGTTGACCAGCGCCTCCTCGAGCGCGACGGCGATGTGCATCAGGTTCCCCTCGTCCCACATCCCGAGCCCGGAGAGGGTCTCCCGGAGGTGACCGATCAGCGGGCCGAACAGCCGGCGATCGTTGTCCAGGACGAAGGTGCTGCGGCTGTCGACCATCGTCTGGAGTGCCAGGCTGCGCTTGCGTCGCGACTCGGCGCTCTCGAGCAGAGCGCCGACGACGTCGGTGAGGTACTGGCCGAGCAGGTGCTTGGGGACGTAGCTGGCAGCGCCGGCGCGCAGGGCCTTCACCACCAGCTCCTCGCTGCCCCGCGCGGTGACCAGCACGACCGGCAGCGAGGGCATCGCGTCGTGCACCCGCCGCACCAGCTCGAGACCGTCGCCCTCCGAGCTCGTGAGCTCGGTGACGATCAGGTCGACCTCGCCGGCGCCGGTCTGCTCCAGAACGACATCGGCATCCTCGGCCTCCTCGACGACGAGGTCGAGACCGCTCTCCAGGAGCGCACGAACCTCCGCACGATCCGTCGCCGAATCGTCCACCAGCAGGACTCGCCTCTTCATCGCCGGCGCATGGTAACCGCGGAAGGCCGGAGAGTCGAAGCGCGTCAGCGGCGCAGCGCCGCAACGATCAGCTCGGTGGTGCGCCGGACGGCGTCCTTCATCATCGGCTCGATCGGCTCGTCCGGGAACGATGCACCCAGCACGCCCTCGGCGCGCAGGGTCACGAGGCCGTGGACCAGCGACCACGCGACCAGGCCATAGCGCTCGAGCTCCTCCTGAGGAACCGGCTTGCCCGCGATCTCCTCGAGGGTGCGCAGCAAGTAGACGAACGGCCGATCCGCGAAGTCCTGCCGATCGGGGAAGTTCTTGGCGTCGCACAGCTCGTCGCAGTGCATGGTCTGGAACTCGGCCCGGCACTCGAGAGCGAACCGCAGGTACTCCTCCCCGAGCGCCTCGAGCCGGCTCGCGGGGTCCTCGTCCTCCATGTGCGCCGCCATGCGCCGGGCGAGCTCCTCGAAGCCCATGCGCGCCACTTCCCGCAGCAGGGCGGTCCGGTCGGGGAAGTGGTGGTAGGGCGCGCGCGGGCTGACCCCGGCACGACGCGCGATCTCGCGCAGGCTGAAGCCCGTCACCCCGCGCTCGGCCAGCAGGTCGCGGGCGGCCTCCACCAGGCACCGCCGCAGGTCACCGTGGTGGTAGCCGCGGCAGGGATCCTTGGCGGCGGTCGTGCTCATCCGGTGACAACCGTAGCAGGACCGATGAAACCTCTCCGATCTATGCGGCGTATACAACGACTATACGGCGCATACATCTCACTCGACACCCGCGCCATTCCGCACCGGAGACCACCCGATGACCACAGTCCGCCGCCTTGCGGGGATCGTCCTGATCCTCGCTTCGGTCCACCTCACCGCGCCGCTTCGGGCACAGTCCGCTCCCTGGCTCGGCCAGGAAGACGAGATCGAGCGCTTCCTCGCCACCGCCGCGCCGATCTCGCGTGAGCGCCTCGGCTCGGGAATCACGCGCCCGTACAAGGTCCTGCTCGAGCTCGAAGGCCGTCGGCGCCAGGCAGTGTTCAAGCCGATCGTCCGCAGCGCGTTCGAGGGCGGCGCCGAGAGCTACCGCTCCGAGATCGCCGCCTACCGCCTGAGCCGGCACCTGGGAATCGACATGGTGCCTCCGACGGTCGAGCGCCGGCTCGGACGTCGCTATGGGTCGCTCCAGCTCTGGGTCGACGGCTTTAGGCCCTTCGTGAAAGCCATCGACGAGCCCCCGGCCTCGTTCGGCGACTGGTCCCGCCAGATGGCGAGGATGTCGCTGTTCGACCTGCTCATCGACAACCCCGACCGCCACGCCGCCAACTTCCTGGTCGACCCGGCCTGGAACGTGGTGCTGATCGACCACTCGCGCGCGCTCAACTCGAACCACCGCGGCCCGCTGCGGACCGAGCCGCCGCCGCTGCGCTTCGAGCGGGAACTGATCGAGCGCATCGCGGCCCTCGATTTCATCGGGCTCAGGGAGCTGCTGGGCGACCAGCTCTCGGGCTCGGACCTGCGCACCCTCCTGCTCCGGCGCAACGAGCTGCTCGCCCACGTCGCGCGGATCGCGGACCGGCGCGGCCCGCAGATCGCGTTCTACCGCGACTGACGATCGGACGCACGCCGGCCCCTCTGGCATGATCGCGGACCATGACCTCGCACCTTCCGGGGCCGTTCGTCCACACGCCGGTCGCCTTCAACTACGCCTCCGCCTCGAGCAACAAGATCCACGACGACGCCACCGCGCGCCGGCTCGGCTTCGCCGGCGCGCTGGTGCCGGGCGTCGCCTCCTACGGCTACCTCACCCACTCCGCGGTCGAGGCGCTCGGTGAGGACTGGTGCTCGCGGGGCAGCGCTTCGATCCGGCTCGCGAGCCCGGTCTACGAGGGTGACCGCGTCTCGGCCCGCGCCGCGTGGGCTCCCGGCCTCGAAGGCAGGAAGGTCGTGCTCGAGCTGCTCGACGGCAGCGGCGCTCTCTGCGCCGAGGGGTGGGCCGCCCTCGACTGGCCGGACGACGCAGGAGACCCGCTCGGCGTCCCCGAGCCGGCGAGCTATCCCCGCTCGACCCTGCCGGAGCCCGAAGGGCGCCCCCAAGCGAGCCTCGAGACCCTGCGAGCCGGCAACGTCCTCGGATCGCTCTCCATCGGACCGTGGCCTCGCGAGGAGCTGCCGCGGATCGCCGAGCAGTACCGCGACCCCTCCCCCCGTTACGCCGCCGACGCCGCCGACGCCGCCGAGGGCGCGCTCCACCCCGCCCACCTCCTCCACGCGGCCAACCAGATCCTCGTTCGCAACGCCCTGCTCGGCCCCTGGATCCACCTGGCGAGCAGCGTGCGACACGTGAAGCCCGTCGACGTCGAGCGCCGGCACGAGATGCGCGGCCGCGTCGCCGAAGCCACCGCGCGGCGCGGCCACGAGATCGTGACCCTCGACCTGGCGCTGTTCGACGACGACGAGCGCCCGGTCACCGCGATCCGCCACACGGCGATCATCCGCCCGCGGTCCTTGCTCCGTGGCGTGCCGGCCTAGGGCACAGCCAGTGTCTGTCCGGCGCTCAGGCGATCGGAGCTCAACCCGTTCTCGCGCCGCAGCTCGGGGACCGTGGTCCCGTAACGCCGGGCGATCGACCACAACGTGTCGCCCCGCTCGACACGGTAGCTCTTCGCAGCGGTCGCAGAGGTCGCCGAGGCGCCGGCCCGCGCCAGCTTCGCCTCCACGTACTGCTGGTACCGCTCCGGAAACAGCGCGACGTGGTAGTGGGGAGGCCGCGACTCGTAAGTCGCGTCGAGCACCCCGCGGCGCTCGAGCGTCAGCAGCGTCGACTCCAGCCAGCGGCGGCACTTGGCGCGCGAGCTGCGCCGCAGGTCGAGCGCCATCCCGGTCGGGTGCACGGATCGAGGCGACGCGTTGGCGGGCTGGTGCGACCTGGGACGCGTGAGGCTGGTCACCACCAGCCGCTCGCCGCAAGCGTTGCGGTACTGGCCGGAGAGTCGCTCGATGAACAGCAGCACCTCGGGCCGGGCGTAGGGAAAGGAGACGCCGGCGAGCTCGTAGCTCCTGCCGCCCGAGACCATCGACAGCCAGCCCTGGTCGACGAAGTAGCGGAGCTGCTGCGGGTTGGCGATGTAGGTGTAGTCGTGGCTGCGGGCCGCCCGCGCCTGACGATCCATCGCGCTGCGCGATCCGCGCAACGAGCCGGCAGCCGCCGCCTTCGCCGAGGCGAGCCCCGACACGAGCGCGGCAACCGCCAGCGCGCCGGTGAGCGCGCGCCGTACACCCTGCAGGCCCTGCATGCTCGAAGTCTACGGCATGCGCGGCCGAAAGGTTCCAGGGGATCGAAGCGGGTAAGATGCCGCGCCATGCACAGAACCAGCTCCTCGGTCGCTCTCCTCCGCATTCCGGGTCTCGTCGCCATCGTCGCGCTCGCCCTCACTCTCGGCTTGGCGCTCCCCGTCCACGCCGCCGAGCCCACCGACGTCTGGCCGCAGTGGCGCGGACCGGGCGGGCGCGGACATGCTCCCGGCCACACCGTGCCGATGACCTGGGACGAGAGCACGATCGCCTGGAAGACCGCGATCGAGGGGCGCGGGCTGTCGAGCCCGATCGTCTGGGAAGACCGCGTGTTCGTGACCACCGCGATCGAAGGCGAGGTCATCCCCGGCGCCGCCGCCCCCGACCACACCCTCGGCGGCCAGCCCTTCCGTCACCCCGCCTCGCTAGGGGCCGACAAGAGCCACACCTTCAAGGTCCTGGCGCTCGACACGGAGAGCGGAGAGATCGTCTGGTCGAAGACCGCCTACGACGGGCGCGTCTTCGACGACCGCCACAGCGCCAGCTCCTACGCCTCCCCCACCCCGGCCACTGACGGCGAGCGGGTCTACGCCTACTTCGGCTCCGAGGGCGTCTATGCCTACGACTTCGCCGGCGAGCTCGTCTGGTCGGCCGACATCGGCGACATCAAGACGGTCGGCCTCGGGGTCGGCACCTCGCCGGTGCTGTGGGGCGACCTGCTGATCATCGTCGCCGACGAGGACAGCGGCGACCAGTCGTTCATCGTCGCCCTCGACAAGCGGACCGGCAAGCAGGTCTGGAGGAAGGAGCGCCCGGTCCAGGTGAGCTGGGGCACCCCCCTGGTGGTCGACACCGCGGACGGCCGCACCCAGCTCCTGACCACCGGCTTCGAGCACGTGATCTCGTACGACCCCGCCACCGGCGAGGAGCTCTGGCGCGCCGACGGGCTCCAGAACAACGCGATCCACATGCCGATGGTCCACGGGAAGCTGGCGATCTTCACCTCCGGCTACCCCGAGAAGATCACCATGGCGATCCCGCTCGACAAGGCCGGGGACCTCGGCGACACCCGCGCCTGGACCTACACGAAGGGCACCGCCTACGTCCCCTCGAACCTGCTGGTCGACGGCCTCCTCTACCTGACCAACGACGGCGGCGTCCTCACCTGTCTCGACGCCGCGACCGGCGAAGTGGTCTACGAGGGTGGCCGCTTCCCCGAGCGCACCCGCTTCATGGCTTCGCTGCTCCAGGTCGGCGACCAGATCCTGATGATCAGCAACGACGGCCAGGCCGCCTTCATCGCCCTCGGCCGCGAGTTCGAGGTCACGGCCCAGACGTCGCTCGGAGAGAACGTCCTCGCCACCCCGGCGGTGGCGGGCAACCGGCTCTACGTACGGAGCGAACAGCATCTCTACGCGATCGGTCCTGGAACCACCGGCTGACCACCGGCTTCGGCAAAGCGCTTGGGCTATCGCGCGAGCACCTGGAGGTTCCCCTCGGTCACCGGGTTGGTTCTCGCGTCGCCGTCGGGCCAGGGCATCGTCTCGCAGTACTCCTCCGAGGTGATGATGTCGGCTGAGCCCTCGAAGCCCACGAAGGTGCCGCGGTCGACCACGTCTCCGGAGGCGCCCGCCGCGTAGTCGACGACGCGAAACCAGATGTCGCGACCCGGCTGGTGGATGTCCTGCGTGAACGAGGGGTGGGTGCTGTCGTTGCGCACGACGACCCCTCCGATCCAGGCCCTGCCCTCGACGGGATCGACCGTCAGGCAGGTCACGCGGGTGAAGAACTCGATGAGCTCGCCGCCGAGGACGACCGAGTGGTGGGCCCGGCCGGTGGCATCGCCGCCCGGGTTTCTCTGGATCGCCGTGAACGAGAACTGCACGTCGAGCTCGCCGATCGACAGGTGGCCGCCGCCCGCCGCGATCGCGCTGGGCGGGCCCTGCGCGGAAAGCGCGATGGCAGTGAGAAGCAAGCAGCAAGTGGCGACGACGACCCGGCGAGTCAGGTTCTGGTAGGACATTCGAATCGGCTCCTTTTCGCGATCTCGAGGTCAGGTTCGAAGGCGGACGAACCAATCCTGCCGAGGGCGCAGTCGAAGCGTCCTGAGGGCTGCATGATGGCGACCTGAGGGGCAGTGAACTTCGGCCACACCGCCGGGGACACACCCTCAGCGAGCCCCCGTCCATGCAGCCCCGACACCAGCAGCCCCGAGATCACCCCAGGAGAGTGGGCGAGTTCACAGTCGGCGAGTTCAGACTCGGCGAGTTCAAAGTCGGCGAGTTCACAGTCGAGCCGAAACGCCAGTCGGTCGCGCAGGGGGGCCGCCGCCTCCTCCTCGAGCCCAACGCGATGAAGGTGCTGCTGGCGCTCGCCGAGGAGCCCGGGACGGTGGTGTCCCGCGAGCGGCTGCTCGCCCGCGTCTGGGGGGACAAATTCGTCACCGACGAGGTTCTGACGCGCGCCGTCTACCTGCTGCGCAACGCGTTTGGCGACGATCCCAGGCGGCCGCGGTACATCGAGACCATCCGAGGGAGCGGATACGTCCTGGTGGCTCCGGTCCTGCCCGTCGATCAACCGGCCGGCGCCGGAGGCCCTCGAGGGGAGAGCCTCCCGATGGCGGGACTCGCGGGCGCACTCCTCGCGATGGCCCTTCTCGGGCCCCGCCGTCGCTCCCCGCCCGCTGTCTCGAGCCGTGCCAGGAGGCCGACGCGCGCCTACCTGGAGGGTCAGTACTTCCTCGGTCGCCGCGACTCGAGCGGTTATCGACGAGCCGTGCAGCGCTTCCAGACGGCGCTGGCCGCAGATCCGCTCGATGCCGAGGTTCACGCCGCCCTCGCCCAGAGCCATCTCCTCCTGGGTCTCTACCGTTCGGGTGTGCAGCCCGTCCCGATGGCCGTGGAGCGCGCTCGAGCCGGCGCGCGCCGGGCGCTGGCGCTCGACTCGCGCCAAGCGCAGGCGCAGGCCGTTCTCGGCACCGTCGCCTGGGCCTTCGATTACGACTTCGCGAACGGCGGGCGCCATCTCCGCGAGGCGCTGGCAAGGGATCCGCGCAACGCGACGGTCCGCCAGTGGCTGTCGTGGCTGCTGCTCGTCGACGGTCGTCCCGAGGAGGCGACGAGCGAGCTGTCGGCGGCGGCCGAGCTCGACCCGCTGTCGGCCATCATCGCCACCGCCCGGGGGACCCAGGCGCTGTATCGGGGGCAGCCGGAGGAAGCGGAACGCCTCGTCCGCGTGGCGCTGGAGATGGAGCCTCGTTTCGCGCGCGCGCACCTGACGCTAGGGCTCATCCACGAAGCCAGCGGCGAGCTCGACTCCGCCACAGCGCACCTCGAGCGCGCCGCCGTCGCGATGGGCTTCACCGCGGAGGCCCGCGCCGCCCTCGCGCACTGCCAGGCGCGGCGCGGCGACCGCACAGCGGCGGAGCAGACCCTGCGGCAACTGACGGCTGCGTCGGCGGGGACCGGCGACTCCGCGGCCTTCGAGATCGCCCTGCTCCACGATGTCCTCGGCCGCCGCGGCGAGGCCCTCGGATGGCTGGCGAAGGGGCTGCGCCGGCGGACGATCCCCAGCTACGGCCTACTGCTCGACCCCCGCCAGAGGGACCTCCGCCGCGACCCAGGCTTCTCCAGTGTCCTCGCCGCTCTGCCGCCCCGCTGCGTGAGCTGACGACTCGTATTCTCGAAGCTCAGGTTCAGATTGTCCAAGGCGTGGATGAGCGGTTCATTGACACCGTCGCCACGCCGAGAGACTCGATCTCGTTGCGCCGCTCGTGCGCCTTGGCCAGGCTCCAACGCACGCCGGTCCCGCGCCAGCTCCGCCGCCCGCAGCGTCTCCCCCACCACCACCTGCACCGCGTGGAACCGGGGGGTCGGCCGCTACGGAAGACGGGCTCGGATTCTCAAAATTTGTCGTGCGATTGCTCGTTGATCGTGGGGAGATGGTGTGGAAAATTTCCGCCTCGCTTCCTCCTCGCTTCCGCCTCGCTTCCGTCTTCGATCCATAGAAAGGAGCCGCCCACGATGATGGCCGCCTCGACCGCGCTCGCTCGATTTCCCGACCCCGTCGTCCACCCACCATCGACCGACGAGCTCGGCGACGAGATCGCGGAGCTGGCCGCGAACATCCATGCGGCGACGTATCGGCTGCTCGTGCTGCTGCGGAAGTTCGACGTGCGCTACGGGTGGGACGGCGCCTGGCGGTCGTGTGCCCATTGGCTGAGCTGGCGAACCGGGATCGGGCTGGGGGCGGCGCGGGAGTGGGTGCGGGTGGGCAAGGCGCTGGCTCATCTGCCGCAGACCTCGGATGCGATGCGTCGTGGCGAGCTGTCGTTCTCGAAGGTGCGCGCGATCACGCGGGCCGCGACGGCCGAGAACGAGGAGACGTTTCTCAACATCGCCCGTCACGGCACGACCTACCACCTCGAGAAGCTGGTGCGGGCGTGGCGTCGGTGCAACCGGGAGGAGGACATCGAACGCGCCAACTCCTGCCACATGCGGCGATCGCTGCAGGCCTACTTCGACGACGACGGGATGCTCGTGGTGCGCGGGCGGCTCGATGCGGAGGTCGGCGCGGTCGTGCTGCGGGCGCTCGAGGCCGCCGAGGAGGAGGCGTACCGGAAGCGGCGCAGCGAAGGGGACGAGGGAGACTCGGTGCTTGACGACGCGAGCTCCGGGCAGCGGGCCGACGCGCTCGGCCTGCTGGCGGAGGCGGCGCTCGGTGAGGGTCTCGAGGGGCGCCACCGGACCGCCGATCACTACCAGGTCGTCGTCCACGTCGAGTCCGAGGAGGCCGCCTCTGCCGCGGCCTCAGCCCAGCCGGACTTCGACTCGGGCTTCCTCGACGACGGCGAGCACGTTTCAGCTGAAACGTCCCGGCGCATCGCGTGTGATGCCGGAGTCGTCGTGATGGTGGAGGGCCGGAACGGCGAGGCGCTCGACGTCGGGCGCAAGACACGCTCGATCCTGCCCGCGATGGGCTCTCGATCATCGCGACCGTGGTTGCCGGTTCCCGGGCTGCGGATCGCGGTTCTGCGACGCACACCACGTGACCCACTGGGCGGATGGCGGGGAGACGAAGCTGTCGAACTTGGTGCTGCTCTGCAGGTTGCACCATCGAGCGGTCCACGAGGAGGGATACACCGTCGAGCTCGAGCCGGACGGGACGGCCAGGTTTCGCCGGCCGCACGGACGTCCGTTCCCGGCCTGCCCGCCGCCGTCGGCGCTGCCGTCGGATCCGGTCGCGGCGCTGCGGGCGCAAAACGGGGAGGACGGGCTCGAGCTCGGTCCGAACACGGTTGCTCGGTGGAGCGGCGGTCGATACCACGTCCAGGACTCGCTGGACTGGCTGTTCTTCGCACAGGGGCGTGCGCGGCACGAGGCTGGCGAGGGTTTCTCGGGACGTTTCAGCTGAAACGTCGGGCCGTTTCGGCGAAGGTCGTTGGCGCATAGTCGGTCTCCTGCCTCGCGCCATTGCTCGACTCGCGCCGCGGGGGCGCTCGCGGGCCCACGGAGGGGCGCGGGGGCCGGCATCGGAGAGCTGCTCGCGGGCTGGAGATCGTCGGGACGTTTCAGCTGAAACGTGTCGCCTCTCCTTCAGCGATCTCATACTGACCGAGAGATGACCCGTCGTCGCCGGGGCTGCGGGAGCCTGTGGGAAACGGTGGTGAGGTGGGGGCTTTCCATCAGGCCTTCCACAGGACCGGCAGCTTCCGCAGCCCGTGGTGCGATGATTGACGAATGAGCCGGGCTCCATCTTGCCAGCCTTGGAGACCCCGCGAGATCCGATCTTGTCCGGATGGGCCGATCCGCTCGCCGTCGGCGGTCATCGTCGGACAATCCCGAGGATCATCGCCGCTCACTGCAAACGCAGCGAACCCTCGACCTCGTCGAAACCTCCGTCGAAGCTCAAGATCTCTCGCACGCCGTGCCGGCGCCATGACGGTGCCGTGCAGGGCATCTCTTGTTCCTCCTCCTGGGCGATCGCCGCCACCCAGGGGAAAGACTCGCTTGCTACGATGGTGGGCGAGGCGGGGACCTCAGTACCCCTACCGGTGCTTCATCGCGACCTCCCAGCAGCACTCCATCGCGACGTTCCGGCAGCTTTGAGACGTCCCTCTGGCAAGGGGCCCATGTCCCAGGAGCGGTCCTTGATCGGCGAGACGCTGGCTCACTACCGGATCACGGCCGCCCTCGGGGCCGGGGGGATGGGCGAGGTCTACCGGGCCACCGATACGACCCTCGGACGCGAGGTCGCCATCAAGGTCCTGCCTCCCGAAGTCGCACAGGACCCCGGGCGCCTCGGGCGCTTCCAGCGCGAGGCGCACCTCCTGGCGTCACTCAACCACCCGAACATCGCCGCCATCCACGGCCTCGAGCAGGCCGACGGGAATCCGTTCCTCGTCCTCGAGCTGGTCGAGGGCGAGAACCTCAGACAGCGTCTGGCGCGAGGCGCGATCCCCGTGGACGAGGCGCTCAAGATCGCGACGCAGATCGCCGAGGCCCTGGAGGAGGCGCACAGCAAGAGCATCGTCCACCGCGACCTCAAGCCCGCCAACGTCAAGCTCACCCCCGACGGCAAGGTGAAGGTCCTCGACTTCGGGCTCGCCAAGGCGTGGAGCGGCGCCGGCCAGGCTTGCTCGACGGAGCTGTCGCACTCGCCGACGCTGGCGGACGACCGGACGGCGGCCGGCACCATCCTGGGCACAACGGCCTACATGTCGCCCGAGCAGGCCCGGGGGAAGCCCGTCGACAAGCGAGCGGACGTGTGGTCTTTCGGCGTGCTGCTGGGGGAGATGCTGACGGGTCGCTCCCTCTTCTCGGGAGACATTGCCACCGACGTTCTCGTGGCAGTGGTGACGAAGGAGCCGAACCTGGAGGCGTTGCCGGCCGCAACGCCGGAGGGTGTACGACGCCTGCTCGGGCGCTGCCTGCGGAAGGACCCTCGCACGCGATGGCCCGACATGGGGGCCGCCCGGCTCGTGCTGCAGGACGCGTTCGCCGGCACGGGGACCGAGGCCGAGGCGCCGACGGCGGGCGGCCAGGAGACTCGGGCAGCGCGCCGACGGCGCATCGTCGAGCGGTGGGTCTGGGCCGCTGTCGTCCTGGCCCTCACCGGGGTCGCCTCGCTGCGCTTTCTTTCGCGAGCGACCGGGGCGCCCGAGGCGCGGCCCACCGCGCACTTCGTCTTCGACGCGCCGGACGGCCTGACCCTTGCCGGTTTCGATCCCCTCGCCATATCGCCTGACGGCCGCTCCATCGTGTTCGCCGGTCGTAGTCCCGCCGGCGCGGCACGGCTCTGGACTCGCCGCCTGGACGCGCTGGACGTGCGGGAGCTTCCTGGCACGGAGGGTGGGGGGCAGCCCTTCTGGTCTCCCGACGGCGCGTCGATCGGTTTCTTCTCCGGGGGCGAGCTCAAGAGGGTGAGCCTGGCGAGCGGGATCGTCCAGGAAATCTGCGTGCTCCCTCCCGGGGGCTCCGCAGCGGGCACCTGGAGCAGCGAGGACACCATCGTCTTCTCGCTAGGGGGCACGAGGTGGAGCGGGCTGTACGCGGTCTCGGCGGCGGGCGGGGAGGCAACGCCGCTCACGACCCCCGACGAGCGAACAGACCACTGGTGGCCGCATTTCCTGCCCGACGGACGCCGCTTCCTGTTCGAGATCTTCGGCTTGCAGGCGGAGACCGTCGGCGGATACCCGGAGAACGTCGGCGTCTACGTGGGCTCTCTCGACGCGCCCGACGAGAGGCGCCGTCTCCTGCCCGTACCGATGCGCGCCAAGTACGGCTCGGGCCACCTGCTGTTCGTGCAGGATGGCACCACCCTCATGGCCCAGCCTTTCGACGTCGCGCGAGCGGAGCTGACCGGCGATCCGGTCGCGGTGGCGTCGTCCGTGGCCTCGGGGCGGGTTCCCCGCTGGGGATGGTTCTCGGTCTCGGGCACCGGCGTCCTGGCCTACGCGGAGGGAACCGCCGCCGACGTGCAGCTCGTGTGGCTCGACCGAGCGGGGAAGCGGCTCGGAACCCTCGGGGACCCCGGACGCTTCGAGCAGATCGCCCTCTCGCCGGACGGCAGGCGCGTCGCGGCCGTGGTGATGGCCGGAACGGGGCTCCACGACATCTGGGTGATCGACGTGGCCCGCGGCGTGACCAGCCGCGTGACGACCGGACCCACAGGGGCTGTGAGCCCGGTCTGGTCCCCGGACGCCCGGGAGCTCATCTTCCTGCGAGATTACACCGCCAGCAGGCTTCTCTACCGCAAAGAGCTACGGGCCGACGCGACTGGGTCGGCGCTGCGAGAAACGACCGATGGCGGGACCCCGGAGGACTGGTCGCACGACGGGAAGACCCTGCTCTACCGCACGAGCGGGGAGGAGAACGCCTTCTGGGCGCTGCCCGTGGAAGGGGACGGCCCACCCGAGCTGGTGCTGAAGACCGCATTCGCGCTGGGCGAGGCGCAGATGTCTCCCGACGGGCGGTGGCTGGCGTACGTTTCCGACGAGTCCGGACGAAACGAGGTCTACGTCGAGCCGTTCCGCCGCCCCGGCGAGCGGGTGCGCGTCTCCCCCGATGGCGGCGGCCAGCCCAGATGGCGAGGCGACGGGAAGGAGCTCTTCTACCTGTCCCGCGACAGGCAGCTGATGGTTGTGGATGTCCGGGAAGCGGCCTCGAGGCTCGAGGTCGGCCCGCCTCAAGTGCTCGTTCCCGTCGACGCGCTGGGAGCCGCGTGGGGATTCGATGCGGTCACCGCGGACGGCCAGCGCTTCCTGGTCAGGATGCCCGTCGACGAGGACCTCGAGCAACGGATCCACGTCGTGACGAACTGGTCGTCACGGCTCGAGTGACGCATCGAAGGTCGGCCAGGGTCTCTCGACGAGATCGGCGGCGCTTCCCCGACGCACGGCGGCGGAGTGACGAGCGCGTGTTTGCACGACCCGCAACCCTCTTCTCGAAGGGACGTATAGTCGAATCGACTACAGTTTCCAACCACGAAGACAACCGGCCTCGCGGAAACCACCGTGCCCGACCCGACGCCACTCCTCGGCCCCGTCGACCTCCTGGTGCTGCTCGCGTTGGTCGAGGGGGAGCGGCACGGGTACGGCATCCGGCAGGACGTCCTCGAGCTCACCGGTGGCGAGGTCGAGCTCGACGCGGGGAACCTGTACCGGTCGATGCGGCGGCTCCTGGAGCGCGGGCTGGTCGAGCGGCTGCCGCCTGGAAGCGACCCCGACGCCGATCCGCGGCGGCGTGACTATCGCCTGACCGACCATGGCCGCGAGGCCGTCCGCTCCGAGGTCACGCGGCTGGATCGCCTGCTCCAGCTGAGCCCCGCGCGGCGGCTGCGGGCGCAATCGTCGTGAGCGGTCTCTCGCGAGGCGTGCTCTTGCTGGCGCGGCTGCTCGCCCGGCTCCAGCCGCGGCGGCTCCGCGAAGAGTTCGGCGACGAGATCGAGCTGTTCCTCGAGGAGCGACTGCGCGAGGCCTCCAGGCTCTCGAGCCGCAGGGCGCGGCTCGGGATCGTGGCCGCGGTGCTCCGCGATCAGCTCCACAGCGCCATCGCCGCGCGCCTCCCCGACCGCCCGACGGTACCGTCGGCGGCCGCCAGGCTCCGAAGGAGAAGACCCATGCTGCGCACCGCCCTCCAGGACCTCGCCGCCGCCGCCCGTTACCTCCGTCGCCGGCCGGGTCCCTCGCTGGTCGCCGCCGGAACGCTCGCTCTCGGGCTCGGCGCCTGCACGCTCTTCTTCAGCCTCGCCGACGCGGTGCTGCTGCGACCGCTGCCGTTCGAGGATCCGGAGCGGCTGGTCGCGCTGTGGAACCGCTACGGCGAGGGGCGCGCGTCGCTGTCGCCGCCCGACTACGCCGATCATCGCGACCGCGCGCGCACCCTCGCTCGCACCGCGGCCTTCACCCGCGTCGGTCGGGCTCGCCGGCGCCGGCGAGCCTCGGCAGGTCACGGCACAGCGCGTGACGCAGAGCTTCTTCGATGTCCTCGGCGTGTCTCCCACGCTCGGCCGCATCGTTCTGCCCTCCGAGGAGGGGGACGATCCCGGAGACGACGTCGTGCTCTCGCACGCGCTCTGGGTCACGGCGTTCGGCGGGGATGCGGGCGCCGTCGGGCGCGTCGTCCGCATCGACGGCGCCCCTCACACCGTGGCGGCCGTGATGCCGCCGGGCTTCGACTTCCCGCGCGGCACCGACCTCTGGCTGGCGCTGGTGTTCTCACCCGCCGACCTCGCCGACCAGAACCGTGGCAACGAGAACCTGAGCATGATCGCGCGGCTCGCCCCGGGCGCCACCCTCGAGGGGGCGCGCGCCGAGGTGGAGTCGATCGCGGCCGGCGTTCTCGAGCGCGTGCCGGAGCGGGCCGACTTCCTGCGCAGGGCGGGCTGGGGCTCCGACGTCGAGCCGCTGCGCTCCGAGCTGCTCGGCGGCTCGCGCCCGCTGCTCGGCCGCCTGGCGCTCGCCGCGCTGCTGGTGCTGCTCGTCGCGTGCGTCAACGTCGCCCACCTGCAGCTCAATCTGGCGAGCGCGCGCGCGCAGGAGATGGAGCTGCGCACCTGCCTCGGCGCGGGGCGCCGGCGCCTGCTCGGCCAGCTCTTCGCCGAGAGCCTGGTGCTCGGCGCCGCCGGCGGTCTCGCCGGGATCGCGCTGGCCGCGATCGGGGCTCGCGCGTTACCACTCTGGCTCCCCGCCGACCTGCCGAGAACCGCGCAGATCTCGCTCGATCCCCGCGCGATCGGGGTCGGCGTCGCTCTCGCTCTGCTCGTCTCGCTCGCGGTCGGCCTGACGCCGGCCTGGATCGCGTTGCGCACGCCCGGCGGCGTCAGCCGCCAGTCGGGGCTCGGCGCGCGCAGCCCGCGGGCGCTCCGGCGCGGGCTGGTGGCGAGCGAGGTGGCGCTCGCGGTCCTGCTGCTCGCGCTGTCGGGCCTGCTGCTGCGCGGCTTCGAGCGCCTGAGCCGTGTCGACCCCGGCTTCGAGACCGAGTCGCGCCTCTCCTTCCGCATCCGACTTCCGGCGCCCTCCTATCCTTCCCGCGAGGCGCGTCTCGCCTTCTCCGACGCCCTGCTCGAGCGCCTGCGCGCGCTCCCCGAGATCGAGCACGCGGCAGCCGCCGACCGGATTCCGCTCGAGGGGCGCGAGTGGACGGGCACGTTCCACCCCGAGGGCTTCGAGCCGGCGAGCGGCGAACCGCCACCGGGCGCCGAGCTCAACGTCGCAACGAGCGATCTGTTCGCCAGCCTCGGCGTGCCGCTGCTGGCCGGTCGAGACTTCTCGAGCTCGGACACTCCGGACACAGGGCGCGTGCTGATCGTCGACGAGGCGCTGCGCGAGCGCTACTTCCCCGACGGCGCCGTCGGCCGAAGGATCACCTTCGCGCGCGAGCCCGGGGCCGGTGACTGGTACGAGGTCGTGGGGGTCGTCGGCCACGTCCGCCTGCGCGAGCTGGACCCGAACGAGCAGCGGCCGGCGCCCCAGATCTACCTTCCCGTCAGCCAGCGCGCGCCCGGAGAGCTGGCGTTCGTGCTGCACGCCACTGTCGATCCCGAGTCGCTGCTGCCGCGCGTGCGGGCAGAGGTCGCGGCGCTGGCGCCGGAGCTCCCGGTCTACGACGTGCGCACGCTCGAGCAGGTGCACCGCGGCGCGCTCGCGCTCGCCCGTGCCCAGGCCGGCGCGATCGCCGCCTTCGCGCTGGTCGCCGTGCTGCTCGCCGCGGTCGGCATCTACGGCGTGCTCGCGCTGTCGGTCAGCGAGCGGACGCGCGAGATCGGCCTGCGCATGGCGCTCGGCGCGTCGGCCGCGCGCGTGGCGCGTCAGGTGCTCGGCGAAGCTCTGGCGCTGGTCACGGCCGGGACCGTGATCGGCCTGGTCGCGGCCCGCCTGCTGGCCGGCGTGCTCGAGGGCGCGCTCTACGGCATCGAGTCCAGCGACGCGACCACCTTCGCGCTGGTGGTGGCGTCGTGCGCGCTCGGAGCCGTCTTCCTCGCGCTGGTGCCGGCGCGGCGCGCGGCCCGGATCGACCCGATGACGGCGCTGCGGGTGTGACTAGGAGACAGCCTTCCCCGCCTCGAGGTCCTTGACCATCTGCTCGAGGTTCTGCTTGTTGACCGGGTCGGGCGCCTGCTCGAAGGCTTTGCGGGCGTGCTCGAGGGCCTGCTTCAGGTCGCCGACCGCCGACAGGCCGCGGGCCATGCCGACGTGGGTCGGCCAACCTCCCTGCTGCTTCTCGTAGTTGCGGCGGAAGACCGCGAGGGCGGTCTCGGTGTCGCCCTGCGTCAGCAGCACGCGGCCGAGCTGGTGCACCTGGAGCGGGTCGGCGGTCGGGTGGTCGATGGCGGCGGTCAGCACCTCCTCCGCCGCGTCGTCCTGGCCGAGGCGCGCCAGGACCTGGCCCTTGGTCGAGAGCGTCGCGAAGTTGCTCTGGCCGATGAACGGCGACGAGATCGCGGCCTGGGCCCACTCGAGCGCCTGCTCGAGCTCGCGATCCTCGCTCAGCAGGAACTGCGCCGCGGCGTTCCAGCTCTGCCAGGAGAAGCCGGGGCTCGAGCGGAGCTGCTGGTCGATCCTGGTGATGTAGAGGCCGGTGAGATCGGGAACCGAGAGGCGGATCGGCACCCGCAGCTCCTCCCAGTGGAGAGCCAGCGTCGCGCTGTCGCGCTCGCGATCGGTGAAGTCGTAGGTCAGCCACTCGCGGAAGGGCGCCTGCTCGGGGGTCACCTCGACGCGCAGGGCGTCGTGCTCGGGCGAGTAGAAGAAGCTCCCCCACGACGTCGAGTCGTTGGAGAAGATCACCGTCCACGGCCCGTTCTCTTGCGGGATCATGTGCAGGCCGTAACGTCCGGCGGGCAGCGGCTTGCCCTCGACCTCGACGGCGTGGGAGACCTCGACGACGGTGTTCTCGTTGGCGCCGGCGCGCCACGGGATCTCGGTCGCGGTGCCGAAGTTGTTGGGCGCGAGGCCCCAGGGCACGAGCTGGCCCCAGATCGCACCGCGGCGATCCTGGCCGGTCGGGCCGGTGACGTTCGGGCTCGAGTACTCGACGGTGACGGTGACCAGACCGAGGTGCTGGGTGACCTCGCCGCGCTGGTTGTCGCCGCTCGGCGGCAGGGTGAGCCCGGGCGGCTGGGCCGCCAGCGGACCGGCCGCGACGAGCGCGAGGACGGCGGCGACGGGCGCGAGCAAGGGGTGGGGGCTGGACTTGGTGGAGCGCATGCTGGAAGTACGGACGGGCGAGCGAGCGGTTGCGGGTAGAGTCCCCGGGCACATGCTCGACAGAATGGTCTCTCCTCTGGTCCGGCTGTTCGTGCGCTTCATGCCGGACGCGCTGGTCGTCGCGATCCTCCTCTGGCTGCTCACGGTAGTGCTGGCGGTGACCCTCACCGGCACCTCGCCGCTGGTCGCGATCGAGCTCTGGGGCGACAGCTTCTGGAACCTGCTGACCTTCACCAACCAGATCACGCTGACGCTCCTGTTCGGCTACGCCTTCGCCAACACGGCGCCGGTGCGCTCGATGCTGATGCGGATCGCAGGCCTGGCCAGGACCGCGCGCGCCGCCTACGTCCTCGCCTGCGTGGTCACCGGCCTGCTCGCGCTGTTCTCGTGGGGGCTCTCCCTGATCGCTGCCGGCATCATGGCGCGCGCGCTGGGTGAGGCATGCAAGCGCCGCGGCATCCGCGTCCACTATCCGCTCCTGGTCGCCTCCGCGTTCTCGGGCTTCGTCATCTGGCATCAGGGGCTGTCGGCCTCGATCGGGCTGGTGATCGCGACGCCCGGGCACTTCCTCGAGGAGCAGATCGGCCTCATCCCCACCTCGCTGACCCTGTTCACGCCCTGGAACGCGGCGGTCGCGCTCTTCGTGCTGGTCACCCTGCCGATCCTGATGAGCTCGCTCCATCCGAGCAGCGGCTTGGTCGAGGAGATCGAGCTGGACGAGACGACCGCCGCCGCCCCGGCCTCGACGGCCCCGGCGAAGACGCCGGCCCAGTGGCTGGAGCGTTCGACCTGGCTCGCGCTCACCGTCGTGGTCGCCGGCGGCGTCTACCTGTGGATCCACTACGGCGAGCGCGGTCGCGGGCTCGAGCTCAACATCCTCAACTTCACCTTCCTCCTGGTCGGCCTGCTGCTCGCCGGCTCGGCCCTGCGCTACGCCGAGATCATCATGGACGGCGGACGCGTCGCCGCCCCCTTCCTCCTCCAGTACCCGTTCTACGCGGGGATCGCGGGACTGATGGCGGCGTCAGGCCTCGCCCAGATCGTCGTCGAGCTGTTCGTCGACCTGGCGAGCGCCGAGACCCTGCCGCTCTACGGCCTGCTCAGTGGCGGTCTGCTCAACCTGTTCGTGCCCTCGGGGGGCGGGCAGTGGGCGGTGCAGGGACCGATCATGATGGCGGCGGCGCAGGAGCTGGGCGCCGACCTGCCACGGGTGGCGATGTCGGTGGCGCTCGGCGACCAGTGGACGAACCTGATCCAACCGCTGGCGCTGCTGCCGGTGCTGGCGATCGCCCGAATCCAGGTCAGCAAGATCATGGGCTACACCTTCATCGCCCTGTTCTGGACGGGCGCGGTGTTCGCGGTGGCCCTCCTCTTCTGAGCCGAGCCGGAGCTCAATAGACCCCGAGGTCGCGGGCGGACTCGAGCTCCCCCTCGAAGCCGGCGCGCCGCATCTCCTCGATCAGCATCTCGTCGTCGGCGCCGAAGTAGAGCTGGTGGTAGAGCACCAGCTTCCTCGCCCGCGCGCGCTTCGCGAGGTCCGCGAGCTCCTCGGTCGAGGTATGGAAGGTCGAGTGGTAGCCCTGCGACCCGGGACCCAGCAGCGAGAATGCTGCCGCCGAGTAGACCTCGTGGATCAGCAGGTCGCAGCCGTCGCAGGCGTCGACCACCGACTCGCTGGGCGCCGCGTCGCCCGAGACGACGATGCTGCGGTCGGCGGTGTCGAAGCGGTAGCCGAACGCGTGCTCCCAGCTCCCGTGCTCGACCGCGAACGCGGTCACCCGCACCCGCTCGTCCTGGTACACGACCCCCGGCTCGATCTCGACCGCGTCGATCCGGTAGCCCTCGCCGAGCCGGTCCTCGGCGCCGCGCCGTCGGACCTCGACGTCGGCGGACCACGCCTGCTCGAGGTGACGCGACATCTCGGCGATCCCGGGCGGGCCATAGATCTCGAGCGGCTCGACGCGCCCCTGGATCCAGCCCATGTGGAGGACGTCGGGGATGCCGATCGTGTGGTCGGAGTGCAGGTGGGTGACGAACAGGCGGTCGAGGTTCTCGGGGAGGAGCGCCCACTCCCCCGCCTCGACCGCGGCCGCCGCACGCCGGATGACCCCCGCGCCGGCGTCGACCAGGTAGACCCTGCCGGCGACCACGATCGCGACCGCCGGGCCGGAGCGCTCGGGGTCAGGCACCGGCGTGCCGGTGCCCAGCATCACGACGCGGGTCTCCTCGCCGTCCGCGAGCAGGGGCGGGCGCGGCTCTTCGTCGGGTGGGACGAGGCCGGTCCCAGGCCCGCCACAGCCCGCGGCCCAGGAGAGGAGCGCAAGGACGAGCGAACGGTGGAGCGGAGCGAGCCGGCTCAGAACTGGAAGCGGACCTGGAGCTGCAGCCGCCGCGGATCGTAGAAGTTCCGCGGCTCGCCGAAGCTCGCCTCGTTCACCTTGTTCTGGATGTTGTACCCGGTCTGCTTGTCGAAGGCGTTGAACAGGTCGGCGCGAACCTGGATGTTGTAGCGCTCGCTGAGGCGGAAGTTGTGCGTGTAGTTGAGGTCGAGCTGGTAGTGGTCGGAGGTGGTCCGCGAGCCGGCGGGTTCGGCGAAACGGCTGGTGTCGCTGGTGCTGCTGGTCAGGTCGCGGTAGACCTCGGAGTCCCAGGCCTCCCACGGCTGGCCGGACTGGTAGATGGCGTAGGCCCCGACGCTGCCGTTCCACTCGAAGTTGTGGTAGCCGAACACCTTGAGCTGGTGGCGACGATCTCCGCGCAGGTTGCCGTAGCGGTTGTCCCAGAGCTGTCGGCCCGCGCCGTCGGCCAGGAACGAGGACCCGATGAAGATCGCAGCGTCGTTCTCGGTCGTCGTGTTGTCCTGGTCGAAGTTCCCGTAGTAGTGGCTCCAGACGTAGGAGCCGCGCAGATAGTTGCTGCCGCGCTGGTACTCGGCCTCCAGGCTGGCCTCGTAGTACTTGGTGAACGCCCCGTCGAGCTCGGCGATGACGTAGGAGGATCCGCCGATGCCTTCCTGGAGCTCGCTGAGGTTCGGGATGTAGTCGTCGGTCGGGATGCCCGGGGGTGGGTTGAATCGCGAGCGCGCGTTGTTGTTGGTGTCCTCCCAGAAGTTCGCGCCGTAGCGGTACCGCGTGTGCACCTTGGCAGTCCAGGAGCGACCGAGCTGGGTCGAGTAGCCCAGCAGGTATTCGTCGATGGACCGGGGATCGAGCCCCTCCTGGAAGAACTTGCCGGAGGAGGAATCGATCGGCTCGATCTCGAGCAGGTTGCCGGCGGCGTCGAACCGGGCGAAGAGCTCGCTCCGGTTGTTGCGCGCCCACGACGCCGCGCGCGGCAAGGAGCTGGCCGCCGGGTAGTAGCGGGCGTAATTCGCGTAGACGGTGTCGAGGTCCCTGAAGTTCCAGGTGACGCCGAGGCGCGGGGCGAGCATGTCCTCCCAATCGACCTCGTACATCTTGTACTTGGTGCCGGGGGAGAGCTCGAAGCCCGATGGGGTGTTCGCGCCCTCGCGCAGCCCCTGGCCGTAGAGCTCGTCGTTGGAGGCCATCACGCCGACGTTGATCGCCCACTCGCCGAACGTGATCGTGTCGTTGACCTCGAGGCTCTGAGTCTCGAACTGCGAGTTGATGGCAGGCACGGCGATACCGCCGGCGGTGAGCAGGGACTGCTGCTGGAAGCGCGCCTCGTAGAAGTAGGGGATGCCGTCGGCGGTCTCGAAGCGACCGCCGGTCGCCGTGATCAAGCCCCACCCGTTCGACTCGCGCGACAGGTCCTCCTCGTCGCGATACCACTGGTAGCCGACGTGGATGTCGTGCGAGACGGTGCCCCCGAGCAGGTAGTCCCAGTTGACCTCGTAGGACTCGCGGAAGAAGTCCTGGATGTTGAGCGTCGTGGCGCCTCCCACTCTGCCGCCGCCGACCCGCGCGCCCCCCTCGAGAAAGCCGTAGCGCTCGATCAGCGGCTGGATGAACGCGTTGTAGGCGTCCTCCCCCTCGAGCGGCTGGGGCACCTCGAACAGCCCCTGGGTGTCGAGGGCGTTGACGTTGAGCGGCACACTCCCGTCGGCGAAGATGTCGAAGCCGAACAGGGTGTCGGGTCGCGAGGCGTTGAGGTCCTCGTAGTCGGTGAGCCTGAAGCCCAGGAAGCTGTTCGGGGTCAGCACCCACGAGCCCTCGAGGATGCCGATCGTGAGGTCGGCGTCGCTGCCCTCGGAGGCAGTGCCCGCGGTCGACTCGCTGGCGACGCTCTCGCCGGTGTCCTCGCGGGACGAGTCGCGGTAGCTCCCCGAGAACAGCAGGCTGTCGGTCGGGGTGAAGGTCAGCTTGCCGAAGAGCTCGTCGCGAGTGCTGTCGAGGTCCGGGACGTCGCCGTAGAGGTTGTTGCGATTGTCGCGGCTGACCGTGGGCCGGTAGTAGGAGGTGTAGAAGAACAGCCGCTCGCGCGAGATCGGACCGCCGAGGCTGACCACCGACCAGTCGCGGTCCTGCTCGAACTCGGCGTCGCTCACGGTGTCCCGATTGCCCGTCATCGAGTCGGTCTGGATCTGGTAGCTGACGTCGCCTCGGAACTGGTTGGTTCCGGACTTGGAGACCGAGTTGAAGGTGAAGCCGCCCGAACGATTGAAATCGGTCGCCTTGGCGCCGCCCTTGACGATCGAGATCTGCTCGATGTCGTGCGCGGAGGGCTCGGCAGCGAGCGTTCCGAACAGCGGGAGACCGACATTGACGCCGTCGAACAGGTAGAGGTTGTCCTGGCCACTGCCGCCGGCGCTCGGTCCGCGCACCTCGTCTTCGGTGTACTGGACGCCCGGAATCAGCTTGATCAGGTCCCGGTACTCCTGCCCCACCGGCAGCTGGCTGATCACCTCCGCGCCGATCGCCGCCTTGAGCTCGGACGACGTGGTGTCGATCAGCGGCGCCGAACCGATGACCGAGATCGTCTCGCTCACCGCCCCAGGGCGCATCGACACGTTGACCCGGGTGGTCTGATCGAGCAGGACGGTCAGCTCGCGGGACTCGGTGCCCATTCCCTCGAGCGTGAAGGAGAGCTCGTACTGACCGGGCGGCAGGAGCTGGAACCGGTAGGTGCCGTCGGAGCCGGACTGGGTGGTGCGATCGATCGGCAGCACGTCGCCCGACGCCTCGACGGTCACGCCCGGCAGGGGCTGTCCGTCGGAGGAGGTGACGGTGCCGGCGATGGCGCCGGTCTGCTGGGCCGCGACGGGAGCGGCGAGCAATGCCGAGGCGAGCAGGACGCCTGTGAGGATCAGGGCACGCTGTGTCATTGGGTCTCCTTGGCGGTGCCGCCGTCGAATCCACGTGCGGTGAGCTGCGAGGCTAGCAGAGCCTCGAAAAGCCGGGCAACCGGACGGGCTCATCGCGGCTCGCGATCCAAAGGGATGCCGCGAAACAGTTTCTCGCTGCGAATCAACGGCGCGGTGATGGCGTCGGCCGCGAGCCAGGACCGCCGGACCCGCTCCTCGGCGTCGGGCTCTGCTCGCAGCACCGCGACCTGGGCCCGCTTGAACAGCGCCATCGGCTGCTCGGGGTGCGATGGGGACACCGCGTCGAGCGCCGCTGCGGCGTCGTCCAGGCGGCGCTCGGCGAGGTAGAGGACGCCGAGCTCGAGCTGGTGGCCGAAGCCCTCGGGATCGAGCCCGCGCGCGCGCTCGAAGGCGCGGATCGCGGCCGCGGTCTCGCCGCGCGCCATGCGCAGCGTTCCGATGCGCGCGAGCGCGGCCGCCGGCCGGGCCTCGAGGCTCGCGATCCTCTCGTAGAGCCGCAGCGCCTCCTCGAGGAGGCCCTGGCGCTCGCGGATACCGGCGAGCGCGGCCAGCGCCGGAAGCCGGTCCGGCATCTCGGCGAGCACCTCCTCGAACAGCGGCTCCGCATCCCTCCAGCGCCCCGCGCGCAGCAGGTGCAGCGCGCGGTAGTGGCGCACGTCGAGCGACCCCGGCCGCAGGTCGGCGGCGCGCTCGAACAGCCGGTCGGCCTCCTCGAGCCGTCCGACCAGCGAGCTGGCGACGGCCAGGCGAACGATCACCATCAGGTTGCCGGGATCCTCGGCCGCGATGCGCTCGAAGACCGGGATCGCCTGGGCATAGGCGCCGCGCACGAACAGGCCGGAGCCGCGGTCGAGGTCGTCGAAGAGGTGGGTCATCTCGGCGGGGCTCGGAGCGTCCTCCTGGAGGACCGCCTCGCCGTCCCAGCTCACGTAGCCGAGCGCCGCCAGCCCGGTACGGTCCTCGGCGGCGAGCTCGCTAGCGCCGCCGCCGGCGGCCGGGATCGGATAGCCGCCGAGCGCCGCCTCGAGGCGCGGGTCGAGGGGGAGCGAGCCCGAGAGATCGCGCGTCTCCGCGGGATCGGCGGCGAGGTCGTAGAGCTCGAGCCCTCCGGCGCGAATCGCCTTCATCGAGCCGAGCACCGCCATCACCTGCGGCTGCCAACCGTACTGGAGGTAGGGCTTCATCCCCTCGGCCACCACCACCTCGTCGTCGTCGCCGGGAGGGGCGAGCTCGGCCCAGGTCAGAACGGTGTCGAAGAGACGGCGCGTGCTGATCGGCGACTCCACGACCTCGGGCTCGAGCCCGGCGCCGGCGAGCAGCAGGGGGACGCGCATCACGCTGTCGTAGACCAGGTTGCCGTGCAGGCTCTCGCCGTGGTCGCCGAGGCCCTCGCCATGATCGCCGGCGACCACGATCCGGCGCTCGGCCGGCGCGAAGCGCTCCTCGAAGACCTCGACCAGGCGACCGAGCTCGCGGTCCATGAACGCGATCTCGCCCAGGTACGGATCGTCCGGGTGCTCGGAGCGGAACGGCTCGGGCGGGTCGTAGGGTTCGTGCGGGTCGAAGTAGTGGACCCACAGAAACACGCGATCGCGCTCCCTCTCGAGACTACGCAGCCACTCGATCGCGCGGTCGCTCGTGGCGTCGGCGCGGCGCTCGGTGGCGCCGGCGGCGAGCTCGTCGTCGTAGTGCCCGAAGCCGCGGGCGAGCCCGAACTGGCGGGCGAGCGGCAGCCCGGAGACGAAGGCGGCGGTCGTCCAGCCGGCGTCGCGCAACTGCTCCTGGAGCAGCGGAACGTCGCCCCGCAGCCGGCGGGAGTTCTCGTGGATGCCGTGCTCGGGCGGCAGCAGCCCAGTCAGGATCGAGGCGTGCGCGGGGAGCGTCATCGGCGCCGTGGTGTAGGCGTGCTCGAAGCGGACGCCGCTTGCCGCCAAGCGGTCGAGGGTGGGCGTCGCGACCGGCGCGCCCTCGAAACCGAGCCGGTCCGAGCGCGTGGTGTCGAGAGTCACCAGCAGGATCGCGTCGAGGGTGTTCTCGCGCCCATCCTCTCCCGGCCGCGCGCACGCGACGGCGAGGAGAGCGACGGCGGCCGCGGTGGCGAGCTTCGACATCGCGGAGAGCCTACCTCCCCTTACAATGACGCGCCGATGCCCCTGATCCTGCTGCTCCTGCTGCTCCTGACGATGCAGCCCTCGACCTCGATCGCCACCACCCCCGCGGACCTCTGGCAGCTCTGGCCGAGCGAGCGCTTCGTCGAGATTTCGGCCCCCTGCCTGCGTCACGCCCAGCTCGTCGCCGAGCTCGATCGGCTGCAGGAGGCCCACCCGCAGGCGGTCGCCGGCGGGGTGCTCGCCGCCGAGCGGATCGGCAGCTCGGTCGAAGGGCGCTCGATCCATCTGATCTCCGTGGGCCGCGGGCCGTTCGAGGTCCTGCTCTGGTCGCAGATGCACGGCGACGAGCCCTCGGCGACGCCGGCGCTGCTCGACCTCGCCCACCACCTTCTGTCGCGCTCCAAGACGCCCGAGGTCGCGCGGGTGCTCGAACAGCTCACCCTGCGCATGATCCCGATGCTCAACCCGGACGGCGCCGAGCGCTACGAACGGCGCAACGCCCAGGGGATCGACGTCAATCGCGACGCGCTCAACCTGTCGACGCCGGAGGGGCGCCTGCTCAAGGAGATCCGCGACCGCTTCGAGCCGCAGCTCGGGATCAACCTGCACGACCAGAACCGGCGCAACGTGGTCGGTGACACCCGCGTGCTCGCCACCAACGCGGTGCTCGCGGTGGCCGGCGACGAGGAGGGCACGGTGACCCCGGGGCGACGCCGCGCGATGCGCGCGTGCTCGGCGATCGTCTCCTCGCTCGCGCCGTTCACCGCCGGCGGCGTCGCCCGCTACGACGAGGACTGGAGCCCGCGCGCCTTCGGCGACAACCTCACGGCCTGGGGCACCCCGGTGGTGCTGCTCGAGAGCGGAGCGCCGCCCGACAGCGGCGACCTCGAGCAGCTCACGCGCCTCAACTTCGTCGCGCTGGCGGTCGTCCTGCGCGAGCTCGCCGCCGACGACCTCGCCGGCCACGACCCGAAGGTCTACGAGGACCTCCCCCGCAACCGCTCCGACGCCTGGGCCGACCGGCTGGTGCGCGGCGCTCGAATGCTGCTCCCCGGGATCGAGCCCTTCCGCGCCGACGTCGCCTGGAACCTGTTACGACCCGAGCGCGCGATGGCGTGCCGGCCGCCGGTCGAGGCGCGCTCGCGGGTCACTGAGGTCGGCGACGCGCGCTTCTTCGGCGCCTTCGAGGAGATCGCGGGGGACGGTGCGCTGCTGCTGCCGGCGTTCACGGTCGGCGCCGACGGCTGGAAGGTGCGGCGCTGGCTCGACGGGCCGGCGCTCGACCGGCTCGCCGGCCTCGGCGTCGGCCGGCTGCTCTGGCGCGTCCCGCCGAGCCGGCTAGCGAGGGCCGAGGCCTTCGCCCGGTCGATCGCGGGCGAGGGGCGACCGTCGATCGAGCTGGTCGCGGAGCGCGACGAGTTGCCCTCGGTCCTCGTTCGCAAGGAGACGGTCGAGGGCGGCGAGCCGGCCCGGAGTCTCGGCGACATCCTGCGCGCCCTGGCGCCGCGGGTCGAAGGAGCTCTCGAAGCGCTGTCGCGGAGTCGTCCGTCGCAGGCGATCCGCACCGGCGCGCCCGCGTCTTTCCTGCTGGTGGAGCCGGCGGCAGGAGCCGCCGATCCGCTCGACGGCGCCTCCGTGCGTGCCATCTGGATCGACGGCGTGACGGTGGCTCCGCGATGAGGGCGCCGGGGGCCCTCGCCGGTGTGGCGCTGCTGCTGATCGCCTGCCGGCCGGCTCCGACGCCCGACGTGGAAGTGGACGTGGAGGTGGAGGTGGAGATGGAGGTGGAGGTGCTCACCGGCCTCGATCGCGTCGACCGAGGCGAGGTCGAGCTGCCGGCGGGACGCGTCGGGCTGGTCGCCCACGGCGCCTCGGTGACGCGGGAGGGCGTCCACGCGATCGACGTGCTGCGCTCGCGCGGCGTCGATCTGGTGCGGCTGTTCGGTCCCGAGCACGGGCTGCGCGGTGAAGCCGCGGCGGGCGAGGTGGTGGCCGACGGCGACGACGTCGCTCCGGGGCTGCCGGTGAAGAGCCTCTATGACGCGCAGCGCGCACCGGCTGCCGCCGACCTCGCCGACCTCGACGCGCTGGTGCTCGACCTCCAGGACGCAGGCGTGCGCTTCTACACCTACGTCAGCACGATGATCCTCTGCCTCGAGGCCGCCGCCGAGCAGGGCGTCACCTTCGTCGTGCTCGACCGTCCGAACCCGCTCGGCGGCGAGCGGGTCGAGGGGCCGGTCAGCTCGCCGCGCGAGCAGGTGCCCGAGAGCTTCGTCAACATGGCTCCGGGGCCGCTGGTCCACGGGATGACGCTGGGCGAGGTCGCCCGGCTGGTGAACGCCGGTCTCGAGCGTCCCGCCGACCTGGTGGTGGTCGAGCTGACCGGCTGGCAGCGCTCGATGACGTGGCCCGACGCCGGGCTGGAGTGGGTTCCGCCCTCGCCGAACCTGCGCAGCGCCGAGGCGGCGCTCGCCTACCCCGGCACCGCCCTGCTCGAGGCGACCAACGCCAGCGAGGGGCGCGGGACGGAAGCGCCGTTCCTGCGGCTGGGCGCCCCCTGGCTCGACGCCGAGCGCGTGCGCGACGAGCTCGACCGCCTCGGCACCCCGGGCTTCGAGCTCGAGACCACGCGCTTCGTGCCGACCCGATCGCCGGCGGCGCCGAACCCCAAGCACCGCGACGAGGAATGTGCCGGCCTCGAGGTCACGGTGACCGATCCGGACGCCGCTTCGCCCTACCGGCTGGGCCTGGCCCTGCTGGTCGCGCTGCGCGACGAGCCGGGCTTCGCCTGGCGGGGCGAGGGCTGGCTGGCCCGGCTCACCGGCGACGCCGGGCTGGCGGATGCGGTCGAGGCCGGGCTCGGGGTCGACGAGCTGTGGCAAAGGGACGTGGCGGCGCACGAGGCGTGGCGGCGCGAGCGCAAACCCCACCTCCTGTACAGCTAATCCGCAGCCTCCACCGACACGATCCGCAACGAGCCTGCGACCTCGGTGTCGGCGATAGCGGCGACCGTGCCCGCCTCGACGATCACGTCGAGCACGCGCCCATCGCGCAGCGCCTGCGGCACCTCGAGCTCGATCTCGACCTCCTCGGGGCCGCCGGCCTCCAGCACGAGCGCTCTGCGGCTCTCTCCGTCAGGGCCTGGGATGCTGACCTCGACCTCGATCGGGTAGAGCGCGCGCACGCTCTCCAGGCGGGCGAGCCGCACCCGCAGGCGCTGCGTCCCCTCGCGCGGGCGCACTAGCACGGTGGCGGCCCGACCGATGGTGCCGTCGCCGACGTTGCCGGCGCCCGGCCACTGCGCGAGCTCCCCCTCCCCCGCCCGGAAGCTCCTCGGGATGAACCGGCGGCCGCCCTCGCGCTGGATCGACTCGGCCGCCGCCCGCCACTCCGGCTCCGGCGGCGGCTGCTCGAACAGCGGCACGTCGGCGACCTCGGTGTACCGAAGCGCCTCGGGCAGCGCCCGCCAGCCCAGGGCTGGAGCCAGGAGGCGATAGACGAGCTGCGCGTAGCGCTCGTTGGCGGCCGGGTTGCCGTGCCCGTCCTCGCTCGCGTTCACCCACTCGCGCCGCAGCGTCAACTCGGGGGGCACGATCGTGTAGCGGGAGCGCAGGCCGGCATCGTGGACGCTCTGGTGGACGATCGCCCGGTCCCACACCGCGAGGAAGAGCAGGAAGGACGGGACACGGTAGTAGGCGAGCTTCTCCTCGGCGAGCCGCAGCCGCTCCCAGGCCAGACGCCAGCGCTGCCGATAGACGAACGAGTCGAGCGGCCAGGGCACGCGGTACGCGTGGGGATGGGGGCTGCCGAAGCGGTCCCTCCCCGACGCCGCGCCGTAGAAGAGCTCGCCGCCCGGCAGGACGCTCGCGCTGCTGTGGTTGTCGTTGCTGCTCGGCACGAAGACCACCGCGTTGGGGCGCAGCCGGCCGAACCAGAAGTCGAACGCCGCGATCTCGTTGATCAGGTTGTAGCCGGGGAGCGCCAGCGTCCAGGCCTCGATCCGCTGCTCGACGCCCGCGTGCCGGTTGGCGAGGCGCTCGAGGACCTTGGGGAAGGACTCCTCCTCTCGGATCCCCATGCCGTAGGTCCAGGAGTCGCCGACGAACAGGACGCGGAAGACGCCGGAAGCTTTGTGGACGGGACCCGTCCGGTAGCCGATGGCGTTCGAGCGGAAGACGTCGTCCCAGGCCTCGATGATGGCGTCCGGCCGCAGCGTGTAGCCGATCTCGGGCTGGAACCAAGCGGCCTGGTGAACGCCAGGCAAGACCCGTTGGACCTCCGAGACGAGCCGCTGGCGGTCGTTCGCCGGCAGCTCGTCGAGCGTCACCGGCGCCTGCGCGCTCCGCCACCAGCCGAAGCCGGCGTAGGCGGCGACCAGGGTCGTCGTCACCGAGACCAGGAGGAGGACCGGGAGGAGCTTGGGCGGAGGCGCCGGCCTGGGCATCGCGTCAGCGTAGACCGGCCGCCGCCGCCCGGTCGATCAAGATCTCGAAGCGCGGGTGGCGCTTGAGCAGCGAGGCCGGCCATTCGGGGTCTTCGCGACCCTGGACCAGAGCGCGCACCGCCTCCGCCTTCTCCTCGCCGCTGGCCAACAGCAGCAGCCGGCGCGCGCTGCGCAGCGGACCGAGCCCCATGGTGATCGCGCGCAAGGGACGCGCCGAGGCGGGCAGCTCGAGAGTGTCGGCGGCGGCCTCCGGAACTTCGACGACGTGGGTGCGCTCCGAGACCTCGTTCGGCAGGTTGTAGGCGACGTGACCGTCGGCGCCGATCCCGAGCACCGCCAGGTCGAGCGGCCCTCCCTCGGCGAGCACCCGGTCGTAGCGCAGGCACTCCGCCTCGGGATCCTCGGCCCCGGCGCGCGGGATCTCCCAGTGCTCCAAGCGCATGCCGAGGGGCGAGACGACGTGCCGGTGCATGAACTCGGCGAAGCTGCCGGCCGGAGGCGTGCCGATCGACGACACCGGCAGGAGCAGCTCGTCGAGGTTGAACACCCGGGTCTCCCCGAGGTCGAAGCGGCCGGCGCGGCGGCGCCGAGCGAGCTCTTCGTAGAGCGGCGCCGCGGTGCGCCCGGTGGGCAGCGCCAGGCGAAGCGCGCTCGACCTGGCGAGCGCTCGCACCAGCGAGTCGGCGGCGCGACGGGCGACCGCGTCGGCATCGGCGACGATCTCGACGAGCACGCGCTCAGAGGTCCCCGAAATGGACGAGCTCGACGCCCAGCGCCGCGATGCGCTCGCGCACCGCAGGATCGCACAGCACCTCGACCTCCCGATCGCGCGCCTGGGCGTACGTGCTGCTCGCGCGCAGCTCGTCGTCGCTGCGGCCGGGGTGGCACATCAGCTCGGTGGTGCCGTCCCCGAGCTCGTCGAGGGCCGCGAGCAGGTCGTCGAGGGTGGCGCCAGCGTCGTAGAAGCGGGCGTCGAAAACCTCGGTGGTGCGCACGCCGAGCCCACCGAGGATCGCCGCGACCTCGGGGGAGGCGTTGCGCACCGGCAGCGACCGCTCGCGCGCCACCTCGGCGATCACGGCGCACACCAGCGGCAGCGCGTGCGAGTGGTGGTGGCTGTCGAGGTGGGTCGGAGCGCGATCGAGGAGCTCCTCGAAGCGCGCGAGCTGGGCCCGCACCTCGCGCTCGAGGTCCTCGCGCCGCGCCCGCTCCAGACCCGGCGGGCGCCTGGGGAGCAGGCCCTGATCGTCGACCAGGCTCGGCACGCCTTCGGGAGGCAGCAGAGGCCGGCCACCGCTGAGCTGGACGTGGAGCCCGACTCCCAGCTCCGGCGTCTCGAAGAGGCGGCCGGCGGCCTCGGCAGAAGCCTCGTAGCAAACCATGAGGGTCGCGCTGGTCACGATCCCGTGCCGGTGGGCGTGGAAGATGCCGTCGTTGATCCCGACGGTCCTCCCGAGGTCGTCGGCGTTGACGATGAGCCGGCGGCTCATGAGGACGGCGCCTCGCTCGGCTCTTTCGACAGCAGCTCGCGAGCGAGGACCACGCCGCCCACGGCCGGCTCGACCTCGAGCCGCCGCACCCGGGCCTCCGGCAGCTCGAGGCGGGCCTCGAGCTGCTCGGCGAGGGTCGCGCAGGCGCGAAACGCCCCGCCGGCGAGCACCACCGGGACGGGCCCCTCGAGATCGAGCTGTCGGGCCACCGACTCGGCGGCGCGGGCCAGGTGCCGTGCTGCCTCGTCGACGATGTCCCAGGCCACCGGGTCGCCGTCGTCGACCGCCTCCTCGAGCAGCGGCAGGATCCTCGAGATCCGCTCGCGCAGCGCCTCCTCGCTGTGCCCCCACGCGACCAGCCCGGCCGGGATGTCGACCCCCAGCGCCTCGGCGATGCGCGTCGTCAACGAGGTGCGCGGTCCGCGGCCGTCGGCGGCCCGCACGCTCGATCGCAGGGTCACTCTCGCCAGCCAGAGCGCCGAGCCCTCGTCGCCGAGCAGGTAGCCCCAGCCGCCCGATCGCGCGCTGCCGCCGGAGCGGTCCTCGCCGTAGGCGATCGAGCCGGTGCCCGCGACGACCACGATACCGAAGCGCTCGGGCGCGCCGGCGGCGAGGGCGATCACGGCGTCGTGGACGATGCGCACCGGCATGCTGATCCCGAGGCGGCGGAGCATCATCCGCAGCCGCTCGCGATCGGACTCGCGGTCGGCCCCGGCGATGCCGAAGCACGCCGCCGCCGGCTCGCCGTGGGCGCGCAGCCGCCCGAGGAGGTTCGCCAGCGTCTGCTCGACGGCGAGCTCGCCGTGGATGTGCAGGTTCGCTCCCGGGCCGCGCTCCTCGGCGAGCACCCGGCCGGACTCGTCGGCGAGCAGGCCGACGGTCTTGCTCCCCCCTGCGTCGACTCCCACCAGGTACCGCATCGGCTCCATTCGCACCCCGCAGCTCGAATCTCGGCAGCGTAGCAGCCCGACCGCTATGCTCCGTCGCTGGCGATGGAGGAGAACCCGACGAGCTGGGGCCGGCTGCCCACCGAAGCGCGACACCCCGAGAGCCGTGATCTCGACCGCCTGCCGATCCGGCGGGTCGTCGAGCTCTTGCTCGACGAGGACCGCCGGGGCCTCGAGCGCACCCTGCAGCGCTCCGCCGAGATCGCGCGCGCCGCCGAGTGGCTGGCCGAGACACTCGACGGCGGCGGCGGCTGCGTGCTCGCGGGCGCCGGGACCAGCGGCCGGCTGGGCGTGATCGAGGCCGCGGAGTGCCCGCCGACCTTCGGCACCGATCCCGAGCGGGTGCGCGCCGAGATCGCGGGCGGCCGCGACGCGGTGTTCGAGGCGCGCGAGGGCGCCGAGGATCGAGCCGAGGAAGGGCGCGCCGCCAGCGCGGGCCTCGAGGCGGGCGACCTGCTGATCGGGCTGTCGGCGAGCTCGGTCACGCCGTACACCCGTGGCGCGCTCGAGGCCGCCCGCGAGCGCGGCGCGCGCACCGTGCTGCTCACCTGCGCCCCGCCCGACGGGCTCGAAGACGCGGCCGATCTGCTGATCGCGCTCGATACGGGGCCCGAGGTCCTCGCCGGGTCGACGCGGCTCAAGGCGGGCTCGGCGACCAAGGCGGTGCTCAATGCGATTACGACCGCCGCCATGGTGCGCGCGGGCAAGGTCTACGAGAACCTGATGGTCGACCTGCGCCCGGGCTCGGCCAAGCTGATCGACCGTTCGGCGAGGATCCTGAGCGCTGCGGCGGGGCTCGACCGGGCCGAAGCCGCTCGCCGGCTCGAGGAGGCCGGGGGGGAGCTGAAGACCGCCATCGTCATGTCGCGCCGGGCGGTCGGCGCCGAGCGGGCTCGGGAGCTGCTGGCACGGGCCGGCGGTCGGGTGCGCACGGCGCTCGCCTTAGAATCCTCCGAGCCATGAGCCAGCTCCTCCTCGGTCTCGTCTGCATCCTCGGGCTGGGCGCCGACGACCTCCGCCAGCGGGTCGAGGCGCTGATCGCCGAGAGTGGCGGCGAGGTCGCGGTGGCGTTTCGAGCGCTCGAGGCCGGGCCGGGATCGGACGAGCTGCTGATCGCTCCCGACGAGGTCTTTCACGCCGCGAGCACGATGAAGATCCCGGTGATGCTCGAGCTCTTCCGCCAGGCGCACGCCGGCGAGCTCTCGCTCGACGACACCCTGGTGATCGACGACGAGTTCTCGTCGATCGTCGACGGCAGCCCCTACCGGTTGAGCGCCGAGGACGACTCCGACCAGGAGATCTACCAGCACCTCGGAGAACCGCGCAGCTTGCGCGCTCTGTGCGAGGGCATGATCGTGGTCTCGAGCAACCTGGCCACCAACCTGTTGATCGAGCACCTCGGCGTCGAGCGGATCCGCCAGACCGTGAGCGCGCTCGGCGCCGAGGGCATGAGCGTCGTGCGCGGCGTCGAGGACATCAAGGCCTACGAGGCCGGCCGGTCGAACACCACGACCGCGCGCGCGCTGCTGGTGCTCCTCGAGGCCCTCGCCCGGGGCAAGGCGGTCTCTGCGGAGGCGGACCGGGAGATGATCGCCGTCCTCGAACGCCAGCGCTTCGCCGACGGGATCCCGGCCGGCGTCCCCGACGGCACGCGGGTCGCGCACAAGACCGGCAACATCACGGCGATCCACCACGACGCCGGCATCGTCTGGGCGCCGCGGCCGTTCGTGATCGTCGTCCTCGTGCGCGGTGTCGAAGACGAGGCGCGCAGCGCCCGGCTGATCGCCGACGTGACCCGGGAGGTCCATCGCGCCTCCCAGGGGGCAGGCCGATGACCACGACCCGCCGCGGCTTCCTCGCCGCGCTCTCGGCGGCCGGAGCACTGAGCGCGCTCGGGACGCACCGGGCGCTCGCCGCGTCCGCCATCGTCAAGCCGCCGCGGCTGCGCCCGGGAGACACCATCGGCCTGGTCAATCCGGCGACCGCGGCCGCCGAGACCACGCCGATCGAGATCCTCGAGGACGGCTTCGAGACGCTCGGGCTGCGCGTGGTCTACGGCGCCCACTACTGGGACCGCCGCGGCTACATGGCGGGCGCCGACCGCGACCGCGCCGCCGACGTCAACCGCTTCTTCGCGGATCCCTCGGTCAAGGCGCTGATGGCGCGCGGCGGCTGGGGCTCGGCGCGGGTGCTCCCCCACCTCGACTTCGAGACCATCGCCGCGAACCCGAAGGTGCTGATCGGCTACAGCGACGTCACCGCGCTCCTGCTCGGCATCCACGCGCGAACCGGCCTGGTCACCTTTCACGGCCCGACACCGCGTCGCGTGTTCTCGGCCGAGCACCTCCGCCGCGTCCTGTTCGACGGCGAGGCGTATCTGCTGGAGAACCCGAGGGAGGTCGGCGCAGGAGACATCGTGCAGACCGAGGACCGCATCCTGACGATCAGGCCCGGGATCGCGCGGGGACGCATCCTGGGCGGCAATCTGACGGTGCTCACCGCGATCGTCGGCTCGCAGTACCTGCCCGAGTGGGACGACTGCATCCTGTTCATCGAGGACGTCGACGAGGCCGTCTACCGGGTCGATCGCATGATCAACCAGCTCGCGCTCGCCGGCATCCTGGCGCGCACGCGCGGCGTCGTGTTCGGACGCTGCACCGACTGCGACCCCGGCCAGGGCTACGGCTCGCTCACCCTCGAGCAGGTGCTGCGCGACCACCTCGAGCCGCTCGGCGTGCCGGTGTTCGCGGGCACGCGGATCGGCCACATCCCGGAGCAGTTCACGATCCCGATCGGCACCCAGGTCGAGATCGACGCCACGGCGGGGAGCATCCGCCTGCTGGAGGCGGGCGTCGTCTAGCAAGCCGAGTCCGTGACCGGCGGGGCCGTCGGCGCTATCCTTGCGGCCCTGCGATCGGCACCGATCTCTCCAGGGACCGCGGCTCTTCGCGCGCGGCGAGCCGACCGCTGACCCGCGACCCAAGAGCATGACCATCATCGCCGCGACCCCGGTCCCGACCAAGCCGCTCAGCCTCTCCGAGGACCTGCTGCGCCGCCTCGCCGAAGAGCACGGCACGCCGCTGTACGTCTACGACCTCGAGGTCGTCCGCCGGCGGGTCGACGAGCTCCGTGGCTTCGACGTCATCCGCTACGCGCAGAAGGCGAATCCCAACCTCGCGCTGCTCCGCTTCCTGCGCACGCTCGGCGTCGAGATCGACGCGGTCTCGGCCGGCGAGCTACACCGTGCGTTGGCGGCCGGCTTCGGCGAAGGGGAGATCCACTTCACCGCCGATCTCTTCGACCGCTCGGCGCTCGAGCTGGTCGCGCGGCACGCGGTCAAGGTCAACGTCGGCTCCGCCGACATGATCGAGCAGCTCGCGGCGGTGCGGACGGACGCCGAGGTGACGCTGCGGATCAACCCGGGCTTCGGTCACGGTCACGACCTGAAGGTCAACACCGGCGGGCCGCACTCGAAGCACGGCATCTGGTTCGAGGAGCTGCCGGCCGCCGTCGAGCGCGCCCGGCGCGCCGGCGTACGCGTCACGGGCCTCCACGTGCACATCGGCTCCGGCTCCGACTTCGAGCACCTCTCGCGCGTGCGTCACGCGGTGGAGGACGCGGCGCTGCGAATCGAAGCAGCCGGCGAGCGCCTGACCATGATCTCCACCGGCGGCGGCCTGCCGATCCCCTACCGCCCCGGCGATCGGCCGTTCGACGTCGCCCACTACATCGACGACTGGCAACGCACCAAGGAGCGGCTCGAGCTCGAGCTCGGCCGCACATTGACGCTGGAGGTCGAGCCCGGCCGTTACCTGGTCGCCGAGTGCGGGACCATCGTCGCCGAGGTGCGAGCCACCAAGCATGCGGGCACGCCGGGCAGCGGCGGCGTCGACTACATCCTGGTCGATGCCGGCTTCAACAACCTGGTGCGCCCCGCGCTGTACGGCGCCTACCACCACGTCTCGATCCTCGGACGCGAGCACGAGGAGACCCTGCCGCAGGTGGTCGCGGGACCGCTGTGCGAGTCGGCGGACATGTTCACGCAGACCAAGGGCGGCGTCGTCGAGCCCCGCGAGCTCCCCCGCGCCCGGGTCGGCGACCTGCTCTGCGTGCACGACGCCGGCGCTTACGCGGCGAGCATGGCCTTCACCTACAACGCCCGCCCGCTGGCGCCCGAGGTGGTGGTGGAAGGCGGCGTGGCGAGGCTGGCGCGCAGGCGGCAGACGTTCGAGGACTTGTTGGCGCTCGAGCTCTGATCAGTCCTGATCAGCCCTGATCAGGGAGCGCCGTCGATTGCGGACGCCACCGCGTCGTGGTAGCGGCCGCGAAGTGCGTAGATGCCGCGGCGCTCGCGCGAGGGATGGACGCGGTTGGTGAGCAGGATCGAGATCAGCTCGCGCTCCGGGTCGATCCAAATCGAGGTGCCCGTGAAGCCGGTGTGGCCGAAGGAACGTGGCGAGAAGAGCGCTCCGGCCGAGCTGGGCTGCGAGGGGGTGTCCCAGCCGAGGGCGCGGCTGGAGCCCGGGACGCGCTCCACGCGGCGGGTGAAGCGCCGGACCGTCGCCCCGTTGAGCAGGCGCACGCCCTCTCCCGCGTCGCCGCCGAAGGCGCCGAAGCCACCGTCCAGCAGCATCTGCGTGAAGACCGCGAGGTCGCGGCCGGTCGAGAACAGCCCGGCGTGCGGGGCGACGCCGCCCAGACCGGCGGCGTTCTCGTCGTGGACCTCCCCGTGGACCAGCCGCCCTCGCCACGCCTCGTCGATCTCGGTGGGCGCGATCCGCGGTAGCAGCTCGGCGGGAGGCGCGAACATCGTGTCGGCCATTCCCAGCGGCTCGAGGATGCGCAGCCGCGCGAGCTCGTCGAGGTCGCGTCCGAAGACCCGCTCGAGGATTCGGCCGAGGAGCATGACGCCGAGATCCGAGTACACCATCTCGGCGCCGGGCGGGCTCTCGAGCGGTAGCTCGTCGATCTCGTCGAGGTAGGCGCGCCAGGCCTGCTCGCGGGGCAGGTGACCGTGACGCAGGTGGAGGTCGGTCCACCAGAGGACGCCGCTCGAGTGGGTCAGCAGGTCGACGATGGTCACCGCCTCCTTGCCGCCGCCCGAGAACTCGGGAAGATAGGAGGCGACCGGGGCCTCGAGGTCGAGCCGCCCCTCGTCGACGGCCATCATCGACAGCGTGGTGGTGACCACGACCTTGGTCAGCGAGGCGAGGTCCCACAGCGTGTCGAGCGCGATCTCGGGCGATGCGGCGTGATAGGTCTGGCGCCCGAGCGCAGCGGCGAGAGCGACCTCCCCGCCGTGGAGCACCACCGTGACCGCTCCCGGGAACCCGCCCTCGTCGATGCCGCTGCTCAGGATCTCGAGAGCGGGCCGCCAGTCGATCGCGGGATCGATCCAGCCCCGTCGCAGCCGCTCGTCGTCGAGAACGGCGACGCTGCGCGGGCGCGGGCTGCCGCCGCCCAGCGGGAACGGTCCGAGCGGCAGCGGCAGGCGACCCGTGATCGGCTGCTCGCCGAACAGGGCCGCGGCGACCGCGCGCTGGCTCGAGGCCGAGGGGTCCCAGGCGATCAGGCGTGCCCGGCGACCCGAGATCCCCGGCCCCACGACCGGCGCCACCCACGGATTCAGGAACGGGATCAATACCGTCGGCGTTCCAGCCTCCTCGAGCCCGCGAAGCCACCGATCGAGCGCCTGGTTCGCGGGGTGACGGTGGTTGGCGTAGTGGGCGACCACCACCGCATCGGCGTCTCTGGCCAGCTCGTCGAGCGCGGCCAGATCGGCGCTCGCCAGCGCGCTCTCGGCCCAGACCACCGAGCGCACCGGCGACGCGCGCCGACGCAGCTCGTCGCGCAGCAGGTCGGTGTCGGTCACCCCGTCGCGATCGCGCACCACGCTGGCGAGCAGCAGGCGAGGCGGAGCGGAGCTCGCGAACGGCACGATCGCGGCCGGATCGTCGAGCAGGGTGAGCGCCCGCGACGCGATGCGGTCGGCGAGCGCGACCGCCTCCGGACCGCCGATCGCGTCGTCGAGCTCTTGCCACGGCGGGCGCGTCGCGCGCAGCTCGACCAGCGCGCGCTTGAGCTCGAGGATGCGCGCCACCGCCTCGTCGATCCGCTGCTCCGGCAGGCGTCCGCTGCGCACCGCGTCGACGATGGCGACGTGGGCGACTCGCGGATCGGGGGGCAGCAGCAGCAGGTCGACGCCCGCGCGCACCGCGTCGACCGCGACGCCGCCGTCCCAGCGATCCGCCCTGGCGCCCGCCATGTCGAGCGCGTCGGAGACGATCAGCCCTTCGAAGCGCAGCCCGCCGGCGCCGCCACCCTGGCGGAGCCGGGCGAGGATCTCGGGGGAGCGCGAGGCCGGCCGGTCGACGCGCCCGTCGAGCGCGGGCACCGCGAGGTGCCCGGGCATGATCCCGGCGACGCCAGCCTCGACGGCGCGCTCGAACGGCACCAGGTCGCGGGCCGCGAACACCTCGAGCGGGTCCTCGACCAGCGGCAGCATCAGGTGCGAGTCGTCGCGGGTGGCGCCGTGGCCGGGATAGTGCTTGGCGACCGCGAACAGTCCCTGCCCCTGGACCTCCTCGATCCAGGCCGCGCCCAGCGCCGCCACCCGCTCCGGGTCGGAGCCGAAGCTGCGGGTGCCGATGACGCCCGGCACCGCGACGACGTCGAGCACCGGCGCCAGCACCATCTCGACGCCGAGCGCGCGCGCCTCGAGCGCCGTGACCCGCGCGTGCTCGCGAACCAGCTCCTCGGAGCCGGCCGCGCCCAGCGCCATCGCGCGCGGCAGCTGCGCCGCGCCCGCGACCCGCATCGCCACACCCCACTCGTAGTCGGAGGCGATCAGCGGCGCGATTGCGGAAACGGCCTCGAGCCGCTCGACCAGGCGCCGGCTGGCGTAGGGCGAGCCCGCAAACAGCACGACTCCGCCGATCCTGCCCTCGCGCGCCAGCGTCTCGATCTCGCCGAGCTCGGAGGCGTCGCCGTGCTGATACGCGCCGGAGAGGCGGGGCACCAGCATCTGGCCCACCTTCTCCTCGAGGGTGAGCGAGTCGATGGACTGCGCCCCGACGGCAGAGGGCGCCAGGAGCGCAACGAGAACGAAGGCGCAGCGCGAGATCATCTGGGCGAATTCTCGGCGGCGGGCCACTCTTTGGCAAACTGGCGCGCCATGCTCGGCATCTTCGACCTCCTGGTGCTCGGCGCCTACCTGGTGCTGATCTTGGGCATCGGCCTGTGGGCGGGCCGCCATCAGACCGGCACCGAGTCGTACTTCCTCGCCAACCGCACCCTCCCGTTCTGGGCGGCGGGGATGTCGATCGTGGCCACCGAGACCAGCGCGCTCACCTTCATTGGGGCGCCGGTGCAGTCGCTGCGCGGCGACTGGACCTACCTCCAGCTCGCGATCGGCTCGGCGCTGGCGCGGGTGTTCGTGGCCGTGATCCTGATCGGCGTCTACTACCGCCACCGGGTGACCACGGTCTACGACTTCCTGCACGACCGCTTCGGCCCGATCAGCCGATCGCTCGCCACCGCGCTGTTCTTCGCCGGGCGCCTGCTGGGCAGCGGCGTGCGCCTCTACGGCGCGTCGATCGCGCTGGTCATCGTCGCCGGCATCGGCTTTCCGCTCGCGATCGCTCTGATCTCGGCGGTGGCCGTGATCTACACCCTGCTCGGCGGCCTGCGCGCCGTGGTGTTCACGGACGTGATCCAGGGGGCGCTGCTGATGGTGGGCGGGCTCGCCGCGCTGATCGCGCTGCTGCTCGCGAACGACCAGCCGCTCGCCGCGCTCGCCGAGGCCGGCAAGCTGCGGACGATCGACCTGTCGCTCGACCCGCGGGTGGCGTACACGCTGGCGGCCGGCCTGATCGGCAGCACGCTCCTGACGCTGTCGACCCACGGCACCGACCAGGACATGATCCAGCGCGCCCTCGGCTGCCCCAACGCCCGCGAGAGCCGACGCTCGATGATCCTGAGCGGCATGCTCAGCCTGCCGATCGCGGCGCTGTTCCTGGCGATCGGCTCGCTGCTCTGGCTGGTGCTGGGCGGCGATTCAGGAACCGCCGAGCTCGCGGCGCGAATCGCGGGCGAACACTCGCTGGCCTCGACCGACAAGGCCTACGACTTCCTGTTTCCGGTCTATATCCTCTCGACGCTGCCGGCGGGGCTCAAGGGGCTGATCGTCGCCGCGATCTTCGCCACCGCGATGTCGAGCCTCGACTCGGCGATCTCGGCGCTGTCGACCACCGCGGTCACCAACGTCTGGCGGCCGCTGGTGGGCGCCGGCAGGGACGACGCGACCGCTCTGCGCATGGCCAGGGTCTTCGCCATCCTGTTCGGGCTGGCGCTGATCGGTGTCGCGCTGGTGGTCTGGGCGATGGAGGGCGCGGGCGGCGAACGGCAGGGCTTCGGAATCCTGATGCTCGGCCTCAAGGTGCTCTCGTGGATCTTCCCGCCGCTCCTCGGGCTGTTCCTGGTCGGGGTGCTCACCGACCGCGGCAGCGACCTGGGGAACGCGGCGGCGGTGACGACCGGGATCGGCACCGTGCTCGCGCTCGAGTTCTGGCCGCAGCTCGCGGGCGCGCCGGCGCCACTGGCCTGGACCTGGTATCCGGTGATCGGGTGCGGGCTGTGCTTCGGGGTGGCGGCGCTGTTCCGGGGGCGCGGGCGGAGCTCTTGACTCGGGGGCGGGCGCGGGAGACACTGATTGCACGTCCGACGAAAGGGCACGGCCGGCGAGTCGCCGGTCACGCAAAGCCGCGGGTCCTCCGGGGAGTGGGACGCGAGGGCGTATCTCGGTGGGCGGCCGGGCTGCCGAACGGGCCTCACAGCGCGACTACGCGCGAGGAGGAGACCCATGTCCGAACCGTCCCGACGCTCCCCGATTCGACTGCTGATCCCGCTGGCGATCGCTGGCCTGGTCGCCGGCTTCCTCGGCGGCTCCGGCGCCTTCGCCGGCGCCGAGCAGGATTGGAGCCTGAACGCCACGATCATCGAAGCGTGCAGCTGCCCCATGTTCTGCCAGTGCTACTTCAACGCGACGCCCAGCGCCCACGGCCACGACGAGAGCGCGAGCGCCGAGCACTTCTGCCGCTTCAACAACGCCTTCCAGGTCAACCGCGGCTCGCACGGCGACGTGACCCTCGACGGCGCCAGGTTCTGGGTTGCCGGCGACCTGGGAGCGGAGTTCGACGACAACAAGATGGACTGGGCGGTGCTCACCTTCGACCCGTCGGTGACCAAGCCTCAGCGCGACGCGATCGCCGAGATCCTCGGCCACGTCTACCCGGTCGAGTGGGAATCCTTCTCCGTCGCGCCCGACGCCAGGATGGAGTGGCTGGCGACCGACGACAGGGCGGTGGCAAAGCTCGACGGCGGGAAGACCGCCGAGGTCGTGCTCAACCGGTTCCCGGGCAACACGAACGACCCCGTCGTGATCCAGAATCTCAAGTATTGGGGTGTGCCGCGCAACGACGGCTTCGTGCTGATGCCCAACGAGGTCCAGGCCTACCGCGCGGGCGACAAGGCCTACGAGTTCAAGGGCACGAACGGCTTCATGATCACCATCGACATCAACTCGAAGGACGTCGCCGGCGACGCCAGCTCCGCGGGCGGCTGAGGCCGGCCCTCCTGGCGGCTCACGGCTGATATCGGGTTTCGGAGATCCGCCGTGAGCCTGTTCCATCTCGACGATCGCAACATCGCCGTGATCGGCGCCGGCGCTGGCATCGGACGCGGGGTCGCCGAGGTCTGCGGCGAGCAGGGCGCGCGGGTGTGGTGCCTCGACCGCGACCTCGCCGCCGCCACCGAGACCACCGAGCGGGTGCGCGCCGGCGGCGGCCGCGCCGAGTCGCGCGAGCTCGACCTGCTCGACCGCGGCGCCCTCGAGTCCGCGTTGAGCGCCATCGATGCCGAGCCCGGGGGCCTGGCGGGGGCCGCCTGCACGCCCGGGATCAACGTCCGCAAGCCGCTCGCCCTCTACACCGAGGAGGAGTTCGATCGTGTGATCGCGCTCAATCTCAAGGGGACGATGTTCGTACTCCAGGTCACCGGGGGTCTGTTGGCGGCGCGCGGCGCGGGCTCGATCGTGCTGTTCTCGTCGATCCGGTCGCTGACCGTCGAGCCCGGTCAGGGGGTGTACGCGGCGACCAAGGCGGGCATCGTCCAGATGGCGAGGACTGCGGCGGCCGAGTGGGGGCCGCGCGGCGTTCGGGTCAACGCGATCGCGCCGGGCGTGATCGACACTCCGCTCACCGCCCCGATCAAGGCCGATCCCGGCTGGTATCAGGCCTACGCCGACAAGTCGATCCTGCGCCGCTGGGGGCGGCCGGAGGAGGTCGGCGCGGTCGCGGCCTTCCTGCTCTCCGACGCGGCGAGCTATGTCACCGGCACGGTGCTGTTCGTCGACGGCGGCTGGACCGCGATCGATGGGCGGTTCGCGCCCCCGGGAATGGCCTGACCGCTACTCGCTGCGCAAGGTTCGCACCGGGTCGACCCGCAGGGCGCGCGCGGCGGGCACCACGCAGGCGGCGAGCGCGGTGAGCACGAGGACCAGCGCGGCGAGCGCGAAGACCGGCGCGTCGACGCCCTGCTGATAGAGGAGCGCGTGGAACTGGCGGACGAGCACGAACGCCACCGCCAGGCCGAGCGCCACGCCGGCGCCCACGGGCGTCATGCCGTCGCGCAGGACGCCCGACAGCACTCGCGAGCGGCCGGCGCCAAGCGCCATCCGGATGCCGACCTCGCGGCGGCGCTCGGCGACGCTCTGGCTGACCACACCGTAGATGCCGACGCCGGCGAGCAGCAGCGCGAGCAGCCCGAAGGTCGACAGCAGACGGGCGCCGAACGCCGGCGCCCACAGCGACTGGTCGATCACGGCCGCGACCGGCTGCGGATCGAGCAGCGGGAGGTCGGGCGCGAGCGGTCGGATCCTGCCGGTCACCGCCGCCAGCGCCGCTGAAGGATCGGTCTCGGCGCGCAGATGGAGCACCACGGCGCCGGTGTAGTCCTGGGCCAGCGGGCGGTAGACGTAGGGCTGCGGCTCCTCGCCCAGCGTCGTGTACTTGATGTCGGCGACCACGCCCACGATCTCCCAGGGTCGCTCGTGCACCGGCCAGCGGATGGTGCGTCCGATCGCGCCGTCGGGCCAGTAGGCGCGGGCAGCGGTCTCGTTGACGATGGCGACCGGCAGCCCGTCGGCGCGATCGCGGCCGTCGAACAGCCGCCCTTCGCGAAGCTCGATCCCTATGGTCGCGAAGAAGCCAGGCGTCACCGGGTTGACGGCCGTGTAGACGCCCTCCGATCCGACCAGCTCCTCGGCTCCCTCGGGGAACACGCGGCGCTCGCCGACGAAGCCGAGCGGCTGCGCCTGGGCGAGCGCCGCCTCGGAGACCTCGGGCAGGCTCCGGGCCTCCTCGATCAGCCGGTCGAAGAAGATCCGTCCCTCCTCGGGCCCGGTGCCCAGCGCGCCGACGTCGAGCCCCACGATCGCCAGCCTCTCGACGTCGAAGCCGGGGTCGATCGCGCGCGCCTCCTCGAGGCTGCGCAGGAAGAGGCCCGCGACGCAAAGGGCGACCGCCGACAGGGCCACCTGGCCGACCACCAGGGCGCGGCGCAGCCCGACGCGCCTGGCCATCGCGGCCAGACGGCCGCGCTCGCCGATCTGGCCGATCAGGTCGGTGCGCGCGGCGCGCAGCGCGGGGGCGAGCCCGAAGAGCAGGCCGGCGGCGAGGCTGATCGCGGCTGTAAACGCCAGGAGTCGCAGGTCGAGCGGGACGTCGAAGTCCTCGAGGAACGGCGGGCGCACGCGCAGGAGGAGCGGCTTGGTCCAGACCGCGATGAGCCAACCCGCAACCCCCCCGAGCAGCCCGAGCACCACCGACTCGGTCAGCCACTGGCGCAGCAGCCGGCGGCGCGGCGCGCCGAGCGACAGCCGGAGCGCCGTCTCGCCGGCACGAGCGCGGGCGCGCGCGGTGAGCAGGCTGCCCACGTTGACGCACGCGATGAGCAGCACCAGCCCCACCGCCGCCGACCCGATCGCGCCGGCGCGCACGAACATGCCGCGCTGGTTGAGGTTGAGGGCGCCCTCGGAGAGGCTGGCGACGCGGACGCCGCGGTCGCGGTTCATGTCGGGGTGCTCGACCGCGAGCTGCTCGGCGATCGACGCCAGCTCCAGCTCGGCGGCGGCGTGTGAGACCCCAGCGCGCAGCCGCCCCACCATCCAGAACATGCGGAAGCCCCGATGCTCGAGCGCGACCGCCATCGGACCGGTGGTGAGCTCGGGCCACAGCTCCGACGGGATCCACAGGTCCTCCTCGAACAGGGTGAGCAGACCGTGGTACTCGGGCGGGGTCACCCCGATCACGGTGAAAGCGCGTCCGTTGAGCGTGATGTCGCCTCCGACGATCCCGCGGTCGGCGCCGAAGCGCCCGCGCCAGAGCGCGTCGCTGATCACGGCCACCGGGCGGCCGCCGCCCCTCAGGTTGTCGCCCGGCTCGAAGCCGCGCCCCAGCGCCGGGCGCACGCCGAGCACGTCGAAGTAGTTGGCGGTCACGAAGCCGGCCGCGATCTGCTCCGGCTCCCCCCCTGCGCCCGACAGCGCGAGACCGCCGCCCGACGCCGCCAGCATCCCCTGAAACGACGCCGAGCGCTCCTCGAAATCGAGGTAGTTCGGGTAGGAGGCGGGCAGCAGGCCGGCACCGAAGAAGCCCTGGCCGGTCGCGCTCTGCTCGAACGTCCGGTAGATCCAGGCCAGGCGCGCCGGCTGCTCGACCGGCAGGGGGCGCAGGAAGACGGCGTCGACCAGCGAGGCGATGGCGGTGTTGGCGCCGATCCCGATGCCGAGCGAGAGCACCGCGATCGCGGTGACGCCCGGCGAGCGGCGCAGCATGCGCAACGCGAAGCGAAGGTCCTGGACCAGGGACTCCATCGGTGCCTCCTCTGCTGTGTTGCCCGATCCTTGGTGCCCGTACCTTCTACGTCGGAGTGAAACCTTTGTTGTTGTAGAGCGTCTAGGAGAGCATGAGCCCCGCCAACGACCTCCTCCAGGGTACCCTGGACCTCCTCGTCCTCCGCCTCCTCGCCCGCGGCCCGATGCACGGGTGGGCGATCAGCCAGCGCCTCGAGCTGGTCTCCGACCGCGTGCTGCAGGTGCCGCAGGGCTCGCTCTACCCGGCGCTCCATCGGCTCGAGGCGCAAGGCTGGATCGTCGCCTCCTGGGGGACGTCCGAGAACAAGCGGCGCGCCAAGTTCTACGAGCTGACGGCGGCGGGGAGGAACATGCTGGCGCGCGAGCGCACGCGTTGGGATCGGCTGTCGGCCGCCATCGACACCGTGCTCGAGGAGGCCTGAGCGATGACCGCGAGCGCCCCCCGACTCCTGCACCGCATCAGCCATCTCGTGCGCTCCGTCTTGCGCTCTGGAAGGGTCGAGCGCGAGCTCGACGAGGAGCTGCGCTTCCACTTCGACGCCCTGGTCGAGCGGCGCGTCGCGGAGGGGCTGTCCGCCGAGGAGGCGCGGCGAGAGGCGGAGCGCGAGTTCGGCTCGCTGGCGCGCGCCCGTGCGGAATGCCGCGAAGCCTGGCCGCGACGCCTGCTCGACGAGCTGCGACGCGACGTCGTCTTCGCGGTGCGCTCGCTGCGGCGGGCGCCGAGCTTCAGCGTGGTGGCGATCCTGGTCCTGGCGCTCGGGATCGGCGCCACGACGACGATCTTCGGGGTGTTCGACGCGGTCCTGCTCCGCCCGCTCCCCTATCCCGAGTCGGACCGCCTGATGACCCTCGCCTACCGGTACGACAGCGGCAACCTGCGCACCGGCCACGACCGCGCCGGCTTCGAGACGGTGCGCGACCTGTCGACGCTGCTCGAAGACGTCGCCGCGAGCACCGGCTCGTCGGGCGTCAACCTGCAGTGGAGCGGCGGCGCGCGCTACGTGAGGGCGATCTCGGTCACCGCCTCGTACCTCGATGCGCTCGGCGCGCGGGTCGAGCTCGGGCGCGCCTTCGTGCCGGCCGACGAGGACCCCGGCGCTCCGCGACGCGTGATCGCGAGCCGCACCGTCTTCGAGCGCGACCTGGGCGGCGACTCCGGACTCCTCGGCTCCATCGTCCGCCTCGGGGGCGAGCCCCACGAGCTGGTCGGGGTCATGTCCGGCTCGTTCGACCACACCTCGCCGGTCGATCTCTGGAAGGCGCTCTCCTCCGACGATCACCGCGGGGGCGGCTACAACCTGCAGGTGCTGGCGCGCCTGCGACCCGGCGTGACGATGGCCCAGGCGGCGAGCGAGCTGGCGGCGCTGACGCCGAGCTACCACGAGCGGATCTCGGCGGCGCCGGGGTCGAACGAGCATCTGATGGCGGTCTCGCTCCAGGAGGACGTGACCGGCGACCTGCGCGAAGATCTCCTGCTCCTGTTCGCGGCCGTCGGGCTGCTCCTGCTCATCGCGTGCGTCAACACCGCCGCGCTGCTGCTGGCCCGCTCCAGCGCGCGCGAGCGCGAGATGGCGGTGCGCCAGAGCCTCGGCGGCGGCCGCCTGCGACTGCTCCGCCAGCTCCTCAACGAGAGCCTCGTCCTCGGCCTCGCCGGCGGCGCCCTCGGCATCGCAATCGCCGCCCTCGGGCTGCGCTGGACTCCGTTGCTGTCGGTGATCGCGCCGGGCGGCGCGGTCGACGTCACCGTCTGGGAGCCCCGGCTCGACCTCCGCGTCCTGGCCGTCGCGCTCGTCGTCTCGCTGCTCTCGGCGCTCGCCTTCGGAGTCGCTCCCGCACTGCGCTCGCTCTCGCTGCAGGCGGGCGGCGGTCGCCATTCGAGCAGCGCCTCCGCGATCCTCCTGCACCGGGCGCTGGTGGTCCTCGAGGTCGGCCTCTGCGTGCTCCTGCTGGTCGGCGCCGGGCTCCTCCTCCAGAGCCTGCGCTCCTTGCGCGCGGTGGACTCCGGAATCGACCCCGAGGGGGTGGTGACCGCCCAGATGTCCCTGGCGGGGGACCCCGAGCCCGAGGAGCGCCTGCAAAGGTACGTCGCGCTGCTCGAGGAGCTCGCCGCCTCGCCGGCGATCGAGTCGGCGGCGCTGACCAACGGGCTCCCGGTCGAGCGCGGCCTCAACCTGCCGATCTTCGTGCCCGGCCAGGAGGATTCGGGGGATCTGACCTCGGTCGACTGGCGCTACGTGACCCCCGGGTTCTTCGAGACCCTGGGCATCCCGGTGATTCGCGGGCGTGCGTTCACGGCCGCCGACGGCGAGGAGGGTGCCGTGGTCGCCGTCAACGAGGCCTTCGTGCGCCGCTACTTCGAGGGCGCCGAGCCGCTCGGTCGGGTCCTCGAGATCTACCGTGAGGGGCCCGAAGGCGTCGACCGGCCTCGCGAGATCGTGGGCGTGGTCGGCGACGTCAAGGGCAACGGCCTCACCGGCTCGGCGATCCCGACGCTCTACGTCCCCCTCGCCCAAGTGCCGCGCGATCTGCTGTCGGTGACCCACGCTTACTATCCGATGAGCTGGGTCGTGCGCTCCGGACCGGGCGGCAACGCGGCCGGTCTGCTCACCGGGCGAGTCCGCGCTCTCGACCCCGAGGTGCCGTTCGCGGCGGTCCGCGAGATGACCGAGGTGATCGCCGACACTTACGGCGACCGGCGTGTGCAGGCGACGCTGCTCGGCAGCTTCGCGGTGCTCGCCCTGGCGATGGCGATCACGGGCATCTACGGTCTGATCGCCTACACGGTGAGCCGGCGCACGCGCGAGATCGGCATCCGCACCGCGCTCGGGGCCGCCTGGGGGAGGACGGTGTCCGGCGTGGTGAGGCAGGCGGCGCTGCTCGCGGCCGCCGGCGTCGCGGTCGGCCTGGTCGCCTCGCTGCTGCTGCGCCGATTGATCGAGGGCTTCCTGTTCGGCGTCGAGTCCAGCGATCCCCGCACCCTCGCCGCCGCCGCCGTCGCCGTGCTCGGGGCGGCAGCGCTCGCCGGGCTGGCGCCCGCCCTGCGCGCGGCGCGCATCGATCCCGTGATCGTGCTGCGACAGGAGTGATGCCGAGGGCCGGACGTGGGTCTAGGATCCCCGCGTCCCATGCCCTTCCCCTACTACCGAAACCTCTCTGCGAGCCAGCGCGCGACCTATCGCCGGAGCGACGCCGTCGAGCGGATCGAGCTCCCCGACGCCGCCGCGCTCGCGCCCCTGGTCGAGGCGATCCGCGAAGGCCTGGCCGCCGAGGATCGGCGGGCGGTCGAGAAGGCGGTGCGCTCGCTGGTCGCGGGCATCCACCAGCGTCTCGGCGCGCCGCCGGTCGACGTCGTCGTGCGCGCGGTGCGACCGAGCGCCGACTGGGGGGAGCTGCACGGGCTCTACACCTTCGACCCGGCGGCGCCGCGCGCCCGCATCGAGGTCTGGATGCGCACCGCCAAGCACAAGCGGCCGGTCGCCTTCAAGACCTTCTTGCGCACCGTGCTCCACGAGTGCTGCCACCACCTCGACTTCGAGGTGCTGCGGCTCCCGGAGTCGTTTCACACCGAGGGCTTCTTCAAGCGGGAGTCGAGCCTGTTTCGCCAGCTCGCGGTTTGATCGCGACGCGGATCAGAGCTCGGGCTCGGCGGCGAGCAGGTCGATCCTCCCCGGCTGGCCGTCGATCTCGACCTCGGCGCGCTCGAGCGTCCACTCACCGGCGTCCTTCTCGGCGACCACGTAGAGCCGGCCCTTGCCGTCGGGTCCCTGGAGCGGGACGCTGAGGTCGGCGGAGCCGTCGGTGGGGCTCGTATTCAAGGAGCCGTTCGGCAGCCCGCCGCCGACCTCGATCGGCACGCCCAGGGCCTCGATCACGGCCGGGTGCCGGCGCGCCATCTCGAGTGACTCCTGGACCGGCTCCGAGGCCGCGAACGACGCCGAGAGCACACCGAAGATCGAGGCGATGCCGCCCCCCACGAACAGGAAGAGCAGCAGGCCGGCGCAGCCGCCGCAGCCAAGGCATCCGAGCGGTCCGGCCCAGGGCCAGTTGCGCCCCCACCACGACTTCTCCTGCTGCATCGAAAAGCCCTCCGCCCGTCCGTCCACGACTGTGATCGTTGCGCTGATCCTCTCACAGCGGAAGCGCTGTTCATAGAATGACCGCAGAGGGGTGACCGCGATCCGCGAATGCGCAAGCTAGGGAAGTTCGAGATCATCGAGCGCCTGGGCGCCGGCGGCATGGGCGTCGTCTACCGGGCGCGCGATACCGAGCTCGGCCGCCAGGTCGCGCTCAAGGTCCTTCCCGAGGAGGTGCAGACGATACCCAACCGCAGGCTGCGCTTCCTCCACGAGGCGCGAGCCGTCGCCGCCCTCAACCACCCCGCGATCGCGACGCTCTACGAGTTCGGCGAGGCTCGCGACGAGCACGGCGAACGGAAGCTGTTCCTGGCGATGGAGCTGGTCGAGGGCGAGGACCTCAACTCGATGCTGGCGTCCGGACCGCTCCCCGTGCGCCGCGCCGTCGCCATCGCCCGCGATCTCGCCGCCGGCCTCGCCGCCGCCCACAACCGGGGCATCATTCACCGCGACCTCAAGCCCGGCAACGTCCGCGTCACCAGCGAAGGCAAGGTCAAGATCCTCGATTTCGGGCTCGCCAAGCTGGCCGCGCCCTCCGGTCCCGAGGTCGCCCCCGAGGCGCCGGTCACGCGCGACGGCGCGCCGCTGGGGACGCCTCCCTATCTCGCGCCCGAGCAGGCTCGCGGCGAGACCGTCGACGCCCGCGCCGACCTCTTCTCGCTCGGCGTGCTGCTGTTCGAGATGCTCACCGGCAAGCGCCCTTTCGACGCGCGCCAGTTCGCCGAGTACGTGGTCGCCCTCGAGCGCGGACCTGCGCGATCGCTGCGCGACGAGATGCCCGACGCCAGCCCCCATTTGGTAGCCGTCAGCGAACGCCTGCTCCAGAGGAAGCGCACCGCGCGCTTCGCGTCCGCCGCCGAGGTCGAGGCGGCGCTCAGGATGGTGCTGGCCCGGGACGAGGGGTTCACCAGCGCCGACACCTCGGTCGCCACCGAGACCTTCGCCGGCTCCCCCCGTCAGAGCGCCGGCCGCGCGCTGATGATGATGACGGCCACGGCCCTGCTCCTGGCGCTGCCGGTTCTGATCGTGATCGCGATCCGCCAGTGGGGGGCCGGGACGGAGCGAGGCTCGGAAACTCACCGCCTCGCCGTGCTTCCCTTCGAGAACCTCACGGGAGACGGCGGGCTCGAGTACCTGGCGCGAGGGCTGAGCGCGACCCTTTCGAGCGAGCTCAGCTCGTTGCCCGAGATCTCGGTGATCTCTCCTTCGTTCGCCGCAGCCTACAGCGAGCTCGTCGATGGTCACCAGCGACTGGCACGAGAGCAGGGCGTGGACGCAATCATCGAGGGCCGGATCCAGCGCGAGCGCTCGACCCTGCGAGTGGCGGTGGACTCGATCGACGCCGACGACGGCAGTCTCCAATGGTCGCTCGCCTTCGAGGGGGACCGCGATGCTCCCCTCCAACTTCAGTCCAGCGTCGCCTCCGAAGTGGGAAAGCGGCTGCGGAGCATCCTCTCCCCCGACAGCCTGATCCGGCTCGAGCGCGAGGCCACTTCGTCCAACGACGCCTTCGAACGCTACCTGCGGGGGCTGCCCTTCCTCGGAGAATCGGACAACCTCTCCGATCTCGAGGTGGCGATCCACTACTTCGAGCGTGCGCTCGAAGCCGATCCCGCCTTTACGCTTGCCCGCGCCGCGCTGGCCAGGGCGCTCCTGCTCCACGCCGAGCGCAGCCGCGACGTCGAGCGCCTGCAGCGAGGTCTGCGCGAGGCTCGGGCGGCCCTCGACGAGGATCCCGAGCTGGCGATCGCCAGGCTCGCTCTGGCGAGGGGGCTGCGGCAGGCCGGCAGGCCCGAGGAAGCCGCGGAGCTGCTGCTCGGTCTCGAAGAGGAGCCCCCGGGCGAAGGCCAGCTCGACCCCGGCTCGCAGCTCGCTCTGCTGCTGGAGCAGGCCAGCAACGCGCGCGCGTCCAGTCGCGCCGAGGAGGCGACGCGACTGGCTCGGCAAGCGACCGCGCTTTCGCCGGATTCCTGGCAGGCCTGGCACGCCCTCGGTATCGACTCGATGGCGAAGGGGGAGTGGGACGACGCCCGACAGCAGCTGGAGCGCGCGAGCTCGCTCGCCCCGATGCAGGCCAAGCCGGTCTCCAATCGGGTCGCCCTCGAGCTGATCCAGGACAACCCCCAGAATGCCGCCGACATCGTCGACGCCTTCCGCGGACCGATCACCGACGCCTCGCTCGCGTCGAACGCCGGGACCGCCCACTACATGCTCGGCTCTCTCGAGCTCGCCGAAGACTACTTTCGCCTCGCGAAGCAGCTGCGCCCGACCCACGAGGTCGTCCGCGGGAATCTCGGCGATGTTCTCCTGAAGCTCGGCCGCGAGAGCGAAGCGCGTCTGGAGTACGAGGGGGCGCTGGCGCTGGTCGAGGACCGCGCCGAGGTCTTTCCCAACGCACCGGGGGTGGAGGTGGCCGAAGTCTTCTACCTGGCGAAGGCGGAACGGTGCGAAGAGGCGACGAAAGCCGACCTCTCGCGACGGCTGAAGGTCGCCGAGGGTCGCGAGCTGATGCGGCTGGCCATGGGCGCCGCACTGTGCGATCGGCACCAGGAGGCGCTCGGCTACCTGGAGCAGGCGCTCGCGGCGGGAGGGGTGTCGCGCGAAGAGCTGCGCACCGCCGACGAGTTCGGGGCGCTGCGCGAGATGCCGGAGTTCACACGGCTCTTAGAGGCGATCTGAGCTGACGAGGTGACTACGGGTCGATGATCACCAAGGGGTCGGCGCAGGCGACCAGTGTCTCCGTGCCGCTCTCCTCGACCTGGTACAGGTCGATGCGGTACGGCCACTGAGCGCTCGTCCCCGGGTAGAGGGGGAAGCCCGAGGTCATGGTGAAGTTCCCTTCTTCTGTGACGTCGTCTGGCGTGTACACCCCGGTGTCTCCGCCGTCTCCCTTGTCCTCTCCCTCGATGTGCCCCCGGTACTCGATCGAGTTGACGAGTTTCTTGAAGGACCACAGCAGGGAGGTCTCGCGATCGAGGCAGTAGTCGCCGGCCTTCGGAGTCCGGCACCGGAATCTCACGACGTCGGCATTCCCGCCGCCGACCTCTCTCAGCTCCAACCCGAGCTTGCTCTCATCGTCGCAGGGCAGACAGCTCTCGCCGTCGGACGCGGGGCCACACGTTCTCACGTGGAGTCGCCGCGGGTTCCCGGTGAGCGCCGTCGTCAGGTCCTGGACCAAGAAACTGAGCTCGCCCTCCACCCCGTCGTCCCGGGTCTCCTGCTGGCCTTCGCACGCCAGACACGCCAGCCCCACGAACCCGAGGAGGCAGAGGCTACACACCATCCTGGTCAAGCTCATGCTCCCCCCTTTCCTGGCTTTCAGGCATGGTACCAGCTTCGAGGGGCGGAAGAGCCGGCAGAGCCGTCGCCACACGCTGTTACCATCTGCCGGAAGGGGCGCGGCGAGGAGAGGATGTGGTTTGAGGTGAGCGGGCCCGAATCCGAGGACAGAGCAGCGATCCGAACGCGAGCGATCGTGATCGGCCTGATCGCGATGTGCGTCGCCACGCTCCTCGCCAGCCTCGCCACCGCGCAGTGGGGACGCCGCTGGGCGCCGCCGCGCTTTCCCGAGCCCGACTTCCACGCCAACGGCTTCTCCTTCGGGCGGCTGATGTACCGGCAGGTCACCAGCGAGCCGCTCGGGCACGGCTGGAACACCGACTACCCCGACGGCGACCAGAACCTGATGATCCGGCTCGCCGAGCTGACGCGCGCGCACGTGCGCCTCGACCCCCACACCGGCGATCCCGACCACTACGTGGTCACCGCCGACAGCCCCGAGATCTTCTCGTTCCCGTTCCTGTTCATGTCGGATGCCGGCACCGCCGGCTTCGACGACTTCGAGACCGCGAACCTGCGCGAGTACCTCCTGCGCGGCGGGCTGCTCTACGCCGACGACTTCTGGGGGGACTCGGCCTGGTACCACTTCGCCAACGAGATGGCCAAGGTGCTGCCGCCCGAGGAGTACCCGCTCGTCGACATCCCGCTCGATCACCCGATCCTCCACCAGCTCTACGACATCGACGAGATCCCTCAGGTGCCTTCGATCCAGTTCTGGAGCTGGGGGCAGGGCACCTCCGAGCTCGGCGCCGAATCCGCCGAGCCGCACTTTCGCGGGATCTTCGCCGCCGACGGGCGGATCATGGTGCTGGCGACCCACAACACCGACATCGCGGACGGCTGGGAGCGCGAGGGACAGTCGGAGGAGTTCTTCCAGCTCTTCTCGCTGCCGGCTTCCTACCCGATGGGGATCAACATCCTGATCTATGCGATGTCGCATTGAGGTCCCCGCGGTGGCCGCTGGCGCCATGCTGCTGGCCACGGCGCTGCCCGCCATCTACGTGCGCTCCGAGCTCGAGGAGGTGCCGCTCGACCGGCTGATCGACAATGCCGAGGCCCGGGTCGAGGAGGCGCCCGGGGACGCCTTCGCGCTGCACACTCTCGCGCGCATCCATGCCATGGCGTACGCGTGGGAGCTGGGCGACGGGGACACGGTCGCGGCCGGTGTGCAGAACGACGGGCTGCTGGTTCCCTCCTTCGGCTACGAGCCGCCCTGGGTGCCCTGGGTCCGCCCGCGGCAGAGCACCGCGCCGGAGCCTCGGAACGGTGGTGGTGAGGGCCATGGATCCCTCGAGGAGGCGCGCGAGCATCTGGAGGCGTCGATCGCCCTCTACCGCAAGACGCTCGAGGTCGAGCCCGAGAACACGACCGCGCGCCTCGGTCTGGCCTGGACGCTGATCGAGCTCGCCGAGCGGGACGAGGCGCGCGAGCTGCTCCGGGAGATCGTCGCGGAGGCGGCGCCGCGCGAGCTCGAGCGGGGTGGCCACCTCGGTCCGCTGCTCGCGGTCGAGGCGATCGGCTATCTGCTGCCGCTGCTCGATCCCGCGGGCGACCGGCAGGAGCTCGCGGAGCTGAGCGAGCTGCGGGATCGGCTCGAGGCGCTGCCGCGGGCGGTGACGCCGATCGTGATCGCCCTGCGCGCGGGTCTGAGGCCCTGGGAGCTGGTCGACGCGACGCGACCGGTTCGCTTCGATCTCGATGGCAGCGGCCGGGAGCTCCCCTGGCCCTGGCTCGACCCCGACGCCGCAGCCTGGCTGGTGTGGGACCGGCACGGCGACGGCGGCGTGAGCTCCGGGCTCCAGCTCTTCGGCTCGCGCTCGTTCGGGCTGTTCTTCGTCGACGGCTACCAGGCGCTCGAGCTGCTGGACGACGACCGCGACGGAGCGCTCCGCGGCGAGGAGCTCGACGGGCTGGCGCTCTGGCGCGACGCGGATCGCGACGGAGTCGCCGATCCGGGAGAGGTGGTGGCGGCCGGGGACGCCGGGATCGTCGCGATCGGTTGCCGATCGACGGCGCGGATCGACGACGTCCTCGGCGCGCCGGGGAGCGTCGAGCTCGGGGGCGACCGGCGGCTCGACACCTGGGACCTGGTGCTGGAGACCGCTACGGTGCCGGCGCCGGCGTCGGGATCGCGGCTCTCAGGCGCGCGAACGACGCCTCCTGCGTGAGCTCGTCGCGCACGCCGACCGCGATGGTGAAGTCCCCCTCGGGCAGCTCGATGTCGACGACCAGGCTGTAGACGCCCTTCTCGGGCTCGATCCCACCGGGGCCGAGGTCGAGGAGCTGCTGGCGGATGCCAGTGCGGCGGCCGTCGTCGGAGACCGCCGTCATCCAGACGCGGACCTGGCGGGGCGAAGCGCTCTCGGGCGGCGGGGCCGCGGCGCTCTCGGGGAGGAGGATCTGGACCGGCAGCTCGTGACGCTTGCGGTCGATCCGGGTCGTGTCGCCGGCGTAGGCCTGGATGCCGAGGGGATTCGAGTCGTCTCCCTGCGACTCCCCCAGGAACAGAGCGGCGACCAGCTCGTCGGCGAGACGCGCCTCGAGCTGCTTGTCGCGGTAGGAGCGGCGGTAGCGCAGCGTGCGCCCCTTGGCCGCCGGTTCGACCAGCTTCACCTCGAGCAGGTGGACGCGGCCGGTCGGCGGGTGCTGCGGGGTGAAGCCGAGGGAGTAGGTTGCCTGCAGCTCGTCGCCGAGCAGCTCGAGGTCGCGCAGCGGGCGATCGGCGTTGAGGATCGCCTTGCCGCCGGTCTCGTTCGCGATGACGAAGTGGCTGGTCTGGATGTTGTCGATGAAGAGCGCCGCGATTCGCGCGAACTGGGGGTTGAACGAGCCCGAGCTCGTCCCACTCGCGTCGAGCGCGACGACGTCGCCGTCGATGTTCGAGGTGGCGGCGGCGCGCGTACCGCCGGCGTCGAGCATGGTGAAGACGACTCGGTTGGCGGCGGCGTGCGCGGCGAGCTGGGTGTAGCGGCTGCTCTCGTCGAACACCACCGCCTCACGCTCGACCTCGAGCGGCGCCTGCTCCCGGTGCACCTCGCAGAGGTCTCCCACGTAGCGGAACATCGATCGTCCCGGCTGGTGCTGGAATCCGTCCCCGACGTAGAGCACGGTCTTGCGCCCGGGAAGACCCGCCAGCGCGCTCGCTAGATCCGCCAGCCCGGCGACTGCTAGCGCCGTCCTGGTCTCCTCGGAGCGGGCGTAGTCCGAGGCGAAGAGCAGCATCTGCTGCCAGTTGTCGACGCACGGAACGCACAGTGGAACGTTCAGGCAGAACTGATAGCTCTGCCCGATCGCCTGCAGTGCGCTCCGGCGCTCGATCTCGGGACGAAAGCCGAGCGTGTCGTTCCACCGGTAGCTGCGGAGCAGCTCGCGGATCCGCTCGACGTCGTCGGTCGGCGCCTGGACGATCTCGAGCTCGCCCGGGTGCCGGGCCACGACGAAGCGGGCGCCGAGTTCCTTCCACTGCTCGAGCGCCTGGTCGAGATCGGCCAGCACCCGCTGGCGATGCGCGGGGTGGAGCACCTGCTCGTCCAGGTAGATCACCACCGTCAGGCGGTTGGAGGGCGGCGCGACCTCCGAGATGCGCGCAGGCTCGGCGACCTGCGCGTCGACTCGCCGCGCCGCCGGTTCGTCCTCGGCTCCGGGCCCGGCGAAGTACTCGATCTCTACCGGCCGCCCGTCCTCGAACAGCTCGAACTCCTCGCGCTTCAGTCCCCGCACCGGCCGCCCCCGCTTGTCGACGACGACGACGTCGACGTCGACGACCCGCACCTCGACCGTTTCGCTGACCACGTCGGCGGGTGCCTGCTCCTGCTGTCCGTCGGCGGGCGCGGCCACGGTCAGCAGCGCACCGGCGACGTAGGCGGTGACTCGGGTCATTCTCGATCGGCTGGCATTTCTCGCCGCAACCACTCGTCGGAATCGGCTATTCCACGCGATGCGGCAGCTCGAAGCCCCACGATCGCGGCCGGCACCGCGACCAGGTCGACCAGCAGCGCCGCCAGCAGCACCAGGGCGAGCTCCCGGCCGAGCATCGAGACGCTCAGGTAACGTGCGAGCATCAGCGGCGCAAGACCGACAGCGACCACCAGCGTCGTGCGGATCATCGCCGGGCCGACGCCGTGGAGGGCGCCGTGCACCGCGACCACCTCGGTTGCGGCCTGGGTGCGCTCCTCGCGAACGGAATGGAGCAGTGCATCGTGTCGTCGATCGCGACGCCGAGGCCGATCATCAGAACCATCAGGTAGTCACTGTCGAAGGGCAGGCCGAGCAGGGAGAGGGCGGCCACGAACAGCAGGAGCGGCAGGGCGTTGGCGCCGAGGCCGATCGCCACCCAGGAGAGACTGCGGAAGGCGAGCCAGAGCACGAGACCCACGATCAGGACCAGCGCCGCCAGGTGTCGGAGCTGGACCTGGTGGAGCCGGGCCAGCCATTCGCCGAGCATCGCAATCAGGCCCGTAACCTCGATCTCGACCCGAGCGTCGAGCTCACCCAGCTCGCGCTGGGCAAGAGCGCGCAGGTCCTCGGCGAGGCGGGCGTGAGCGAGAAGGCCCGCCGAGCGCGTGCGAAGACTGACGCGTAGGACCGAGCCCCCTTCGCCGACCAGGCCGACCAGGTGTTCGCGATCGACGGCAGGGAGGAAGAAGAGCGCTTGGCGCGCGCGCTTCTCGGAGGGGCCGAGCTCGCCCCCCTCCTCCGGGTGGATCAGCTCGAGGACCCGGCGCAGCGGCGTCGTCACCGACACCGACGCCAGGACGCGCGGGTCCTCGAGCGCCGCGTTCTCGAAGCGGGCGAGCGCCGCGATCACGGGTGGGGTCAGCGCCGAACGGCCGGCGCGAACCACCACGTCGGTCGCCACCGAGCCGCCGAGGCTCCGGTCGGCGACTTCGATCGCGCGCCGCAGCGGGTGGCTGGTGGCGAAGCGGCCGACCGGATCGGTCTCGACGACGAGGCGCGGGAGCGACGCGAGCCCGGCGGCGGCGAGCAAGAGCGTGACGATCAGGACCGGGACCGGGCGCGCCGCGGCGAGGCGGCAGCAACGCCCGAGGAACGCGCGCTCTCCCGGCAGCGGCGGCCAGGGCCGGAGCCTGTGCCCGAGGAGCGCGAGGGCTGCGGGCACCGCGGTCAGGGTCAGGGACAGGCCCCACAGGACGCCGAGCGCCGCCGCGAGACCGAGCATGCGGATCGCGGGAGCCGGAGTCATGCCGAGCGCCGCGAAGCCGAGGCAGGTGGTCAGCGCGCTCAGCACGCAGGCGGGGCCGGTGCGCTCCATGGCGGCGACCACCTCCTCGCCGAGAGAGGCGCGCTGCACGACGAACAGCACGCTGGAAAGGGAGAGCACGAGGATCAGCACCGGCGCGGCTCCCATCGGCACTGTGAGCCGTGGATCGACGAGCATCGAGAGCCCCATCGCGCCGACCGTCGAGAGCGCCCCGACTCCGAGCGCGATCATCGCCGGCCAGGCGCTCCGGTAGAGCGCGACGAGGAGGCCGGCGAGGACCACACCCGTGAGCGGGAGCGCGCGGGTCAGGCCCCTGCGCACCACCTCGAACGAGGCTCCCGCCGCCGCCGGGAAGCCGATCAGGTGGAGGTCCCCTTCGCCCGCCAGCGCCGAGACACGCAACCGCGCCTCCGTCCGCTCGAGCAGATCGAGCTGGGCCTCGAGCGGCAGCGATCGGACCTCGTCGAGCACCAGCGCGACCACCGCGAGCTCGCCGCCACCGAGGAGATCGCGCAGGTGGAGCGCCCGGCGCGCCTCCTCGATCAGCGTGCGACGGCGCGTCGCGTCGGCCGCCGCCAGCGCCTCGGCCCAGGACTCCGAGCGCACCCCCATCGCCCGGCGGCGCTCCAGGCGGAGCGTGCTCCCGAAGGTAGCACCGTGCTCACTTCAGGCCACGACGCCATCTCCTCGGCGGCCGCGCCCTGCGCGGCGAGAAGCTCCGGCGCGAACAGCTCCTCCGGATCGGCGACCGGCCAGGCGGCGACCATGAGCTCGCGCCCGCCGAGCTCCTCGCACAGGCGCCGATAGGTGTCGGCGGCCCGATCCTCGTCCATGAAGAGCTCGACCATGTCGCCGCTCGGCTCGGCCCGGATCAACAGCGAGCCGCAGGCGAGGGACAGCGTCACCGCCACCGCCAGCACCGTGCGCGGGCGGCGGACCGCGAGGCGAGCCAGCGAGGACACGCCGGGCCTTAGAATCACCGCCGATGCCCCTCTTCCGGCGTATCCGTCATCCCGTCGGCTGGCCTGCGCGCCGACTTGATCGGAGTCACCCGAGGTGGTGACACCTGTCACGCGACGCGCTCGTATGGGGACGCATAGCATCGATTCCGATGAGCACTCCGATGTCGCAGCAGAAGGACAGCGAGCCCCGGACCAAGCCCGACCTCGCTGTCCTGCGGATGGAGGACGAGGAGCGGACGCAGACCCGTTCTCGCTGGCCGCTGTGGATCCTGCTCGCCGTCGCCGTCGTGGTCGCGGCCGTGATGCTGGTTCCCCGCCTGCCGCTCCCCTGGCTGCTGCCCGCCGTCGAGACCACGACCGTGCAGCTCGTCACGCCGACCCAGGAGTCGACGGTGCTCAACGCAACCGGCTACACGTATGCGCGCACTCGGGCCGCGGTCGGCGCCAGGATCATCGGCCGGGTGGTCGAGCTGCGGGTCGACGAGGGGGATCCGATCCGGCGCGGCGACGTCATCGCCGTGCTCGACAGCGCCGACCTCGAAGCCGCCAGTCGGCAGGCCGAGGCCGCGCTGGCCGAGGCGCGGGCACGGCTCGCCTACGCCGAGCGCGAGGAGCGTCGCCAGCGGGCGCTGGTCGACGCCGGGATCAACGCCCAGGCCCAGCTCGACACCGCCGTCACCCAGCGCGCGGTCGCCGCCGCCGTGGTCGACACCGCGCAGGCGCGAGTCGACTCCGTCGAGGCGCAGCTCGCCTACACCGTGATCCACTCGCCGATCGATGGCGTGGTGATCGAGCGCAACGTCGAGGTCGGGGAGATGGTGGCGCCCGGCGGCTTCACCTCGCAGCAGTCGACGGGCTCGATCGTGCGCATCGCCGACCCCTCCTCGCTCGAGATCGAGGCCGACATCAACGAGAGCTACATCTCGAAGCTCGAGCTCGGTCAGCCCACCAGCATCAAGGTCGACGCGGTCCCCGACGCCACCTACCACGGCCGCCTGCGCCAGATCGTGCCCACCGCCGATCGCCAGCGCGCGGTGGTCGAGGTCAAGGTCACCGTCGACGACCGCGACGAGCGGCTGGTGCCCGACATGAGCTGCACCGTGACGTTCCTGGCCGAGGGCACCGACGCCGAGCGGCTCGAGCGGCCCCCGCGCCTGCTGGTCGATCCCGCCGCGATCGTCGAGCGCGACGGAGCGAGGATCGCGTACCGGGTCGCCGGCGGCCGGGTCGAGCGGGTCGCGGTGGCGGTCGCCGAGGGACCGGCCGGTGACCAGCGCGTCGAGGTCACCTCGGGGCTGCGCGCCGGCGACGTGGTGGTGGTCGATCCGGGCGAGGAGCTCGAGGACGGCGCGCGGGTCCGAACCGCAGACTGAGAGGGAGAGCGAAGGCCATGAGCGAACCGATCGTCCAGCTCGATGGGGTCGGCAAGACCTACAAGCGCGACCGCTTCGACATCCGGGTGCTCGAGGGCGTCTCGCTCGAGGTCGAGGCCGGTGAGTTCCTGGCCCTGATGGGGCCCTCCGGTTCCGGCAAGAGCACGCTGCTCAACCTGCTCGCCGGCATCGACCGTCCGTCGACCGGCCGCATCGTGGTCGCCGGCAAGGACGTGGCCCGGCTCAGCGAGAGCGAGCTCGCCGCCTGGCGCCACCGCAACATCGGCTTCATCTTCCAGTTCTACAACCTGCTGCCGGTCCTCAATGCCTTCGAGAACGTGGAGCTGCCGTTGACCCTGACCAAGCTCAAGAAGGCGCAGCGGCGCCAGAAGGTCGAGGTCGCGCTCCAGGTCGTCGGGCTCGCCGACCGCGTGAAGCACTACCCGCGCCAGCTCTCGGGCGGTCAGGAGCAGCGCGTCGCGATCGCCCGCGCGATCGTCACCGACCCGACCCTGCTGCTCGCCGACGAGCCGACCGGCGACCTCGACGCCGACAGCGCCGAGGAGGTGCTGAGCCTGCTCGAGCAGCTCAATCGCGAACACGGCAAGACGATCATCATGGTGACCCACGATCCGCGCGCCGCCGAGCGAGCCCGTCGGGTGGTGCGCATCGAGAAGGGAGCGCTGGTCGACGCCGGCGCGGCCTCGGCCGTGGAGGCCGCGCGGTGACCCGCCTGGTCTGGCGCAACCTGATGCGCAACAAGCGCCGCACGATCCTGACCATCGGCAGCGTGGCCATCGCCATCTTCCTGCTCACCCTGCTGGCGGCGGTGCTGCAGGCGATGACCGAGGTCGAGGATCCGACCGGCGCCAGCCGGCTGGTCGCGCGCAACCGAATCTCGCTCACCTTCCAACTCCCCGAGGCCTACGGCCAGCGCCTCGCCTCGATCCCCGACGTCGAGGCGGTGACGCCGCTCGACTGGTTCCAGGGACGCTACAAGGACGACCGCCCCGAGAACTTCTTCCCGCGCTTCTCCTCCGATCCCGAGACCCTGCTCCAGGCCTTCCCCGAGTTCGTGCTCCCGCCCGAGCAGCTCGAGGCGTGGCAGGCCGACCGCGCCGGGTTCATCGCCGGCGCCTCGCTGGCGGAGGCTCAGGGGTGGGAGCTCGGCGACACCATCACCATCGAAGGCGACATCTACCCGGTCGACCTCGAGCTCACCCTGCGCGGCATCTTCCGCGCGCCCGACAGCCCCTCTCAGGAGCGCGCCCTCTACTTCCAGGACCGCTACCTCGAGGAGGCGATGGACAACCCCGGCATCGTCGGGCTCTACTGGCTGTTGCTCGACGATCCCGAAGCAGTGCCGCAGGTGATCCAGCAGGCAGAGGCGATGTTCGAGAACTCCCCCGCCCAGCTGCGGGTCGAGACCCAGGAGGCGTTCGTCCTCTCCTTCGTCCAGATGCTGGGCAACGTGCGCTTCCTGTTCGGCTCGATCGGGCTCGCCATCGTGGTCTCGATCCTGCTGATCACGGCCAACACCATGGCGATGGCCGCGCGCGAGCGCACCAGCGAGGTCGCGGTGCTGCGTACCCTCGGCTTCCGCAAGGGACAGGTGGTGACCATGGTGGTGCTCGAGGCGGTGGCGGTGGGTCTCGTCGGCGGCGCGCTCGGCGTGCTGCTCGCGAACCTCGCGTTCGGCGCGCTGCAGCCCGCGCTCGAGGCCTCCGGCTTCGTCTTCCAGGCGCTCGCCGCCGACGCCGGGCGCGCGGCGGCAGCGGTCGCAGTCGGGCTTCTGATCGGCCTGGTCGCGGGCCTGGTGCCGGCGTGGAACGCCGCTCGGCTGCGCATCGTCGACGGTCTGCGGCAGGTGGCCTGAGCGGTGCGCGAGGCGCGGAGGACGAGCCGATGATCCCGATCAAGTACAACGTGCGGAGCCTGTTCGCGCGGCGGGCGACGACGCTGATGACCGTGCTCTCGATCGCCTTCGTGGTGCTCGTCTACGTCGGCGTGCTGGCGCTCGCCGGCGGCCTGCGCACCGCCTTCGCGGCGAGCGGCGACCCCCAGACCGTGCTGGTGCTGCGCGACGGCGCGCGCAGCGAGACCGAGAGCGGCTTCGCCTCCGAGACCCTGCGGCTGCTCTCCAACCTGCCGCAGGTGGCGCGCGACGCCGAGGGAAACCTGTTGGCCTCTGGGGAGACGCTCCACCTCCAGGTGCTGCAGCGGCTCGACGGCACCGAGGCGAACGTCAGCATCCGCGGCGTCGAGGAGGGCGCCTTCCACCTGCGCCCGCAGATCGAGATCGTCGAGGGGAGGAGGTTCGAGCCGGGGACGGGGGAGATCATCGTCGGCGCGAACCTCCCCAGCCGCTATCCGGCGTTGAGCCTCGACGGCCGGGTCCAGCTCGGACGAACGCCGTTTCAGGTGGTCGGGGTTTTCGAGAGCGGGGGCGGCGCCTACGCGTCGGAGATCTGGGGGGACGTCCGCGATCTGGGCGACGCCTTCCGGCGGCCCAACTACTACTCCTCGACACGGCTCAGGGCGGCCTCGCGCAGCGACGTCTCCGCGCTGATCGACGCCATCGAGTCGGATCAGCGCCTGCGCCTCGAGGCGCTCCCGGAGCCCGAGTACTACGAGCAGCAGACCGAGGCGAGCGCGGCCGTCTTCATCTACCTCGGCAACGGGCTCGCCATCCTGATGGCGTTCGGCGCCTGCTTCGCCGCCGCCAACACCATGTACGCCCAGGTCTCGGTGCGGCGCAAGGAGATCGGCACGCTTCGCGCGCTCGGCTTCAAGCGCCGCTCGATCCTCGCCGCCTTCGTCCTGGAGGCGGTGGTGCTCGGCCTGCTCGCCGGCGGCCTCGGCGCGCTCCTCGCGCTGCCTCTCAACGGCTTCGAGACCGGCACGGTGAACAACCTCACGTTCTCGGAGATCACCTTCGGCCTGCGCACCACGCCCGGCATCCTGCTCGGCGGCGTCCTGCTCGCAACTGCGACCGCGGTGATCGGAGGCCTGCCGCCGGCGATCTCGGCATCGCGGCAGAAGATCACGGACCTCCTGCGCCAGGCGTAGGCGGCTCCGGCGCGCCGGAACGTCTCTCCTCCGTCACAGTGGGTTGCGACTGAGATCGTTTTGATTATAATCAATACGATCACTGACCGCGGAGGCCGCCGATGAGAGCGCGTAGAGAGCTGCCCAAGCTGAAGCCCGTCGAGCTGCTGGTGCTGGCCGAGCTCGATCGGCAGGACCAGCACGGCTACGGCATCGTTCAGGCCATCGAGCGCCACACCGAAGGCGCAGTCTCCCTGGTTCCCGGCAACCTCTACCGCGTTCTCCACCGCCTGATCGACCGGGGTCTGATCGCCGAGGTCGACCGCCCCGCCGCCGAACCCAGCGAGGACCAGCGGCGGCGCTACTACCGGATCACCGAGACGGGTCGCGAGGAGGTGGCGCGCGAGATCCAGCGCGTCGAGTCGCTGGCTAGCCTGGCGCGCGGCGTGGGGTCCGCGTCGTGAGCACGATCGTTCTCGGCACGCTCTCGTCGCTGTACCGCTCGGCTCTCTCCCTCTATCCGGAGCCCCTGCGTCGCGAGCGCGAGGAGCTGGGCCGCCTGTTCGACGACCTCCTCGAACGACAGCGCCGGCGCTCGCCTCTCGCCGCGACCTGGTTCGCCCTGCGCAGTCTGGCCGACGTGATCCTCGTCGGCCTTCCGGCCCGGGTGCTGGAGGCGCTCGGGCTGCGCGGCGCCTCCGGCCGCGATCCCGGCGGTCGGCGCGATCCCCAGCGGTCCGATCGCTGGCTGCAGAGCCTGCTCCAGGATCTCGGCTACGCCCACCGCCACTTCCAGCGACGCCCGCTGGTGGCGCTCGCCTCGATCGGCTCGCTCGCCCTCGGCATCGCCGCCACCACCGCGATCTTCAGCCTGTTCGACGCCCTGGTGCTGCGCCCCGTGGCGGTCGCCCACCCGGATCGTCTGGTGGGGATGGTCAGCCTCCGCGAGAACGGCACCAACTCGACCTTCCCCTACCCCGACTTCCAGGTGGTGCGCCCGGCGGTCGCCGACGCGCTCGACCTGGTCGCATACTCGAACCGTCCCACCACCGTGCGGCTCGGTGACGGCCCGGAGGCGGCCAGTGAGCGGCTCTACGTCGCCCTGGTCAGCGCCGGCTACTTCACCGCGCTCGAGGTCGACGCCACTCTCGGCCGCGTGTTCGACCAGCAGACCGTCGCCGACGGGAGCTACCTCGCCGTCGCCAGCCACTCGTTCTGGTCGGGCCGGCTCTCGGGTGAGCCCGCTGCGATCGGCCGCACCTTCGTGGTCAACGACCAGCCGGTCACCCTGATCGGCGTCGCGCCACCCGGCTTCCGGGGCCTCCACGGCGACGTCGAGCCCGCCCTCTACCTTCCCCTCTCCCACCAGCCGGTGGCGAGCGCGGAGCTCCTCGAGGCGCACACCACGAGCTGGCTCTTCTGGGCGGGCGTCCTGGAACCGGGGGCGTCGAGGGCCGAGGCCGAGGCCCGCCTGGAGGCCGTCACCATGGCCCACTGGCAGGAGATCGGCCGCGACTTCGAGCTCGGCATCGAGCTCCAGCACACGCCGACCGGCTTCCCGCTGCCGCTGCGCGACTATCGCCCGTTCGTCCAGCTCAGCATGGCCGTCGTCGTGCTGGTGCTGCTCGTCGCCTGCGCCAACGTCGCGAGCCTGCTGCTGGCGTCGGGGGCCTCTCGGATGCGCGAGATTGGAGCGCGTCAGTGCCTGGGCGCCGGCCGCGGGCGGCTGGTCCGCCAGCTCCTGACCGAGAGCCTGCTGCTCGGGCTGGTGGCGGGCGCCGCCGGCGTCACTCTCGCTCTGCTCCTGGTGCGCGCTCTGGTGGGTCGGGAGCCGCTCGCCAGCCAGCTCGGCGGTCTCGAGGTCGGGATCGACGCGCGGGTGCTGGGGGTGGCGCTCGCACTCACCCTGGCGGTCTCGATCCTGTTCGGGCTGGCGCCCGCCCTCCAGCTCCTGCGGCGCAATGCGGCGGCGGCTCTGCGCGGCGCCGGAGGATCCGCGGAGCACGGGCGCCTGCTCGGTCAGCGCGCCCTGGTCGTGGCTCAGATCGCTCTCTCGTTCGCCACGCTGGTCCTCGCCGCGCTGTTCGCGGTCAGCCTGCGCGAGCTCCAGGCGATCGATCCCGGAATCGAGCGGGCGCCGGTGCTGATGGCGTCCATCGACCTCGAGGCGGCGGGCTACGAGGGCGAGCGGGTCGGCCCGTTCTTCGCCGCTCTGCTCGAGAACGTCTCGGCGATCCCGGGCGTCGAGTCGGCAGCGCTCACGCGATCGCGACCGGTGTCGCCGGCCGGGTCGCGGATGGGCTACGAGGTGCCGGGCTACGTGGCCGGCCCCGACGAAGACATGGAGCTCGACACCAACGTGGTGTCGCAGGACTACTTCTTAACGCTCGGGATCGAGCTCGAGGAGGGGCGGACGTTCGAGCCGCTCGACGCCGCTCCCGGCACCACCCCGGTCGCCGTGGTCAACCGCATCTTCGCCGAGCGTTTCCTCTCCGGCCGCAATCCTGTCGGGCGCACCATCACCTCCGGCATGTTCATGCTGATCGAGGGATCGCCCGAGGTCCGCGTGATCGGAGTGGTCGCCGACGGCAAGTACCGCTCCCTGCGGGAGGAGCCGCGACCGATGGTCTACCTGCCGCACGAGCGGGTCGCCGCGCAGCTCGGCGATCGGATGACGCTCCTGGTGCGCACCGCCGGCGACCCGCTGGCGGTCCACGAGGAGGTTCGCGCCGCAGTGCACTCGGTCGACCCGCGGGTGCCGCCGTACTCGGTGATCACCCTCGAGGAGCAGCTCGAGCGGGCGGTCGCCAACGAGCGGTTGACCACCGCGCTTCTCGGCGCCCTCGCCGCCTTCGCGGTCCTGCTCGCCGGTGTCGGCCTGTTCGCGCTCCTCACCTACTGGACGCGGCTGCGCCGCCCCGAGATCGGCATCCGGGTCGCGCTCGGCGCGCGGCCGGGCGAGGTGGTGCGCGGCGTCGTCTCGTTCACCCTGGCGCTGGTCGCCGCCGGCTGCGTCGCCGGGGTGGCTCTGGCGATGCCGCTGGCCCGGGTGCTCGAGGCGCAGCTCTACAGCATCCAGCCGACCAATCCCGCCGTCTACGTGGCGGGCGCCTTCCTCCTGCTGGCGATCGGCGCGCTCGCCGGCGCGCTGCCGTCACACCAGACCGCACGTGTCGACCCGGTCAAGGTGCTGCGTCAGGACTGACGGCTGCAGGAGTAGACTCTGCGCATGGGAGATCGCTCCGGCTGCTTCCGGCGGTCGGGCGTCGGGCTCGCGTGGGAGGCGCGGTTCGGCTACTGCCGCGCCCTGCGTGCCGGCGACCGGATCGTCGTCTCGGGGACGACCGCGACCGCCGACGACGGCACGGTCGTCGCGCCGGGCGACGCCGCCGAGCAGACACGTTACGTGCTCGCCAAGATCGAGCGCGCGCTGACCGAGCTCGGCGCCTCGCTCGACGACGTGATCCGTACTCGAGTCTTCGTGCGGGAGCTCGCCGACTGGCAGGCGGTCGCCGAGGTGCACGGCGAGGTCTTCCGCGGCCGCCCTCCCGCCAACACGCTGCTGCGAGCCGAGCCGATCGGCGAGGAGCACCTGGTGGAGATCGAGGCCGAGGCGGTCGCGCGCGAGGCGCACTGAGAGCCGTACTGAAGAGCCGACACGACGAGAATCCTCGAGGGGGGTCTCGCCGCTCAACCCGCTCGCCGTGTTCTGAGCCTCCTCGAGACACCTCGCGCCGAGCAGGAAGATCGGCTCTGGCTGCGCCTCCGGAGCCTCGAAACGCTCGATCACGAAGTAGAGGTCGACCTGGGTGAGCCGGCGTCCGCTCGGCGCGTCCTCGTTCCAGCGGCGGCAGAGCCAGCGCAGGAACGGCGGCCGCAGCGCCGAGAATTGGCTCATCGACAGGTTCGACAGCAGCTTCACCCAGCGTCCGCCGCCGTAGTTGGCGGCGACGTCATCCGGCTTGTCGAACCGCACCCCGCCGCCGCTCCAGACATCGACCACTTCGCCGCTCTCGAGCAGGCCGGGCATCACGTACCAACCGTCCTCCGATGGCGGCGACGGCGCGAACAACTGCCAGGACTGGTTGAGGCCGAGCACCCGCGAGGCGGCCCGCAAAGGCGCCGGCAGGAGCCAGCCGAGCCGATCGGGCCAGACCGAGACCAGGTTGAGCAGGAGGACCAGCACCAGGAGCAGGCCGACGACGGCGTCTCGCAGAGGTCGCGCCCCGCCCCGGCGGTGGGCGGCCGCCGCCGTCTCGCCTGCGTCCGGCGCGCGGAGGACGCGTCGCCAGAGCCAGGTGGGCAGGAACAGCAGCCACGCGCAGGCGGCCACCCACGGAAAGATCCCGAGGTGGATCGCGGCGCCGAGGCCCAGCAGGTGGAACTCGACGAAGACCAGGACCACGACGAAGCGGATCGGACCGGTGGCGTACGGCGAGAGGGCGAGCAACGGACCGATCGCCTCGAGCGCCAGCGTGGCGGTGGTCAGCCAGGCCAGCAGCTCGGGATGGTCGCGCAGCAACCGGCCCCACGACGTGACCATGTAGTCGAGATCGAGCGCCATCGCGACCGCGGTGCGCTCGCCCAGCCACGCCGGCGTCCACTTGAGGGCGACCGTGAACCAGTAGACGAAGCAGACCTGCAGCAGAATGGCGGCGCAGGGCACGAGACCGGGCTCGGCGACTCGGCCCTTCGACCGCCGTGATCGGGCGTCGAGCGACCAGCGAGCGCCGAGCGGCAGGAACATCGACCAGAAGAGCAGGATCCGCAGCAGGGTGTCTCCCCCGTGGACGACCGCCGGATCGCGCGCGTGGAGCGAGGTGGTGAGGATCCAGCAGACCACCGTCGCGATCCGCGTTCGCCACCCCGCCGCCAGCGCCGCCGCCGCCAGCAGGTGCACCGCGAACAGGCCGAGGCTCCAGGCCGGAGCGTCCGAGAGCATGTGCAGGCTGGCGCGCGCCGAGGCTCCGAGCCAGGCGATCACCGCGTCGCGCGGCATGACCCCGAGGTCGGTGTAGTGGTCGCGCCAGTCGCCGAGACGCAGGACCAGATCGACCAGCAGGATGCTCCCGGCGCCGATCCGAAAGGCCGCGAGCGACCTCGGATCGATCCGCCACAGACGCCTCCAACGAGAGGCGAAGCCCGAGCCCTGCTCTGCCGGCATGTGTACAAGCGTAGCGGTACTCTCTGTCGGAATGCGCTTCAGCCTCCGACTGAACAACGACCTGAGCCTCGGCCGCTACCGGGAGCTGGCCGCCGCCGCCGAGCGCGCGGGGTTCGACCAGCTCTGGGTCAGCCACGACCTGTTCCTGCGCAGCGCGCCGGTCCTGGTGTCGGCGATGGCGGCCGTCACCCGCCGCATCTCGCTCGGGATCGGCATCTTCAATCCCTACACCCAGAACCCCGCCGAGATCGCGATGACGGCCGCCACCCTCGACGAGCTGACCGGCGGCCGCTTCGTGCTCGGACTCGGCGCCGGCGCCGCCGACTTCCTCGAGTGGGTGGGCATCGAGCAGCACCGGCCGCTCGCGACGGTGGCGGAGGCGATGGCCGGCATCCGCTCGCTGCTCGCCGGTGAGCGTCGGGGCGAACGCTACCTGCGCTTCGCGGCGCGCCGGGTGACTCCCATCTACCTCGGCGCGATGGGGCCGAGGATGCTCGAGCTCGCCGGGCGCGAGGCGGACGGGGTCCTGCCCCTGCTCTTCCCGCCCGAGCACCTCGACACCGTCCGCGCGCTCGTCGAGCGCGGTGTCGCGGAGCGGTCGTCCGAGCTCCCGGAGCTCGACCTCGCCGCCTGCATCTGGCTCTCGCTGGCCCAGGATGCGCGCGCAGCCCGCCGGCCGCTCGCCGAGAAGATCGCCTACTACGGGCATTCGCTCGGTCCGCTGATCCTCGAACGCCTGGGGCTCGAGCGCGCCGACTTCGAGCCGGTGCACCGGGCGCTCCACCGCGACCGGGATCTCGATCGCGCGGTCTCCCTGGTCGACGAGCGGATGCTGGCGATGGGAATCTGGGGCGACCTCCCGGTCGTCGTCAGCCGGCTCGAGGCACTGATCCGGGCCGGCGCAAGGCACCTGAGCTTCGGACCGCCGCTGGGACCCGATCCGCTGCGCGCCATCGAGCTGCTGGGCGCAGAGGTCCTGCCCGCCCTCAGAAGGTGAGCGTCGCGCCGAAGGCGATGGTCTCGATCAGATCGCCGATCTTCTCGTACTCGCCGTAGATCGAGAGGGGGCCGATCAGGCCGGCGCGCAGGCCGGCGCCATAGATCAGGTCCTCGTCGGCGAAGTCGCCGAAGGGCTCACCATCGCCCTCGAAGGCCGCCCTCACCTCGCTCTCCCAGCGCGCGAAACCCACCTTGCCGAACAGCGACAGGCTGCCGATCAGGGGCAGCCGAGGAACCACCACGATCGAGTAAGCGGTGGTGTCGGCCTCGGTCGGCAGCAGGCGCTCGGGACAGAGGTCGTCGCCGGGGCCGCACGGCTGGCCGAAGCCGGGCACCTGGCCGAAGTCGTGATAGCCCGCCTGGATGCCCAGGAACTTGAAGAACCGGTAGCCGAGCTCGAAGCCGCGCGAGTCCTCGTCGCCGTCGACGACCTGCTGGAAGTTGTCGCTGAGGCTGCCGTCGACGTCCGTCGTCCCCAACTTGGCGCTGACGTAGAACCGGCGGTCCGCGCCTTCCGCCGGGGCGGCGAGAGAGCCCAGAGCGAGCACGAGGAGGGCGAGCGGGCAGGCAAAGGAGCGGAGCATGGCGCGAGAGCCTCCAGAGGAGTCGTTCCGTGAAGCGAACCCTGTGCGAAGCATAGCCTCTCCGAGCGGGCTCGTCCGGATTCCGCCGCCCCGGTCCGACCGGGGCTACACCGCGAGCACGACGCCGCGCGCTTCGCCGCCGAGGAGCCGCTCCACGGCGTGCGCGTACCAGCCGACCTGGCGGCGCCAGGTGGGCTGCCAGTGCTCGACGTCGGGCTCGGTCTTGAAATCGACGACCACCCAGGGCGCCTGCGGACCGGCGCGGTAGAGCAGGTCGATCGTCCCCTCGATCAGGCGTCCGTCGTCGTGGACCAGCGTGAACGGCGCTTCGCGCCGGACCTCAGCGCCGGCGCGAGCCGCCGCGCAGATCTCGGAGGCGAGCGCCGCGCTCACCGCCTCGACCGCTGCCCCGCGCTCCTCCCCGGAGGCGTCGAGCAGGCGCGCCTGCAGCTCGACCACGCGCTCGATCTCGGCTCGCCCGGCACTCAAGGCCACAACCTCCAGGGCGCGGTGGACCAGGGCGCCGAAGCGCTTACCCGTCGGCCGCTCCCGCGACCCGGGGCACTCGACGACCTCCACCGCGATCCGGCCGGGGGGGGTCTCGTCGAGCTCGCTCACGGTGATCACGCGCAGGCTCGGCTCCCGACCCGCCTCGCGGACCCGGCTCTCACGAGCACGCCACTCCTCGTAGTCGTGGCGGCTGTCGAGCGCCGCATCCCCGGCCGGCGCCAGGATCTCCTCGTGGCGGAGCCCCTGGGCCTCCTCGACTCCCAGCCGCAGCACCCTCGGATCCCACCAGACGACCTGGTAGCCGGCCTCGGCGAAGCCGTGCAGCCCGGGCTTGACCGAGCCCTCGACGTCGCCGTCGTAGTGCATGGGCCGCTCGAGCACCGACGACTCGCCGAAGCGCGGGCAACCCTCCACCGGGTGCGAGCGGCGCCAGTCCTCGGTCGCCGGGTAGAGGGCGCGGTTGAGCGGGCTCAGCCAGCCCTCCCAGGCGCCGTCGCCCACCGCCGGCACCACCAGCAGGTCGCGGGCCCGCGTCGCGGCGACATAGGCGACGCGCGCGCCCTCCGCGCGGTCGCGCTCGAGCTCGAGATCGGCGCGGTCGAGGAGCTCGTGGGGGGCGCAGCCCAGCAGCTTGATCGCGCACAGCCCGCTCTCGGCGTCGAGCGCCATCTCCGGCTCCCGGCGCGCGATCTGGGCGGTCATGTCGGCGAGCACGACCACCGGGTACTCGAGCCCCTTCGCGGTGTGCACCGTCATCAGCCGCACCCCGTCCGCCCCCTCCTCGACCAGCGGCGCCTCGGACGAGTTGGGTTTCGCCGCCTCCTCCTCGAGCTGCTCGACGAAGCCGCGGAACGAGCGGCCGCCCGAGAGCTCGAAGCGCCGCGCCAGGTCGAGCACCCGCTCGACGTTGCCCAGCACCTGGTGACCGGCGGGACGCAGCGCGAAGCCCGCGTGGGCGCGGGTCAGCTCGAGGAGCTCCTGCAGCGACTCGACGATGGCGCGGTCGTTGCGGCGACGGTGGAGCCGCGCGAGGGCGTCGAGCGTCTCGCCGAGCTCTCGCGCGTCGTCGCTCGGCTCCTCGGCGCTCGGCTCCTCGGCTGCCTGCCGCTCGCGCCAGCGCAACGGATGCAGCCCACACCTGCGCGAGAAGCGCAGCAGCAGGTCGTCGGAGAAGGCGAACAGCGCCCCGCGCAGCGTGGCGAACACCGCCAGCTCGTCGTCGGGCCACTCGATTGCGTGCAGGGCGGCCCGCAGGGTCTCGACCTCCTCGCGCTGGTGGAAGGTGCGCGCGCCGATCAAGAGGTGCGCGATGCCACGCGCCTCGAGCGCGCGGGTGTAGGCGCGGGTGACGTCGGTGCGCCACGACAGATAGCGGCGGAACAGCAGGCAGACGTGGCGCGACTCGACCGGCACCAGCTCGCGGGTCTCCGGATCGCACACCCGCCAGCCGCTCTCCTCGAGCAGCCAGTGGATCCAGGCCGCGGCGGCGTCGGGCAGGCTCTCGTCGATCGCCTTGCCGCTGAGCTGGCGCACCCCGAAGGGGCGCGGCACCGGCAGCGCGACCACCGGGGGCTGGCCCGGGATCGCCTCGCGGTGCTCCTCGAGCGGGATGTACTCGGGGCTGCCGCGGCGGGCGTCGCCGTCCATCTCGGGGGCGAAGGCCCGGTTGACGAAGCGTTGAATCGGCGCCGTCGCCCGGAAGCTCTGGGTCAGCCGCACGACCGCGACACCGCGATCGACCAGGCCCTCCTTGACCCGACGATAGAGGTCGACGTCGGCGCGCCGGAAGCGGTAGATCGACTGCTTCGGGTCGCCCACCAGGAACAGCTTGCCGGGCGCGGGAGTGCTCTCGAGCCAGTCGTCGGTCTCGGGGTCCTCGGCGGCGAGCAGCAGCAGGATCTCGGCCTGCAGTGGATCGGTGTCCTGGAACTCGTCGACGAACAGGTGGCTGAAGCGTCGCTGGAAGTCGGCGCGCACGCGGCGGTGATCGCGCAGAAGGTCGCGCGCCTTGATCAGCAGGTCCTGGAAGTCGAGCTTGCCGAGCGAGCGCTTGCGCTCCTCGTAGCGGGCGGTGGCGCCGGCCAGCTCCCCCTGGAGGAGGGCGGCGAGGTCGGCGTCGGCGACCCGCCGGAACTCGTCGAGCTGCTCGACCAGCTTGTCGCGCGCGTCGACCACCTGCTCGCGCGGCAGCGCCTCGGCGAACTTGCCGGAGCCCTTGCGCCGGTTCCAGGGCCTCCTGAGCTCGGTGCGGAGCTCGAGGAACCGGGCCTCGAGCGCGTCGTAGTCGCGCGCTAGACCCGCGCCGCGCGGCGGATCGGCCTCGCGGCGGTCGATCCAGGTCCACAGCAGGCGCACCTGGTCGAGAGAACGCCGCAGCTCGTCGTAGGTGTTGGCGCAGCGCTCCGACCAGCCGGCGAGCCGCCGGGTCCACTCGGCGAGAACATCGATCGCCCCCTCACGGTCGATCGGCTCGCGGCGCCAGGCCTTCGGGAAGTCTCGCCACTCGATCAGGCGCAGCCCTGCCTCGCGCAGCCGGTCGATCGGCGAGCCCTCACCCCACGCCGGCTGAAGCGCGAGCCGCGAGAGCGCGCGCCGGATCCCGGGCGGCATCTGTTCGAGCTGCTCCTGGATGTAGCGATCGAACGCCTGGCGGTAGATCTTGGGCGACTCGTCGTCGGCGACTTCCTCGAACCCCGGGTCCACGCACGCCTCGACCGGGCGCTCGCGCAGCAGCTCGGCGCAGAAAGAGTGGATGGTGCCGATGCGCGCCTGCTCGAGGTGGGCGATCGATCGCTCCACCCGCGCCTGCTCCTCCCCCTCGGTGCGAGCGCGCGCCGTCTCGAGCTCCTGGCGCAGGCGCAGCTTGAGCTCGCCGGCGGCCTTGCGCGTGAAGGTCACGGCCACCACGGTCTCGACGCGGGCACGCCCGCTGACCAGCATCGCCACCAGGCGCTCGATCAGAACCGTCGTCTTGCCGGTGCCCGCCGCCGCCTCCACCAGCAGGCTCTCGTCGAGCGAGGCGCGGATCCGCTCGCGAGCCTCGGCGTCGAGCTCGGGGCTCGGCTGCCGTTCCCGCGGGCCCGGGAACCGCAGCACGTTCACCGCATCCTCCGCAGCTCTTCGAGCGGCTCGAGCGCGGCTCGGTCCTTGCGCGCGACGCGACGCTCCTCGTGGGGGCCGCAGACCGGCCGGTAGTCGCACCACTGGCATGCCCCCTCGCGCGGCGCGGCCGGGAAGAACCCCTCGGTGATCGCGTCCTCGACGCGTTGGAGCACTTCGCGGATCGCATTGCGCCCGCGCAGGTCGAGGGCGACCTCGAGGATGCGGTAGCCGCCGCGCAGCGTGCAGTAGAAGAGCCGGCCCGAGGACACCCGCAGGCGCCCCTCCTCGCCGAGGAGCTGCTCGGCGGCCAGGGCGTAGAGCAACGGCTGCAGGACCTCCCCGCCGCCGACCACGAGGTCGCGATCGTCGCGCGCGCGTCCGGTCTTGTGGTCGACGACGCGCAGGCGCTCGCCCGTAGCGTCGAGCTCGACCAGGTCGATCGAGCCGCGGACGTCGACGCGATCGAGCACGGTCACCGGCGCCTCGGTGCTCGCCGGGTCGCGATCGGGCCCGACCGGAAGGCCGAAGCCGAGCTCGAAGTGGATCGGGCGCCAGCCCGCTCCCTCCTCGGCGACGCGCCGCAGCCATCCGCGAAGGTCGTTGCGCAGCGAGTCGAGCTCGCTGGCCCACACCCGCGGGATCGCGGGCGCCAGCTCTTCGGTGACCTCGGCCGCGATCCGCTCGAACACCCGGTCGGCGCGGTCGAGCACCTCCGGGAGGTTGTCGGGCGTGACCGGCAGCAGCGAGCCGGCGGCCTCGGAGCGCAGCTCGGTCAGCAGCTCGTACTGGATCTGGTGAAAGATGCTGCCGCGGGTCAGCGGATCGAGCTGCTCGAAGCCGGCGACGTCGAGCCGCGGCCGCAGCCGGTGGACCGCCTGGAGCAGGAAGCGATAGGGGCAGATCGCGTAGTTTTGGAGCGCGGTCGGCGAGTAGCTGCGGGCGCCGAGCGCCTCCTCACGCAGGACCGCGGCGGTGTCGCGGAACGCCGCCTCGTCCCTTTCGTAGCGACGCCCGTCGGCGAGCACCAGCCCGTCGGCGTACGTCCATCGCCGTCGCCACCGCCGTCCGCGCGCGCTCAGCGTGCGCGCCAGGTGGCGGTTGGTCTTGAGCAGGAAGCGCCCCTTGCCGCGCACCTCGCCGGCGCCGGGCCTGAGCAGCGGGCGCAGCAGGGCGAGGTCGTACTCGGCGTCGTCGATCGCCTCCTGGGGTCGATCCGGAGCGGGCCAGCCCATGCGCGATGCGCTGGCCCTGGCGGCGCGGCTCTGCAGATCGAGGAGCGCAGGAACGCGGCCCTCGGCCGCGCGCAGCACGTCGAGCGCGTAGAACGAGGGCACCCGCGAGCGGCCGTGCGCGACGTCGACGCGGGGATAGGAGATCACCAGCTTCGAGTGCGCGGCGCCCACCGCGGTGCGCAGCAGCATGCGCTCGAGACGCCCGCGCTCGTCGCGGTCGGTGAGCCCGGACCCGAGCGCCCGCCGGTACTCGTCGAGGAGCAGGGGGTCCTCGCTGGCGGGCCGCGGAAAGATGCCTTCGGCCAGCCCCGGCACGAACACCACGTCGAAGCTGCGCCCAGAGATCTCGGGAATCGTCGCCACGAACACCTTGCCGTAGCGCCGCTCCCCCGGCGACTCTTGGAGGAAGCCGAGGCGCTCCGAGAGCACCTGGTGGACCTGGGCCAGCGCGACCGGGCCGACCTCGGCCATCGGCCTCAGCTCGGCGAGCAAGGCGAGCACCGAGCCGGGCCGGCGCAGCACCAGGGTGGCGAGCTCCTCGAGGCTCTCGAGCCACCGGCCCCAGGTCGCCGACTGCGGCAGAACGGCGAGAGCTTCGATCACGGGCAACGCGAAGCGGCGCAGGCGGCGCAGACGCTCGAGGTCGCGCTCGATCGCGGCCCGCCGTGAGGGCTCCTCGTCGCCGACCTCGCGCACCCGCCGCTCCAGCTCGGCCTCGAGCCCGGCGAGCCGCCGCCGCCAGCGGTCCGCGCCGCCGACCACCGCCGCATCGACCAGCAGCCGTTCCCAGTGCATGGGAGTCGGCAGCACTCCCGCCGGGGCCTCCGCTTCCACCGCCTCCGCGGGGTCCGCAAAGAGCATCAGCTGATCATCGTCGGGCTCGACGAACGGCACCTCACGCGGGCGCGGGGTGGCGTCCTCCTCGAGCTCGGGCACCTCGCCCAGGGACAGGTACTCGGCGAACCGGCTCGCCGACAGGTCCTCGAGCGCGCACGCGATCAGCGAGAGGAAGGCGCGCCCTGCGGGGTGCGGCCGCGCGCTGCCTCGCGCGAAGTGCCCCTCGATCCCGGCTCGCCGCAGCGCGTCCTCGACCAGGGGCAGGTAGGCGGTCGGCTGGCGCAGCGCGATCGCCATCTGGTCGTAGCGCACGCCGGCGGCGGCCAGATCCCGGATCCGTCGCGCGATCTCGACGCACTCCATCCCCTCCCCCGCCGCCGAGAAGAACAGCAGCTCGACCGAGCCGGGGTCCTCGCCGGCGAGCGGCTCCTCCGCCCCGTCGATGAACACCCGATGCTGGACCCGCTCGAGCCGGTTCGCGGGCGCCGCCTCGTCGAGAGCTCGGGGCTCGACGCCCAGGATCTCCTGCGCCAGCTCGGCGGCCCGGGTGTCGCCCCGCGGCAGGGTCCAGAGCACCGGGCCGGAAGCTCGTGCGAGAGCGCGCAGCAGCGACGCCTCGAGCGTCCCGGAGGCCGTCACGTCGAGCCACAGGCCCGGCAGGTCGCGCCCGGGCGCAACCGCTCCGCGCTCGAGCTCGATCGCGGCCTGGCGCAGGCGGTCGGCTCGATCCGCGAGGCCGCGCGCCTCGAGCTCGCCCCCGTACCGCGCGAGCAGGGAGGCGACGTCGCTGCCCGGCTCCGGCAGGCCGGCGATCGAGTTCGCCGCCACGTCAGCGAGGCGGAGGTCGGTGATCGTGCGGCGCAGCGCCCGCGGGAAGTTCGGAGTTTCGGCGGCGGCCGCCAAGCTGACCAGCTCGCCCTCGCGCCGACACTCGGCGATGACCAGGGCGGCGAGCGCCTCCGAGCCGAGGAGCGAGATCGGCGCCCGTTCCTCGGCCGCGAAGGTCGGCGCCGTCAGGCGCCAGGCGAGCAGATCGAGGGTGAGGCGCTCGACGCCGAAGAGGCCGGCGAGGACTCCGGAGGAAAGGCCACGGTGGAAGAAGTCGTCGGCGGCGCCGCGGCTGGGCGCCAGCAGCAGGCCGCCGCCCCCGCCCTCGAGACCGGCGAGCCACTCCCGAGCGACACGGTGTCGGGTCTCCGCCGCTGCGGAGAGGACGAGGCGGTGGCCGGGCGAGCTCAAGCGGTTTTCAGTGTACTCCAGGGGCGTAGACTCCGCCGGTGTCCGAGAGCCCCGCCGAGACCCGCTCGGTCAACCCGACCGGTCTGCTCGACCACTACGCCGTCGACCTGCTGTTCGATGGGGACACCGGCGGCGTCGCGGAACTGGCGGGACTGGCGGGCCGTTTCGCCGATTCGGCGTTCGAGGTCGTCGAGAGCGAGACGTTCTCGACGCTGCACCATCGCCAGGCGTTCGAACGCGGAGCGCCCCCGGAGTGGACGCTGGGTGAGCCGGCGCCGATCGAGGCCGATGCGCTCGCTTCGCTCCTCGAGCAGTCCTGGTGGTGGCGCGAGGCCGAGGCGACAGCGAGCCGGTGCACCCACGCGCGGCGGCTCGCCGATCACCTCTTCGTCACGCTCGACCACCGGCGCCGGATCGGGCTGTTCCAGCAGGTCCTCGCTGGGGCAGTCCAGAGCCTGCCCTGCCGCGCGCTCGCCTGGTGGCCCAGCCAGCAGTTGATCGCGCCCGACGACTTCCTTAAGACCATGCGCGCCGACGGCTTCGAGAGCCCGGCGCCGGGGGCACTCAACGTGCGGCTGTTTCGGATCCCCGACCCCGAGGGCGACGCCCATCTCATGGACACGCTCGGGCTCGGCGCCCTCGGCCTCCTCGACCTACAGTGCCGGTTCCGGGGTCTCGATCCGCACGAGGTTTCGCACGTGCTGCAGGCGACCGGCATCTACCTCTGGCAGCACGGTCCCGTGATCCGCTCCGGCAACAGCGTGCAGGGGCTGCGAACCACCGACCGCTGGCGCTGCACCGCGCGGCGGTCGATGGCCGAGCCCGAGCGCGAGCTGCTCGACCTGGACCCCGGCTTTCCGTTCGGGCTCGGCGATCAGGAATCGGCGCCGTACTTGTAGCCCTTGCGGGCGCGCACGCGGAAGCTCGAGTCCTGGGTGTCGACCTCGACCTCGCGGTAGCCCGAGGTCCCGGTCTCGTACTCGGCCCGATAGCTCAGCAGGTAGTAGCCGATGTTGTCCTCGGCGACCTGCTCGAGCGGAGTGAGCGCGTTGATGAACGTCGAGTAGTAGTGGCCGTCGGTGTCGTTGGCGATCGCCGAGAGCGAGTCGTTGATGTCGCGGGCCCCGGGGTTGCCGCGCCGGCTGCCGACGGTGTCGATCGCGTACACCGCGACGTTGCCGTTGTTGAGCGCCTGCTTCATCTGCGGGTAGTAGCGCGGATCGGGCGTGTACAGGCCGAAGTCGTCGATGTCGCCGAAGCCGACCGAGAACAGCAGCAGGTTCTTGCGGCCCACGATTCCCTCGGCGGCCTCGCCGACCAGCTCGAGCGCCTGCTGGAGCTTGCGGCTCTGACGCGCGAGGGTCTTGCCGGTCGGCAGGTTGACGGCGAGCGACGGGCTGTCCGGGTCGAGCTCGGGATCGGAGACGGTCTTCCAGCGGTCGGGCTCCTTCTTGCCCAGCGAGGCATCCTCGATCGCCTGCACGATCGCGGCCTTGTCGCGGGTGAAGTCCTGGTAGAGCTTGAGCCGCACGTCGTAGCCCATCACGGCGACCTGGTCGTTGGGCAGGAGCTGGTCGATCCACCTCTTGGCCCAGCGTCCGGTCTCCATCTGCGCGGCGGTCAGGAACGGCGCCGCCTGCTTCTGGTCGTGGAAGAAGACGATGAAGTAGCGGTCGCTGCGGCTCTCCCCTTCGACTCCCGAGCCGCTCAGCTCGCCGACACCGCCGTAGTAGGTCACGCCGGTGATCTCGCGCTGCTCGCCGTCCTCGGTGACGATGAAGTCCTCGGGGCCGAGGCCGACGACCGGGTTGCCGCGCCGGTCGGTGACCAGCACGTCGAGCAGCACCTCGCGGACCTGGATGCGCTCCTGGAAGGTGTCGCGGGGCTGCTGCTGAGCGGGGGGCTCTGCTCGCGGCGGATCCGCGGGACGCGGCGCGACCTCGGTGGCCCGCGGGCTGGGGGTCGCCGGCTCGGGAATCGCGCTGACGACGGGGCTCTCCCCCTCGGCCTGCCGGTCGGCGGCTCGCTCTGCGGCCTCGCGCTCCTTGCGCTCGCGCTCGGCGGCGGCACGGTCGGCGGCGGCCTCGCGCTCGGCCTCCCGCTCGCGCTCCCGCTCGGCACGGGCGGCGTCCTTCTCGGCCTTCTTGTCGGCCTTGTCGGCCTTCTGGGCCTCGCGGCGCTCGGCCTTCGACTCGGTCTCGGCGACCGCCGCCTCGTCTTCGTCTTCGGAAGTCGCTTCCTCGGCGCTTGTCTCTTCTGTGGTCTCCTCGTCTGTCTTCTCCTCGGTTTCGGGCTCCGAGGGGACCACGGTCGCCTTCACCACCTTGCCGCGCTGCTTCTTGTCCTTCTTCTTCTCCTTCTCCTTCTCCTGCTCCTTCTCCTGCTCCTGCTGATGGGCGCCCGGGAGGCTCGAGTCGGAGGGCGCGCCCCAGACCGGAGCGACGAGCGCTGCGATGAGCAGGATCGCGGAGAGGACGGCGAGGAGGTGGCTTCGCTTCATGGCTGATCTCCGATGGCGGATGGCCGCTTGCTATGGCCGCTTGCTGGGGAGGAGGCACAGACAGGCTTCTAGAGCGCGCGGAACCTGTGCTGGAACAGGCTAACAGGTCGCCGCCGGGGTTTATGCCCCATCCTCCGCAGGACCTTCCCCGAGCCGCGACTCCGCGGGCCGAGGTACGATCCGGCGCGTTCCCGACGGAGAGTCCACACGATGAGCGAGCCCCTACCCGACTACCTGACGCTCCTGGCCCAGGGGCAGCCCGACAAGGTGGCCCTGATCGACGACCGGCCAGACGGCGCTCGCACGGTGCTCACCTACGCCGAGCTCGAGCGCCGCTCCTGCCGGCTGGCGAACGCTCTCCTCGCCGAGGGGCTGGGGCAGGGGGAGCGCGTCCTGTGGTGCGGCTGCAACTCACCGGGCGCGGTCGTCATGATCCACGCGGCGCGCAAGGCGGGGCTGACCGCCGTGCCCCTCAACTACCGGCTGACCGCCGAGGAGACGGCCTACGTGGTCGACGACTCCGACGCGGCCCTGATCTGGGTCGACGCCGAGAACGCACCGCTGTTCGCGGGGATCGGCGACGCGCTCGCCCGGGTGCGGCGGATCGTGGTCTACGGCGGCGAGCCGGCCGGGAAGCTCCCGGCCGAGACCGTGAGCGACGAAGCGTGGCTGCGCGGGGTCGGCGACGAGACGCCGCCGCCGGTGACCCTCCAGCCCAAGACCATGATCTACACCTCGGGGACGACCGGCAAGCCCAAGGGGTCGGTGCGCGACTCGACCGGCGATCCCGAGCAGCGGCGCCGGCTGGTCGAGCACATCGGCTATCGGCGCGACGACGTCTACCTCACGACCGGGCCCCTCTACCACTCGGGACCGGGCGGCTTCATGGCGATCTCGTACCTGCTGGGCAACACCGTCGTCCTGCAGCGGCACTTCGATCCCGAAGACTGGCTCCGCCTGGTCCAGAGCCACCGCGTCACCAGCACCTTCTCGGCGCCGACGCCGATCCGCCGCATCTGCTCGCTGCCCGCCGAGGTCAAGGCCCGCTACGACACCGGCTCGATGCGCATCATGATCGCCAATGCCGCGCCCTGGCCGATGGCGCTCAAGCGGATGTACCTCGCCGACTTCCCGCCGGAGTCGTTGTGGGAGGTCTACGGCTCGACCGAGCTCGGCGTCAACATGGTGCTCGCGCCGGCCGACCAGCTCGCCCGCCCGGGCTCCTGCGGCAAGCCCGCGCCCGGCGTCGAGGTCGTCCTGATCGACGATCAGGGGCGCCAGGTCACCGAGCCCGGGGTCCAGGGAGAGGTCTTCGTCAAGAGCGCGAGCGTCTTCGACACCTACCACAAGGCGCGCGACAAGTACGAGGAGGACCGCCGCGGCGAGTTCCACACCGTCGGCGACGTCGCCACCTTCGACCAGGACGGCTACTACTACATCTGCGACCGCAAGAAGGACATGATCATCAGCGGCGGCATGAACGTCTATCCCGCCGAGATCGAAGCGACGCTCGAGGAGCATCCGTCGATCTACGAGGCGGCGGTGTTCGGCATCCCCAGCGACGAGTGGGGGGAGAGCGTTCACGCGGTGGTCGTCCCGGTTCCCGCAGCGGAGCTCACCGAGGAGCAGGTGGTCGCCCACGCGCGCGCGCACCTTGCGGGCTACAAGATCCCGCGCTCGATCTCGTTCGCGGACGAGCTGCCCAAGACCGGGTCCGGCAAGGTGCTCAAGCGGGAGCTGCGCGCCCCCTACTGGAGCGGCGCGGAGCGGACGATCTGAGCCCGTGACGAAGCTCTACCAGGAGCTGGCGGCCTGGTGGCCGCTGCTCTCCGCCCCCGAGGACTACGAGGAGGAGGCGGCGTTCTATCAGCGCCACCTGCTCGACGGCTTGGAGCGCCCGGAACGGATGAGGACGATGCTCGAGCTCGGCAGCGGCGGCGGCAACAACGCCTCCTTCCTCAAGCGGCGCTTCGAGATGGTCCTCGTCGATCGCGCCCCCGGGATGCTCGACGTGAGTCGAACGCTCAATCCGGAATGCGAGCACGTCGTCGGCGACATGCGCTCGGTCCGGCTCGACCGCACGTTCGACTGCGTGTTCGTCCACGACGCCGTCGCCTACATGACCAGCGAGGACGACCTGCGCGCCGCGATCGAGACCGCCTGGATCCACCTCGATCCAGGCGGGAGAGCGCTGTTCGCCCCCGACTACCTGCGCGAGACCTTCCGTCCCGCCACCGAGCACGGCGGGCACGACGGCCCCGAACGGGCGCTGCGCTATCTCTCGTGGACGTGGGATCCCGATCCCGCCGACACCACCTATCTCACCGACTACGCCTACCTGCTGCGCGAGCCCGACGGCTCGGTCCACGTCGAGCTTGACCGCCACCTCGAGGGGCTCTTCGCGCGCGAGGATTGGCTGCGCCTGCTCGGAGGAGTCGGCTTCGAGGCGCGGGCGGTGCCGCTCGAGCACTCCGAGGTCGAGCCGGGCGTGCACGAGGTGTTCGTCGCCACGAGGCCGGACCGTTAGACTCGCCGGTTGCCAGCCCCGCGACCCACTGGAGACGGAGACTCTCGTGCCGCTAGCCTTCTACAAAGTCCTTCACGTCCTCGCAGTCCTCCTCGTCCTGGCCGCCCTGGGCGCTCACGCGGGCCACGCGGCCAGCGGGCAGCCCAAGGACGCCAACCCGCTGCGCAAGCTCATCGCGGCGCTCCACGGGACCGGTCTCCTGCTCGCCCTGGTCGGCGGCTTCGGCGGCCTCGCCAGGATCGGCATCGAGGGCGCGATGATCCCTGGGTGGGCGTGGGCCAAGATGGTGATCTGGCTCTTGTTCGCGGGCGCGATCGCTGTGCCCTATCGGGCGCCGCACCTGGCCAAGCACCTGCTGTGGGGGCTCCCCGTTCTCGGCGGGATCGCCACCTACCTGGCGATCTACAAGCCGTTCTAGTCCCTCAAGCGGGCGCCGTGCTCGGCCTCGAGCCGGCGCAGCATCCTGGAGCGCAGCTTCTCGACGTCCCGGTCCGACAGCGTGCGGTCGGGCGCCTGGTAGGTGAGGTGGAAGGCGAGACTCTTGTGGCCGGCTCCCAGCTTCTCTCCGGCATAGAGGTCGAACAGCGTGACCTCGCGGACCAGCGGCGCGCCGGCGTCGAGCAGCGCCCGGCGGACCGCCCCGGCGCTGGTGGCGTGGTCGACCACCAGCGCGAGGTCCTCGTGCACCGGCGGGTACGCGGGAGGCGCCGCGACCGGGAAGCCGTCGGGCACCAGCGGCAGCAGCGCCTCCAGGTCGATCGTCGCCGCCAGCACCGGCTGCTCCCGGTCGACGCGCAGCTCGTAGCTGCGGGTCACCTGGGGGTGCAGCTCGCCGAGGTGACCGGCCGCTGAGCGCTCCGGCCCCGCGAGGAGGGCGGCGGTGCGGCCGGGACGCAGGCTGGGATGCGTCGCCGGCTCGTAGCCGAGCTCGACGTGGAGCGCATCGCCCAGACCCTCGATCACTCCCTTGAGGTCGAAGAAGTCGAGGCGGCCGGAGGCGCCGCTCTCCCAATGCTCGGGGGCGCGGGCGCCCGTCATCACGATCGCGAGACGCAGCCGCTCGTCGGGGAGCGAGCTCCCCGGCGCGCGCGGGAAGACCGTGCCCACCTCGAACAAGCAGACCGAGTCTTGGAACCGCGTGTTGGCGGCGGCGACCTCGAGCACGGAGGCGAGCAGGTCACGGCGCAGCGCGCTGCGCTCGGCGGTCGAAGGGTTGACCAGGCGCACGTAGCCCGCCGGATCCACGGGGTCGTCGGCGTCCGCCCGCGCCCGCGACTCCGCCTCGGGGGTGGTCAGCCGGTAGGTGATCACCTCCTGCACGCCGAGCTCGACCAGCGTGTCGCGCAGCCGCTCCTCGCGCTCGAGCCGGGGGTTGCCGCGCTGGGGCGGCAGCGTGTCGCTCAGCACGGTCTCGGGAACCCGCTCGTACCGGAACATCCGGCACACCTCCTCGATCAGGTCGTGGGGACCCTCGATGTCGAGGCGATGATCGGGGGCGATCACCCGGAGCGGACCGTCGGCGTCGTCGACGGTGAAGCCGGGGCGGCGCAGCAGCTCGGCGATCGCGTCGCGATCGAGGTCGATCCCCGTGAGCCGGCGCACCCGCTCCGGGTCGAGATCGACGACGACCTCGGGGGCCGGCGCCGGGTAGTGGTCGACCAGGCCTCGGGCGACGGTGCCCCCGGCGAGACGGCGCAGCAGCTCCGCCGCGCGCTTCGCGCCGAGCAGCGCCTGGCTGGGGTGAACGCCGCGGCTGAAGCGGAAGGCGGCGTCGGTCTGGATGCCGAGCTGTCGCGAGCTGTGGCGGATGTTGATGAAGTTCCAGGCCGCCGCCTCGAGCAGGACGTTCGTGGTCTCGGGGCGGATCTCGCTCTCCTCGCCGCCCATGATGCCGCCCAGGCTCAGGATGCCCTCGGGGTCGGTGACCAGGATGTTGTTCGGGTGGAGCCGGTGCTCGACCCCGTCGAGCGTGCGCATCGTCTCGCCCGGCTCGGCCAGCCGAGTGACGATCCGAACCGGGCCGTCCGGCGCGTAGCGGTCGCCACGCGCGCGCAGGAAGTCCCAATCGAAGGTGTGGTTCGGCTGCCCCATCTCGAGCATCACGTAGTTCGAGACGTCGACGACGACGTTGATCGGCCGCTGGCCGGCGAGGCGCAGACGATGCTGCATCCACAGCGGCGACGGCCGCTGCTCGACCCCCTCGATCAGCAGCGCCACGAAGCGGGGGTTGAGCTCGGGATCGCGGCTCTCGATCTCGACTCGGCCGGCGATCGACGCCCCGTCCATCACGACCGACGCGTCGGGCTCCCGCCAGGAGGTGGCGGTGAGCGCGGCGACCTCGCGTGCGACCCCCAGCACCGAGGCGCAGCGCGCGATGTTGGGGATGATGTCGATGTCGAGCACCGCGTCGCCGAGGAGATCGACCAGCGGCGTCCCGGGGGCGGCCCCCGACTCCAGGTCCCCCGCGCGCAGGACGAGGATCCCGTCGTGGTCCTCGCCCAGCCCGAGCTCGACCGGCGAGCAGAGCATCGCGTCGTTGTAGACGCCGCGCAGCTCCCTCCCCTTCAGCCGCGTCTTGCGCCCCTCCCCGTGGGGGTCGAGGTACTCGCCGCCCTCGAGCAGCAGCGGGCTGTAGAGGCCGCGGTCACGCAGGTCGCCGGCGCCGGCGAGATCGAACAGGTTGGGAGCTCCGGTCACCACCCGTTTGGTCGCGTCGGCTCCGTGCTCGACCTCGGCGAGCACCAGCCGGTCGGCGTCGGGGTGACGCTCGACCGACACGATCCGGGCGAGCACGACCTTGTCGCGAGCCCACTCGAGCTCGGCGCCGGCAACGCCGACGCGCTCGATCGCGGTGACCTCGAGACCGGCGTTGGTCAGCAGCTCGGCGAGGTCCTCGGGGGACAGCTCGAGGTCGACGAAGTCCTTCAGCCAGGAGAGGGGAATGCGCATGAGGTCGCTGGGTCGCTCAGAACGCGTCGCTCAGAACTGCTGGAGGAAGCGGAGGTCGTTGCTCCAGAAGGCGCGAATGTCCTCGATGCCGTAGCGCAGGATGACGACCCGCTCGGGACCCATGCCCCAGGCGAACCCCGAGGAAACGTCGGGGTCGTAGCCGCCGTAGCGCAGCACCACCGGATGAACCATCCCGCAGCCGAGGATCTCGAGCCATCCGGTCTGCTTGCACATCCGGCAGCCGGCGCCGTCGCACAGCATGCAGCTCACGTCCATCTCGGCGCTCGGCTCGGTGAACGGGAAGTAGGAGGCGCGAAAGCGGGTCTTGCGCTCGCGCCCGAACAGGCGGCGAGCGAACTCGCTGAGGGTCCCCTTGAGGTCGGCGAAGGTGATGCCGCGGCCGACCGCGAGACCCTCGATCTGGTGGAACTGGATCTCGGAGCGCGCAGTGATCTGCTCGTTGCGGTAGCACATGCCCGGCAGGATCACGCGGATCGGCTCGGGGTGGTACTCGCGCATCGCCTGCACCTGCCCGGCAGAGGTGTGGGTGCGCAGCACGACGCGCTCGTCCTCGGTGTAGAAGGTGTCCTGCATGTCGCGCGCCGGGTGCTCGGGCGGCATGTTGAGCCACTCGAAGTTCTCCTCGTCGGTGACCACGTCGCGGGTGCGGTAGACCTGAAAGCCCATGTCGCCGAAGATCCGATACATCTCGCGCAGGACCCGCGTCGACGGATGGAGGCCGCCGCGGCGGCGGCGCCGGCCGGGCAGGGTCACGTCGATCGCGTCGGCGGCCAGTCGGCGCTCGAGCTCGGCGGCCTCGAGCTCGGCGCGGCGCGCCTCCGATGCGGTCTGGAGCTCCTGCTTGATCTCGTTGACGCGACGCCCGAAGGCCGGCCGCTCCTCGGCCGGGATCTCGCCCAGGCGGCGGGTGAGAAGCTGCACCTCTCCCTTCTTGCCCAGGAACCGCCGGTAGTGGCCGTCGAGCTCCGCACTCGAGCTCGACGTCTCGAAGGCCGTGCTGGCTCGCTGGAAGATCTCGTCGAGATCGGTCATCGTCGTGTCCTTCGCGGACGGTGGCTCGGGTCGGAGTCTGGGACAAACGAAAAACGCGGCCCGCAGGCCGCGTTCGTTCGTTGCGCTCTGGGTGCCCGACGGCGCTCAGACGCGTTCCGACCGACCCGCGGCCCGCACAGGGCCGGCGGAGATGAAGCCGCTGAATCGCGCGGCCGGCCGGAATCCGATCGTCGCCATCATGACGCGCGGCAAGCTAGCAGGGGGTTTCGCGAGCTGTCAAGGAGCGGCCCCGTTGGCTCCGTGGCCTTCGTGGCCGCCGTGCGGGGACTCGCCGCGGGCGATCGCCAGGTGGTGGGGGCGGTGGTGATCGCCCGCGGCCATCAATCCGAAGAAGCCGAGGCCACGGATGCGCCGGGCCGCGGCCTCGTCGTCGCCCGTGACCTCGAGCACCACGCTCTCGCCGTCGAGCCGGGCCGCCGCCGTCCAGCCCCGCTCCGAGTCGAGGGCGCGGGCGTGCGCGGGCACCATCCGGCGCGCTGCGGCGAGAGCGTCCGCCCCGCCGGTCACGCGGAAGCTGGCTCCGCCCGGGATCGGCTCGGTCTCGACCGCCGCCCGCTGGAACAGCGCGTTCATGTCGAGCAGGTGCGAGCGCAGCGCGTCGAGGTCGACTCGCGACCAGTCGGTGCCGGGATCTCCCTCCAGCAGGGCGACGACCTCGGCGATCGCCTCGAACACGGCGTCACCGCCCGCAGTCAGCCCGCCGCTCGCGGGCTGGCCGGCCGAGTGGGCGGCGTGCATGGAGGCGTGATCGTGCTCCTGGGCCCATGCGGACGGCGCCAGGAGCGTCAGGAGCGGCAGGCTGAGAACGAGGATTCGGCGACAGTGATGCATGGCGTTCTCCGATGAGGTCGTGCGGTGCCAGGGACCGCGATGGATCGTCGATCCCGGCCATTCCTCCACGAACCGCCGAGCCGCGCCATGACCGCGGTCACGGTTTTTCGCCTCGCCCGGAGGGCAACCGGATCCTCCGGCCCTCGCGCACGATCCTGCCCTGCCGCTCGAGCCGCGCCAACGCGCGCGACAAGGGTCTCGGGCGCCAGCCCGAGCTCGGCGGCGCGAGTCGCCACGGTGCGATCCGCGCCGCGGTCGAGCTCGAGCCCGAGCAGGACGCGCCGCTCGACCGGCCGCACCGAGCGCAGCTCGAGCCGGCTGCGCAGGTCGCGCACCTCGGAGGCGAGCCGGCGGAGCAGCAGGCTGGCGAGGTCGGGGTCGGCGGCGAGGGCGCGCTCGACGTCGTCACGCCCGAGCTCCTGCACCTCGGTGGCGATCTCGGCGACGGCATCGCAGTGGTAGCGCTCGGCGAACAGCGACGCTTCGGCGAGCAGGGCCGGGCCCTGCGCGACGTGCAACGACACCCAGGAGCCGTCCTCGAGCGACCGCTCCAGCCGGATCCGGCCGGAAGCCACCAGGAAGAGCGAGACCACCGGCTCTCCCCGCCGGAACAGACTCTCGCCGCGACGCAGGCTCAGCGTCCGGCAGTCACCGACCGCCGAGCGGAGCCCGTCGAAGAGCCGGTGGAGCGCCGTGGGAGTCCCGCTGCTCACCAGCGCAGCGTAACAACGTGGACCCGCCGCAGGTGGAGAGTGATAGAAACAGCAATCCCAGCTTCTTTGTCGAGCTACTCGAGATGCGTCCGACGACCGAGCCAGGCGACTGCGGAGACAGGGTCCGCTGCGGCCCGACCCAGCAGCTCGCCGGAGGAGCTCCTCGAGCGGATGCGCGCGGGGACGTTGACCGAGGTGAACTACCAGCCGATCGTGCACCTGAGGACCGGCAAGCTGCTCGTCTTCGAGGTGCTCTGCCGTCCGCTCGCCGGCGCCTCCCACACCCCCCGGGAGATGATCGACGCGATGAACGAGACCCGCCTGATCGGCGAGTTCGGCCGTCACGTCCGCCGGCTCGGCACCGCCGGCTGTCCCAACCACGGCCTGTCGATCAACGTCGAGCCCTACGAGCTCGACCAGGCACTCCTGGTGCGCCCGGACGACCCGATCTTCAGCCATCGCCACCCGATCTTCCTAGAGATCACCGAGACCGTCCCGATCGAGGTCTTCGAACAGTGCCACCCGGTGCTCGAGGAGCTCCGCCGCCGGGGGGTGCGTCTCGCCATCGACGATCTCGGCGCCGGCTTCTCGAACCTCAAGTACATCAGCGAGCTGCGGCCGGCGGTGGTCAAGCTCGACCGCAAGCTGCTCGCCTCGGTCGCGATCGGCAGCCGCGACTTCCGCCTGCTGCGCTCGATCGTGCGCCTGGTCCACGAGATGGACGCCCAGGTCGTCGCCGAGGGGATCGAGATCTCGGAGGAGCTGTATGCCGCGCGCGAGGCCGGCGTCGACTTCGGCCAGGGCTATCTGCTGGGACGCCCGGCGCCCACCCCCGACCACGTCCTGGTGCCGTTCGAGTAGCCGATGCGTATCCCCCAGTGCACGCGAGCCTGCGTGGCGTGCGCGCCGGGATCTCCGCGGTCCACCTAGACTCGGCGAATGAGCCATCGACGTCCCTCGAGCCTGATCTCAGCATTCGCGGTGTTGGCCGTCGTCGGCGGCGCCGCGGCCCAGCAGCCGCCGCCCGAGATCGCGGTCGCGCCCGAGATCGCCCACGCCGAGGTCGTCCGGGCGCTCACCGAGGCCCGCTCCTTCCTGCCGGTGGGCTTCACGCTCGAAGCGCTGAACGGCACGGCGGTCGCCGTCCACCGGCAGAACGACAGCCACCCGGCTCAGGTCGTCGAGCAGGAGGGAGTCCCGGTCCTGCTTCTGTCCGAGCGGTCTTACTTCGCCGACGGCGGCATGATCGACCTCGCCGACGCCGCGATCGACACCGTGGCGTTCCTGTTCGAGGCGTTGTTCGAGCTCCACGCACGCCGAGGACGACTCGGCGATCTCGAGCACAGCGCCGAGCTCGAGGCAACGGCCGCGCAGCTCTACGTCGATCTGCCGGTCGAGCTGCGCCACGAGGCTCTGATCGACGCGCAGGGCCAGTTCGTCGGTCACCTGGCGTCGATCGCCTCGGCCGTCGAGCGTTCGGCGCGGCGCGGCGCCGACCTCTGCCGCAGGCTCGAGACTCCGCTCTTCGGAGTCTGGGAGCGGACCGCCGACACGATCGAGTACCTGGGGACCGTATGGGTCGACGGGCGCTGGTTGAGCAGCGAGGTCGACCTGCCGCCGGCGCAGCGGCGGACGCTGCTGGCGGATCCGCTGGAGGGGCGGTGGACCGGGAGGGTCAGCGAGGACTTCGGCCGCCGCTACTGCCCCTGAGCGGCTGCCGCTGAGCGAGAGCTGTCGGTCGCGAAACCGCCGCGGCTCAGAAGCGATCGGCGGGCCAGAAGGCGAACCGCTCGACGGGGAGGGCGGCGGTCGCTTCGCTCTGGCTCATCGTCACCCCGCGCAGCATCCAGGTCCCGTCGCCCTGGCGCGCTCGGAGCCCCGCGCCATGGGCGCGCAGCTCGGACTCGAGCACCTCGTCGTGGATCGTCGGGAGGACGAGGGCGCCTCGACTGTGCGAGATCATCAGCTCGGCGAGCAGGCCGTGCTGGTTCGAGGCACAGCCCCATTCCAGCGCTCTCCACGCCCCGTCGAGAGCGGCGAGGCGCAGGTAGGCCTCGACCCCGCGCCCCGGCCCCGCCACCACAAGCTCCTCGTCGGGGTCGCCGGCCAGCCGCAGGCTGGCCCGCCAGGAGATCTCGTCGCGTACGACGGTGCCCAGACGGTGCTCGCTGTAGAAAGCGGCGATCTCGGCGACCCGTTCGAGGTCGCCGGCGTCAGCGAGCGGGCGGCCGATGCCTAGGAGCCCTAGCTCGCGCCGATCCGCCTCCACCAGCACCTCGGAGCCGTCGAGCTCGCGCCAGCCGAGCCTGGTGTAGAGACCGATCGGGCCGGCGACCAGCAGCGACAACGCCATCCCCCGCGACCGCATCGCCGAGATCGCAAACCGCAACAGCTCGGAGGCAGTTCCCGAGCGACGGTGCGCGGGCCGCGTGAACACGCTGCCGATGCCGCCGCACGACCGCGGGCCGGTGGCGGTCCGGACGATCCGCGGGAAGATCTGCACGCACGAGATCAGCTCACCGCCATTCTCGGCCACCAGCACGTTGCGCGGCTCGTACGCCGGATCGTCCTCGAGGTAGCGGCGGAAGAAGTCCTTCCCTCGACGGCCGTCCCGGAAGGGCCAGCCGTCGAGGAGGTCGAGGAGGCGCTCTTCCTCGCCGGGCTCGAGTTCGCGACAGCGCACGAGCGGGGAGTCTAGCCATCCTCCCGGCCTGCGAACCTCAGGTCGCGGGCGCGATGTTCTGGTTCACGCGAAAGCGATTGCTCGGATCGACCTGCGCCTTGATCCTCGCCAGGCGCGGATAATTTGGCCCGTAGATCGCGTCGAGCCGCTGCTCCCCCTCGGACACGAAGTTCGAGTACACCCCGCCCTCGGCGAAGGGCGCGGCCTGGTCGAAGAACTCACGGGCCCAGTCGACGCAGCGGTCGTCGTCGGAGGGGCTCTCCCAGCGGGTGTGAACGTTCATCACCAGCTCGGCGGTGCGATGCGGGTAGGCGGTGGCGTCGGCCGCCACCCGGTTGGCGGCGCCGCCGAGGCAGCCGATGAAGATCTCGGTGAGGTCGGTCGGCAGGCGGGCGAGCGCGGCCAGCACGGTGTCGAGCGCGTCGTCGGAGAGCTCGCGGAAGTTGTGGGACTTCCAGTAGTTACGGGCTCCCGGCTCGAGCAGCGGATCGAATGCCTGCTGCCAGGCGACGTAGGGCATCGGGCCCAGGTGCTCGCCGACCGGCGAGCCGAAAGAGCGCAGCGGCTCGAGCAGACGCTCGGCGTCGGCGGCGGGGCCGGCGTAGAAGCAGGCGAGCACGACGACCTCGGTGCCGTGCACGGACTCGGGCAGGAACGGGAGCGGCGGCGCCTTGCGCATCACGGCCCAGACGTTGAGCTCCTCGGGCATGTCGGCGACGAAGTCGCGCCAGCGACGCAGCACCGCCGCCCCGTCCGACGCCGGGTGGACGATCAGCCCCGCGTACACCTCCGGGTCGAGCGGGTGGAGCTGGAAGTCGAAGGCGGTGACCACGCCGAAATTGCCGCCGCCGCCGCGCAGCGCCCAGAACAGGTCGGAGTTCTCGTCGGCGCTGGCGCACACCCGCTCGCCGCCGGCGGTCACCACTTCGGCGCCCACGAGGTTGTCGATGGTCAGCCCGTGCTTGCGGGTCAGCCAGCCGAAGCCGCCGCCGAGGGTGAGCCCGGCGATGCCGGTGGTCGAGTTGATGCCGAGGGGCGTGGCCAGGCCGTGGGCGAGCGTCGCCGCGTCGAAGTCGGCGAGGGTGGCGCCCGGCTGCGACCGGGCGGTGCGCGCCTCGGGATCGACCTCGACCGCACGCATCCCCGAGAGGTCGATCATCAGACCGCCGTCGGTGACCGCGCTCCCGGCGATGTTGTGGCCCGCGCCCTTGATCGAGACCAGCAGGTCGTGCTCGGCGGCGAAGCGCACCGCCGCCGCGACGTCGTCGGTGCTCGCGCAGCGGACGACGGCGCCCGGGCGCCGGTCGATCATGGCGTTCCAGACCGAGCGCGACTCGTCGTAACCGGGCGCGCCCGGGAGCAGCAGGTCGCCTTCCAGGGAGGCGCCGAGCGTATTCAGGGCGGCCTCGGCGACGCCGGCTTCGGCGCCGTTGAGACGACGTATGGCGAGGGCGGGCTGGGGCGAGGCTTGCGGATTCATGCGGTCTCCCTTCGAAGTGTCCATCCTCTATACGTCGTCGAGACCGGGAACCCGCCATCGGCGCCCGGTCTCTTGCCCGCTACACTCTCGCGGTGCGCAGACATCGCGCGGTCACGGTCCAGCTCGCGGTCGCGACATCGCTCGCGGTCGCGACATCGCTCGCACTGGCGATCGGCGCTCTCGCCCAGCCGTCGGTGCGCGCGCCGCGAGTGGGGACCTTCCTCCAGCAGGTCGCCGACCACGGGGCGACCATGCCGTCGATCGAGCGCGCCGCGCCGGAGCGCGCGCGGCCGCCGGCGGACGACCTGCTCGCCTCCGCGATCGACGGCCGGCGCCGCTGGAACGTCACCGATGCCAGCGCTGTGACCTGGGACGCCGCCGGCAACCTCTGGCTCGCCTCGCCGCAGGGGATCGGCCGCTTCGACGGCGAGTCCTGGCGGCTGCTCGACGAGCGGGACGGCCTGCCCTGGCACGAGGCGACGTCGATCGCGGCCGCCGGGACCGACGACGTGTGGATCGGCACGACGATCGGGCTGGTGCATCTTCGGCTCGACGACGACGGGATGCCGCATTGGGAGTACCGGCAGGGCCGGCGGTGGCTGCCCGACGACCACGTCCTGGCGGTCTCGGTCGACGGCGACGGCACGGTGCAGGCGACGACCCCGGCGGGTGTCGGCGTGATCCGCCACGTCCCGATGACGCTCTCTGAGAAGGCGCGTCGCTTCGAGGAGTCGATCGACCGCTTCCACCGCCGGACCGAGCACGGCTACGTCGATGCGGTCGAGCTGGAGCGCCCCGGCGACACCTCGAGCTTCCGCCAGCGCGACAGTGACAACGACGGGCTGTGGACGTCGATGTACGGCGCCGCGCAGTGCCTGGCCTTCACGGTGACCGGCGATCCGGCGGCGCGGGAACGCGCGCGCTCGGCGTTCGAGGCGCTGCGCTTCCTGCAGACCGTGACCCAGGGAGGCGAGCCACCCGCCCTCCCCGGCTTCGTCGCCCGCACCGTGCTGCCGTCCGACGGCCCCGATCCGAACGAGGGACGCCTGGAGCGCGATCTCCGCCAGCAGGCCGAGCGCGACGGCCGCTGGAAGGTCTACGAGCCGCGCTGGCCGAAGAGCGCCGACGGCCGGTGGTACTGGAAGTCCGACACCAGCTCCGACGAGCTCGACGGCCACTTCTTCTTCTACGCCCTCTACTACGACCACGTCGCGAGCGATCCCGACACCGGCAGCGAGAACGAGCGCGAAGAGCTGCGCGCCGTGGTGCGCGGGATCGTCGATCATCTCCTCGCCCACGACCTCGCCCTGGTCGACCACGACGGCCGGCCGACGCGCTGGGCGCAGTTCGGGCCGGGTGCGCTCAACGCCGACCCGGAGTGGTGGGAGGAGCGCGGGCTCAACTCGTACTCGATGCTCGCCTACCTGCGCATCGCCGACCGCGTCACCGGGGATCCCCGCTACGGCGAGGTCGCCGCCGAGCTGATCTCGCGCCACTCCTACCTGGCCAACGCACGCTCGTTCAAGGTCCAGTCGGGGCCCGGCACCGGCAACCAGTCCGACGACGAGATGGCGTTCATGAACCTCTACCACCTCGTGCGTTACGAGCGGAGCCCCGAGCTGCGCTCGATCTGGGCGCACACCCTCGACCGCTACTTCGCGCTCGAGCGCCCCGAGCGCAACCCGCTCTTCGTCTACCTCTGGGCGGCGGCCGTCCAAGGCATCCGCTATCGCGACGCCTTCGACGATGTCGTCTTCGGACCGCACCCCGAGGACCTCGAGGAGGCGGCCGAGACCCTGCGCCGCTACCCGCTCGACCGCGTGCAGTGGAGCTACCGCAACAGCCACCGCCTCGACGTGGTCCATCTCGACGACTCGACGCTCGAGCGCCCGCGCGGGCGGCTGCGTCACGGCCCGGGCGAGGGCAAGGTGCTGCCGATCGACGAGCGCTTCGTCAACCACTGGAACGTCGATCCCTGGCGCCTCGACGAGGCGGGCGGCGGCCTCCGGCTCGCCGACGGCGCCAGCTTCCTGCTCCCCTACTGGCTCGGGCTCCACCACGGGCTGCTGGTCGACACCTCGCTCGAGAGATGACGTGAACGAATCCGCGGGCCTCACCGGCGTCGACCTGGCGATCGTTCTGGTCTACCTCGCCGGCGTGCTCGTGATCGGCACCTGGTTCGCCCGCTTCGTTCGCACCTCGGGCGACTTCTTCGTCGCCGGCAAGTCGCTGCCGTTCTGGGCGGTCGGCATGTCGATCGTGGTCTCCGACATCGGCGCCACCGACTTCATCGCGGTCGCCGGCGGCACCTACCGCTACGGCCTCGCCCAGGCCAACTTCGACTGGCTCGGCTCGATGCCGGCGCTGCTCATCGCGGCCTTCCTGTTCGTGCCCTATTACTGGCGCTCGGGGGTGTTCACGGTCCCCGAGTTCCTGGGGCGGCGTTACGGCTCGGTGGTGCGCTCCTTCCTGGCGCTTGCCTGGGGGCTGATCCTGGTGCTGACGCTGGGCATCATGATCCACGCCACCGCGGTGCTGATGCGCTCGGTGCTCGGCTGGGACCCGCAGGTCTCGATCTGGGTGACGGCCATCGTGGTCGGCGTCTACACGATCAGCGGCGGGCTCGCCGCGGTGGTGATGACCGACGTGCTGCAGCTGGTCATCATGTTCGTGGGCGGCGGCGCGCTCCTGTTCCGGGCGCTCTGGGAGGTCGGCGGCTTCACGGCGCTGCGCGAGGGGGTGCTGGCCCAGGGACCCGCCTACGCCGATCACTTCCGGCTCTACCTCCCCCACGACTCGCCGACGCCGTTCCCGTGGACGGGGATCGTGCTCGGGCTCGGGATCGTGCTGTCGACCGCTTACTTCGCCGGCAACCAGGCCGTGGTCCAGCGCGCGCTGGGGGCGCGCAGCGAGTGGGACGCCAAGGCCGGGGTGCTGTTCGCGGGCGGGCTCAAGCTGTTCATCCCGCTGCTGGTCGCGCTGCCCGGGCTGGCCGCGATCCTGATCGTCCCGGGGCTCGAGAATCCCGACGAGGCGGTGCCGTCGCTGATCGCGCTGCTGCTGCCGCCCGGGCTGCGGGGCCTGATGTTCGCGGCGTTCCTGGCGGCGCTGATGTCGAGCGTCGACTCGGCGCTCAACTCGGCCTCGACGCTCTGGACCCAGGACCTCGTGGCGCCCATGCGCAGGCTCTTCGGGCGCCCGCTCGACGAACGCGAGCAGCTTCGCTGGGGGCGCGTCATCTCGGCCGTCCTGCTGCTGCTGGCGGCGCTGGTGGCGCCCGAGATCGAGCGGCGCTTCACCAACATCTACAACGCGATCCAGAGCGTCTTCTCGCTGATCCAGGGCCCGACCCTCGCGATTCTGCTGCTCGGGGTGCTCTGGCGCCGAGCGAACCGCTGGGGGGCGATTGCGGGCCTGGCGATCGGCGTCGGGTTCTGCATCGTGCTCAACTCGCCGCTGGGGGCCGGCGTGTTCCCCTCCGAGGAGCCGTTCCTGTTCGTCGCCTGGTGGAGCTTCGTGCTCACCCTGGCGGTGACGGCGACGGTCAGCCGGCTGACGCCGCCGGAGTCGCCGGATCGCATCCGCGGGCTGGTCTGGGGCGACGTGATGGCCGACGACGAGGTGCAGGCGGCGCTGCGCGCGAGGATTCCGGACCGATGAACGAGCTGCTGCGATCCATCTTCGATCCCGTCAACGCCCTCCTCGGTGCGCTGCCGATGGGGGCCGCACGGGTCGCGACCACGGTCCTGCTGGTGGCGCCGTTGCTCGCCGTGCTGTGGCTGCCACGCGCCTCGATCCTGCGCGGCGCGCCGTCCGCGAGCCGCTGGCGGGACCTGCGGGTGTGGGCGGTCGTCGCCATGCTCCCCTACGTCGTGCTCTACCTCCTGGCGCCATGACCGGGCCCGAAACCGATCAGCGCCGCCGCGACGCGCAGGTCGCGCGGGTGCTCGGAGGCTTCCTGTGCGTGATCGCACTGCCGGTGCTGGCCGGGATCTTCTTTGCAACGCTGGCGGTCGACCGCTGGATCAACGCGGTCGCGGGTCTAGTGCTGTTGGGCATCGGCGCCGGCTTCGTGGCGCGGTCACGGCGATCGTGATCCGGCGGCAGCAGTGCGTTACGTCGCCCCCAGGATCAGCGAGGAGGAGGCGCGCGCGGCGTTGCGGCCTCGCCGCGGCTCGTGGTTGCGGCGGGGCCGGGCGCGGGACGGCGGCCTCGGTGGCAAGCGCCTGCCCCACCTCGAGCTGGTCTGGCTGCCGTTCCTCCACGTCGCCTCCGGCCGGCGGAGCTGCGTCGTCTGCGCCAGCACCGGTCTCGCTGCGCGCCTCGAGCGCGAGGGGCTCTCGTTCGCGGAGGGAGGCGGCGTCGGAGCGCCGGCGATCGCCCGCGAGCAGCTGCTCGAGATCGCACGAGCGCACCTGGGTCGGCTCGCTGCGCTGGCCGGCGGCATGGCGAAGGGCGAGCAGGCTCCAGAGGTCGAGCTCGAGGACTGGGCGCTTCCGTTCTGGGTGCTCCACTTCGAGCGGCGGCCGGGACGCCTCGACTTCGCAGCGCTCGACGCGATCGGCGGTGCGAGGGTGGGCGGCGCGGTGAGGCAGGCGCTGGTGCGCGCGATGGTCGCGAATCCCGTCTGAGGCGTCTACCATACGGCCGGCATGAGCTCCCCCCTCGCCCTCCTCGGCGGCCCGCCGGTGCGCACCGACCCGTGGCCGCGGTGGCCCGAGCGCGGCGGCGAGGAGGAGCGTGCCGTGCTGGCGGCGCTGCGCGACGGCGACTGGGGCGGGTTCCCGATGCCCAACACCTGCGCCGAGCGCTTCGCGGAGGCCTTCGCGCGGCGCCACGACGCCGCGCACGCACTGTGCGTCGCGAACGGCACGGTGTCGCTCGAGATTGCGCTGCAGGCGCTCGGCGTGGAGCCGGGGGCCGAGGTGGTGGTGCCCGCCTACACCTTCGAGGCGACCGCTTCGGCGGCGCTGTTCGCGGGCTGCGTGCCGGTGTTCGCCGATGTCGACCCCGAGACCTGGTGCATCGACCCGGACGCGATCGAGGCCGTGATCACCGAGCGCACCCAGGCGATCGTGCCCGTCCACCTGGCGATGACGATCGCCGACATGGACCGCGTCGGCGAGATCGCGGCCCGCCGTGGGCTCGCAGTGCTCGAGGATTGCGCGCACGCGCACGGCGCTCGCTGGCGCGGGCGTGGCGTCGGCTCGCTCGGCGACGCCGGCTCGTTCAGCTTCCAGACCACCAAGCTGATGACGTCCGGCGAGGGAGGCGCGGTGACCACCTCGCGCCCCGAGGTGCTCGATGCGCTCCACGCGCTCGCCAACTGCGGCCGCCAGCGGCCGGGTCGGGGGACCGACGTCGCCGCGATCGGCCACAACTACCGGATGACCGACCTACAGGCGGCGATCCTCGAGGTCCAGCTCGGGCGGCTCGACGAGCAGCACGAACGGCGGGCGCAGAGCGCCGAGATCCTCGACCGCGGTCTCGACGAGATTCCGGGGCTCGAGCGGCTGCGCCCCGACGGGCGAATCACCACCCGCGCGATCTATCAGTACGTGTTCCGCTACCGGCCCGAGGCGTTCGCCGAGCGCGGGCGGGGCCGCAGCGTCGACCGCGACACCTTCGTCGCCGCCCTCTGCGCCGAGGGGGTTCCCTGCGACGGCCGCTTCTACGAGTCCCTGCCGGCGAGCCCGCTGCTGCGCCCCGATCCGGAGCGCTTCCCGGGATGGGCGGGCGCCGATCCCGAGAGCTGTCCGGTCGCTCGGCGTCTGGCCTCCGCGGAAGCGGTCTGGATCCCGCACCACCTACTGCTGGGCCCGACCGCCGACGCCGAGCAGATCGTCGAGGCGATCCACAAGGTCGCGCGCGCCGCCTCGGATCTGTGCGGCGCCGCCGGCAAGAGCATCACCCGAGCGCGAACCGCGCGCGCCCAACGTCACTGAGCCGCGAGGACATCGATGCCGACCACCGACGCCGTCTGCGACGTCTCGACCGACACCTTCGACGAGCTGGTGCTGCGGCGATCCCAGGAGCTGCCGGTGCTGGTCGACTTCTGGGCGCCGTGGTGCGGTCCCTGCCGGACCCTCGGGCCGGTCCTCGAGCGCCTCGCCCGCGAGGCCGGCGGCGCCTTCGAGCTGGCCAAGGTCGACAGCGACCGGAACCCCGAGATCGCGGCGCGCTACGGAGTGCGCGGCATTCCCAACGTGCTGGTGTTCAGAGACGGCGAGGCGGTCGACGGCTTCGTCGGCGCGCTCCCCGAGGCCCAGGTGCGGACCTTTCTGCGCCCGCACTGCCCGAGCGCGGCCGATCGCCTGGCGGCCGAAGGCGAGGCCGCGCTGGCCGCCGGTGAGCTCGACGCCGCGAGGACGCGCTTCGAGCAGGCGCTGGTCGAGGATCCAGGACAGGAAGCGGCGCGGCTGGGGTCGGCGCGGCTCGCCCTGCGCACCGGCGACCTCGACGTGGCGCGCCGGCTCGCCGAGGAGGTGCCGCTGGGCGCCGACCAGCACGAGGCCGCGCAGGCGCTGATCGGGGGCGTCGAGCTGGTCGCCGCAGCGCATTCGACGGGCAGCGAGCAGGAGTGCGTATCGCGGCTCGAGGCGGATGACGAAGACCTCGAGGCGCGCTTCGCGCTCGGCGGCTACGCGCTGGCTCGCGGCGACCTGCGCGGCGCGCTCGAGCACTACCTGGGCGTCGTCGAGCGCGACAAGAGCTGGAACGACGAGGCCGGGAGGAGGGCGCTGCTCGACGTCTTCCAGATCGTCGGGACGAGGCAACCGCTGGCGGACGAGTTCCGCGATCGGCTGCGCATGCTGCTGTACTGACGCTGCTGTACTGACGAGCCGTTCCGCTCAGCCCAGATCCAGCATCCCCTGCTCCACCTCCTGCTCCATCATCTCCTGCTCCGAGAGTTGCTCGATGGGCTCGACCCCTGGCTCCACGATCAGCACGTTCTCGGCGCTCGCCAGCTCCTCCTCGCCCGCATCGGGCTCGTCGAGCTCGGTCAGCAGCTCGGCGAGCTCGGTCTTCTGAAGGCTGATCCGGACCAGGTGATCGCGAAAGTCGGGCTGCTCGTCGCCCGTGATCGCCTCGACGCAGCGCACGACCTCCTCGAGGTAGACGTTGAAGACCTCCCGGCGCTTGGCCTCGCTCTTCGCCCGCTGCCGGCGCTTGACGTACTGGCCGAGGCGGCGGCCGCACGCTTGCACCGCGAGCTTGATCTCCTTGCGGATCTCGTCGTAGTCGGCGACCGCCTCCTTGCTCTCGGACGAGAACGGGACCCACACCGACGCCAGGTGGACGAACACGATCAGCGGCCCGTTGGGAAGGGCGCCACGCGAGTGTTGGAGGCCATAGCTCTTCCACGCGACCTCGTTGACGGCCTTGGTGATGCAGCAGGCGCCGGCCTGGTAGAGCAGCGGCACGCGATTGGCGAAGCGCAGCACTCGCGCGAGGTCGTCACTCGGCAGGTCTCCCCCCCAGGCGAGACCGACCTCGGCCTGAAAGGGATTGCCGCGGTAGACGGCGGGCTTGCGCGTCTCGACGGTGAAGAACTCGGCGCGCACGCCGCGGGTCAAGCCCGCGAGCAGCTCCTGCATGCCGATCGGCGACAGGCAGTCGGTGGGCGGCGCCATGATCCGGGTCGCCGGATCGTTGATCGCGCGGTAGAGCGCGTCGACCTCCTGGCGCGCGATCGCCTTGGGCCGCGCGCGAACCCGGATGCCGGCGCGCTCGAGGATCTGACCGGCGAGCCGCGCGCTGACGCGGGAGAAGTCGCGCGAGAGGAACGCCGACACCGTGCTCTGCTTCGTGCTCTGGAGCATCTTCATCAGCACCCCGAGCTCGACGCCGTGCGGGTGCGGCTTGATCTCCCTCGGCGGCTCGGGGTTCTCGCCCACCGTCCGCTCCCAGTGCACCTCTTCGCCCGACGGCGGCCGGTAGTGGAGGGTGGCGTGAGGGTTGGCGACCGCGACCTGGTGGAGGAACTCGTCGACCGACTGCCTGCCCTTGAGGTACTGGGCCTCGAGCTCGAGCCGGAGCTGGGTGCCGTGCGGGAGGTCCCACTCGTCGAGCTCGTGCTCGTCGTGGGTGCGGGGCTTGTTGGCGGCGGTGTCGATCTGCACCTGCATGGCGACCGCCTTCTTGCGCGGCCCGGTGCGCGAGATCACGGCCATCGGCTTGCCGGTGGTGAGCTGGCCGTACATCGCGGCCGCCGAGATCCCGATCCCCTGCTGCCCGCGGCTCTGCTTCATCGAGTGGAACTTCGAGCCGTAGAGGAGCTTTCCGAAGATGTTCGGGATCTGCTTGGCAACGATGCCGGGGCCGTTGTCGCGCACGGTGACGACGAAGCGCTTGTCCTGCTCGCCGGGCTCGAGCGCGACCCACACCTCGGGCAGGATGCCGGCCTCCTCGCACGCGTCGAGGCTGTTGTCGACGGCTTCCTTGACCGTGGTCAGGAGCGCCTTGCGCAGCGAGTCGAAGCCGAGCAGGTGCCGGTTCTTGGCGAAGAACTCGGAGACCGAGATGTCGCGCTGCTTCTTGCTCAGGGTCTGCGCGGTGACCCGCGTGCGAGTGGTCTTCTTGGCCATGGATTGAGTCGCGGCCCGTCTCTGGACGAGCCGTCGCGACCGCGCCTGTCGTGCCGGTCAGCGCTGCGGCGTGAAGCGCACCCCGATCCGCAGCAGCCGCGGAGCCGCGATCGAGACCAGCCCGTCGCCGGTGAGCGCCGCAGCGACCTCCTCGTCGAACAGGTTCTCGGCGGCGGCGAAGATCGACCACGCGCCCCCGGCCCGGAACCGCGTGAAGAGGTCGACGGTGGTCGCGTCGTCGAGCACGCGCTCGTTGAGGTCGTCGTCGAACTGCTCGTCCACCCAGCGCGCGGCGAGCGCCAGGTCGAAGCGGCCCGCGACGAAGCGCGGTCGCAGGGTGACCACGTCCTCGGGGGCCTGGGCGAGCGCCTTGCCGACCAGCTCGGGCTGGTTCGGCGCCGACCGGACCTCGGTCTCGCTGTGAGCCCAGGCGAAATCGACGGTGGCGCGGTCGGAGGCGCGCACCGAGAGATCGACCTCGAGCCCCTCGACGCGCACCGAGCCGAGGTTCTGCCGCTGGCGGCACGAGCCGCCGCCCGGCACGAAGCCACAGGGCTGGACGACGCCGGGGCCGAGCCCGATCGTCACGTTCGAGATCGGATCGTCGAGGTCCTCGACGAACAGGAAGCTCGAGAAGCGGGTGCGGCGGCCCTGGTAACGGGCTCCGACCTCGCCCCCCTGCAGGGTCTCCGGATCGAGCGCCGCGTTGGCTTCGGTGATGTCGTTGCGCACTCGGAACGGCCGAAAGAGCTCGTTGATCGTCGGCGCCCGGAACGCGCGATAGAGCGCCCCCGACACCTCCCACGCGTCCGCCGCCTCCCAGACGAGGCCGACGCGCGGGCTGAAGTCGGTCTCCTCGCGGTCCTCGAGGTCGAGCTCGAGCAGCACGGTGCCGTCGGCGATCGACTGCTGGAGACGAACGCCGTCCTCGGCGCGCCAGAGGTCGAGGCGGCCGCCGATCGAAAGAGTCAACCGATCGCCGAGCGCCACCGAGTCCTGCACCCACGCGCCGCCGAGCAGCTCGTCGCCGCCGGCGAGCCGGGTGTTCGAGAAGGCGCCCGCGCTGAAGAAGTAGTTCTCGTGGGTCGCCCCCTCGGTGCCGCGCGCCTCGACGCCCCCCGCCAGCGTGTGGCGGCCGAGCAGCCCGGTCCATTGGATCGAGCCGCCGAGGGCCTCGGCCTCGACCAGGAACTGGTCGAGCGCCGGGGTCTCGCTGCTGCGATCGTCCTGCTGGGAGCTGAAGGTCGCCGCGAACTCCTGATCCTGGTAGAACAGCCGCCCGGTCCACGAGCCCGATCCAGCGACCAGGTCGAAGGTGTGGACCGTGGACAGCAGCTCGGTGTCGTTGTCGGTCAGCGGGGTGCCGTTGCCGCGATCCTCCTCGAACAGCTCGAGCCGCCCCGACCAGCTCGCGGAGTCGCCGAGACCGGCATCGAGCCGGCCGTCGAGGCCGAGGTGCTCGGAGAACGCCGGGACGTCGATCACGCCGCGCTGGTCGGCGCGAACCACCGGATAGCCGTCGGTCTCGAAGGCGTTGGCGTGCAGCCGATAGCCGAGCCGGTCGTTGCGGTCCGACCAGCCGAGGTCGATGTGGCCGGTGCCGCGCTCTCCCGCCTCGGCCATCAGATCGAGACGGTCCTCGCCCGGATCGACCGTCAGGAGCTGGATCACTCCGCCCAGCGCGGCGCTCCCCCAGGCACTCGAGCCGCCGCCGCGCACGATCTCGACCCGATCGAGCGCAACCCGCGACACGCGGCTCCAGTAGACCCAGCCGCCGAACGGGTCGTTGAGCGGCGCGCCGTCGAGCAGCACCAGGGTGCGGCTGACCCCGCTCGGGCCGATGTTGCGCAGCGACACGCCCTGGGTGGTCGGCTGGGCGACCACCGAGCCGGTGCGGCGGAAGAGCGAGAAGCCCGGAGTCTGGCGCAGCGCGTCGTCGACGGTGACCGCTCCCGACGCCGCGATCTCCTCGCCTTCGATTACGGTCACGTGGGTCGGCACGTCCTCGGCCGGCTGCTCGAAGCGGCTGGCGGTGACCACCAGCGTCTCCTGGATCGGGTTCTGCGGGGGATCGGTCGCCGGCTCCGCGACCTGGGCGTGTGCGCCAGCGCTCACCAGGAGCACGGCCAGGGCAACGGGAGCGGAAGATCTCAAGGCTGCCCCGTCGCCGCCGCCGGCAGGGAGAAGATCGCGGGGTCGATCTCGACGCCGGTCTCGATCTCCTGGATCTCGACGGTGGCCGCGGGCGTTCCCCCGGTCAGGATCTCGATCTTCCTCGGCACCATCACGCCGTTCACCTCGACGTAGTCGCTGAGCAGGGCGTCGATCACCTGCTGCGAGCCCATGAACACCGCCTCGAGGTGGACCTTGCGCTCGAGGAAATCCTCGCCCCCGAGGAACAGGTCGCGCACCTGCCCGTCGTCGCGCTCGAGCGCCAGCTTGTAGGCCTGGTCGCGCTCGACCTCGTCGATGCCGGCGAGCTTTACCGTCCAGTCCTTCGCCTCGCGGTCGGCGAGCAGCCCCCACAGGAAGTCGGCGAACAGCGCGATCGCCTCGGCGGCCTCGGCCGGGAGCGCCTCGGGCTCCGTGATCCCCTGCATCGGCGACACCGTCCACGCGGTCTCGCCGTCGAATGCGAGCACCAGGGACACCCCCTGCATGTCGGCCTCGAGCCGGGCGCTGCGCGGCCGGGCGAACGACATGGTGAGCGGCAGCTTGAGCCCGAAGACGGTGAGCGTGCCGGTGGCGCGCAGGGTCGAGACGCCTTCGGCGCCCGGCTTGGTGCGCGCCGAAGTGTGCCGTTCGAGGATCTGTTCGAGAGTGAGAGTCGGGTCCGCCTCCTGCCCGGGCATGTAGAAGCGGTCGGAGTCGAAGTCGGCGGGGTCGGCCACGATCTCGTCGAGGCGCACCTCGATCGGCCCCATCGGCGTGCCGAAGCTCCAGCGCGAGGCGTACTTGACGCCCTCGACTTCGGTGTACACGAGAAAGTCGGTGGCGACTTCGGAGACCACGCCCTGCGCCGCGGTCTGGCCGAGGCGGCGGAGCTCGAGATAGGTCTCGGCGTCGAGGAACGCGCTCTCCTCCTGGCCCCCCGGGTAGGTGATCCCGATCCGCCAGGCCTCGCGATCGCGAACCGTCTCCTTGCCCACCAGCTCGAGCTCGATGCGCTCGCGGCGGGCGTCGATCAGCGGCCCGTCGAAGTCGGCCTGGAGCGAGAACAGCGCCGCCTCCGCCTCCGGCAGCAGCTCCGGCTCGACGATTCCCATCATGGGATTGGTCCCCCACGCGATCTCGCCGTCGTAGGCCTGGACGATCGACATCCCCTGGAAGTCGATCCGGGTGACGAACTTGTTCGGACGCTGGCGCAACGCCTCCATCGGCAGCTCCATCCCCTGCGCCAGGACCGCGCCCGTCATCGCCAGGCTGTGGACCGCCCTGATCTCCTCCAGCCCGCCGCGCGCCTCGACGTGACGGTCGAGGATGTCCTGCAGCGTGGGCTCCGCCGCCGGCGGCTGGCCGGAGAGCTCGGCCCCGGCGAACAGGAGGAGAGCGAGCGAGAAGGTGAGGGCGTGCTTGTTCATGAAGTCTCCAGCGAGTCGGCGGCGGAAGCGGCCGCGATCTTACTGCGGCGGGCGGTGCGCCATCGTCACCGTCGCTCGTACTGCTTGGAGCCGAACAGGACCTCGCGCGCCTGGTCGTCGTCGACCAGGTTCTGCTTGCGCAGGTCCTTGCCGACGTCGATCGCGCGCTGGACTGCGGGCCGCTCCTTCACCTGGTTGAACCAGCGGCGCAGGTGCGGGAAGTCCTCCATCAGGACCCCCTGCCGCTTGTAGGGCACGGTCCAGGGGAAGACCGCCATGTCGGCGATCGAGTAGTCGCCGGCGACGAACTCGCGGTTCTGCAGCCGGCGGTCGAGCACCCCGTAGAGCCGCAGCGTCTCGTTCTGATAGCGGTCGCGCGGGTAGCTCACGTCCTGATCGGATGGGGCATACATGCGGAAGTGGTGGTTCTGGCCGAACATCGGGCCGACGTGGCCCATCTGGAACATCAACCACTGGAGCACCTCGAGGCGCTCGCGCGGCTCGGCCGGGAGGAACTCGCCGGTCTTCTCGCCGAGGTAGAGCAAGATGGCGCCGGACTCGAAGACCGAGATCGGAGCGCCGCCGGGACCGTCGGAGTCGACGATCGCCGGGATCTTGTTGTTGGGGCTGATGGCGAGGAATTCGGCCGCGAACTGCTCTCCCTTGGCGATGTTGATCGGAACGACCCGATAGTCGAGCCCGGCCTCCTCCAGGAAGATGGTGATCTTCCATCCATTGGGGGTCGGCCAGTAGTAGAGGTCGATCATCGGCGTCTCTCCCGGAGCGCGAGGCTAACAGGCCGTCACGGGATCCGTCATGAGATACGTGTATGTACAATCGCGGCGATGGTCGCCCTGAGCATTCGCGGTCTCCGCAAGACCTACGGCAACGGCGTCGAGGCGCTCAAGGGAATCGACCTCGACGTCGAGGCGGGGGAGTTCTTCGGTCTTCTCGGACCCAACGGCGCCGGCAAGTCGACGGCGATCGGCATCGTCTCCTCGCTGATCAACAAGACCGCCGGCAGCGTCGAGGTCTTCGGCGTCGACCTCGACCAGGACCGGGTCGCCGCCAAACGCATGATCGGGCTGGTGCCGCAGGAGATCAACTTCAACCAGTTCGAGCGCCCCGACCAGATCGTGGCCCAGCAAGCCGGCTACTACGGCGTGCCCTGGGCGCAGGCGAGGGCGCGGGCCGAGGAGTGCCTGCGCGCGATGGGCCTGTGGGACAAGCGGACGGTCGCGGGGCGCGAGCTCTCCGGGGGCATGAAGCGGCGCCTGATGATCGCACGCGCGCTGGTCCACCGGCCGCGCCTGCTGATCCTCGACGAGCCGACCGCCGGCGTCGACATCGAGCTGCGCCGGACGACCTGGCGGCTGATGGAGGAGATCAACGCCGGCGGCACGACCGTGATCCTGACCACGCACTACCTCGAGGAGGCCGAGAGCCTCTGCCGGCGGATCGCCATCATCGACCGCGGAACGATCGTCGAGAACGCCGACACCCGCACCCTGCTGGCCAAGCTCTCGGTCGAGACCTTCGTGATCGACCCCGCCGTCCCGCTCGCCGAGCTTCCCGAGATCGAGGGCTACCCCGCCCGGCTGCGAGCGGACGGCTCGCTCGAGGTCGACGTCGAGCGCGACCAGGGGCTCAATCACCTGTTCCGTCAGCTCGAGAGAGAGGGGATCGCGGTCGCCAGCATGCGCAACAAGGCGAACCGGCTCGAGGAGCTGTTCGTCCGCCTGGTCGAGTCGGAGAGCGCGCCGCGGGCGGCGGGAGTGGCGTCGTGAGCTCTCCACTGCGCAGCGAGGCTCTCGAAGAGGGAGAGCGGGCTCCGCACGCTCCGGATCTCCGGCGCGGCGCCGGGGCGAGCGAGACCCTGGTACCGGCGAGCCGCGCTCGCGGGAGCTGGGTCGCGTTCACCACGACCGTGCGCAAGGAGGTCGTGCGGATCCTGCGGATCTGGAGCCAGACCCTGCTGCCGCCGGTGATCACGACGACCCTCTACTTCATCATCTTCGGTCCGATCCTGGGCGATCGCATCGGAGCGATGGAGGGCTTCACCTACCTCCAGTACGTGACCCCGGGCCTGATCATGATGGCCGTGATCACCAACGCGTACACCAACGTCGTGTCCTCGTTCTTCGGCGCCAAGTTCCAGCACCACGTCGAGGAGATGCTGGTGTCGCCGATGCCGGCCTGGTCGATCCTGCTCGGCTATTCCGCGGGAGGCGTCTTCCGGGGCCTGCTGGTCGGCGGCATCGTCGCAGTGGTCAGCCTCGGCTTCGCCGACCTCGAGGTCGAGCACCCCTGGATCACGCTCTCGGTCGCCGTGCTCACCGCAGTCGCCTTCGCGCTCGCCGGCTTCATCAACGCGATGATCGCGCGCAACTTCGACGACGTGTCGATCGTTCCGACCTTCGTGCTGACCCCGCTGACCATGCTCGGCGGAGTCTTCTACTCGGTCGCCCTGCTCCCCGAGCTCTGGCGCAACCTCTCCTACGCCAACCCGATCCTGTACATGGTCAACGCCTTTCGCTTCGGCGTGCTGGGGGCGGCGGACATGGACATCGCCGTCTCCTACAGCCTGCTGCTGTGCTTCATCGCCATCTTCTACCTCGCCGCCCACTTCATGCTGCAACGCGGCATCGGCCTCCGGACGTGACCAGCCGATGATGCGCGCGCGCGCGCCTTCGGAGGGCAGCGGGGAGCCCAAGTTGCTGCGCAAGGGGCTCGAGGAGGAGGTGTACACCGGCACGCTCGACGGCGAGGTCATCGGCCTGTCGCACCGCATCGCGGCCGACCTTCCGGGCTTCGCCACCGAGCCCGACGCGCGCAACGTCGAGTACACCACCGCTCCCTACCGAGACTACAAGGTGCTGGTCGACCGGCTGATGGCCAAGCGCTGCCGGCTCCGCCGCTACCTGATGGACCTCGACCTCTACACGCTGGTGCCGGGGAGCACGCTATCGCTCGAGGAGTCCGACGAGTTCCGCATCTCGAACCACGACAACCTCTACTACCGGTTCATCGCCGAGACCTACGGCACCACCGTGGTCACCGCCAGCACCCACATCAACCTCGGCATCGAGGACAGCGAGGAGCTGATCCGCGTCTATCGGGTGCTCCGCTGCGAGGCCGCGATCTGGCTCGCGCTGACCGCCAGCTCCCCCTTCCTGCGCGGGCTGCCGACCGGCTACCACTCGACCCGCTGGAAGGTCTTCCCGATGACGCCGCCGGGCGTCCCGTTCTTCCGCGACCACCTCCACTTCGTCGAGTGGGTCGAATCGAAGCTGGTCAACCGCGAGATGTACAACCCCCGCCACCTCTGGCTCTCCGTTCGCCCCAACGGTCCGGCCTCGCCGCGCGAGCTCTCCAGGCTGGAGCTGCGGATCTGCGATCGGATCAGCCAGCCGAAGGTGATCGCGGCGATGGTCGGTCTCGCCGAGGCGCGGATCTGGCAGGCGCTCGAGGAGCCCGGCGTCGACCCGCTCGACGGACGCACCGACCAGGAGCTCCAGGAGCTCGCGCGGCGCAACGAGGTGGCGGCAGCCGAGTCCTCGCTCGAGGCCCCCTTCGTCGATTGGCGGACCGGCACCGAGCACGTCATGCGCGACTGGATCGCGGCCTTCCTCGAACAGGTGCGACCGGTCGCGCGCGCACACGGCTTCGAGGAGGTGCTGGAGGCGGTGACGACGATCCTCGACCAGGGGAACCTGGCGCAACGCTGGCTGGCCCAGCACGCCACCGGCATGACGCCGCGCGAGATCCTGGCGGAGGCGATCCAGGAGCTCACGGCCATCGACCGGGAGTACGATCCCGCCTGCCCGGCGCCGTCTTGATCGGAGGGACCTAGCCCCGGCCCACCGCCATCGCCAGCTCGGCAGCCACCTCGTTGACGTGCGGATCGACGATGCCGAGCTCGCGCAGCGCCGCGTGCAGCGAGAGCACGTACTCGAGGTTGCTGCCGCTCGGCCCGTGGCTCCGGCGAACCTGCTCGGCGATCTCGGCGATCGGCGCCGGACCGAGGTAATTGGGGTTGCGACCGGTGGCCACGTAGAGCAGCGACACCACGCGCTCCCGAGCCGCGGAGCGCGTCCTGCCGGCCGCTCCCGCGTCCAGCTCGGTGTCGACCCAGACCCGGTCGTAGCCCCCCTGCTCGCGCTGGTCGAGCTGGTCCAGGACCGCTCCTCGATCCCCCTCGCCGACGCGATAGGCGAGCCCCCAGCACACGGCTGCTGGATCGCGCACCAGCGTCACGACGCGGCCGGGCGCGCCGGGAACGCCGCGATGGTCGGTCGAGCCCTGCCAGAAGCGCCGGCACCAGCCGTGGATCGAGGCCCGGCGCCGCTCGGCGAAGCGGAACGCGGGACGCCAGATCAGCGATCCGTAGCCGAAGATCCACAGCGGCCGCGATTGCGGTCCGGGCTCGCTCACGCCGCCGCTCCGTGGAGTTGCTGAAACCTCCCCACCTCGTCGCTGCTGCCGCACACGGCGCGAGATTCTACGAGGGCGCCGGCGTAAGGCTCGCCGAATTCCGAGGTTCTATACTGCGCCCGCCATGCGACATCTGTTCGTGCTCGATCCTCTCGAGCTCCTGCTGCCCGAAGCCGACACGAGCATTGCGTTCCTGCGGGAGGCCCAGCGCCGCGGCCATTCCTCTTCGGCTTGCCGCGTCGAGACGCTCGGACTCGACGTCGGGGGGCGCCCGCGCGCCACCGCGCTCGAGCTGACGGTGCGCGAGGGCTCCGACTGGCACGTGGCCGGTCACAGCTCGCAGGTGCACCTCGACGACTTCGACGTGGTCTGGATGCGCAAGGATCCGCCGTTCGATCTCAACTACCTGTTCGCCACGCACATCCTGTCGCTGATCCGGCCGCCGACGCTGGTGGTCAACGACCCGCAGGCGCTGCGCGACGCCAACGAGAAGATCTTCGCCCTCCACTTCCCCGAGGTCTGCCCGGAGACGATCGTCTCGCGCAGCATCGCCGAGCTGCTCGAGTTCCGCGAGAGCCTCGAAGGGGAGATGGTGGTCAAGCCACTCGACGGCGCCGGCGGAGAAGGGGTCTTCCACATCACGCCCGACGACCGCAACGCCAAGGCGATCCTCGAGATGTCGACCCGCCACGGCGCTCTCTACCTGATGGCGCAGCGCTTCCTCCCCGAGGTCCGCGAGGGCGACAAGCGGATCATCCTGGTCGAGGGGGAGCCGGTCGGAGCCGTGCTGCGCGTGCCGGCGGCGGGCGAGGCGCGCGCCAACTTCCACGTCGGCGGTCGCGCCGAGCGCACCGAGCTGAGCGCGCGCGATCGCGAGATCTGCGGCGTCGTCGGACCGACTCTGCGCGAGCGCGGCATCCTGTTCGCCGGCATCGACGTCATCGGCGGCTGGCTGACCGAGGTCAACGTCACCAGCCCGACCGGCATCCGCGAGATCCACCGGCTCGACGGCACCGTCATCGAGAGACTGGTGCTCGACGCGGTGGAGGCCCGACACGCCGAGCAGGCGGGGTGAGCGAAAAGGATTCCGCGCTCCGCCGGCCGAGGGCGCGGCGGGCCTTCCAGGTGTTCGGCGTCGCCGCCTGCCTGCTGGTCGCGATCGCGGCGCTGTCGGCGCTCGAGCTCGGCGACCGGCTCCCCGAGCTGGTCGAGCGCGTCCGCGCGCTCGGCTGGGCCGGACCGCCGCTCTTCGTGCTGCTCCATGCGATCTCGGTCGTCGTGCTCCTCCCCGGCGTCCTGTTCCCGGTCACCGCCGGCGTCCTGTTCGGCTGGACCCTCGGCGCCGTGCTCTCGGTCGCCGGCAAGGCGCTGGGCGCCACCGTCGCCTTCCAGCTCGCGCGTGCGGCGAAGGGGCGGGTCGCGCCCGAGCGGGCGCGACGGGCGCTCTCCCGCTATCCGCTGCTGCAGAGGATCGATCAGGGCTTGAGCCACCAGGGCTGGCGGCTGGTCGCCCTGGTCCGCATGATCCCCATCATCCCGTTCAAGCTCTCGAACTACCTGTTCGGGTGGACCCGGTTCACCCTCCGTGACTACGTCCTGGGGACCCTGATCGGCGTCATTCCCTTCTCGCTGAGCAACGCATACCTCGGCAGCCTCGCCGCCGGCCTCGCCGGCGGCGCCCCTGACGGCGCCCCCGACGGCGGTGTCGTCGGGACGCCCTGGCTGTGGGCCGCGATCGGGCTGACCGCCACCGCGGCGGCGCTGGTGGCGACCCGTCGGGCGCTCCACATCCTCGAGCGCGCGACCGAGGACGGCGGCGAGGCGGTCAGATCCGACGCACCTCGTGGATCGGCCCGACCGTCACCGGCTCGCGAAGGGTGACGAACTCCTCCGCCGACGTGGGATGGATGCCAAGGGTGGCGTCGAAGTGCTGCTTGCGGGCGCCCATCTTCACCGCGATCGCCACCCCCTGGATGATCTCGGGCGCGTGCTGGCCCAGCATGTGCGCGCCCAGCACGCGCGAGTCGCGGGCGTCGACCACCAGCTTCATGAAGCTGCGCTCCGCGCTGTCGCCGAGGGTGTGCTCGAGCGGCCGGAAGCGGCTGCAGTAGCACTCGTAGTGGTCGAGCTCGGCCCGCGCCTGCGCCTCGGTCATGCCGACGGTCGCGAGCGGCGGCTGGGAGAAGACGGCGGTGGGGATCAGCTCGTGATCGGGGGCCTGGGGCTCGTCGCCGAACAGGGTGGCGGCGAGGCACATTCCTTCGTGGATCGCCACCGGCGTCAGGTTGATGCGGTCGGTGACGTCGCCGATCGCCCAGATGCTGGGCACCGTCGTGCGGCTGTACGGGTCGACGACCACGGCGCCGTTCGGGGCGAGCTGGACGCCGGCCTCTTCGAGGCCGAGACCGTCGGTGCTCGGATCGCGGCCGATCGCGTAGAGCACCTGGTCGACCTCGAGCTCGCCGCCACGCGCGCGCGGGTCGTCGAGCCGCAGGAGCAGCCCGCCCGGTCCGCGCTCGATCGCCAGCACCTGGGTGTCGAAGCGCAGGTCGATCCCCTTCGCTCGCATCTCGGCGGCGAGCGCGGAGCGCAGCTCGTCGTCGAAGCCCCGCAGGAAGAGCTCGCCGCGATAGAACTGGGTGACGCGGCTGCCCATGCCGTGGAAGATCCCGGCCATCTCGACTCCGATGTAGCCGCCGCCGACCACCGCGAGACGCGCCGGGAGACGGTCGAGGAAGAACGCCTCGTCCGAGGTGATCGCGTGCTCGGCCCCAGGGATGGCGGGGCGGCTGGGGCGACCGCCGACCGCCACCAAGACGTGCTCGGCCGCGATCCGGCGGCCGTCGACCTCCACCGAGTGCGCGTCCACCACGCGCGCCCGCGCGTCGAGGATCTCCACGCCGGAGCTCTCGAGCAGGCTCCGGTAGACGCCGTTGAGCCGCGCGATCTCGGCGTCCTTGCGCGCGCGAAAGCGTCCCCAGTCGAAGCTCGCGCCGTCGACGTCCCAGCCGAAGCCGGTCGCTTCCGCAAGCAGCTCCCGGTAGTGGGCGGCGTACCACATCAGCTTCTTGGGCACGCAGCCGACGTTGACGCAGGTGCCGCCCAGGTGGCGCTCCTCGGCGACCATCACGCGCTTGCCGTAGCGCGCCGCCATCCGGCTCGCCCGCACCCCGCCGGAGCCGGCGCCGAGCACGAACAGGTCGACCTCGGCGCCGCTCACTCGCCGTCCGATGCGGTCGGCGTCGCCGGAGCCTCCGCAGCATCCCCTCGCAGGTGGCGATCGAGGAAGCCGCGGTAGGCCTCGGACGCCGCGATCTGGTTCTCCTTGCGGCTGAACCCGTGTCCCTCGTCCGGGAAGACGACGTACTCGACCGGAACGTCGTTGGCCTTCACCGCCGCGACCAGCTCGTCGCTCTCGACCTGGAGCACCCGCGGATCGTTGGCGCCCTGGACCACCAGCAGCGGGCGGACGATGTTGGCGGCGTGGAACAGCGGTGAAATGCGGCGCAGCCGCTCCTCGTCGGTCTCGGGGTCGCCCATCTCGGCGAACAGCGCGTCGCGCTGCGCCGCCCACCAGACCGGCATGCTGCGCAGGGTGCGCAGCCAGTTGGTGACGCCGAAGATGTCGATCCCGACGTCGAACACCTCGGGCTCGAAGGCGAGGGCCGCCGCCACCAGGTAACCGCCGTAGCTGCCCCCCATGATCCCGATCCGCTCGCCGTCGATCCAGTCGAGGCTCGCGAGGTGGTCGCGCGCCGCCACGCAGTCGCCGAGATCGGCCTCCCCGTGCTGGCGGTCGTCGAGGTGGAAGAAGGTCTTGCCGTAGCCCGAGGAGCCGCGGTTGTTGACCGCGAAGATCGCATAGCCGTGGTTGACCAGGTGCTGGATCGTCGCGCTGTAACCCTTGCGACTCTGCCCCCCCGGCCCTCCGTGCATCCACAACATCGCCGGCGCCGGCTGCTCGGCGCTCGCCCCGTGTGGGCGATACAGCACGCCCGGGATCTCGAGCCCGTCGTAGCTGGCGAAGCGCACCACCTCTCCCTCGACCAGGTCGCGCGGGTCGATCGCGTCGGCCAGCGTGTCGGTGAGCTGGCGCGCATCACCCCCCGCCTCGAGGTCGACCACGAACAGATTGGAGGGCGCGGTGTCGCCGTTGAGGTAGAACAGCATCTTGGTCTCGCTCGGTGAGAAGCGCACGCCGGCGACGTCCCCGGCCCCTGGCTGCGGGACCTCGACCTCGTCGCCGGTGCGCGTGTCGATCACGGTGATCTCGGTCTGGGCGTCGGCGTTGACGGCCGAGACCCGGTACCTGCCTTCGCGCGAGAAGAAGACGAACATCACGTCCCAGTCGTCGGCCAGCACCCGCTCGCGCTCCTCCGTGGCGAGGTCGTAGGACCAGATCTCGGCGAATTCCCCCTCGCCGTCGGTCGAGTAGTAGAGCTCGCTGCTGTCCGGGGTGAAGGTCACGCTGCGGAACTGCACGTCCCCCTCGTGCGGCGTCACGTGGACGGTCTCGCCGGATTCGAGGTCGTGCACGAAGACGTCGCTGTCGGCGTTGTTGCGCACGCGGTCGAGCGTCACCCATCGCCCGTCCCGGCTGACGTCGCCGACGAAATAGCCATCGTTCTCGAATAGCAGCTCCCGCTCGTAGCCGTCGACGACATAGCGGTAGAGATCGGTGAAGCGGGGGTCGCGCTCGTTGGTCAGCACGTAGAAGCTCCGCTCGTCGCCGCTCCAGCCGGCGAAGCTCCCTCGCGCGCCCTCGGCGGGCGTCAGGTCACGCACCGAGCCATCGAGCTCCTCGACGTAGAGGTGGTTGATCTCGTTGCCCCCCTGGTCGGAGGTGTAGAGGAAGCGGTCGTCCTCGGGGAAGTAGCTGACGGCGTAGATGGCATTGGTCGTCGAGTCGGTGAGCGGCGTCCGGGACGAGCCGTCGATCGGCTGCGCGTAGACGTTGAAGGTGCCGGCCTCGTTGGTCGAGATCAGCACCTTCGACTCGTCGGCCGAGAATGAGCCGCCCGAGATCGAGACGGTGTCGAAGAAGGTCGCGGCGTCGTAGCGCTCGATCTCGCGTGCCGGTTCGCCCGGGGCTTCGGCGTTCGGAGCACAGGCGAGGGCGAGGACCAGAGCTAGCGCAGAAACGAGCGGACGGACGAGGAGCGTGCGCGGCACAGACGAGGTGTTCATGGGCGGGCCTCCGAGGAGTCGGCGAAAGGGCGAGACCTGACATGGTATCCGCGCCCACGCCTCCTTGCGCGAAGTCGGGGCTTCGGTGAGGATGCGCGACCATGACCGAGGCGCCCCAGCACGAGGCGAGCGATCCCGGGCTGGTCGCCGTCGCCCCGCGCGCGATCGCGGGCGGCGTCCTGATGGGGCTCGCCAACCTGGTGCCCGGCATCAGCGGCGGCACCATGCTGCTGGCGGTCGGCATCTACCCGCGCTTCGTGCGCGCCGTCGCCGAGGTCACCACGCTGCGCTTCCGCACCGTCACGCTCGCGCTCCTCGCGCTGATCGCGGGGAGCGCCGGCCTCGCCATCGTGCTGCTCGCGGGAACGCTGCGCGACCTCGTGGTCGACCATCGCTGGGTGATGTACAGCCTCTTCATCGGCCTCACCTTCGGCGGCCTGCCGCTGCTGATCGGCATGATCCGGCCGGCCACCCGGGGCGCCTGGATCGGCGCCGCCGTGGGCGCCATCGGCATGGCCGTGCTCGGGATCGCGCAGGCCTCCGGCCCGGCCGCGGTGGCCGGCGGCGGAGGCTTCCTCGCTCTGACCCTCGCCGGCGCAGCCGGCGCCAGCGCGATGGTCCTGCCCGGAGTCAGCGGTGGTTATCTCCTGCTGCTGCTCGGTCAGTACCTGCCGATCCTCACCGCGATCGACGACGTCAAGGACGCGCTCGCCGCGCGCGACCTCGGCACGGCGCTCGACCCGGCGCTGACCGTGCTGCTGCCGGTCGGCATCGGCGTCGCGATCGGCATCGCCGGAGTCAGCAACCTGCTGGCCCTGCTCCTGAGACGTTACGAGAAGGCGACGCTGGGGGTGCTCGCAGGACTCCTGGTCGGCGCGGTGTTCGGGCTCTGGCCCTTCCAGGAGACCGCGGCGCCAGCGGCAACCCCCGCCTCCGGCATCGACGCTGTCGACGCCACGATGAGCATCGAAGTGGAGATCGCCGAGCTGCCGGTCCGCTACTTCCGCCCAGGTGCCGGGCAGGTCGCGGGCAGCGTCGGGCTGATCGTGCTCGGTTTTCTCGCCACGACCGGGATCAGCCGGCTCGGCAGATCAGCGAGCGACGGCGACGAGCAGGCGTGAGCGCTCGGCTCACGCCTCCTGTTCGGTCCGCCGGGCGAGCTCGCGTCCGAGCCTGGCGTTGACCGCGAGCGACAGCTCGAGCGCCGAGATCTCGACGTTCTCGTCGACGGTGTGAGCCAGCCCTTCGTCCCCCGGCCCGAACCCGACCGGGATGAAGCCGGCCTCGTAGAAGTGACTGCCGTCGGTGGCGAAGCGCCAGACGTCGGCCTCGCCCGCGGCGCCGCACTCCGCCGCCAGCGCGCTCGCCGCGACCACGGCCGGGTGCTCGGCCCCGAGGAGGTACGCCGGATGAGCCGCCGAGATCTCCACCGTGCGGCCGGTCCAGCTCACCAGCGGCTGGGTCGGGATGGTGACTTCGACCGCGACCCCGGGCTCGGCCACCTTCAGGGCGAGCCGCTCGAGGCTCTCGCGAGCCCGTTCGGGCTCCTCGCCCGGTACGTTGCGCCAGTCGCAGGTCAGCCAGACCTCCCCCGGCACCACGTTGCCGCTGGTCTGGTCGGTGCGCAGCAGGGTGGGCGCCACGGAGCTGCGACCGAGCTCGGGGTGCTCGACGCGCTCGACCTCTTCGAGACGCGCCAGGAAACGGCCGAGTGAGATCAGCGGGTTGAGACCGCTCGCGGGGACGCTGGCGTGGACGCTGCGACCGACGAGGTGGACCAGGATCTCGGTGCGCCCGCGATGCCCACGCCGGACCTGGTTGCTGCTCGGCTCCCCCACCACCATCAACGCCGGATCGAGCCGGTGCGCCAGAGCGCGGGCGCCGACGCCGCCGACCTCCTCCTGCACCACTGCGGTCACCAGCACGTCGCCCGGCGGCCGTTCGTGAAGGAGCGAAGCGGCGGCGTGGACTTGGCTGGCGAGCGGCCCCTTGATGTCGACGGCGCCGCGCCCCCAGACGCGCTCCTGGTGGATCTCGCCGCCGAACGGCGGGTGCGGCCAGCGCGAGGGATCACCGACATCGACGTGATCGAGGTGGGTGTTGAACACCACGCTCGCAGCGTCGCCTCGCCCGCGGATCGTGCCGACGACGTTGCCCATCTCGTCGACGGCGGCCTCGTCGTAGCCCAGGTCCTGCATCTCGGCGAGCACGAGGCGTGCGAGATCCTCCTCCTGCCCGGGCAGGCTCGGGGTCTGGATCAGGCGTCGCAGGAACGAGACGCAGCGTTCGAGCTCGGGCATCAGGGCAACCGAAGAAGCTTGCGAGGAATCGCCGATCGACTATACTCCCGACTTCGTGCGCCCGCAGCGCGGCCTCGGATCCTCGCGGGTCCCGCGGACCGTTGCACGAGCCGACGCCCGGAGCGCCCCACCCTCCCAGAGTTCCTCCGCAAGGAGTCAGCGATGCCCAGGAAGTGCCAGCTGACCGGCAAGAAGCCCCTGTCGGGCCACAACGTCTCCCACTCGCACAACGTCACCAACCGGTGGCAGAAGCCCAACGTCCAGAACAAGCGTCTCTACGTCCCCGAGCTCGGCCGGACGGTGCGCCTCAAGGTGTCGACGCGTGCGCTGCGCACGATCGACAAGAAGGGACTGATGGCTTTCCTGCGCGACCAGGGTCTGCAGCTGAAAGACGTCACGTAGCCTTCGATGTGCTGGGCTAGCACATCTCCGGCTACTCGATTCTCTCCGGCTCCAAGCGCCCTCGGCGCGTCGCCGGGAAACAGCCGAAGAACCGGATCCCGACTCCTCGATCACTCTCCAGCTACGGAACGGCCGCAATGACGAAGCCCCTACGAGTCGCGGTCACCGGCGCCGCCGGCCAGATCGGCTACTCGCTCGTCTTTCGCCTCGCGGCCGGCGAGATGCTGGGACCGGACCAGACGGTGAGCCTCCAGCTCCTCGAGATCACACCCGCCCTCGGCGCCCTCGAAGGCGTGGTGATGGAGCTGCGCGACTGCGCCTACCCGCTGCTCCACGACATCGTCGCCACCGACCGCGCCGAGGAGGCGTTCGACGGCGTCGACGTCGCGATGCTGGTGGGCGCGCGCCCGCGCGGTCCGGGCATGGAGCGCAAAGACCTGCTCCTCGAGAACGCCAAGATCTTCTCCGCGCAGGGCAAGGCGCTCGACGCCAAAGCCGGCCGCGACGTCCGCGTGCTGGTGGTGGGAAATCCGGCGAACACCAACGCCCTGATCGCGAGCGCCAACGCTCCGAGCCTCGACCGCGCGCAGTTCACGGCGATGACGCGGCTCGACCACAACCGGGCCCTGAGCCAGGTCGCCGGCCGCCTCGGCTGCCACACCACCGAGCTGCGCCGCATGACGATCTGGGGGAATCACTCGGCGACGCAGTACCCCGACGTCCGCCACGTCACCGTCGACGGCGAGCCGATCGGCGACCGCCTCGAGGAAGAGTGGGTGCGCAACGAGTTCATCCCCACCGTGCAGCAGCGCGGCGCCGCCATCATCAAGGCCCGCGGCGCCTCCTCGGCGGCGTCGGCAGGGGCCGCCGCCATCGACCACGTTCGCGACTGGTGGCAGGGCACACCCGACGGCGACTGGGTGAGCATGGCGATCCCCTCCGACGGCTCCTACGGAATCGCTGAGGGCGTCATCTACTCCTATCCCGTGACCGTGGCGAACGGCCGCTACTCGATCGTCCAGGGTCTCGAAGTCGACGGCTTCAGCCGCGAGAAGATGGACGCGACCGACCAGGAGCTGCGCGAGGAGCGGGCGGGCGTCGCCGACCTGCTCGGATGAGCAGCCTGCTCGGATGACGAGCCCGCGCACCGCCGTCGAGCCGGCGCGGATCGGCGTGCTCACGGTCTCGGACCGGGCGAGCCGCGGGGAGTACGAGGATCGTGGAGGACCCGCCATTCGCGACTATCTGGCGGAGGTGCTCACCAGCCCCTTCGAGGCGCTCTCGCGCCTCGTGGAGGACCATCGACAGACGATCGCCGCCTCCCTACGCGAGCTGGCGGACGACGAGCGCTGCTGCCTGGTGGTGACCACCGGCGGCACCGGGCCAACGGCCCGTGACGTGACTCCGGAGGCCACCCTCGACGTCGCCGACAAGGAGATGCCGGGCTTCGGCGAGCTGATGCGCAAGGTCTCGCTCGAGAAGGTCCCCACCGCCATCCTCTCGCGTCAGACCGCGGCCGTGCGCGGCGCGACCCTGATCGTGAACCTCCCCGGGCAGCCGCGAGCGATCCGGGAGTGTCTCGATGCCGTCTTTCCGGCGATCCCCTACTGCATCGACCTGATCGGGGGGCCCTTCCTCACCACCGACCCCGAGCGGATCCAGGCATTCCGCCCGGGGTCGAAGTAGGGGCTGGTCGTCGAGATATCGATCGACTACAATGAATGCGTTCACGACATCGAGAGCCCGTTGGGGACCCGCGCCCAGGGCAAGCTCCTCAGGGAGCGCCGCAACCAAAGGCTAAGCAAAGCCGATTCAGGAGCATCCATCGAGAGGTTCGACCCGCCGCCCCTGGCGCCCCAGTCCCCTCTCATGCTATAGAAGCATTACCATGAAGCGACTGCCCACTCGCCTCGCCGTGACCCGCCTCGCCGTGACCCGCCTCGCCCGCCTCGCCGTGACCCGTCTCGCCGTGACCCGTCTCGTCATGGCCGCGGTCCTCGCTCTGCTCGCGGTCACTCTCTCACCCGACCGAGCCGGCGCTCAGGTGTCGAGCGGCTGGAGCGTGGTCCAGCTCCCGGGGCTCACCGACTACCACCTCTACGTGCCCGCCAAGGTCGACCCAGAGCTGCCGAGCCCGCTCGTGGTCTTCCTCCACGGCGGCGGCTCCGCGCCGAGCTTCTACCGCAGCCTGCTGTCGGGAGAGGCGGATCTCCTCAGCACCGTCCTCGCGCTGCCGACGGCGAACAGCGCGCTCGGCTGGGGAGCCGGCCAGGACCAGGCCCTGGTCGAAGCGACGATCTCGAGTGTCCAGTCGTTGCTGGCGATCGACCCGTCCCACGTTTCGATCGCGGGCCACTCGGCCGGCGGCGCCTTCGCCTACCTGCTCGCCTACGGCGCCGAGCTTCCGGTCTCGAGCGTCTTCACGCTGGGGGCACCCTTCCTCGCGGTGACCTCGGTGGCGGGGACGTACGTGCCGCCGATCCGCATGCTCTACGGAGCCGAGGATCCCAACCACGAGGCAGCGCTGCCGCAGCTCGTCGACCAGTGGACGTCGCTCCAGGTCCCCTTCGAGGTCGACGAGGTCGCGGGCGCCGACCACAACGACTTCCCCACGCTCGACCTGCTGGCCGGCTTCGACTTCATGCTGGCCAACAGTCGTCCGGCCGGCGCGGGGATCACGTGCGCCACCACCGACGAGCAGCTCTGCCTCGTCGGCGGCCGTTTCAAGGTCACCGTCGCCTTCACCGACGCCAACGGCGCCGGAGTCGGCCGCGTCGCCGACATGAGCAGCGACGGCTCGGGTCTGTTCTGGTTCTACGAGCCGCTGAACTGGGAGATGCTGGTCAAGGTGCTCGACGGCTGCAACTTCAACCAGAAGTTCTGGGTGCTGGTCGCGGCCTCGACCGACGTCGCCTACACGGTGACGGTCACCGATCTGGAGACCGGCACGGTCAAGACCTACGGCAACCAGCTCGGCACCGCGGCCCCCGCGGTCGTCGATCTCGACGCCTTCGAGACCTGCTCGAGCTGACCGGCGCGCAGCCTGCCGCGCCGAGAGGATAGACTTCGGATGAGGCTCGCCCGGTGGCCGCTGCGCGGCGCCGGCGACCTTCCTCTTTCGTCAAAGGCTGGACCCGATGTCTTCACTCCGCACCTCTCGTTCGAAGCTCTTCCTTCTCGTCCTGGCAGCCGCCATCGTCCTCGCCGGATCGCTGTCCGCTCAGGGCCGCGGCGAGGTCGTGGTCACGGTGACCGACAGCGCCGGCAGCGCTCTCGCGGACGTCGCGGTCACGGTCGTCGACGGCAGCGGCGCCACGCGCGCGCAGGGAACCACCAACAAGAAAGGCAAGTACGAGCTGACGCTCGACGGGCCGGAGGCGAGCTACGACGTCACTTTCGAGAAACCCGGCCTGGGCACCGAGACGATGGCGGTCCAGGTCAGGCCGGGGATGGTCTCCGACGTCACCATCAAGCTGATGGACGAGGCGCTGCAGAACAAGCAGCGCGCGGTCGAGTCCTTCAACGAGGGCGTCGGCCTGCTCCAGGGCGGCAACGAAGAGGGCGCGCTGGAGAAGTTCGTCGCGGCCGCCGAGCTCGACCCGGAGCTGGCCGAGGCGCAGCGCCTGATCGCCATCATCGAGGCGGGACGCGGGAACATCGACGTCGCGGCGCCGGCGCTCGAGCGGTTCCTGGAGCTGGCGCCCGACAACCTGCAGGCGGCGGCCCCCGCGGCCTACCCGATCTACCGCGCCCAGGGCAGGACCGACGAGCTGCCGGCCGTCCGCGAGCACCTGAGCACTCTCGGCATCGCGGGAGAGTTCGCCCGCCAGGTCTACAACGAGGGGGTGGCCGCCGTTCGGGCCGAAGAGGAACAGGAGGCCATCGCGCTGTTCGAGGAGGCGATCGCGCTCGATCCGATGCTTCCGGCCCCCTACCAGAGCATCGCGGCCCTGCACTTCAACGAGCAGGAGTTCGACGCCGCCCTCCCCTACCTCGAGAAGCTCGCCAACGTCGCTCCCGAGAACGTCGAAGGGCAGCGGATGACCTTCTACTCACGCCTGATGAAGGGTGATCACGACGCGGCGAAGGCCGCCGGCAAGCGCTGGCTCACGGCGATGCCGCCGGCGAAGGGCGACCTCCTGAAGAAGGGGGAGGAGATGTTCGAGGCGGGTCAGTCGACCGAGACGCAGGTGATCGCCGAGACGCTGATCGAAGCAGACGGCAGCTACGGTCCCGCTCACTACCTGCTCGGGCGGGTGCTCGCCGGCGCCGGCAAGACCGCCGAGGCCAAGCAGCACCTGCAGCACTTCCTCGACCTGTCGCCCGATCATCCGGAGGTGGAGTCGGCGCGGCAGATGCTCGCCGGTCTGTGACCACAGGGAGCTTCAGCGCGGGGGGAGGATCCCGGTCGTCCCACGGTCGGTCGTCGCCAGGACCACCACCGGCGAGCCGGCGGCTCGAGCAACCGGCCGCCAGCACGCGCTGATCCCGACGAACTGAACGACCGGCCCTCCGCTCGTTTCGAGCCGACGCGCCTGACGCCGGAAAGAGAGACGGCGCGCGATCGTTCCTTCCGCCACGATGAGCTCGACCACGGGATCCCCGGTCGCGGCGTCGGTCGCCGCTCCCCGCACGCAACGTCTCTGTTCGCTCTCCCTCGTCAGCGTCCAACGGCCCTCGATCTCGCCGTTCCCGACGCCGATCGTGAAGCCCGTTTCCGTACGCAGCCAGCCGGCCGACAGCGCGGTCGGCGGTTGCCACTCGAATCGCTGCTCGGGCAGCGAACGCTGACCCTCGATCGCCTCCGGCCAGAGCTCGAAACGGCAATCGAGATCCTCTCCACGGTAGCGGCGAAAGACGCTCAGACGATTCGCGCAGGCGATCGGCGCGGCGACCTCGAGGTGGCTCAGCGCGCCCGCGATCTTCGGCGCCAGCTCCTCGACGATCACGCCTCGTTGGAGAAAGCCGCGCGCGACCGAGCGCGTTTGGTGCTGTCCCACGAAGTCGTCGATCGAGGCCGCACCGCCGGCGAGAACCGCGGCGCCCAGCGCGAGTGCGAGCGCGAGACCTACCCGCGATCTCCCCATGGACCCGGTGAGGAGCCCGAGCACGCCGATCCAGAGCAGGTTCGCGAGCGTCGTGTAGCGAGAGACCATCGCCTGATGCAGGCCGTACTCTGCTCTGCCGAGCGCGACCATGGCCGAGCTGCCGAGCGCGAACACGATGAACCCGAGCCAGACCGGATCGAGGAGCTCGCGCCGCCCGCGGGCCCCGGTGCGAGCGAGCCCGAGAGCCACCAGGGCGAGGCCGGCGACGCCGACCGCCACTCCGAGCGCCGGCGCGGGCCAGGCCCGCACCACCGGCGAAGCGAGGAACGCCAGCGCGTGCACGACCAGTCTGGCCGGTGGTCCGGCGCCGAGGTCGGACGGCGCCGGCATCCCGAGGTAGTAGGCCGTCAGCGCCGCGGCGCCGATCGCCAGCCACGGGCCGAGGCGAATCCCCAGTCCGAACGACTGGGGCGCCGAGCTGCGATCGACCCGCGTTGCGAGCACCACAGCGCCGGCCGGCCAGACCATGAGGCCGGCGCCGTACGAGAACGACGAGACCAGGCCGAGTAGGGCGGCGAGCGCCAATCTCCGCCGGGTGAGCTCCTCCCCCTCCGCCAGCATCACGATCGCGGCGACCGCGCTCGCCACGCACAGGAAGACCGCGACCTGCCACCCCCAGACCAAGTTCTCGACCTGGTGTAGACCCAGCGCGAAGGCGGCAGCCAGGCTGCGGAAGACGGCACGCTGCGCGCGTCCTTCGATCCGCCCTCCGACGCGCCAGACGAGCGCCGCGATGACGATCGCGAACGAGAGGCCGAGGAAGACCTCGGCGCGGACGTCCCAGGCGGTGCTCCGCGCCAGCCCGACCAGCAGGAGCCGCGGGATGAGCAGGCGGTGCTCGTTGTGGGGCGTCCAGGCGCGCTCCAGGAGGGACGAGAGGTCGGCCGTCGCGAGGTCGCCGGCCAGCACCCACTCGTCGAGGTGCGGCAGGTCGACGGCCCAAAACGAGACCGCGCCGATCAGGGCGGCGAGGAGAAGCCCGACGACCCAGACCTCCGGGCCAGGTTGTTGGTCGCTCGTCATGCTCGCCCGTTGGTGAGACGCTGAGCGGCTCAGACGCGCAGGACCGCAGCGCCCTCGACCCGCCCCGCCCGTAGGTCGTCGAGCGCCCGGTTCGCCTCCGCCAGCGGATATTCGGTGACCTTCGGGACGATCGGGATCTCGGCGGCCAGCTCGAGCACCATCGCTTGCATGGCTGGAGCCTACACGCCGATCGTCGGGTAGCATCCCGGCCTCGATGCCCGCTCGACGTCAAGCGCTCCTCTCCGTGCGGGCGCTGCTGCTGCTGGGGCTCCTGGCGACGGGCGCTGCCTGCGCGCGGGCGCAGCCCGTCAGCGAAGCCTCCTTCAACGGTCTGCTCGAGGCCCTCTCCGAGCCCGCCGGCTACTTCGACACCGACAACCTGATCTCCAACGAGAGCTCCTACGGCCAGGCGGTCGAGCTGCTGGCGCCAGTCGGTGGCGTCTACGTCGGGGTCGGGCCGGAGCAGAACTTCCACTACATCGCGCGGCTGCGGCCGAGCTGGGCGTTCGTCGTCGACATCCGGCGCGACAACCAGCTCCACCTGCTGCTGCTCACCGCCATCCTGCGCCGCGCGAGCGACCCGCTCGGCTACCTCTGCCTGCAGTTCTCCCGGTCGTCGTGCGGCGAGCTCCCGGCGGACGGTCCCTGGCCGCTCGAGCAGAGCCTTCGCCGCTTCGAGGAGCGCGCGCCGAGCGAGCAGGCGTTCGAAGCCTCCCTCGCAGAGCTGATCGAGACGATCACCGGAGAGCTCGGGGTGTCGCTCGACGACGCGGATCGCGCGAAGCTGCGGGCGATCCATCGCGCCTTCTTCGAAAACCAGCTCGAGCTCCGCTTCGAGAGCCACGGGCGCCGCTTCCAGTCCCACCACCCGACCGATCGCGAGCTGATCCTGGCGCGCACTCCCGGCGGAGAGCCGGCGAGCTTTCTGGCCAGCCGCGACGCCTACGAAGCGGTGCGCTCGCTCGCCCTCGCCGGGCGTCTGGTGCCGGTGGTCGGCGACTTCGGCGGAGCGCACGCCCTGCGAGCCATCGGCGAGCTCGTCGAGCGGCTGGGCGAGCAGGTGACCGCGATCTATGTCTCGAACGTCGAGTACTACCTGCTCGGCACTCCGGCCTTCGACCGGTGGGTCGGCAACGTCCGATCGTTGCCGCTGGCCGACGATGCGCGGATGATCCGCGCGTGCTTCCACTACGGGCAGCGGCATCCGGCGAGCCTGCCGGGACATCGCAGCACCCTGGTCGTCCAGCCTGCCGCCGACCTGCTCGAGTGGGCCAGCGAGCCGCGTTACCGGAGCTACTGGGAGCTGTGCACGCGGCCGTGGCTCACGGCCTCCGGGGGTTCGTCGGCTACTTCCGCACCCGGATCGGGTACGGCGGCTTCTCGGGGCTCGGCGGCGGGTCGGCCTCGAGCTGCTCGAGCACGATCTCGATCGCCTTCTCGAGCTGGGGATCGCGCCCCGCGATGACGTCGGCCGGCCACTGCTCGACCTCGACGTCGGGGGGCACGCCCACGTTCTCGACGACGAAGCCGTCCTCGGTCCAGATCGCCAGGTTGGGGGCGGTGATGAAGCCGCCGTCCATCAGGATCGGAAAGCCGAGGACGCCCACCAGCCCGCCCCAGGTGCGCTTGCCGACCAGGGTCCCGAGGTCGAGCTGGTGGAACATCCAGGGGAGCAGGTCGCCCCCCGACCCCGCCGTCTCGTCGATCAACATCACCTTGGGGCCGAGGATCGCGGCGCTCGGGGTGCGGATGTCGTCGCCGTAGCGGGTCGCCCAGTGCGAGACGTAGGGGCGGCGCAGGATGTCGATGTAGTAGTCGGCGACCTGGCCGCCGCCGTTGAACCGCTCGTCGACGATGATCGCTTCCTTGTGCACCTGGGGGTAGAAGTAGCGCTTGAAGTAGGTGTGCCCGAGGCCGGTGGTGTTCGGCACGTAGACGTAGGCGACTCGGCCGTCGGTCGCCTGCTCGACCTTCCTCAGGTTGCCTTCGACCCAGTCCCGGTTGCGCAGAGCTCCCTCGTTGCTGATCGGCACCACCTGGACCGTGCGCGAGCCGGATCCGTCGGCGTTGGGGCCGACGGTCAGCTCGACGATTCGCTCGGCGGTGTTCTCGAAACGGCGGTGGACGTTCTCGGTGGCGTCGAGATCGACGCCGTCGACGGCGAGCAGATACTCGCCGGCGACCACGCCCACCCCCGGCTCGGTGAGCGGTGAGCGCAGCTCGGGGTTCCAGTTGAGCCCGCCGTAGACCTTGGCGAAGCGGTAGCGACGGTTGGCGATCTCGAAGTCGGCGCCGAGCAGGCCGCCGGGCACCGACTCGACCTCGGCGCGCTCGTCACCGCCGCCGTTGCGGTGGTGGCCCACCGCCAGCTCGGAGGACATCCATCCGATCACCCGGTTGAGGTCGTCACGCGTGGTCAGGTGGGGCAGGAACTGCCCGTAGGTCTCGCCCATCGCCTCCCAGTCGGCGCCGTGCATGTTGGGGTCGTAGAAGTAGTCGCGGTTGATCCGCCACGCCTCGTCGAAGATCTGGGCCCACTCGGCGACCGGATCGATCCGCACGTGGAGCTTGCCGACCGGCATCGCGGTCTCGGCGCGGTCGATCGGCGGCCCGGCGTCGGCGATGCCGAACTGCCGCTCGGCGACGTAGATCAGCTTCGAGCCATCGGCCGACAGCCCGAAGCCGTCGATCCCGGTTCCCAGCGACTTCTCTTCGCGCTCCTCGAGGTCGTAGAGGTAGAGCGTGCCCTCGCCCTCCTCGTCGACCCGGCGATAGAAGAGCTTGCCGTCCTTTCCCGCCGCGAGATCGGCGTAACGCCCGGTGGGCACCGGCAGGGCCACGATGCGCTGGTGGAGGCGCTCGAAGTCGATGCGGGTCTCGGCGGCGGGCTCTTCCTCCCCCTCGTCCTCTCCCTCGTCCTTCGCGCCGTTCTCGTCCCCGTTTTCCTGATCGCCGTCCTCCTGGTCGCCGTTCTTCTCGTCCCCGTCCCCCTGATCACGCTGCTCGCCGTTCACCTCCTCGTCGCTCTGCGCCTCGAGCGGCGACGGCTCGTCCGCGGCCAGCACCGCCAGGTACACGTTGCTGGTGCGCTCCACGTCGGCGTTCGACATCGCAAACCAGTGCTTGACCGGGCCGGCGTCGGTCGAGGCCAGGAAGTAGAGGTACTTGCCGCTCCGGTCGAACACCGGCTCGCTGGAGTCGCTGAGCCCGTCGGTGACCGCGGTCGAGAAGCCGTTCACGGTGTCGTAGACCCAGACCTGCGAGATGTAGGCGCGGGTGTCGCGCGTATAGGCGAGCCAGCGCGAGTCCAACGACCAGGCGTGCGCGGGTGTGAGCTGTCCGGGCCGAAAGTGCGGCTCGCTCGAGACCAACCGCGACTTGCCGCTCGCGACCTCGAGCAGGTAGAGGCTCTGGGAGTTGTCGGCGTAGCTGATCCACTCGCCGTCCGGGGACCAGACCGGATCGGAGTAGAAACCGTGCCCCTCCACCTCGATCACGCGCGCCTCGCCACGTCCGTCCTGCGACGCGAGGTGGAGCCGGTACTCGCCCCCGTCGTCCGAGAAGTAGGCGATCGTCTTGCCGTCCGGGGACCAGGCGGGGCTGCGCTCGTGGGCTCCGGTGGTCTGGGTCAGATTGCGCGCATCCCCCTTCTTGGCCGGCAGGGTGAGGATCTCGCCCCGGTACTCGAAGACCGCCCGTGCGCCGCTCGGTGAGAGATCCACGCTGCGGATCCACTCCGGTCCCGAGACCCATCGCGGCCTGGTCTCGATCAGGTCGGCGGCGACCCCGATGCGCAGCCGCTCGGCGTGCCCCTTCGCCGGGTCGAAGAGGTGGAGGTAGCCGGCCTGCTCGAAGACGATCGTGTTCGCGCTCGATGAGAGCGCCAGGATCGGGAAGTCCTCGAAGCGCGTCGCCTGCTCGACCACGCCGGTGGCCGAATCGAACGAGAACAGGTTGAACTCACCGGCGCGGTCCGAGCGGAAGTAGAGCATCGAGCCGATCCAGGTCGGGTCGGTGTCGTTGGCGCCCGACTCCGGCCGCGGCACCTCGACCACCGAGTGATCCTTCCGGTCGTAGATCCAGATCCTCGACGTCGTGCCGCCGCGGTAGTTCTTCCACTGCTGAAAGCGCTCGGGGATCGGGATGTAGGCGATCTTGGAGCCGTCCGGCGACATCGCCGAGCGCAGGCCGTTGGGGATCGGCAGGCGAGTCGGAAAGCCGCCCTCCCTGGGTACCGTGAAGATCTGCGTGTAGCGGTTGGTGAAGACTTCGCGCGGCGAGTTGAACAGGATCGCTGCACCGTCCGGCGTGAAGCCCTCCACCGCGTCGGGCGACGGGTGCCAGGTCAGCCTCGTCGGCACGCCCCCTTCGACCGGCACCACGAAGACGTCGGTGTTGCCGTCGTACTGCCCCGAGAACGCCAGGAGATCGCCGTCCGGCGAGAAGCGCGGGCTCGACTCGATTCCATGGTGGCTGGTGAGGCGCCGCGGGCTCGAGCCGTCGCGCGCGGCGATCCACAGGTCGCCGGCGTAGGAGAACGCCACGTGCCGGTCGCTCACCGCGGGATCCGAGAGCAGCCTCGTCTCGGCGACGTCCACCCCGAGAGCGGGGGTGCCGGCCAGGAGGAGGACGGCATGAAGGACGGCAGGGAGGATCGCCGCGATGGCGGGGGGAACGACAGACGAGCGGAGCGTGAACGCCACGAGTAGACCTCCTCGGACTGGGAATCGGCGAGTGCCTGAGCGGCTTCTGGGGGATTGTACGCTCCCCTCCGAGGTCCGAATGACGCGGCATCCGAAAACCACACTCTGGAGGAATCTGATCGCCGGAATCGCGCTGCTCGCGATCCTCGCTCCCCCGGCGACGCTCGCTCAGCTCCCGATCGACGAAGCGGTGCGTCGCATCCGGGAGCTCGAGCGGCAGATCGAGGAGCTGCTCGCGGCGCTTTCGCCTGCTGAGCGCGCCGAGGCCCAGCGTCGGCTGGCGGCAGGAGAGGAGCCACCAGGAGAGGAGACGGCGGTCCCGGCGACGCCGGCCGATCCTCCGCCGACGGTGGAGCCGGCATCGCGCTGCCGGCCGCTCGCCGTCCTCGACACCAACGGCGACGCTCGGGTCTCCGGAGCCGATCGCTACTGGCGCCACCTCTACCTTCGACTCGACGACGGCGAGCTCGTCTCCCTCTTCGAGCTCGACATCCGCGAGGTCGCGACCGATCTCGACGAGTACACGACCGCCGAGGACTTCGTCGGGGACGTGTCGATCGGAGACGAAGCGGTGTTCCACCTCGTCGGCCGCCGGCGCGGAGGGAGCCGCGGATCGCTCGCGCTCGACGCCGACGGGCTCCGTCGCGGGGATGGCCCATCCCTGGTCGACGCCGAGGGGCGGCCTGCCGACGGCATCCAGCCGTTGCGCGCCGGCGACTCCCTGATCGGGGCGGACGGCAGGACGCACCCGCTCTCCTGCGACGCCTCGCCGCCGTGAACGACCTGCGCGTCTACGAGTCGGTCAGCGAGGCGATCGGCTGGATGCGCGCCAACGGGTTCCTCGATTGAGCTTGCACTATGTAATATTCGTTATATAGTGTCGCTCGACATGCCAGCCGACCGCCACACCACCGGCCGCTTCCTGCCGCTGCGACCGCAGTGGCTCCACATCCTGCTGAGCCTGGCGGCCGGCCCCCGTCACGGCTACGCCATCATGAACGAGGTCGACGAGTGGACGGAGGGGCGCGTGCGGTTGTGGCCGGCAACTCTCTACAACACCCTGCGGCAGCTCCTCGACGAGCGCCTGATCGAGGAGGTCGACGATCCGAGCGAGGAGAGCGGCGGCCCGCCGCGCCGCCCGTACGCACTGACGCCGTTCGGCGCCGAGGTCCTCGATGCCGAAGCACGGCGAATGCAGGCGCTGGTCGACGCGGTGCGGAGCGCACGCGCAGCCGGAGGGGGCAGGTGATGATCCGGCTGCTGCGGGCGATGGCGGCCCGTCTGCTGCCGAGCGAGCTGCAACGGCGATTCGGTGCGCGGATCGACGAAGACCTCGCGCGGGCGTGGCGCCGGCACGCCGAGGGCCGCGCGCTGCGGATCCGGACGCTCATCGCGTTGCGCCTCGCCGTCGACATCGTTCGCAACTCGGTCGCGCTTCGTGGCCGCTCACGAGCCCGTGCCGGCCGTAGAGTCGCGCGCGCATGGTCGCCCATCTGGCGCTGGGCGCTCAAGGCACTCAGTCGCAGACCGGCCTCCTCCGCCGTCGTCGTCGCCACCGTGTCGCTCACTGTCGCCGCGGCAGTCGCTGTCTTCGGCATGGTGCACGCCGAGGTGCTGCGGCCGCTCCCCTACGCCGACGAGCGCCGTCTGATCGTGATCGGGCAGCGCTATGGCGACTACCTGGGCAACCTCTCGGCGCTCGACCTCCGCGACCTGCGCGACCAAACGGCGAGCCTGACAGCGGTCACCGGGTTCGACGACCGCAAGGTCGTCACGATCATCGGCGCCGGCGAGCCGCTGCGGGTCACCGCCGCCGCGGTCGACGGAGAGTTCTTTCGCGTGCTCGGCACCCCGGCGCTGATCGGCCGCACGCTCGGCCGGGCGGACGACCGTCCCGAGTCCCCGCCGGCCGTGGTGATCTCCGAGCGTCTCTGGCGACGCGACCTGGGGGCCGATCCCGGGATCGTCGGGCGCGACCTCGTCCTCGACCGCCAGCCGCATCGGATCGTCGGCGTCATGCCCGCGGAGTTCCAGATCCCGGACGAGGAAGAGCTCTGGGTTCCGCACGCCCTGTTCCCCTATGGCGACGACCGCCGCGAGCGCCGCGATCTCGGATACCTGGAGGTGGTCGCACGGCTGTCGTCGGATGCCGATTTCGCCGCGGTCCGCAGCGAGCTCGACGTGATCGCCGGCCGGCTCTCGGCCTCGCGCCCCGCGTCGGAGCCGCTCGAGCTCGCCCTGCGAGAGCTCCCCGAGTCGGTGGCCGGTCCGGCCGTCCAGATCTTCCCCGCGCTGGTGGCTGCCGTCGTCTCGATCCTGCTGATCGCCGCGGTCGACCTCGGCGGGTTGATGGCTGCGCGGATGACCGACCGGCGCCGGGAGATGTCGGTGCGGGTGGCGCTCGGCGCCGGCGGCCGGCACTTGGCAGCGCAGCTCCTGGCCGAGGGTCTGCTGCTGGCGCTGGCGGGTGGTGCGCTCGGACTCGTCCTGGGCGGGTCGCTGCTCGAGGTCCTGCCGCGGACGCTTCCCGGCTGGTTTCCCCGACTCGCCGTCGTCGGCGTTCAGCCGCCGGTCGCGGTGTTCGGCGTCGGGCTCATCGCCCTTCTGGGCGTGCTGCTCGGCCTGCTCCCCGCGCTGCCGGTACTGCGCAGCAAACCGCTCCCCTCCGCGGCACGCAGCCGGCTGCGCCTCCTCTCGGTCGGTGGCCAGATCGCGGTCGCCTTCGCGGTCCTGGTCGCGGCGGGGCTCCTCGTGCGCAGCTTCGACCGGCTGGTGCGGGTGCCCGTCGGCTTCCGGGTCGACGGCGTGCTCACCGGCCAGATCGCGCTGCCGGCCGCAGACGCCGAATCAAGGGACCAGGTCGCGTTCTTCTCCGAGTTGCTCGACGCGCTTGCTGGACTTCCCGGCGTCGAAGCGGCGGGGGCGGTCAATCGCCTACCGCTGACCGAGGGGACCAGCACGACCGAGCTCGAGATCTCGGGGAGGACCTTCGAGGAGCCGCCGGCCGCTCACCTGCGCATCGCCACGCCCGGCTATCTTCGCGCGCTGGGCATCCCGCTGAAGGCGGGACGAGACATCGACGAGACCGACCGCGCCGACAGCGATCCGGTGGCGCTCGTCGACGAGGCGCTCGCCTCCCGGTACTGGAGCGGAACGGAGGCGCTCGGCGCCCGACTGCGCACCGGCGAGAACGAGCCGTGGCGGAGGGTGGTCGGTATCGTCGCCTCGACCCGCCACTGGGGGCAGGCCTTCGGCGCGACCCAGACCATCTACCTCCCTCACGCGCAGGGGGCGAGCGCGTCGATGATGATCGCAATGGCGACCGCGATGGACCCGGCGGCTCTCGCCGGCCCGTTGCGCGCCACGCTCCGCGAGCTCGATCCCGATCTCCCGGTCCACGAGGTCCGGACGATGGCAGAGCTCCTCGCCGGCTCGGTGGCGCTGCGGCGGGTCAGCATGGTCGTGTTCCTGTTCTTCTCGGCCGTGGGGCTGCTGCTCGCGGGTCTCGGCGTCTACGGCACGGTGGCGTCGCTCGTCGCCTCCCGCCGGCACGAGATCGGGGTACGAATGGCGTTGGGGGCGCGCGCTCCTCAGATCGTACGCGGCATCGTTGGTCGGGTCGTGGCGCTGACCCTCGGCGGGCTCGCCGCCGGCACCGTACTGTGCTGGGGAACGACGAGAGGGCTCGACAGCCTGCTGTTCGCCGTCTCGCCGCTCGATCCGGCCACTCTGATCGTGGTCGCGCTCTTCGTGGTGCTCGTCGCGTTGCTCGCAGCAGCGGAGCCGGCGCGGAGGGCGGCGGGCGTCGACCCGGCGCTCACCCTGCGCAACGAGTGACGGGGGCCGCCGGGCTGCTCATTGCGAACAGGTCGCGAATGCGCCCGTGTCGGTGATCGCTGGCGCCTGCCGTCCCAGCGGGTTGAAGTACTCCCTGGTCCCGCCGGTTCGGGTGTCGGTGATGGTCAGCGTGTACTCGACGTTGGAGGTTGCCGCCGAGAACACCCATTACCGGTCGGACAGCGAGCAGGCGTCGTCGGTGCACGAGAATCCGATGCGTTTTGGTACTCGAAGCGACGAAGATGACCATGGTCACGGACCATGATAATCTTGGGGCATGAAGAGAGTCAGCGTTTCGGAGTTCAAGGCCCGCTGCCTGGCTCTCGTCGCAGAGGTGCGCGAGAGCGGAGAACCGCTGCTGGTGACCAAGCGGGGGAAGGTCCTCGTCCAGGTGACGCCGGCCATGGCAGTGGAGCGCGCTGGTTTCGGCTGCATGCGAGGGACGATCGAGCTCGACGATCCGGAGGCTCTCCTCCAGCCGGTGCTGGACAGCTCTGATTGGGAGTCGCTGCGCTGAGACAGCTGCTCCTCGACACCCATGTGTGGCTCTGGTATGTCGAGGGCTCCAAACGGCTGCGCCCTCGATCCCGCAAGCTGCTCGAAGACGATAGCTCGGTCTGCTGGCTGTCGCCGATTTCGCTCTTGGAGCTCGCAGCCCTCGTGGAGAAGCAGAGGGTGAAGCTCGCCTCGACGACCGGAAGGTGGCTCGAGGACGCCTTGAACCGGTTTCCGATCAGCGACGCGGCATTCGACCGGAAGGTCGGCCTCGAGCTCGCGGGCAGGAGGCTTCCGCATCCCGATCCCGCGGACCGGATCCTGGTCGCGACCGCCATCGCCTACGACCTCGAGCTGGTGACGGCCGACGAGCGACTCCTCAAGCTCGACTGGCTCTCCACCGTCCCTGTGTAGCCCGACGGCGTCGCCTAGGAGCGTCGATGAGCGGTCGGGCGAGCCGCTGACTCTACCCCGCCACCTCGGTCAGGGCCGCATCCAGCACCTGGAGCGCGAAGTCCACGTCCGCATCGGAGACGCACAGTGGCGGCGTGACGCGCACCACGTTACCGCCGAGACCGCCCTTGCCGACCAGGAGACCCATCTCGCGCGCCGCCTCGACCAGGGCCGCGGCCTCGGCCGACGCCGGCGTTCTCGCGTCAGGGTCGGTGGTCAGGTCGATCCCCTGCATGAGGCCGAGACCGCGCACGTCGCCGATCAGCTCGTACTTCTCGGCGAGGCGCTCGAGGCCGGCGCGCAGGCGGGCGCCGCGCTCGTGGGCGTTCTTCTGGAGCTCCTCCTCCTCGATGACGTCGAGCACGGCCCTGCCCATCGCCATCGCCATCGGGTTCCCGGCGAAGGTGTTGAAGTGGATGCGCTCGGTCAGGGTCTCGGCGATCTCGCGGCGGGTGACGACGGCGGCGAGCGGATAGCCGTTGCCGATCCCCTTGGCCATCGTCACGACGTCGGGGACCACGCCCCAGTGCTCGAAGCCCCAGAAATGCTCGCCGGTACGGCCGAAGCCCGTCTGCACCTCGTCCGCGATGCACACGCCGCCGTGCGCACGCACGATCTCGTAGACGCGAGGCAGGTAGTTGGGCGCGCCCATGGTCAGGCCGCCGGCCCCCTGGATCGGCTCGGCCAGGAACGCCGCGATCCTGCCCGGAGTCGAGTAGCGGATCAGGTCCTGGACGTCGAGCGCCGCCTTCTCGGCGACCTCCTCGGCGGTGCCCTCGAACGGGCTGGCCCACGGGTCCGGATTGAGCGCGTGGTGGATGGGTCCGCCACCCTGCGCGCTGAACTTCCAGGTCGACATCGAGGTCAGCCCCATCGCCGACGAGGTACCGCCGTGGTAGCCGTTGCGCACGCAGATCACGTCGCGGTGGCCCGTGTGGAGCCGCGCCATCGTCATCGCCAGGTCGTTGGCCTCCGACCCGCTGTTGGTGAAGTAGACGCAGTCGAGCCCTTCGGGGAGCTTGGCGGCGAGGCGCGCGGCGAATTCGGCGAGGTTGGGGTGCAGGTAGATGGTGGTCGCGTGCTGGAGCCGCTGCGCCTGCTCGACGAGCGCCTGGGTGATCTTCGGGTGGCAGTGCCCGCACGCGACGGTGAGGATGCCGGCGAAGAAGTCGACGTAGCGCCTGCCGGTCTCGTCCCAGACGTACTGACCGCGGCCCTCGACGATCATCAGCGGCTCCCGGTAGTACGTGAAGACGCCGGGGTTGACGAACTGGCGGCGCAGCGACAGGACCTCCTCGCGCGAGGGGCCGTCGTACGGCGCCGGCTGGTGGTCGCAGGGCGGGAGAGCGGGGCGGACGGAGAGGTCGGTGGCGGTCATGGCGATCTCCAGCGGGCAGTTCGGACGCGGCCGCATCGTAACGCGTCGCCGGCGCCGCTGTCGCCGCTCACTCCTGCCGCAGCACCTCGATCGGCTCCACCGAGCGCGCCCGTCGCGCAGGCCCCCAGCAGGCGATCGTCGCCACCGCCAGCAGGACGATTCCCGCCGCCACCACCGACGCCGGATCGCTCGCCTCGACCTGGTAGAGGACGTCGCCGAGGACGGTCGAGCCGAGCAGCCGGCCGCCGGCCAGGGCGAGCACCAGACCCGCCACCACGCCGCCGACGACCAGCCACAGCTCGCGGCCGAAGGCGAGGCCCACGATCTCGCGCGAGCTCGCGCCCAGCGTTACGCCGATCGCCAGCGTCCGGCGCCGCTCCGCGACCGAGGCCGACACCACTCCGTAGGTGCCGATCGCGGCGAGGACCAGGGCCAGGACCGAGAAGCCGCCGACCGCCACGGCGTTGAACCGGGACTGGCCACCCTCGCGGGAGACTGTGGCCTCCATCGTGGTCAGCCCGAACACCGGCTGCTCGGGGTCGACGTCGAGGATCGCGCGCTCGATCGCGGCTCCGACACCGTCGGGATCTCCGCTCGCGCGGGCGACGACGTTGAGCAGCGGGAAGGGGAGCTGATCGAACGGCAGATAGAAGGTCGAGCGACCGGGCTCGAGCAGTTGCTCGCGCACGTCGCCCACGACCCCGACGATCGTGATCCAGGGCGAGTCGGACTCGGCCGAGATGCCGAGCTTGAGGCGCCGCCCGATCGCATCCTCGTCTCCCCAGAACTGGCGAGCCATCGCGCGGCTGACCACCGCCACCAGCGGCCCCTCGGCGTCGTCGCGGTCGTCGAAGATGCGCCCGGCCACCGGCTCGAGCCCGACGACGTCGAAGTAGCCCGGCGTCGCCACCCGGAACAGGGCGGTCAGCCGCTCCCCCTCCGCGAGCGGCTCGTGCCCCTCCACCCAGATCCAGCGGTCCATGTTGAAGCGACCGAGCGGCGGGTTGTTGACCAGCGCCGCGCGTTCGATCTCGGCCCGTCGCTCGAGGCTGTCGACCGCACGGCGCGCGAACGACCGCAGCGACGCTGCGTCGCCGTAGGTGTCGCGCCGCGGCATCAGGCGCGCGATGACCACGGGCTCGGCGTCGAAGCCGAGGTCGATGCGTTGCAGCTCGAGCAGGCTGCGCATCAGGAGCCCGGAGGCGAGCACCACCGCGGTCGCTAGCGCCACCTGGCCGGCCACCAGCAGGCCGCGCAGCCTCCGGCCCGACGCGCCGCCGGTTCGCGCCCGCAGGTCAGACACCAGGTCGCGCCGCAGCAGGGTCGCGGCCGGCGCCAGGCTGAACAGCAGCACGGTGAGCACCGTGGCGAGCCCGGCGAAGGCGAGCACCCGCGGGTCGAGCTCGGCGCGCTCGATGCCGGGCACCGCCATCGGCAGCCACCCGCGGATCGCCTGGATGAGCCCCCAGCCGAGAGCGCAGCCGAGCACCGCGCCGCCGGCCGCCAGCAGCGCGCTCTCGAGCAGGAGCTGGCGCAGCACGGTGAGCTTGCCGGCGCCCAGGGCGCAGCGGATCGCGAGCTCGCGGGCGCGGCCCGCGCCGCGCGCCAGGAACAGGTTGGCGACGTTGCCGCAGGCGATCAGCAGCACCACGCCGACGACCGCCAGGAGGACGAGCAGTGCCGTGCGATAGCGGCCGACCTGGATCTCCGAGTACGGCACCGCCACCATCCCCCACCACTCCGGATAGGCCTCCGGGTGCTCGACGCGGACCCGGCGACCGAGCTCGGAGATCGAGCGCTCGGCGGCGCCGATCGAGGAGCCTTCGCGCAGCCGTCCGATGCCGCTGAAGCTGTGGTTGCCGCGCTCGCCGCGGTCCTCGGGTGCGAAGCGCACCGGCAGCCAGAGGCCGATGTCGGCGGACGGGAACTCGACCCCCGCGGGCAGCACGCCGATGATGGTGTAAGGCTCCTCCTCCTCGAGCCGGATCGCGGTGCCGAGCACTCCCCGGTCGCCCCCGAACCGGCGCTGCCAGAGCTCGTCGGTCAGGATCACCACCCGCTCGCCGGCGTCGGTGTCGTGCGACTCGTCGAAGGCGCGGCCGATCGCGGGGCGCACGCCCAGCACGTCGAACAGGCTCGCGGTGGTCGACAACGCGTCGACGTACTCGGGCTCGCCGTCGCCGGCGGAGAGGTTGACGCCCCGCCAGTCGAAGTGCAGCGCGAAGCTCTCGAAGACGCCGGTGCCCTCGAGCACGTCGTGGTAGAGGGGAACCGAAAGCTGGCCGCGATCGACCCCTTCCCCCCAGCGGTTGAACACCTGGACCAACCGGCCCTCGGGGTCGAGCGCGAGCGGGCGCACCAGGACCGCGTCGACCAAGCTGAAGATCGCGACGTTGGCGCCGATCCCGAGCGCCAGCGTGACCACGACCAGGAGCGAGAACGCGCGGCTCCTCGCCAGGGACCGCAGGCTCTTTCGCAGCTCGGCGCCGAGGGTTCGCATCGTTCGACCTCTGGTCCCGTCTACGCGACGGGGCGGCTTCGGTTTGCGCCAGCCGATCACTCGTGCGCCGCAAGCCCGCAAGCGGGCGCGGCTGGGCCGACCAGCTCGAGCAGCGCGAGCGCCATGACCTGGGCCGAGGCCACCAGCTCGTCGATCCCCACCCACTCGTCGGGCTGGTGCGCCAGCTCGAGCCGCCCCGGCCCGTAGGCGACGCAGCTCTCGATGCCGCCGATCCGGGTCGCGTGCTTGTGGTCGTAGGTGCCCGGGCTGGCGTTGAGCACCGCGGAACGACCAAGGACCTCCTTCACCGCGCCCTGGAGCACGCCGACCAGCCGGTCGGTCGCCGGCGTCGCCACCGGCTCGACCAGCATCTCGTCGATCAGCTCGAAGCGCCAGCGCTCATCGATCGCCGACACCTCGTCGATCAACGCCTCGAGCTCGGCGCGCACCTCCCGGGCGTCCTCCTCGAGGAGGAAACGGCGGTCGAGCACCGCCTCGCAGTGATCGGCCACGCACGGCGTCTGCACCGGCTCGCCGGACTGCCCCCCCTCGATCGTGTTGACGTTGATCGAGGCGCGGCGCGAGCCCTCCGGCTCGACCGGCGTCGCCGTGATCCGCGCGGCGAGCCGCGGCCCGAGCTCGACGCGCACGCGCTCGAGGAAGCACGCCATCGCGTCGATGGCGCTGGCGCCGAGGTGGGGCATCGAGCCGTGGCCGATCCGCCCATGAGCGACGACACGGAGCCAGTAGACGCCGCGGTGCCCGAGGCAGATGCGGTCGACTCCGAGTGGCTCGGGGATGATCACGTGATCGACCCGCTGTGCACTGATCCGGCCGATCCGAGCGAGGTGCGCGACCCCGGCGAAGCCGCCGCTCTCTTCGTCGGCGGTGCCGCTGATCTCGATCGACCCACCGAGCCGGACCCCTGCCCGCCGCAGCGCCTCGGCCGCCATCATCGCCGCCGCCAGCCCGCCCTTCATGTCGCAGGCGCCGCGGCCCCAGACCCGGCCGTCCTTGATCGCGCCCGCGAACGGGTCGATCGTCCAGCCCTCGCCCACCGGCACCACGTCGAGGTGGCCGTTCAGGTGGACGAGCGGCCGGGGGGCCGCGCCGGAGCGCAACGCGACGACGTTCCACCGCGGATGCTTCTCCGTGTGCTCGCGCCGCCCTTCGGCCGCCACGTGATCGACCTCGAAGCCGCGCGCGCCGAGCCAGCCGCCGACCCGCTCGGCGCACTCGCGATAGTCCCGCCCCGGCGGGTTGATCGTCGGCACCCGCACCAGCGACGCGGTGAGCTCGGCGAGCTCGTCGCGCGCCGCCTCGACCTCGCGCAGCACCGCGTCTCGCGAAGCGCTGACCAGACGGCGACCGTGCGCGATCATGGGAGTCGATCTCCGTTGCAGACCCGAAGAGCGCTCGGGCGGCCGCGACGTTCTGCGATGCCCGCCGCGTGTCGAACGGTCCTTCGCTGCAGCGCAGACTACCAGCCGTTGTTAACATCCGAGGCCGAAGGCCCCCAGAGGAGCTCCGAGAGACACCGCCGAGAGAACCCACTGTCGACGAGCGGTCCGCGTTCAGGAGGTGAGCACATGAGCATCCGCACGAACAGACTCGCCTCGGCCCTGCGCGCCGGCCTGTGCCTCGTGATCGGGGCCGCGCTGGCGGCGCCGCCGGCGAACGCCCAGCGCAACGAGGGGGTCGACATCACGGGCGACGTGAGCGATCGCGACAACACGAGGGTCGCCGGGACGGTCTACGACCACGAAGGCACCCCGATGACCAACGTCAACATCTGGGTCGTCAACCACGACGCGCCCGCGAACCGTCAGCGCACGCGCACCCGCAAGACCGGCGCCTACCTGGCGCGCAACCTGGCCCCCTTGCTCGAGGAGTTCAACCTCGAGGGCATCAACCTGCGGCTCACCTTCGAGAAGGACGGATACCGCTCGGTCGAGACCACGATCGGAGTGGCGCGCAACGCGCTCGGAGCCGTCCATCCCATCCTCTGGCCACAGGGGCAGGACCCCGGAGCCGAGGGCATCTACGCGGTGCTCACCGGCCGGATCACGACCCCCGACGGCAAGCCGGCAAGAGGCGCGACCCTCGAGGTCGGAGCTCCCGAGTCCCCCGAGATGTCGGTCGAGGCCGAGGTCGCCAAGGACGGCACCTACGAGGTCCTGCTCTGGGACGCGCCGCGGATCCTGCGGCTCGACGTCGAAGCCCCCGGCGAGGAGGCGTTCTCGCAGGAGATCTCGCTCTCCGAGCAGGAGCGCCCGGACCTCGTACAGGTCGCCACCTACGACATCGCCCTCGGCGGCGGTTGAGGCCGCTCGTGGAGCCCGTTCAGAGCGTATAGGGCTCCGGTGCGGTCACCACCAGAGCGCCGGCGCGGGTGACGACGACGGTGTGCTCGTACTGGACCGCGAGCCCGCCGTCGTCGGTCGAGAGCGTCCAGCCGTCGGCGGCGCGCCGCACGCCCCGCGCCCCGGTCGACACGAACGGCTCGATCGCCAGCACCATGCCCTCGGTCATCACGCGGCGGTCCGAGGGCTCGTAGAAGGAGCAGACCTGGCCCGGGTACTCGTGGAGCGAGCGCCCGACGCCGTGACCGCAGAGCTCCCGGATGACCTCGAAGCCGCTGGCGCTGGCAGTGCGCTCAGCGGCCAGGCCGATCCGGTTGAGCAGGTCTCCCGCACGCACTGCGGCGAGCGCGCTCGCCAGGGTCCTCCGTCCGGCGTCGCACAGACGCGCCATCTCGGCGTCGTGGTTGCCGACCGCCACCGAGGCGCCGTTGTCGGCATAGAATCCGTGGAGCTCGACGCTGACGTCGATGTTGACCAGGTCTCGGGCGGTCAGCACGTAGGGACCGGGAACGCCGTGGGCGATCGCGTCGTTGACGCTGATGCAGCACTCCGCCGGGAAGCCCGCGTCGATCATGGGCGCCGCACGCGCGCCCAAACGCCGGATCTCCCGGGCGCCGATCTCGTTGAGCTCGGCGGTCGAGATCCCAGGGCGCACCGCCGCCACCATCGCGTCGAGCGCCTTCCAGGCGACGCGCCCGGCCGCAGTCAGGGCCTCGAGGTCGGCAGTCGTCTCGATCGGCATGCGGGGCCGAATTCTAGCGGGCTCGTGGTGTTCACCACTCCCCAACGAGCAGCGAGGTCGCGGCGCGGTCATACCACGAGCCCGCTAGCGATCACTCGTGCGCCGCAAGCCCGCAAGCGGGCGCGGCTGGGTCGACCAGGCCACAGCCGTTTCTTTGGGCGAGCGCAGCGGCTTGATCGAACTTTGACCGTTTTGTGAGCCTTGGCCTCGCGCTTGCGCGAGGCCAACGACCGCCGCCTGCCGCAGGCAGGCAAGAACCTTGGTCTTGCGCTTGCGCGAGACCAACGACCGCCGCCTGCCTCAAGGCAGGCAAGAACTTTCCGCTGGCCTAGTCGACCTAGCCGCGCCTCACGTCGGGTCACTGGCCGGAGCGGACCACGCGGCTGTTCTCGCCAGAGCCGACGACCGCCACCACCCGCATCTCGACCACCGCGGTGGGCGCCAGCAGGGTGCTGCCCCCGATCGCGGTCCAGGCGGGCCGATGCTCGCCGAAGAACTCGCGGTGGATCGGCATGTAGCGTTGGAACTCCTGCTGGAAGGCCGGCGAGTCCCGGGGCTCGACGTGGAACGTCATCAGCTCCACGACGTCGTCGATGCCGGCGCCAGCGTCCGCGAGCAGATCCTTGGCGCGCTGGTACATCCGCCGGACCTTCTCCTCGTACGTGCCGTCACCACCGGCCGGAATCCCGGAGACGATCACCCTGTTCCCGACTCGCACTGCCGGCGCGTAGCCGAACTCGTACGCTCCCTCCCAGCCCGCGGGGACGTGGATCGTGCGGTCGACCTCTCCGGCGCTCGTCGCCGGCGGCTGGGCTGGAAGAGGGGGAGCCAGGGCAGCCAGCACGAGAAGCAGAACCTGAAGGAATGCGCGGGACCGGGACGACTTCTCCATGACGTGGAGCTCCTCTCGAGGGGGTTGCTGTCTCGCCAGGCGATCCCGGCGAACGGCGAACAGCGTACCCTCCGAGGAGCCGTCGGGGTCGAGGCGGCAGTCCGGACCGGTCCCCCAGCTACTCCTTCTTGGTTCCCTTGAAGGTGCCCTCACCGAGCTGGCCGTAGGTGCAGGTGCCTTCGATCGTGTCACCGGTCACGGTGCCCTTGTAGGTGATCTTGCCGGCCTGGGAGTCGAAGGACACCTCGACCTCGTTGCCGTTCACGGTGCCGGTGAGCGCTTCCTCGCCGAGGGCGCCGCTGTACTTGCCGGTGAGCTTGCCCCCCTCCCCCTCCTCGAGGGTGAGCGTCGCCTGGCCGCCCTGGCCGTCGCCGAGGGTGACGTCGAGCTGCCAGGTGCCGTTCACGTGATGGGCCGCGAACGCCGCCGGCGCGAGAAGCAGCAGCAGGAGAACGCCCGTCAGGGCGAGTTTCTTCATCTCGAAAGCTCCTTCGGATCGGATGTCCGGTTCGTTGTGCTGGAGATGTTACACCGTGTCACGGCGGGTGGCGCGCGATGATTCCGCCGCGGCCGCGGACGCGCTACGGTTGGCGCGTGACCGAGCTCCGTGTCGTCGATCCGGCCCCTAATCTCCGTCGCCCGCGGCCCAGCCTCCGCCGCTCGCGCAATGCGCGGCGGCGCGCCCTGGTGCTGCTCGCCGTCCATCTCCTGATCGGCGCGCACATCGTCCACTGGCTGGTCGCCGGGCGCACGGTGACCCCCGTCGAGCCGTCGGAGGCGATGGCGTTCTCGCGTGCGGGAGTCATCAACGCCGGGCTGCTCTTCTTCGCCGCCGCCATCGTGGCGACCGCGATCTTCGGCCGCTTCTTCTGCGGCTGGGGCTGCCACCTCCTCGCGCTGCAGGACCTCGCCCGCTGGCTGCTCGCGCGGGTCGGGATCCGCCCGCAGCCGCTGCGCTCGCGAGCCCTCCGGGCGGTCCCGTCGCTGGCGTTCGCCTACATGTTCCTGTGGCCGCTCGCGCACCGTCTGGGCGCGGGAGAGGGGCTGCGCTGGGGTGGAGCGGAGCTCACCACCGAGCACTTCTGGGCCACCTTCCCCGGCTGGGCGATCGGCGGACTGACCCTCCTGGTCTGCGGCTTCGGCATCGTGTACTTCCTGGGCGCCAAGGGCTTCTGCGCCTACGCCTGCCCCTACGGCGCGATCTTCGGCGTCGCCGACCGCGTGGCCCCACTGCGCATCCGGGTGACCGACGCCTGCGAGGGGTGCGGCCACTGCACCGCGGTGTGCACGTCGAACGTGCGGGTCCACGAGGAGGTGCGCGACTGGGGGATGGTCGTCTCGAGCGACTGCATGAAGTGCCAGGACTGCGTCAGCGTCTGTCCCAAGGACGCCCTCTACTACGGCAAGGGTCCGATCCCGTGGCTCGCTCGGCCCCTTGTCGAGCGGCCGGCGAAGACGAAGCCGCGGCTCGCCGGGTGGGAGGAGGTGGTGCTCGCGGTCTCCTTCGCCGGCGCGTTCTTCGCCTTCCGCGGGCTCTACGGCGCCGTCCCCTTCCTGCTGGCGCTGGGGCTCGCCGGCATCCTGTCGTTCCTGACGCTGGTCGCGGTGCGCCTCGCCGTACGGCGCGACGTCACGGTCCGCCGGATTCGTCTGCGGTGGAAGGGACGGCTCCAGCGAGCCGGCTGGGCGTTCGTCGCCTCGGCCGTCCTGCTCGCGGCGTTCTGGGTCCACAGCGCCTCGGTGCGCGCCAGCGCCTTCCTCGGCCAACACACGACACGGACGCTCTCGACACCGCTGCTCGCCGCGCTCGACGTCGCCTCGCCGGCGCCGGCGCTCACCGAGGGCGAGCTGGAACGCCTCGAGCGGGGGCGCGCCCACCTGCGACGCGCGCTCGGCTGGGGGCTCTTCGCCACCCCCGGCATCGCCGCCGAGCTCGCGACCCTCGACCTCCTCTCGGGAGACGCGGCCGCATTCTCCGAGAGCGCCGCTCGCGCCCGCGAGCTGGGCGAGGAGACGCCGGCTCTGCTGCGCGCGTTGGGCCGGGAGGCCTGGGCGCGCGGCGACCTGGCAGCCGCGACCGCCGCGTATCGCCGCGCCAGCACGCGCTGGCCGGCGTGGGATCGCCCCTACAACGACCTGGGCATCGTCGCCGCGCGGTCCGGCGATCTCGAGCAGGCCGCCGCCGTCCTCGAGGAGGGGCGCGAGCGGGCGCCCAGCTCGGCGGATCTCGCTTACAATCTCGGCGTCGTTCGCGCCCTGCAGGGCGATGCCCAGGCGGCGACGGATCTCTTCGCGGAGACGCTGCGACTGGATCCGAGCCATCTCCAGGCCCGGGAGAACCTGGAGGCGGCGCGCTCGATGGGGGTGCTCCCTCGGACGCCTTCGGCACCCGTTCTCCCGTTGCCATGACGCCTCCTCGCCCACGAGACCGCAGATCCCGCACCACCGCCGTCGCGGCGCTGCTGTGCGCGGCGGTCGGGGCGGGAATCGCTGCGGCGCAGGTGGTCGACGGCCCGCTCAGGGTGGCGTCGGTCCAGGGCTCCGGTCAATCGAGCGGACCCGATGTCACGGTGATCTCGCTGCAGGACACCGCCAACTACGGCGCCCTCGGCGACCTCCAGGCCTACTCGGTGGGCACCACGTCGTGCAACGTCGGCGATCAGCCGGTCTGGTGGTGCGACGACGACCGCGAGTACTGCGAGGACACCCAGCACCCGGTGATCGCCCAGAACCTCTACCGGCTCAAGGACGGCAGGTTCGAGCAGCTCGGCGCGAGCTGGCTCAAGCACGGATTCTTCTCGGTCAACCAGACCAACGCGAGCTGCGGCGCGAGCTGCGGCCCGACCCTGGGGGGGGACCAGCTCGGCGTCGGCTGCACCGATCCCTACAGCGCCTCGCTCAACGGCAACCGTAGTTATCTCGGCCCCCGATCCGAGGTCAACGGCGCGACCGGGCTGTTCCCGTTCCCGCCGACCCAGCCGCCCGCTCCGCAGGTGATCGACCAGCGCCTCCAGGTGACCCGCTCGGATCTCGACCCCGCCCTCAACCAGGGGGCGCTCTACTGGGTCGAGGGACACTACGTCGCCGCCGACGACGCCGCCGCCGGCAACGGCCTCAACAACGCCTCGTACCGCCGGGTCACGGTCGCCGCCGGCACCCTCGACCTGAGCCTCACCGGCAGCACCTTCCGCGAGCAGCCGGCGATCGCGGCGTGGCCGGCGGTCGACCCCGAGGTCGAGCTGATGACGGTCGACACGCAGTACGGCCCGCTGCCCACCGAACGCTTCCACGTCGCCCGCAAGGTGACCGGGCTCGGTGACGGCACCTACCACTACGAGTACGCGGTCCACAACCTGAACTCCAACCGCGGCGCGCGCGCCCTGGTGGTTACCTTTCCCGGCCCCACCCCTATCACGGACGTCGGCTTCCGCGACGTCGACTCCCACTCGGGCGAGCCCTACGACACGACGGATTGGGAGACCGCGGTGAGCGCCGACAGCGTGACCTGGTTCACCGACACCTGCGACGTCGCCCCCAACGCCAATGCCCTGCGCTGGGGCACCATGTACTCGTTCTGGTTCGACGCCAGCCGTCCGCCCGCCGGCATCGTCCACAGCCTCGACCTGTTCGAGGTGCTGGAGCCCGAGACGATCCTCTTCGAGTTCCCGGGCGTCCTCCTCACCGAGGGCTTCGAGAGCGGCGACGCCGGCCGATTCGAACAGAACCCTTCCAACTGAGCCCGTCGGAAGGAGCTGGGCTCAGCGCGAGCCCGACACCGCGCCGTCGGACGCGCCGGTCTCCTCGGCGCCGCGCTGGCGCTCGCGCAGCCGCTCGAGGATCTGCTGGCGCTGCTCCTCGTTCAGCGTGTCCCAGTCGAGACCGAGCCTCTCCTTGACCAGGGCCTTGAGCCGCTCGGGGTCGATGTCCCGCTCACCGCGACCGCGACCGCTGAAGAAGCCGATGCCCTCCTCCGGGACGTAGCCGGGCTCGGCGTCGGCATAGGAGACGAAGCCGAACATCATCTCGGCGGTGGTCGGCTGACCGAAGCGGACCTCGGCGGTGGGATCCGGGTTGCTGGGGTTCTCCTCCGAGTTGTCCCAGGTCATCGTCAGCTCGATCTCGGTTCCCGCCGGGATCCGCTTACCGGGAGGCGGATACTCGTAGTGGGTCTGCCAGTTGAAGTCGTACTCCGGCACGTGGAGCAGGACCTCCTCGGTGCCGTCCGGGTACTTGGCGACGTAGCGGGCCGACTTGCCACGCACGTGCATGTGCGGGGTGTAGCCCATCAGCAGCGAATCACGCTCGAACTTCGTGGACACCGTGGCGCTGTAGGCGGGGTCGCCCGGCGGGATCACGAAGTCGTGCTTGACCAGCGGATCGTTGAGCATCGGGTGCTCGGGCGTGTAGCCCGGCGGGTAGAACTGGATCGCCGCCATCGACCGGTCCTCGACCGCAGTGCCCGGCCCCGGCTCCTTGTGGTAGTGCATCTGCCAGCGGACCTTGGTGCCCGGCTCGAGCTTGGCGCCGTATCCCTCTGGGTAGGTCGTCGGGTCGTTGCCGGGGGCGATGCCGCCGAGCGGGAACGCGATGATGTGATGGACCACCGGGCTGCCGGGCCGGAACTCGATCGCCTTGATCCAGCGCGGCTCGGGGAGCACCTCCTCGGTGATCTCGGTCACGAAGGTGATGTAGTGGTCCTCGACGTCGTCGGCGACCAGGTAGGTCTCGCCCATGTCGAGCACCAGGTCGGGCTCGCCGATCGACCAGCCGCCGGTGTCGGGCCACTCGCGAGGCGGCGGCGCGTCGGCGGAGTCGCCGGCCGGAGCGCCGGTGTTGGCCCAGCGCACCAGGGTGCCGATCTCGGCGTCGCTGATCGTGCGCTCGTTGACGAAGGTCCCGTGGTGCTCGGGGGCCGCGTGCCAGGGGGGCATCGTTCGCGCCTCGACCTGACGGGCGATCGACTTCGCCCACGGGCGCGTGTCCGCGTACTCGACGAACGACATCGGAGCCACCATGCCGCCGAGGTTGGCGCCGCCGGGGCGGTGGCAGACCTGGCAGTTCTGCTGCAGGACCGGCAGCACGTCCCGGTAGAACGTCGGCTGCGACGTCGTGTCCTTCGAGGACGACTCGGAGGCGGCCGCGGCCGGCGTCAGCAGCAGAGCCAGCGCGAGAGCCGAGAGGAGAGCGGAGACGAGGCGGGGTCGGGTCATGTTCTGGCTCCTCGAGTTGAGACGGCCCACGACGGGCTCGGACGCACGGGCTCCACGT